>NZ_JABFAW010000009.1:175361-223164 GCF_017168375.1 Kocuria sp. KRD140
GCTACACGTTCCTTATCGTCGGCAGCGGCAGAGGAGTATAAGAGACAGCAGGCGGCCAGTCGTGGGGGGGGGGCGACGACTGCGAGCGGCCGGGACACCAAAAATTAACGCGGCACGGGCCTCGCGTTCGCAAAATTCGATCACGCCGATGGCATGATCTTCACCTGGCTGAGCATTTCCCCCGATGCTCGGCCAGTGCTGCGCCCGGAATGAGCTGACCGGGCGGGCCACAACTGAATACCCCCCCATGTAGAAAGCAGCCCCCCATGCGTTTCTTCCGTTCCTCCGTGGTGCCCGCGGCGGCCCTCGCCGTGGTCACGGCGCTGTCCCCGTTGGCGCTCTCCCCGTCACTCCTGGCCCCGGCGAACGCCGCTCCCGCAGTGGCCGCTCCCGCGGTTCCCGCAGTCCGGACCGCGCCGCGTGTTCCCGAGGCGCCCGTGCACGCGGCCCAGGCCCCCGCCCTTCCCGCGACCGCCCATCACAAACCCTTCAAGGCCGCGGGCAAGAACTCGAGCTATCACATCTACACGAACGGCATCGACCGTTCGAAGGCCGTGGGTGTGCTGTTCTACCTGGGCGGCGACTACGACAACCCCGGCGAGACCTGGGTGCACAGCCCTAAGGGAACCGCGCTCACAGCGTTGGCCGCTCAGGCCCGCAAGAAGAACATGATCCTGGTGGTCCCCATCTCCCCGGATCACAACCCCAAGCCCAACGGCATCACGTGGTGGGAGGACGCGGACGGTAACGGCGACTACTTCCGGGCCCTCAAGGACTCCCTCGTGAAGACCTACGACCTGGACACCTCCCGCGTATGGCTCGCCGGCTACTCGGGTGGCGCGGAGTTCATCACGTACGAGCTGCTGGCCGATCGGCAGAACTGGATCCGTGGCGGCGGTGCCACGGTCATCGGCGGCGGCGGTGCCAGCGGTATGCAGACCGCGCCGAGTGCCGCGGTGCGCTCCCTACCGATCACGTGGTACGCCGGGACCAAGGACGTGGTCGGAAGCACCAACCCGCCCACGTGGTCCGCGTCCGCCGCCGCAGCCCAGGGCATGAAGCGGTTCCGGGCGGACGGGTTCACCCGCACCTCCCTCAAGACCCTGCAGGGCTACGACCACGAGGACTACGACATCGTGGGCCTGATCGCCCAGGGCCTGGCCACGCTGCCGCCCGCGCCGACGACGACGGGCCAGACCGCCACACTGGGCACCCCTCAGGCGTCCTGGCTGCGCGGGGCCATCCGGACCCACTACCTCGCCACGGGCGGGGCAGGGACGTACGGGCAACCGACGTCGGCGGAGAAGCCCACGGGCCGCGCCGGCGGGGTCTACCAGGGCTACACGAAGAACTACACGTATTACTGGAGCCCCGCGACCGGCGCCCACCCCGTGAAGTGGGGGACCGGGATCGGTAACGCCTACAAGGCCGCCGGTCTGGAGCGCGGGTGGGGTTATCCCGTGATGGCGGAGCGCAAGATCCCCGGCGGCGCCTACCAGGACTTCCGCAACGGCAACGCCCGCTACCGCGCCATGTACTCCCCGGCCACGGGCACCCGTGTGATCAAGCTCAGCGGCGGGATCGGTATGGCCTGGCAGAAGGCCGGGCACGAACACGCGTGGGGATACCCCGCGACCGACGAGTACGCCGTCGCTGGTGGTATGGCCCAGCGCTTCTCCCGCGGTGTGGTGGCCACGTGGCACCGCTCCACCGGCAAGGTCACGGTGAGTCGGGGGTAGCGGTACCCGGCCGGTGCCCCGGACGCACGGCCGTTGCCGCGCGTCCGGGGCGTGCCACCCGGGGTGTTGCGCCCATCGTCCGGACGAGGGCGTGACGCCCACGGTTCGAACGCTGTGTGGCGCGCGTTGATTGCGAGGTCCCGGGTCCGGGAGGCTCAGCGCTCGGCGGCCCGGGACCGGCTCGCCGGCATGATGAACTTCCACGGGCTCTGCTCGAGGGACAACGGCATGGGCACCTCGATCACCGTGGGGCGCTGAGCGCGTACCGCTTTGTCCAAGGCGGTGCGCAGCTCGTCCGGGGTCGTGGCGCGCAGCCCCAGGGCCCCGAAGGACTCGGCCATCGCCACGAAGTCCGGGTTGCGCAGCTCGGTGGCCGAGCCGTGGCCGTAGATCCGCATCTGGTCGGCCTGCACGTTGCCGAACGCCGCGTTGTCGAAGACCACGGTGATCACGTTGAGCCCGTACTGCACGGCGGTCGCGAGTTCCTGCACGCCGTAGAGGAACCCGCCATCGCCCGTTACGGAGACCACCACGGCGTCACGGTGCGCGGCCTGCACACCCAACGCCGTGGGGAAGCCATAGCCCATGTTGCCCTGGTAGCCGCACGTGATGAAGTGGCGCGGTTCGTAGATCTCGAGTGCGAAGTAGGACGCGAAACCGATCTGCGAGACCTCCTCCACGAAGTACCCGTCCCGGGGGAGGACGTCACGGATGGCCGCGAGGTAGTCGCTGTGCGGAGTGAGTTCGGCGATCTCCGCCCGGGTGGCGGCCTTGAGCGCCGCGAACTCCTCCCGCCGGGAGGCGCGCTCGGGGAGCTGCTCGAGGGCGTCGAGCAGCTGGGTGCACACCACGCGGGAGTCCCCGGTGACCCCACGTCTGGGCGCAACCGCTCGTGCTGGGCGGGATCGATGTCCACGTTCACGCTCACGAGGCTCTCGGGAGTGTCCGGCCAGCGGAACCACACGAGTTCCTGCCGGGTCCCCACGGCGAGCAGCGCGTCCGTGTGCGCCCACCGCTCGAAGCCCTCGGCGCTCGTGAACCCTAAGGGGTCGTCGTCCGGGATGATGCCCCGGCCACCGCGCAGGGACACGACCGGCGCCTGCAGCTTCTCGGCCAGCGCGCGGATCTGATCCGCGGCGTGACTGGCCCCGCTGCCCACCATGATCATGGGGTTGCGCGCACTCGTGAGTGCCTCCACGGCGCGTCGCACCAGGTCCCCGTCCGCGCCGTCGTCCGCCCCGTCGGCCGCGGCGGGTTGCGCGGCCACCCGGGGCATCTCCGCCGTCCGGGTCAGCACGTCCCACGGCACGGCGACGACGGACGGGCCGGGCCGCCCGGTCGTCGCCTCCTCGAAGGCCCGGGTCATGGCGTTCGGGACCTCCGAGGGATCCACGACCGTGGAGGCCCACTTGGTGAACGAGGACACCGTGGCCTGCTGGTCCGGCATCTCGTGCAGGTGTCCCATGCCCCGGCCCATGAACTGGGTGGGGATCTCGCTGGTCACGCACACGGTGGGCGTGCTCGTGGCCAGCGAGGTCAACATGCCCGCGCCGGCATTGAGCACACCCGGTCCCGGGACCACGCTGAACACTCCCGGCCGGCCGGTGGACTGGGCGTAGCCCAGCGCCATGTAGGCGCACGCCTGTTCATGACGCGCACCGATCACCTCGATGCCGGGTTCGCGGCGCAGGGCGTCGAACAGTTCGTAGGTCTGCACCCCGGGGATGCCGAACACGGTGTCCACGCCGTGCTCCCGCAGCCCGGCCACGACCGCTTCACCGGCGGTCCGAAGGGTCGGGGTGGCGAGGTCATGGTCGGGGCGGGAGACAGCGGGCGTGGTCATGGGAGGTTCCTCTCTGCCTACCGGACGGTGGGCGCGTGATCGGAGTGATCGGCGTCGGCGTCGAGGTCGGCGCGGTCGGAGGGCACGCGGCGGGTCATGAAGACGCCGGTGATCGCGATGATCACCGTGGCGGTGAGCGTGAGCAGCAACTGGGTGCGCGTGGCGGCGTCGAGCATGCCCACCACGATGATGACCACCAGCATGGCCACCGCCAGGTAGGACAGGAACGGGAACAGCGGCATGCGGTACGTGGTGGACCGCACCCCGGGGTTCGCCCGGTCACGACGGTGACGCAGCGTGATCTGGGACGCGGCGATCGAGATCCAGATGACGATGATCGTGGAGCCCACGATGGCCAACAGCGTGTCCAGGACCTTGCCCGGGAAGATGGCCTCGAGGATCCCGGCGACGAAACCGAACATCACGGTCAGCAGCACCGCGCGCCGCGGCACGCTGTTGCGGCCCGTGCGCATGAGGGCACCCGGGGCGTAACCGCGCTGGGACAGCGAGTGCAACATGCGCGATGCGGCATAGATGTTCGCGTTCAGAGCGCTGAGCAGGGCGAACACGGCGATCAACGCCATGATGTTGCCCGCCGCGGGCAGGCCCGCCACGTTGAGCACGGCCGCGAAGGGACCCTCGGGCGGATCCGCCTGGGAGGGCTCCAGGATCGCGACGATCACGAAGACCGAACCGATGTAGAAGATGCAGATGCGCCATGCGACCGTGCGGATGGCCGTGGCCACGCTGCGCTGCGGGTCCTGCGTCTCACCCGCGGCGATCGCGACGATCTCCGTGCCGCCGAACGCGAAGATCACGATCAGCAGTCCGGCGCCGATGCCGCTGAGCCCGGAGGGTGCGAAGTGCGCGAAGTTGGACAGCCCACCCGCGTGACCCGGGATCACGCCGATCAGCATGAGCACGCCCACCAGCAGGAACGCGAGGATCACGGCCACCTTGATGAACGCGAACCAGAACTCGAACTCACCGTACTTGCTCACCGCGAACATGTTTATGGTCGTGAATACGGCCATGAAGATCAGGCCCAGCAACCACGTGGGCGGTACGGCCGCGCCGTCGAGCGTGTTGTGCAGGATGCCCGTGAGGATGGTGGCCGCGCCACCGGCTTCCGCGGCGGTCACCACGGCCAACTGGATTCAGTAGAGCCAGCCGACCGTGTACCCGGCGACCGGGCCGAAGGCGTTCTGGGCGTGCGTGGAGAACGCGCCGCTGGCGGGATTCGCGGCGGAGAGTTCGCCGATCATCCACATCACCAGGATCACCAGGGCGCCGGCCACGATGTAGGAGACCAGGATGGCGGGCCCGGCCACGGCCACCCCCTTGCCGCTTCCCAGGAAGAGCCCGGCGCCGATCGCACCGCCGAGCCCCATCATGGTCAGCTGGCGTTGTTTCAGACCGCGGACGGTCTTCGTCGAATCCGCGGGAGCGTGCTCTGCGGAGCGCTCCGGGGCGGGGGTCACGGTGGTTTTCATGAACGAGCGGCTCCCGGTGCGTGGGACGTGGCGGCGGCGAGGTGCTCGAGCACGTCCCGGGCCGCGAGGAGGAAGGTCTGGTTGGCGGCGGGGCTCCCGATGCTGACGCGGATGCCCTCGCCCGCGAAGGCCCGCACGATCACTCCGTGGTCGTTGAAGATCGCTTCCGCGTCCGCCGTGTGGGACCCCGTGCGCAACCATACGAAGTTCGCCTGGGATTCCACGACGTCCCAGCCCTGCTCGGTGAGTTCACGGTGCACGAGGGTGCGCTGCTCCACGAGGGCCGTGATGCGTTCCTGGATCTCGGCCTCCGCCGCGAGGCTCGCGAGCGCGGCCTGCTGGGCCAGGGTGGTCACCCCGAACGGGATGGCCACGGCGCGCAGGGCGGCGCTGATGTACTCGGGGGCGATCGCGTACCCGATGCGCAGCCCGGCCAGCCCGTACGCCTTGGAGAAGGTGTGCAGTACCACCACGTTGGGGTACGCCCGGAAGAAGTCGATGCCGCGGGCGGCCTGCGGGTCCACGTTGAAGTGCACGTAGGCCTCGTCCACCACCACGAGCACGTGGCTCGGGACCCGGGCCATGAACTCGTGCAGTTCGTCCGCGGTCACGGAGGTCCCCGTGGGGTTGTTCGGGGTGCACACGAGCACCACGCGCGTGCGGTCCGTGATGGCCTCGGCCATCGCGGGCAGGTCGTGCCGCTCGTTCTCGTCCAGGGCCACGCGCACCGCGGTGGCCCCGGCGAGGCCCGTGAGGATCGGGTAGGCCTCGAAGGAACGCCACGCGAAGACGACCTCGTCGCCCTCCTCGCACACGGCGCGGATGATCTGGGAGGCCACCTCCACGGAGCCGGCGCCGAAGCTCACGGATGACGGCGCCACGTCCCAGCGCTGCGCCACGGCTTCCGTGACGGCGCGGCACGTCATGTCCGGGTAACGGTTGATGTCCGGGCAGGCCTGGGTCAGGGTGTCCAGCACGGAGGGCAGGGGCGGGTAGGGGTTCTCGTTCGAGGACAGCTTGTGCTGCACCGTGTCGGACGAGGCGGACTTCCCGGGGGTGTACGGCGGGAGGTCGCGCAGAGCGGATCGCAGGGGAACGGTGGATGACGCCGCGTCCCGCGAGGAATGAATGGTCACGTAGGACTCCTCAGAGGATTTGTGGTGGCAGTCACGGTGACACACGTCTCAGAGGTTGACAACCAACCAGGGCCGGACTGATCATCATGTCCAGTTTTCGCCGCTCCCGGGGCCGATCACTGGACAAATTGTCACCCTTCCCCACCGACACTGCGAGGCACCGAATGAAGATCGACGAGCTGGACGTGCGGATCGTGGAACTGTTCAGCGAGGACGCGGGGATCGGGGTGCTCGCCGCATCGCGGGAACTCGGGGTCGCCCGGCCCACCGTCCAGTCGCGGTTGGACAAGCTCAAGGCCGCCGGGGTCATCCAGGGTGTGGCGCCCATGCTCAACCCCGCCAAGATCGGGTACCCCGTCATGGCGATCGTCTCGATCGAGATCTCCCAGGGCGTGGGTCACGTCCCGGTGGGTACGGCCCTGCGTGAGATTCCCGAGATCGTGGAGATGTACACGGTGTCCGGTGACCACGACGTCATGGTGCGGGTGGTCGCCCGGTCCAACGACGACCTGCAACGGGTCATCGACTCGATCTCCCGGACGGGCGCGGTCAACCGGACGCGCAGCGTCGTCGTCCTGCAGACCCATTTCCAGAACCGATTGCTGCCCCTGTTCGCGCACGTGGGCGGCGCGGGGGAGACCCCCGCCGAGTGACGCGCCGCCCACGTGCGGCGCGTGACACGATGGGCGCAACCGGGCGGAGCCACCGCCCGCGGACGGGAGGAGACCGCGTGAGCGCGAACCTGCGATCCGTGCGTTCGGTGTGGGCCATGCTGCGGCGGCTCCGGACGCGCACGGCCATCGGCGAATTGTTGGCCTCCGGCGAGGTCCCCGCGGGCGATCCCGAGCTGGGCAATCTCGTGAAGCTCGGCTTCGCGCGGGAGGAGGCCGGGCGGATCCGGGTCTCGGATGAGTTCCTGCGCGACGGCCAGGACGTCCTCGAGCGCTACCTGAGCCCGGAGGGCGTGCTGCAGGGTGAACTGATCGACGTGCCGGACCTGCCCGCGCGCCGGGTCGACGACGTCGTGGCCGCGGTGGCCCGGCGGGTCGTCCGCCCGGGGGAAGCCATCGCGGAGTCCGCGCTCAATGAGCGGCTGCGGATGTTCGTGCTCGACGTCGCGTTCTTCCGCCGGCACGCCGTGGACACGGGAGTGCTCAGGCGCTCCCCGGACGGGACCCGCTACGAACTGACCGAGGACTAAGCGGGGGCCGCGGCGCGAGAGGGCCGGCCGCACCATCGATGCGGAGGGTTCCCGCGGTCTCCGTCGGCTTCGGTCCCACGGAGCCGTCCGGTGGGATGTGCCGGTAGACGGTTGCCTTCGACCGGCCCCGCGAATGACGAAGTCCCGCCCGACCTTCCGGTCGAACGGGACTTCCTGCGGTGCGCCGTTCACAGCATGATGTGACCACGGGCTCTGCCAGGGTTTGGGAGGAACTGAGTTCGTGGAGACCTCACACCTGAGTACAGACCAACCGGCCAGAAGATTTCTGATCTTGTCGGAACCGTGCGGCACCATAATGGCGTGGACGGGGACGAGCGGGCGCAAGACTTGTGGCGACGAGGACCAATGGGGTTTGATCCTGCGCTCGATGCCTGGCGCTTGCCACCGTCCGATCGCTGTTGGTGGTGCGGGGACATCGCCACCACGGAGGAGCATCGGATCAAGTACTCGACCCTTCGCAGAGTCGCACGCACAGACGCAGGCAGGATCGACTTGTCTAACACGTACAAGAAAGCGGATGACTTTGAGGGCCCACTGCGGTCACTGAAGAAGGGCGCCCAGGTGAAGTGGCGCAGAAACATGTGTGCCAACTGCAACAACGCTAGGAGTCAACCATTCGACCTGGCTTACGACGTCATGGAACAGTTCATCGTTAGCCACGCCGATGAGATGGGCCGCTGGCCGCGCCTGGCATGGGCAGACGTGTATGGAGCTGAATGGCAGACGGGCGCGGCAAACCTCGGTCGCTATTTCGCGAAGCAGGTGGGTTGCATGCTGGCCACCCAACGCCTCCCCATACCCAATGACCTCATCAATTTCCTGAACGGAGCGCCACGATGCCCCTCAGTCACGTTCGTGGTTCATCGGAATTGGCGGGCCATAGATGCGCATCGGATGCTTCGAACGGACGGGTTTGGTGAAGGGATCACGACCTTTGTCGGTCTCCCCCAATCGAATGCATATCAACGAGACGGGAAGTTCTCCGGCGTCGACTACGGTTACCACATCGGCTACATCTGGTTTCGGGCCAACTGGAGTAAGGATACTGACCGCGCAGCCTGGTGGGAGTACCCAGTGATCAAGATGCCATTGGAGAGTGGCGACTTGGTGAGCAAGATCGAATGGCGGACCCTCTGGGCGCGCACGCGGCTCCAGGATCTGGCGAGCCGGCTGACGAAGTCAGGCCGACGCTCTACGAGGTAGCGACTGAGCGGGGCCGCGGCCCGAGGGGGGGTCGTCCGGACCGGGGGTGCCGTCGGCCCCGGCGGTCTCCAGCCGCTTCGGTCTCGCGGGACTGACCGATGGGAAGCGCCGGTAGACGGTTGCCTTCGACCGGCCCCGCGAATGACGAAGTCCCGCCCGACCTTCCGGTCGAACGGGACTTCCTGCGGTGCGCGAGGGGGGAGTTGAACCCCCACGCCCTCTCGGGCACACGGACCTGAACCGTGCGCGTCTGCCTATTCCGCCACTCGCGCTCGTTGTTCCACGCGGCATTCGCCGGTGAGCAACGTCGAAAAGAATACCTGACGCGTGCGACGTTTGGCGAATCGCGACGTCATCGAACTCGGGCGACGACGCCGTGGGCGCCTCAGATGCTCACCGTGAGTCCCGCCCACGTGACGCTGGCACAGAACAGTCCGGCGAGCGCGTAGAGCGTCACCGGGACCAGCAGGGCGATCTCCCGGGCGGAGCCCGCGTTGCCGAGCACGGGGAAGCGCACGAATGAGCGGCCCTTGTAGAACGTGGTGGGCAGCGGCAGGGACGTGCGCAGGGGCCACAACAGGTGGATCCCCTGGGTCGTGAGCAGGTCCCCCAGCATGTGCACGGCGCACCCGAGACCCACGGCCACCACGAACCAGCGCGGGTCCTGCGGGGGATTCGCGGCGACGAACGCCCCCAGCAGGATTCCCACGATCCAGTTCGCGTGGGAGAGCCGGTCCGGGACGAACGCCAGGACCTTCACCGCGCACGCGATGAGCAGCACGGACAGCACCGCCGCCAGGGGCCACACCTGTCCGGGTAACGACGCCGCAGCGTCCGGGATCTCTCCCGCCTGACCTCCCGTCCCGGGCCAGGAGAACGAGTTCCAGCGCAGGGCGTCCCCCACGGGAACGGACGCGCGCTGGGACAACAGCGAGAGGACGATGATCAGGAGCAGCCCCACGAGCGAGTGCGTGGCCCTGCGGTGACCCCCGGAGAGTTTGCCGACCGCCCAGGCCACCCACGTGGACAGTGGCGGGAGGGAGCGGGCGACCGTGCCCCCGGGGTGGTCGAGATCCGGGAGCAGGGCCGCGCCGGCGCAGATCAGCGCGCCGGTGATGACGCCGGGATCGCCCACGGGCATCACCCCCAGACCCACCGGGACGGAGACGTCGGCGAGATGCACGGTGTAGGTGCCGGTCAGCGCCACCCACGCGGCTGCACCGCACGCGGCATGGCTGGGGCCCATCATCGGGGGAACCTGGGCATGGTGGTGGTCCTCTCAAGACCTCGGGGAAGAAGCAGACCCCAGGGTAGGAACCGGTTCCGACCTGCATAAGCGCCCGCGGAGGACGCCTCGGCAACTCGCCCGGATCCGTGCTGTGCGCGGCAGCCGACCACCGCGCGTCCGCGCCCCGCGCCATCCGTTCACGACGGTCGGTGCACCGCGGCCCAGCCACCCGCGCGGGGCCATGCCCTGCCCTGCCGAACCAGCGTGCGTGGAACCGCGCACCGCCAGTCACCCCATCAAGGTGGGAACTCAGTCCAGGGACTTGGGGTTCCAGGGGAGCTGTTGATCGCATCCCGGTGTGAGCCAGGCCTTGATGAAGCCGCCCGTCTGGTGCAGGTACTGCATGAGCAGGCTCTTGCCCGTGATGTGGAAGTCCACGGCGGACATGCGCAGCTCACCGGGATAACAGCGGGAGAGGATGAGCCGCGATCGGGGCACGTGCTGGGTGAAGGTCACGGCGGTCACGGTGTCCCACCCGCGTTCCGCGGCGAGCTTCTGCAGTTCCATGGCCTCGCCCTGGGTCGTGGACGGATCCGGTTTGAAGCAGATCACCTCCACGCCCTCCCGGGGCGCGCAGAACGGGCGGGTCGAGTAGTACTCCTGCATCTGCGGTGGTTCGTACGGCTGGGGGTCCGGGGCGGAGATCACCAGGGTGTCGGCCACGTGCTGGTTGAACACGAGGTCCTCGGCGTAGGCCATGCGGGACGTGTCCGGTGGTCCGAGCACGAACACCGCGTCCGACCGTTTCGGCGGATCCACGCGGGGGTTGTCCAGCACCGCGTGGCACACCGCGAGCCACAGCACCACGAGGATCGTCAGGACGATCAACACCAGCAGGGGCCACCGCCGCTTCTTGGCGAGGGTCTGCCCGGGGGCCGCGTGTGCCACGGATGTCCTTCCGATGTGGGGCTTTGCAGGAATGCCGCGGATATCATCTCATCCAGCGGAACCCCTTCCGAGGCTTCTGCATCTCGCACCGGTAAACACCCAGCAAGGAGTCAGCGCATGCGCTCGAACGACCACCTCGAACGCTCAGTGACCTGCCAGGTTCCCTTGCGGTGGGGGGACATGGACCCGTACGGCCACGTGAACAACGTGGAGGTCATCCGTGTGCTCGAGGAAGCGCGCATCGCGGCGTTCGGCGTCCCCGTGGGCACGGGCGAACAGGTCCTCCCCGCCGAGATCCCCTTGTTCTCGGTGCTCCCGGAGGGCACCCAGGCGCTGATCGCCGAGCACCGGGTCAAGTACCTGCGCCCGCTCGAGTACCGCAACGTCCCCGTGGACGTGCGCGTGTGGGTGGTCTCCGCCCGGGCCGCCACCCTGGTCCTGGGGTTCGAGATCCTCGACTCCGCCGACGGCGCTCCCTGCGTCCGGGCCCAGACCCAGCTCGCGTTCTACCTCCCGAGCACGCGCACGGTGGTGCGCCTGACCCCCGAACAGCGCGAACTGCTGGAACCGTATACGGCGCCGTCGCTGTTCTGACCTGCGCACACCCGCGCACCGCGCCGACGCCGCGCTGCCGCACCACACGCCCTCGCCCCGCCCGCGGGGCACTACATCTGTGCTGCGGAAAGACGCGAATCCGGCCTGAAATGGGGCGTATCGCAGCACAGATGTTCGTAACCGGCCCCGGCACGTAGAGGGGGCGGTACGGGTTCGCGGCGTGAGGGCGCAGGCCGGCGACGTCGCTCAGGCGGCGAGCTTCACCGGGGTCCGCAACCACAGCTGCGCGCGGGTGCGCAGGATGTGGCCGCTTTCCGGCAAGACCCGCCACGTCCACCACAGCACGGCATGGGAATCCGGGTCCGCGTGGCACGTAGCGGCGGTGACCGCCGCGGGGTCCTCGGTGTCTTGGACGCACACCGCCAGGGGCGCCGCATCCAGGGTGTCGTGCAGGCGCGCGAGTTCCCGCTGCAGACCGCGGGGGGAGTGCTCGGTGACCGTGCAGCCCACTTCCACGTGCGAGGCGAACGGCGTGGGGTGGGCGATGCTGCACAGCGTGGGCAGTTGCGCCGCGGAGTCCTCGAACAGCCCTACTGTCTCGACCCACTGCTCCCCGGCGTGGGTGATCACGCATTGGTGGTGCCCGGAACCCACACGCAGTTCCACGACCGTGTGCTCGTCCACTCGTAGTGAGCGCCCGGCCGGTGCGTCCAGCACGCCCAGGTCCGTGCGGTACCCGAACTGTTCCGGGCGGCACACGACATGCCCGTGCAACGGGGTGAGCCAGCGATGCTCCATAGCCTTGTTCTCCCTCTTCGGCCACGCGGCAGCCCGCCGCATCGGCTTTACAGAAGAAAATATCCACGGAGCAGGGCGCAGGCAAGCACCGGAAGGTCACCGTTTGATGACGACGCATACATGCCACCCGGGCTCACACGGACGCGGTGCGTGGCGGGACGGCCGCGGTGACAGGGTCTGGATCAGGGCAGCGGACGGCCCCGCGCCGCCGTCCACAGTGCGTACCAGTCCTCGTGGGTCATGAGCTCGGCGGCCCGCGGGGCCTGCGCGCACGCGGCGATCCGCTGCGGGTTCAGGGTCCCCACCACCGGGCGGATACCGTACGGGTGGCGCAGCAACCAGCCCACCACCACGGCCTCGCGGGACACACCCATGCGCTGGGCGAGCTGCTCCACGAGGGCGCTCGTCCGCTGCACGGGGTCTTCGTCCTCGCCGGACTCGACAGCGGGCGCGGATGCGAGGCCGGACGTGGGCGCGGGTGCACCCGAATAGATCCCACCGGCCATGGCACCCCATGCCTGCAGTTCGATCTCGTCCGCGATGCACTGGGCGAGCAGCCCACCGGGGAAGGACACCCCGGTCCCCTCCGGGTGGTTGGCGAGCACCTGGGACTCCACGAAATCCCGGTGGGCCAGGCTCATCTGGATCTGCACCGCGGTCACCGGCACCCTCAACAGTTGCTGGAACGCGGCCACGTGATGCGGCGTCATGTTGGACAGCCCCACGGAACCGATCAGCCCCTCACGGTGCAGTTCGTCCAGGGCCCGCGCGGTCTCGCCCAGGGGCGTGAGCGGATCCGGGCGGTGCAGGAACAACCGCTCCACGTGGTCCACGCCGAGCCGCTGCAGGGACCCCTCCAGGGAGGACCGCACCGAGTCCCGGTCCAGCCGGTAGTGGACGGGTGAGCCCTGGGGCCCGGTGTTACCCGGCAGCTTGATCCCGCACTTGGTCTGGATCCGCACCGCGCGCCGCAGAAGGGCGTCCTCGGCCAGGATGCGACCGAACAGGGTCTCCGAGGCACCGCCGATGTAGATGTCCGCGTGGTCGAAGAGTTCGAAGCCGGCCCGGTGCGCGACGTACACGGCCTCGCGAGCGACGTCGTACTGGGATGCCGGGACGGACTCCTGACCCCAGGTGCCACCCAGGGCCATGCACCCGTAGATCAGGGGAGTGCTCACGGGCGCCCGCCCTGCTGCTCGGCGCCGCGGCGCAAGCGGGCGGCTTCGGCGAATGCGGCGGCGGCCTCGTCGAGTTTGCCCGTGCTCTCGTAGACCGTGCCGAGCTCGGTGAAGCAGTCGGAGCGGTCGCGCAGGGAATCGGGGACCTCCTCGTAGAAGTCCACGGCACGGTTGTACGCGGTCACGGCCTGGGCATTGCGTTGGGTCTCGCGGTAGACCCGTGCGAGGTTGCTGTAGCAGTCGGCCTGATCGCGGGGTTCGTGGGGAGCGTCCAGGTACTGGCCCAGGGCGTCCAACAACTGGGTCTCGGCCGCGCGCAACTCCCCGGTCTCGACCAGCAGGGACCCCAGGATCAGGTGCGCGCGGGCCTTGTGCTTGCCACTGCCCGGGAGCTGGGAGAAGTACTCGAGCGCGGTGCGGTATTCCGCCACGGCTTTGCTGGTGCGTTCCATGACCACGTAGATGTGGCCCAGGTTGTAGTGGCACGCGGCGAGTTCCTTGGCGGTGTCGCCGGATTCGTGGAACAGCTCGATGGCCTGCCGGTACGCGGTCTCCGCGAGGGCGTGCTCACCGCGGTCCTCGGCGTCCAGGGCACGCGTGAAATAACCGTTGCCGTCATCCGAGTAACTCATCAGATCAACCTCCCGGGACCCAGTAAGAATCTAAGGATGCTACATGGTGGGCCGATTCGGAACCCGGCTGCTAATCTCAAAACCACACTCTCCCAGGAGGTCAGGATGGCAGTACAGAACACCGCACCGGGGCAGGACCCGCGCGACCCCCGCCACGCAGCAGCCCCGGACGACGAGCATGCTTCCGTGATCCGTCACGAGGAGCGTCTGGTGATCAACCGCGAGGAGGAGGTCACCGGCCGTGCCCGGCTTCGCAAGTACGTGGTGAGTGAGCCCGTCCGCCAGGAGGTCACCCTCGCCTCGGAGGAGGCCAACGTGGTGCGCACCCCCATCACCGAGGAGGAGCGTCAGGCGTTCCTGGACGGTCGCGAACTACCCGTGGGTGAGGACGAACTGATACTGTACCGCACCGAGCCCGTGGTGCAGACCATGCGGGTCCCGTACCAGCGTGTCCGCCTGGTCGCCGAGCGCGTCGAGCGCACCGAGGTCATCGAGGAGACCCTGCGCAAGGAGCGCGTGGACATCGAGACGGACGAGCGCCCCGCGCACTGAGTCACGCGGCGTCGCCCGCGGCAAGAGCTTCGAACGGACCGGCATCCCCGAGCGGAGTGCCGGTCCGTCGTCGTCCGCGCTCGCGACGGAACACCCGGCCCGAGGCACCCGCGGTGGGTGCGGCGTCGTCCGCGTCCGCGCCACAGGGGGACGACGCCGCTGCGGCGCCCGGGTGCCCGCGGGGTAGTTTGGTGGGGTGAGCGAAACGACCCTGACCCTGATCCGCCACGGCCAGACGGACTGGAACCTGCAACGGTTGTTGCAGGGCCACACGGACATCCCCCTCAACGACACGGGCAGGGAACAGGCCCGCGCGGTGGGCCGGGAACTCGCGGCGTCGGGGCGACACTGGGACGCGCTGGTCTCCTCACCCCTGCAGCGCGCGCGGGAGACGGCCCGGATCATCGGGGCGCAGCTCGGACTCACGCCGGCGGGGACCTACGCGGACCTCGCGGAGCGCTCCTTCGGGGACGCGGAGGGCTACGACTGCACCGGGATGACAGAGGACGAGCGGCACGCGTTCATGGAGGAGCACGGTGAGGCGGCCGAGCACGTGGTGCAGCGGGGGATCGCGGTACTGCGCGAGATCGCCGCGCGGTACCCGCAGCAGGACGTGATGATCGTGGCCCACGGGACGTTCATCCGCCTGACTGCGGGCCGGATCCTGGGGGTCGAGCTGCCGAGCCTGCAGAACGGGGAAGTGGTCGAGGTGACCACGCAGCAGCTGGCTGCCGCCCCCTGACCGACCTACCGGACTACTGCTCTGCGCCGGGGCGAGCGGCCGCGGTCTCGATGGCCTCCGTGCGGGCCGGACGGTGCGCGTACATCAGCGCGAGTCCGGTGAAGACGAAACCACCCACCAGGTTGCCCAGCAGCACAGGGATCTGGTTCCAGATCCACCAGTCGCCCAGCCCCACGTCCGCGCCCATGAGCATGCCCATGGGGATCATGAAGAAGTTGACCACGGCGTGCTCGAAGCCCAGGCCGAAGAACGCCATGATGGGCAGCCAGATGGCGGCGATCTTGCCGATGGTGTCCTTGGAGACCATGCCCATGAACACGCCCAGGGACACGAGCCAGTTGCACAGCACGGCCTTGACGAACACCGTGACCATGCCCGCGAAGCCCATGGCCTGGTAGGCAGTGGTCTTGGCCGCGGCGGTGTCGGCGAACTTCTTGCCCAGCGCGCCGGCGTCGTGGGAGCCGAAGCCCGTGAGGGTGCCCGCGTAGAGCAGGGCGAACAGCGCAGCCCCGATGATGTGGCCGATGGTCACCATCAGGCAGTACCGGGCCACGGCCGACCACGGGACGAGTCCGCGCAGCGCGGCCATGGGGGTCAGGGCGAAGCCGCCGGTGAGCAGCTCCATGCCCATGAGGATCACGATGGTGATGCCGGCGGGGAAGAGCAGGGCGCCCACCACGGGCGAGCCGGAGCTCACGGTGGCCGACACTGCGAACGAGGTGGTGGCCGCGAGCACGGCACCGCCCAGCACGCCGCGCAGCACGAGGGCGCCGGAGGGCGCTGTGGCCTTGGCCTCCCCGGCGGTGACGGCGTTCGCCACCACATCCGATGGGTTCACGTTGGTCATGACTGCTCTGCTTTCTGTCGTGGGGGGGCGGGCCTGCGCCCCGGCTGCGGGGTCAGGGGCACCCGCAGTCGCCGGTGGGCGGGGTGCGAGGGGAAAACCGTAACTGCATGAGTGTAGGGCCGTGCAACGCTTGCGCGAACACGCGCGGCGTCTGGTCCCGGTGCTCGCGGGGTCCTATGGTGGTGGAACATGCGGCAGTGTGGCCGTGGGTTAGGCAGACGTCATGGGTTCCGGGGCGAGCGGTCCGGCGGAGGTCTGTGCGCCGTGCCCCACCGGGCACCACGAGCCACGCCGTGGAGTGACATCCCAACTCAACGACAGCTAAGGCGTGATGCAGCAGTGACCTCTCCTCAAGCCACCACCCAGGCCATCCCCACGGTGTGGCAGCGGCCGCGATGGAGTGCAGAGCAGGCGTGGCTCAACGAGTACTACCGCTCGGTCCCGGACGCGGACATGGCGGGAACGGACCAGCAGGTGCTCACGGAACGGGCGGAGAGCCACCGGGAGGTCGGGCGCAGCCGCCGGACGGACGAACTGTGCATCGAGGTCCGGGAGGACCACGGGGACACCGTGCTGTACATGGTCACCACGGACATGCCGTTCCTGGTGTCCACGCTGACCACGGAGATCGCCGCTAACTGGGGCGGCGCGAAGCTCGTGCTGCACCCGCTGCTCCTCGCCGCACGTGACTCCGAGGACGTGCTGAGATCCCTGGGGGAGGTCCCCAACATCTCCGCGGTCTCCTCCGGGGACACCACCTCGATCCCCATCACGGACGAGCTCGTGGGCGGCGCCGCCGGTGGGCGCTCACACACCGCCGTGGAGTCCTGGATCCGCGTGGAGCTGCACCGCACCCTGGACGAGCAGGCCCGCGGGGAGCTCGCGCGCCACATCGAGGCGCTCGTGGCGGACGTGCGCCGGGTTGCGGAGGACCAGGAGGTCATGCTGGAGCAGACCCGACGCATCGCCGACTCCCTCGCGCCCCTGGAGGACATCACGTTCGAGGACGGCTCGCGGCTGCCGGACGTGGGCGCGTCCCAGGAGTTCCTGGAGTGGCTGCGCGGCGGCAATTTCGTGTTCATGGGCATCAAGCGCTACGACCTCGAGGTGGACGGCGAGGACGCCGTGCTGCACTCGCGCCCGGACACGGGCCTGGGGCTGCTGCGGGAGCAGGGCACCGAGGGCCATGCCCAGAAGCTCACGGGCCTGGGCAGCGCCCATGCGCGCGACCACCAGGTGGTGTTCGTGACCAAGGCCAACCGCCGCTCCTCGATCCACCGCCGCGAGTACCTGGACTACATCGGGGTGCGCACGTTCGCCGAGAACGGGGATGTGGATGGCGAGTACCTGATCCTCGGGCTGTTCTCCCGCCACGCCTACTCGGTCCCGGCCCATCAGACCCCGCTCGTGCGCGAGAAGGTGCAGCGGGTGGTCGAGCGCTTCGGCTTCCTCCCGGACTCCCACTCCGCCCGTGACCTCATGGGCATCATCGAGGACTACCCACGGGACGAGCTGTTCCACATGTCCGCGGAGAAGCTCTACGAGACCGCGGGGGGTGTGCTGGGGCTCAACGAACGACGCCAGACCCGTCTGTTCCTGCGCCAGGACACCTTTGGGCGCTTCATGTCCGCCGTGGTGTTCCTGCCCAGGGACCGCTACAACACCTCGGTGCGCCAGCGCATCGAGGCCCAGCTGTTCGAGGTCTTCGACGCCGAGGCCATCGACTTCGAGGTGCGCCTGACCTCCTCCTCCCTGGCCCGCCTGTTCTTCCGCATCCGGCTGCCCTACACGGGTGAGGTGCGGGACTTCGACCACGAGGACCTCGAAGCCCGCCTGCGCGCGGCGGTGCGCTCCTGGCCCGAGTCCCTGGGCCGGGCGATCGGCCTGGAGTTCGAGGACGACAAGGCCGGTGCGCTGGGCCCCGTGTGGGAGAACGCGTTCCCGGGCTCGTACCGCGAGGACTACGAGATCGAGGAGGCCATCCAGGACCTCAAGCGCTGCGAGGAGCTGTGGGGCCGCGACCCTGACCTGCCCGCGGAGGTGCGCGTGGCGCAGACCGCGGACGGCCAGGTCCGGCTGAACATCTACCTCACCCAGGCGCTGTCCCTCACCGAGCTGCTGCCGCTGCTGCACAACATGGGCCTGACCGTGCTGGACCAGCGCCCCTACACGGTCACCCCCGCGGACGGGCGCGAGTTCCAGCTCTACGACTTCGGTGTGGAGCTGCCCGAGGGTGTGGACCCCCAGGGCCCCGAGGACGCCAAGACGGAGGACCTCATCGAGCACACCCTGTGCGCGGTGCTCTCCAACCGCTCCGAGTCGGACAGCCTGGACCGCTTGGTGCTCACCGAGCGCATGGGCTGGCGCACCGTGGCCGTGCTGCGCGCCTACGTGCGCTACCTGCTGCAGCTGAACTACCCCAACTCGTTCGAGTTCATCGCGGACACCCTGGTGGACTACCCGCGGGCCACCCACGAGCTCGCGGAGCTGTTCTCGGCGAGCTTCGACCCCTCCCGCTTCACCGACGACGACGCCGCCCGCGACGAGGCGCGCAACGGCGCCCTGGAGCGCCTGGCCGGGGTGCTCGACGAGGTCCCCAGCCTGAATGCGGACCGGCTGTTCCGCGCGCTCGCGGACGTGGTCACGGCCACGCTGCGCACCAACGTGTTCCAGAGCCGGCCCACCATGGCGTTCAAACTGGACCCGGCGGCCATCCCCGCGGCCCCGCAACCGCGCCCCGCCTTCGAGATCTGGGTGTGGTCCCCGCGCGTGGAGGGCACGCACCTGCGCTTCGGCCAGGTGGCCCGCGGCGGTCTGCGCTGGTCCGACCGGCGCGAGGACTTCCGCACCGAGGTGCTGGGGCTGGTCAAGGCGCAGATGGTCAAGAACGCGGTGATCGTGCCCACGGGTGCGAAAGGTGGGTTCTTCCCCAAACAGCTGCCGGACCCCGCGACCGACCGCGAGGGCTGGCTGACCGAGGGTCGGGAGGCCTACAAGCTGTTCATCGCCTCCCTGCTGGACGTCACCGACAACATCGAGCGCGAGGCCGAGACCGGCACCGCGCAGGACGGGACCGGCGAGACCGCGCGGGACACGGCGTCGTCGTCCCGCGGTGATGCCACCCCGGGCTCCGAGGGCGGTGCGAGCGAGTCGGCCGAGACCTCCGGTGTGGCCGGGGACACCGTGGTGCACCCCGAGAACGTGGTGCGCCGCGACGACGACGACTCCTACCTGGTGGTCGCCGCGGACAAGGGCACGGCCGCGTTCTCCGACACCGCGAACGCGATCTCCCTGGAGCGCGGCTTCTGGCTCGGTGACGCGTTCGCGTCCGGTGGGTCCGTGGGTTACGACCACAAGGCCATGGGCATCACCGCCCGCGGCGCGTGGGAGTCCGTCAAGCGCCACTTCTTCGAGCTGGGCGTGGACACCCAGTCCGAGGCGTTCACCGTGGTGGGCGTGGGCGACATGTCCGGGGACGTGTTCGGCAACGGCATGCTGCTGTCCGAGCACATCCACCTGATCGCCGCGTTCGACCACCGGGACATCTTCCTGGACCCCACCCCGAACGCCGCGGCCTCCTACCAGGAGCGCGAACGGCTGTTCACCGCCGGGCGTACCTCGTGGCAGGACTTCGACCGGGACGTGATCTCCGAGGGCGGCGGCGTGTACTCGCGCCGGGACAAGTCCGTGCCCATCACCCCGCAGGTGCGCGAGGCGCTCGGGATCGAGGACGACGTCGAGTCGCTCAGCCCGCAGGAACTCGTGCGCAGGGTGCTGCTCGCGCCCGCGGACCTTTTGTACAACGGTGGCATCGGTACCTACGTGAAGGCGTCCACCGAGACCAACCAGGAGGTCGGGGACAAGGCCAACGACGCCATCCGCGTCAACGGCGAGGACCTGCGCGTCAAGGTCATCGGTGAGGGCGGCAACCTGGGGGCCACCCAGCTCGGGCGCACCGAGGCCGCGCTGAACGGGATCCTGGTCAACACGGACGCGATCGACAACTCCGGCGGCGTGGAGTCCTCCGACCGCGAGGTCAATATCAAAATCCTGGTGGACGGCATGGTCCAGGCCGGCCTGCTCTCCACGGACGAGCGCGCGGAGTTCATCGAGTCCATGACGGACGAGGTCGCCGAACTCGTGCTCCGCACCAACGTGGCCCAGAACGTCCTGCTGACCACCGAGCGCGCTCGCGGTGTGGAATTCACCGAGACGTTCATCCGGCTCATGCACTGGTTGGAGGAGCACGCGGACCTCAACCGGGAGCTGGAGTTCCTGCCCTCCGACTCCGAGCTGCGCGAGCGCGCCGCCCAGGGCCAGCCCCTGACCGGCCCGGAGCTGTCCGTGCTCACGGCGTACGCGAAGATCCAGCTCTCCGCGGCACTCGTGGACAGCGACCTCGCGGACGACCCCTGGTTCCACCGCACGCTGTCCCAGTACTTCCCGGCCCAGATCCGGGAGCGCTTCGATGACAAGCTGGACACCCACCCGTTGCGCCGGGAGATCATCGCCACCGTGGTGGCCAACCAGATCATCAACTACGGCGGGATCGCCTTCGCGTACCGAGTGGTGGACGACTCCGGTTCGGACCTCGTGGACGTGGCCCGCGCGTTCACTGTGGCCATGGAGATCTTCGAGCTCGAGAGCTATGCCACCCGCCACGCCCAGCTGGACGCGGACGTGCCCCTGGAGCTGTGGAACCGGATGTCGCTGCGCATGCGGCGGCTGCTGGACCGCGTGGTCCGCTGGTTCCTGCACCGCCAGGACACCGACTCCGGAATCCAGGAGCTCGTGGAGATGTACCGGCCCATCGTGGCACTGCGCTTCGGCAAGGACCGCTTGCTGGGCGAGGAATCCGCCGAGCGCGCCCGGACCGAGGCCGAGCTCGCCGAGCGCCAGGGCGTGCCCCGCGCACTCGCCGTGGAATGGGCGGAACTGCTCGACGCGTTCGCGCTGCTCGACGTCGCCCGGCTCGCCCAGGCGCAGGGCATCGCGGGGTACGAGCCCGGCGACGCCGCGGCGTCGTCGGACGACACCGCGCAGGGTTCCGGCGAGGGCGTGACCGTGCAGATGATCGCCCGCGTGTACTTCGCCCTGTTCGACCGCTACGGCCTGGAGAACCTGCTCAACCGGATCACGGCCCTGCCGCAGACCACGCGGTGGGAGAACATGGCCCGGATCGCCATGCGCGAGGACCTGTACTCCACGCTCGTGGCGCTCGCGGGTCAGGCCCTGGACTCCCCGGGGGACAACGCTCAGGAGAAGGTCCAGGCGTGGGAGCAGGAGAACGCGGACCGGCTCGAGCGGTTGCGGGAGGTCCTGGACGAGATCGAGTCCATGGCCGACAGCGGAGACGCCGGCGCCGAACTCGCCGCGCTGTCCGTGGCGCTACGGACGCTGCGCAGCGCACTGACCGACTGAGTCGGGACGTGACCGGGGGCCCGGGTGACGATGCGACGTCGCCCGGGCCCCGCTCACTCCTGGACCCGGATCAGCCCCCGGGCGCCCCGCTCGGCCTCGGCGAACGAGTGATTGACGAACGTGTAGGTCCCGGGCTCGCGGAAGTCGAGTTCCACGAAGCCGCCCTGCGCTGGTGCGAGATCCAGGGCCTGAGCGCCACCCGTCCCACCGGGATTACCGGGTCCATCGGGAGAGAGCTGGTACGCGCCCTCCGTGTAGACGGTGTCGAACTGGCCGCCCACCACGTGGAAGCTCAACCCTTGGGACGGGCCGGCCGCGAGCACCCAGATCCGTACGCGCTCTCCCGGGCGGGCCGTGAGCGGGTCGTGCATGTACTGGGTGGCATGGCCGTTGAACATCGTGAACGAGGGTTGCTTCGCGGCGATCTTCTCCGGATCCACAACCGCGTTGACCCCCTCCGGGAGACCGGGTTGATCCGGGGACGGGGCCGCGAGGTACGTCTCGCTCTGCACGAGCAGGTACTCACGGTCCACGCTCGGCAGGTTCGGGGGATCGATGATCACCGCGCCGAACATGCCCGCTGCGACATGACTGCTCATGGGCATGGTGGAGCAGTGGTAGAGCCAGATCCCGGAACGGAGGGCCGTGAACCGATACACGAGCGATTCGCCGGGGGCGATCGTGCGCATGGCCTGGTCGGGGGAGACGTCCCCCGCGTGGAAGTCCACGGAGTGACCCATGGTGCCGCCGTTGGTCAGGGTGATCTCGAAGGTGTCACCCACCTTCCCGCGCAGCGTGGGCCCCATGTATTGACCGTTGTAGGTCCACACGTCCTGGGTCACGCCGGGGGCCACCTCGCGGGCCACTTCCTGGACGTCCAGCGTCATCCGGTGCACGGTTTCGTTCGATGCGGGGGCCAGTTCGGGGGAGCGGGTCGTGAAACCCTCACCGGGGGCGGCGTTGAGATCCGCCGCCTGCGCCGGGTCCGTTCCGGTGTGCTCCGCGTGCCCGTGTGAACCGTGGGCGCCATCCGTTCCGGTGGCGGTGACCTCTTGGCCCTGTGCGTCCACGGGGATCACGTCGACGGCCATCCCCATGGAACGGTGGCCGATCACCGAGCACCAGCCTTCCAGCCTGTCGGTGATCACTCCCACGTCCACGGTCGCGGAGGCTCCCGGGTCCAGGCGGCCGGAGGTGGCGCCGTTGGCGACGACGAGATCGTGCACCGTGGTGGGGTCGTCGTTGGTCAGGTGGATCACCAGGCGGTTTCCCTGAGGTACCCGGATCTCGGACGGGTCGAAACGCATGTCCTGCTGGGCATGCATCCTGACCTCGGTGGTTTCCCCGGTGCCCTCCGCGCTCGAACTGTTGCTGCCCGTGAGAGAGAAACCCGCGGACTGGGGTGAGACGGCGATCCCCGCCGCGATCGTGAGCAGCACCGTGAGTACCCCGGCCAGGAACTGGGCGGCCGTTCCCATCCCGCGGCGGGAGGACTCGGCAGCGGTTGCCCCGGTGCGGTCCGTGGGTGCTGTGCCGGCCGCGCGTTCGGCGACGGCGCGGCGTCGTGCGGCGATGGCCACCTTGGCCGAGGAGATCATGAGCGGGATGAAGGCCGCGAGGACCACGGCCCCCACGATCGACACGAGCGCGCGGACCCACGAGGGCAGGACCCCGGCGGGCAGGGCGAACAACGTGATGCACAGGTTGGCGACCGTGACGCGGTAGACCCCGGCGCGGTTCATGGCGGCAAGAGATGCGCGCACGGTTGCGGGGCCGCCGCCCATGGTCGAGGGCAGGATGTAGCTCATGGCGCCGAAGAGAGTCTGCACCAGGAATCCCGCCACGAACGGGATCGTGAGGGACTGCGCCACGGAGGTCTCCACCCCGCGGGTCAGCACGAGCCACGCGGCCAGCACCGTGGTCATCACGAGCCAGGCGATGCCCGAGGCCACGGACCATCCCATGTAACCCTCGGGGCGGCGCTGCATCCCGGTGCGCAGCATGAGCCACCCCACCGTGGCCGCGCCGGCGGCGTAGAGCAGCAACGCGGCGGCCGTGAGTGAGGCCGTTCCGAGCACCGCGAACACGGCAGCGAGGAGACTGCCCGCGGCCATGAGGGGCAGAGCGATGCGTGACAACCGCACCGCGTCGTCGCGCATCCGGGTGCGCAGGATCGTGGGCCACAGCGTCAGCAGGGTCGCGCACACGGTGAGGCCCACGAAACCCAGGACATTGACGGCCTGGTGGGCCAGCAGGAGCCGGGAGTGCCACGTCGCGGAGAGGTCGCGGGCCAGGATCGTGCCGAACACCGCCCCCACGGGTAAGAAGAACGCGGCCGTGGCGTACCAGCGCACGGTGAGTCCGAATCTCGCGGGCAGTGCGGTGCGCGATTGTGCCAGCAGGGCCAGGCCGTGCCAGGTGAGCATCACGCCGATCACGGTGGCCGCGGCCACAGTGAGCCACCACCACCCCGCGAGCATCCCCACGATCAACAGGGCGGTGCCCACCGTGACCCCGTAGATCCGCACGATCTGCCGCGGACGGCCGGAGTCCGGGAGCTTGTGGTGCAGCAGTGCCTCGGTGAAGTGCTGGGACCACACCATGATGGACGTGGTGATCAGCCCGAGCGTGACCATGTGCACCATGAGCCATCGGGTGTCCGGGATCCACCGGTGCGCTGCGATCACGATCACGAGGGCCACGAGCCACCAGCGCACGGGCTTGCCCGCGGTGCGGTGCCATGAGCGGCCCCTGCGGGCGGTGGAGGTGCTGGGCCGCTGCGGGGCACTGATGGGGGGCACGCTGAATCCGTTCCATAATTGGTGTACGAAATACCATAATAGGCGGCTGCCGGTTCCGCCCGGACCGCCGCCCGGACCGCCGCCCGGACCGCCGCCCGGAGCGCCACGGGGACCGCTGTTCGGATCGCGGTTCACGGGCCATGGGTCTGCGGAACCACTGGTGCCACCGGGTGTTGTGCATGGGTTGCGCAGTCGATGACGACCCCCGCGCGCGCCGCGTTCCGCCGCGGCGGGCCGTTCGTCAGCGGCCCTGCCCGTACGATGAGGGCGTGACCGCAGACATTATCGCCACCATCGCGACAGCCGTCCTCATCGTCATCGGCTGCGTGGGGATCGTGGTCCCGGTGCTCCCGGGCTCCATCACCGCGTTGATCGGGTTGATCATCTGGGCGTTCGTGGTGCGTGCCCCCGAGGGGTGGGTCGTGCTCGCCCTGGGCGGCACGCTCCTCCTCGCGGGGATGTCCGCGAGTCTCGTGCTCACCGGCAGCAAGCTCAAACGCCGGGCCATCCCGAACCGCACGCTGCTCTTCGGTGTGGTGGGCGCGGTGATCGGGATGTTCGTGATCCCCGTGGTAGGCCTGTTCATCGGTTTCGTGGTGGGGCTCCTGCTGTCCGAGACCGTGCGCAACAGAGACTTCAACACCGCATTGAGCACATCCTGGGTGGCCGCGAAGGCCATGGGCGTGGGCATCCTGGTGGAACTGTCGTGCGCCCTGCTGGCCTCGCTGACGTTCATCATCGGGGCGATCGTCTATTTCGTCACCGTGAACTGAGGTCCGCCCCGGTGCCCGCCCGCGGGCGAATTTATGAGTCACCCCGGGCCACGCGGTAACTCTCAGCCATGCCCGGGCCGCTGAGGAACTCCCAGGCGTTCCAAAGCCGTCCTGGACATATCAGTCATTCCAAGGCCACCCGCGAATTCCAAGTCACTCTGGAGCCACCACCGGCTGGGCTCCATGGCCTCACGGCGCCTGAAAATTGCGCGGGGGCGTCAGGGCACCCAAAAGTTCCTGGCGGCCGGACGCACCCCGTAGGCCCACCCCGTGACGCCCCTGCCTCAGCCCCGCCAGGGGAGGGGGATGACCTCCACGTCTTGGCCCGCGCTCATGCCGTCCTCCGGAACCACCAGGAGCACATCCGCGTGGGCGAGACCCGAGAGCATCGTGGGACCCACGGTGGGTTCCGGCAACACACGGCCGTCCTGAAGGTAGGCGGGAATCACGCGGGTGCGGCCTGTGGCCTCGAGGTCCTGACCCGCGGTGACGCGGCGCGTGAACGGCATGGCCTCACCTTTGGCCCCGGCGATCAGGGCGTGCCCCACACTCAGCAGGCCGGTCATCGCGGACAGCGGTGAACCGGGAAGCGCGAGCACCACGGGACCGTCGTCAGGCAGCTGGGCCACGATCACCCCGTGGGCGGGTTCTTGCGCCACGCCGTCGATGATGAGGTGGGCCCCGAGATCCTCGAGGGCCTTACGGACGTGATCGTCCTCCCCGTGACCCGTGCCGCCGGTGGAGACCACGATCTCCGCGCGGGCGTCGAGCAGCGAGCTCGCACCCATGGGGGCTTCCGTGAATGCGGAGATCATTCCGTCCGCGCCGTCGGCCACGCGCCGGACCTGATCCACGTTCGCGCCCAGTTCGCGCAGTGCGGCGGGCAGCTGCAGTCCGAGGACGTCGCGCACCTCACCGGGGCCGGGAATGCCGTCCTCGACCACGTTGGCGAAACCCAGCAGCACGGTCACGCGCGGGCGGCGTCGTACGGGGAGCATGTCGTGGCCCGCGCTCGCGGCGAGACCGAGGTGGGCGGGGTTGAGCTTGCGACCGGCGCGCAGCAGGAGGTCCCCCTGCTCGATCTCCTCGCCCACGGCCCGGACGTCCTGGTTCTTCACGAGGGTCGCTGCGGGTGTGGCGTCCTCGAGGGTGTCGCCCTCCTCGGGTCCGCGGCCGTGCTCACCGGTCGGCATGTCGCGGGCCGCGGGGTCGGCGGGGACCACGTGACCCCGGTGGGCCTCGAGAACCGCGCGGGTCCCGAACGGGACGGCGTCCCCGGCATTGACGTGGGTGGCCTCACCCGGCTTGAGCTCCACCACCGGGAGGATGCGCTGGTCCGGGGGCAGGGTCAGCAGCAGGCGCTCGTCGGTCTCGGCGGGGCGCGGCATGCGGATCCGCCACGGGCCCTCCCCGGCTACGGCCCAGCCGTCCGCCGCGGCGGAGGCGTAGTGGGGCACGGGCATCTCGGCGGTCACGGACTCGGCGAGGATCTCGTCGAGGCATTTCGCCAGCGGCAACAGGATGTTGGGGAGGGAGTGCGGGGTGCCGTAGGCGATCCGTCGGGCCTCGTCCCACGAGGCCCAGCGCACGGTCGGTTCCGACGCCGCCGAACGGTTCTCGCGCTGGTCGTCGTCCTCGTGAGCGGCGGGATCGTGCTGGTGCGGAAGTCCGGGCATGATGTCTCCTCGACGTGGCGATTCAGTGCAGGTCGAATCTACGCACATCTTCCCATGTATCCACGTCGCTCGTGCTGGCGTGGGGGACGGGGACGGTGTCCAACGTCAGATGACGCCACACCGAGCGCACGGACACGTCCACCGTGGGCACCTCGCGCAGCACCGCGCTCAGCGCCGCGGAACGGATCAGCACGGCGAGGTTCTCGGCCCGGCCCTCGTCGGACAACGCCATCACGCCGTCGACCTCCGGGGGGACGTCCTGCGCAGCCCGCACGAGCGCGGGCAGTGCGCGGTCGACATGCGGCATGTCGCATGCGAGCACCGCCGTCCACTCGTGACGTCCGCTCACGCCGTCCAGGACGACGACGCCCGCGGCCACCGCCGCCGCCGGTCCCGAGAAGGGCGGATCCTCCCGGGCGCGTAATACGTCCGGCGGCAGCCGCGGATCCTCGGGCCCCACGACCACCACGGCACCGAACAGGCGCACCGCCGCGACCGTGTGGGCCACCAGCGTGGAGCCCTCGAAGGACAACTGGGCTTTGGGGGCGCCTCCGAGTCGGGAGGAGCGACCCCCTGCCACGACCACGGTGTCGAAGGGCAACTGCAAGGACGCGTTCGGGGAGGAGGGCACGGCTCAGTGGGTGGGGGCGACGTCGTCGGACTCCGGACCCACGGCACGTGACTTCTTGGGCAACCCGGCGATGCGCAGCGCGCATTCCACGGCCATGAGCACGAACGCGATGTAGTACAGGATCATGGTGGGGTAGAAGTATGGGAGCTGCTGGCTCATGCCCACGAGGGACAGCACCACCAGGACCACGGACAGCACCAGGATGACCATGTGCGCCGTGCCGAACGCGCCGGGGCGACCCTTGCGGGCCAGGTACATGGCCGCGAGCGCGAAGAGGATGGGGAACAGCAGCTGCCCCGTGAGCGTGATGCCGTCCTGGACGTAGGGGTAGATGCCCATGGCCTGGACGAGCGCGGTGATCACGAGCAGCACGGGAGCGACGAACGACTTCATGGGGCACCAGTCTACGGGCGCGGGCCCCGGCCCTCCGCGACCGGGTCGGGCACCATCGGCCGGGAGGGGACGACGTCGCTCGGTCGCCCCGCGAGCGCCTGGAGCCGTTCGCACGGACATCCGGGAACGACGTCGCATGGTTGCCTCGCGAGCCCCCGGGAACCGGTGCGCGGACGCCGTCGGGAATCGCCCGGCAGCCTTGAGGGACCGTCCGTGCGGCCGCCGTCGGGACCGGGACGGCGAACCGCGAGACCGCTCCTGAAAACCTCGGGAACCAGCGGCAGCACCCAGGCTTATTAGTCCAGCTAAATATGTCGTATTCCCGCACGTCACACGGGTTCACCGCAATGTTCGAGCCACGCCGAACAAAATACGCATTTTCGATACCAAATCGACTTAGCATGCCGGTATGGCAACCACCGAGACCCCTGCCGGGATCGACGGACCGGCATCAGATGCGCTGTTGAAAATGGGACGTTTCTTCTCCTGCTGGGAGGAGACGCCGGACGGCCGCGCCGTCTTCCGTGAGGGTGGTCGCGCGGGTGACGCCTTCTACCGCAACCGCTGGAGCCACGACAAGGTGGTGCGCTCCACCCACGGTGTGAACTGCACGGGGTCATGCTCGTGGAAGGTGTACGTCAAGGACGGCATCATCACGTGGGAGGCGCAGGAGACGGACTACCCCTCCGTGGGCCCGGACCGCCCCGAGTACGAGCCCCGCGGGTGCCCGCGCGGTGCGGCGTTCTCGTGGTACACCTACTCGCCCACCCGCGTGCGCTACCCGTACATCCGGGGCGTGCTGTTGCAGATGTACCGCGAGGCCAAGCAGCTCCACCACGATCCGGTGCTCGCGTGGGAGTCGATCGTCAACGACCCCGTCAAGCGTCGTGAGTTCCAGCAGGCCCGCGGCAAGGGCGGGTTGGTGCGCGCGAGCTGGCAGGAGGCCGTGGAGATGACCGCGGCCGCGCACGTGCACACCATCAAGACCTACGGCCCGGACCGGTGCACGGGGTTCTCGCCGATCCCCGCGATGTCCATGGTGTCCCACGCGGCGGGTGCGCGGTTCATCAACCTCATCGGTGGGGTCATGAACAGCTTCTACGACTGGTACGCCGATCTGCCCGTGGCCTCGCCACAGGTCTTCGGCGACCAGACGGACGTCCCCGAGTCCGGGGACTGGTGGGATGCCACCTACCTCATGATGTGGGGTTCCAACATCCCCGTGACCCGCACCCCGGACGCGCACTGGCTCGCGGAAGTGCGCTACCGCGGGACCAAGGTGGTCTCGGTGAGCCCGGACTACGCGGACAACACCAAGTTCGCGGACGAGTGGTTGCCCGCACAGGCCGGCACGGACGCCGCGCTCGCCATGGGCATGGGTCACGTGATCCTCAAGGAGAACTTCGTGGACCGTCGCGTGCGGTTCTTCGAGGAGTACGTGCTGCAGTACACGGACCTCCCGTTCCTCATCTCGCTCGACGAGCGCGCGGACGGCACGGTGGTCCCGGACAAGTTCGTCACCGCGGAGGATCTCGCGGCAGCGGGTGATCCCGCCGCCGCGGGGCAGGCCGATCCCGCGTTCAAGACCGTCCTGCTGGATCGGCACACGCACAAGGCCGTCATCCCGCAGGGCTCCATGGGCTTCCGCTACAACGACCAGGACGAGGGCAAGTGGAACCTGGACCTGGGGGACACCCTGCCCGC
The DNA here is from genome assembly GCF_017168375.1 of Kocuria sp. KRD140. NCBI lineage: Bacteria > Bacillati > Actinomycetota > Actinomycetes > Micrococcales > Micrococcaceae > Kocuria > Kocuria sp. KRD140. The sequence continues at coordinate 204,877 of NZ_JABFAW010000009.1, forward strand.
ACTGTCGATCGCGGATTCGGCCGGGTACGACGGCGGTGTCACCCACCTCGATCTGCCCGCGTTCACCGACCCCACGGGGGCCGGTTCCACGATCCGCCGCGGCGTACCCACCACCACGGTGGCCGGGCGCGCGGTGACCACGGTCTTCGACATCATGCTCGCGCAGTACGGCGTGGGTCGCGAGGGCCTACCGGGTGAGTGGTCCGCCGGCTACGACGACGCACGGACCCCCTACACCCCCGCGTGGCAGGAGGAGGTCACGTCCGTCCCCGCGGAGGCCGTGATCCGCACGGCACGCGAGTTCGCCGCGAACGCGGAGAAGTCCCGCGGACGCTCCATGATCATCCTGGGCGCGGGCATCTGCCAGTGGTACCACGGTGACACCACGTACCGGGCCATCCTGGCCATGCTCATGCTGTGCGGGTGTCAGGGACGCAACGGCGGCGGGTGGGCCCACTACGTGGGTCAGGAGAAGGCCCGCCCCATCACCGGGTGGGCGGCCATGGCGTCCGCGAACGACTGGATGCGTCCCCCGCGGTTCATGATCGGCACCGCGTTCTGGTACATGCACACGGACCAGTGGCGCTCGGACGGGTACTCCTCCGACTCCCTGCAGTCGCCGCTCGCGGAGGGTCACCTGAGAGGCATGCACACCGCGGACGTCGTGGCCCAGTCCACGCGGCTCGGGTGGATGCCGTTCTACCCCCAGTTCCACGAGAACTCGCTGGACGTCGCGGACGCGGCGATCGCGGGTGTGGAACGCGGCGAAGCGGCGTCGGAACCCGAATGGATCGCGGCCAAGCTCAAGAACGGCGAGCTGAACTTCGCGGTCGAGGATCCGGACGCCCCCGAGAACTGGCCGCGCACCCTCGTGCTGTGGCGCTCCAACCTGTTCGGTTCCTCTGCGAAGGGCGAGGAGTACTTCCTCAAGCACCTGCTCGGGACCAGCAATAGCGTGCAGGGGCAGGACCACGCGGAGTCCACGCCGCACGACGTGCGCTGGCGCGACGAAGCACCCGAGGGGAAGCTCGACCTGTTGGTTTCCGCGGACTTCCGCATGACGTCCTCCACGCTGCTGAGCGACGTCGTCTTCCCCGCGGCCACGTGGTACGAGAAGTTCGACCTCTCCTCCACGGACATGCACCCCTACGTGCACGCGTTCACCCCGGCGATCACCCCGCCGTGGGAGGCCAAGACGGACTGGAAGCTGTTCCAGTTGCTCGCGGACGAGGTCGGCAGGCTCTCGGCCGGGCACCTGGACACCCGCAAGGACGTGGTGGCCACCGCGCTGCAGCACGACACCCCGGGGGAGATCGCCCAACCCGGCGGACGCGTGCCCGAGTGGAAGGGCACGGATGTTCCCGCCGTGCCGGGCAAGAACTTGCCCCAACTGAAGATTGTGGAGCGTGACTACACGGCCATCGGGGACAAGTTCGTGGCGCTCGGCCCGCTCGCGGACAAGCTCGGGCTGACCACCAAGAACGTCACGTTCGACGTCACCGGGGTCGTGGGCCGGCTAGGCCGTCAGCACGGCGTGTTCGACTCCGGTCCGGCCGAAGGCCGCCCCGCGTTGGACTCGGACGCCCGGATGGCGGAGGCCATCCTGAGCCTGTCCGGGACCACCAACGGCGCGCTTGCGACCCAGGGCTTCGAGACCCTCGAGAAGCGCGTGGGCAAACCGCTCGCGGACCTCTCCCGGGGCTCGGAGGAGAAGGTGATCACCTTCACGGAGACCCAGCAGGCCCCCGTGCCCGTGATCACGTCCCCCGAGTGGTCCGGTTCCGAGACCGGTGGCCGCAGGTACGCGCCGTTCACGGTGAACATCGAACGCCTCAAGCCGTTCCACACCCTGACCGGGCGCATGCACTTCTTCCTGGACCACGACTGGCTCAAGGACATGGGGGAGATGCTGCCCATCTACCGGCCTCCGCTGGACATGCACCGGCTCTTCGGTGAACCACAGCTCGGGGAGAAGGGCGAACTGTCGATCGCAGTGCGCTACCTGACCCCGCACAACAAGTGGTCCATCCACTCCGAGTACCAGGACAACCTGTTCATGTTGTCCCTCTCCCGCGGTGGCACCACTGTGTGGATGGCCCCACAGGACGCCCGCGCGATCGAGGTCAAGGACAACGACTGGGTCGAGTGCGTCAACACCAACGGCGTGTTCGTGGGCCGCGCGGTGGTCTCCCACCGCATGCCGGAGGGCGTGGTGTACGTCCACCACGCACAGGAGCGCACGATCGACGTCCCCAAGTCCGAGACCACGGGCAAGCGCGGCGGGATCCATAACTCCGTCACGCGCATCCTGGTCAAACCCACCCACATGATCGGTGGCTACGCCCACCTGTCCTGGGCCTTCAACTACATGGGGCCCACCGGAAACCAACGGGACATCGTGTCCGTGGTCCGCAAGCGTTCCCAGGAGGTCGAGTACTGATGCGTGTGATGTCCCAAGTTGCCATGGTGATGACCCTGGACAAGTGCATCGGTTGTCACACCTGTTCGGTCACGTGCAAGCAGGCGTGGACCAACCGGGCGGGCACCGAGTACGTGTGGTTCAACAACGTGGAGACCCGCCCCGGTCAGGGCTACCCGCGCCGCTACGAGGACCAGGAGCGGTGGAAGGGCGGCTGGGAACTGAACCGGCGCGGCAACCTCAAGCTCAAGTCCGGTGGCCGGCTCAAGAAGCTCGCGCAGTTGTTCGCGTCCCCGGTGCAGCCGGAACTCGCGGACTACTACGAGCCGTGGACCTACGACTACGAGAACCTGGTCAACGCCCCCGCGAGTGACGACTTCCCCGTGGCCCGGCCCAAGTCCCTCATCACGGGTGAGGACACCAAGATCGAGTGGTCCGCCAACTGGGACGACGATCTCGGTGGCACCACCGAGATGGGTCACCTGGACCCCGTGGTGCAGAAGCTGCGGGACGAGGCGAACGACCGGATCAAGTTCGAGTTCGAACAGACGTTCATGTTCTACCTGCCGCGGTTGTGCGAGCACTGCCTCAACCCGTCCTGCATGGCCTCGTGCCCGTCCGGCGCCATCTACAAACGGTCCGAGGACGGGATCGTGCTCGTGGACCAGGACCGGTGCCGCGGGTGGCGCCAGTGCGTGACCGGGTGCCCGTACAAGAAGATCTACTACAACCACAAGTCCGGCAAGGCCGAGAAGTGCACGTTCTGCTACCCCCGCATCGAGGTGGGCATCCCCACGGTGTGCGCGGAGACGTGCGTAGGGCGCATGCGCTACATCGGCATCTTCCTGTACGACGCCGACAAGGTCACCCAGGCGGCCGCGACGCCCAACGAGCAGGACCTCTACGAGGCCCAATTGGACCTCATGTTGGACCCCAGCGACCCCGAGGTGATCGACGCCGCTCGCCGGGACGGGATTCCCGAGGACTGGCTCGAGGCGGCCCGCAAGTCGCCTGTGTACGCACTCGCCAAGACCCTGCGCGTGGCCCTGCCGCTGCACCCCGAGTACCGCACCATGCCCATGGTCTGGTACGTCCCGCCGCTGTCGCCCATCGTGGACCTGCTCAAGGAACAGGGCCACGACGGCGAGGACCCGGACAACCTGTTCGGCGCCATCGAGTCCCTGCGGATCCCGGTGGAGTACCTCGCAGAACTGTTCACCGCGGGGGACACCGAGCTGGTCACCCACGTGCTGCGCAAGCTCGCCGCGATGCGCGCCTACATGCGCAACGTCACGCTCGGGGACGAACCGGACGAGTCGATCGCCCAGGCCGTGGGGATGACGGGTTCCGAGATCCGCCAGATGTACCGGCTCATGGCGATCGCCAAGTACGACGAGCGCTACGTGATCCCCGCCGCCCACGTGGAGGACGCCCACAACCTCGAGGAGATCGGGTGTTCCCTGGACGTGGACGGCGGCCCGGGCATGGGCCAGACCGGCGTGTTCGGTGAGGCCTCCGGCCGACCCATGCCGGTCGCCGTCGAGAACTTCGCAGCCTTGCGGGCACGGCAGACGGGCGAGGACCCCACGGGCAACGACCAGTTGGCCGGTCGCGTGAACCTGCTCAACTGGGACGGCAACGGGACCCCCGCGGGACTGTTCCCGGCGCAACCGGAGCGAGATGCGGCGTCGCTCGCGGCGACCTCCGACAACCCGGGTTCGCGACCGGACCAGGGCACCGCCGGGGCGAGCGGGGGCCGGTGATGGGGCTGCTGTCGAGCCTTCTGGGTAGGGCCGGGAAGGGGACCGTGGAGGTGCCCGGGTACCGGGACCGCAACCCGCAGCGTTCCGCGGTGATCCGCCAATCGGCGGCCCTGCTGCTGAGCTACCCGCGCCCCGAGGTGATCGAGCAGCTGCCCCTCGTGGAACGGGCGCTGGCCGAGGTGGGCGTGGACCCCGAGCAGGTGGCACCCCTGATCCGGTGGCTGCGGGAATCGGACCTGCGGGAGATCCAGGGCGACTACGTCCAGGAGTTCGACCTGTCCCGGCGCCACAGCCTGCACCTGACCTATTGGACGGACGGTGACACGCGCCGTCGCGGTGAGGCCCTGTCCGCGTTCAAACAGGTCTACCGCGCGCGCGGGTGCGAGTTCGGGGACGAGGAACTGCCGGACCACTTGCCCGTGGTGCTCGAATTCGCCGCGCGGGTCTCCGGCGAGGACGGTTTCGAGCTGTTGCAGCGCTACCGCCCGTCCCTGGAGCTGTTGCGTCTGGCGTTGATCCGGGACGACCTGCCCCAGGCGTGCGCCGTGGAACTCGTGTGCTCCACGCTTCCCGGGCCGTCGCCCGAGGACGAGTCAGCCGTGGCCCGGATGGCCGGTTACGGACCGCCCACCGAGGCCGTGGGCCTGGACGCCTACGACCCCCGCCTGCTGCCCATGACCGGAGGAAACCAGTGAACGTGATCGACACCCTCTTGTGGGGGATCCTGCCGTACGTGGTCATGCTGACCCTCGTGGGAGGGCTGATCTGGCGGTACAAGTACGACCAGTTCGGGTGGACCACGCGCTCGTCCCAGCTCTACGAGTCCCGGTTGCTGCGCATCGCCTCGCCGCTGTTCCACTTCGGCATCCTGGCCGTGCTCGTGGGGCACATCATGGGGCTCGTGATCCCCAAGTCGTGGACGGAGGCGGCGGGTCTGTCCCAGCACGCCTACCACTTCCTGGCGCTGTCCATCGGTTCGGTCGCCGGTGTGGGAACGCTCGTGGGCATCGTGATGCTCATCGTGCGCCGCCGCCGGACCGGGCCCGTGTTCATGGCCACCACGGCCAACGACAAGTTCATGTACGTGATGCTGCTCGGCGCGATCCTGGCCGGTCTGGCCACCACGGTGCTGTCCGTGTTCGACCCGGCCACCGTGGACTACCGCGAAACGGTGTCGCCGTGGTTCCGGTCCCTGTGGATCCTGCAACCGGACGTGGGGGCCATGGCCGCCGCCTCCACGAGCTTCCACGTGCACGTGCTGTGGGGCATGGCCCTGTTCGCGGTGTGGCCGTTCACCCGCCTGGTCCACGCCTTCACGGCGCCGCTGCACTACCTCTTCCGCCCGTACATCGTCTACCGCTCGCGGGGTAACGGCCCGCGTGCCGGTTCCGTGAACTACCGCCGCGGTTGGGAGCCCATCGGCACCCAGGACCGCGCCAGTTCACGACGCCGCACGCGGCCCCCGCGCGAACGCTCCGGTTCCACGCGCGTCAAATAACCCGGCCCCTTCCCCGCCCCACCCCTGAGGAGAGTCATGTCCGCCGTCCCCGCCGCTGAGGCCGCACCGAACCTGAAACAGGGCCAGTTCAGGAACCTCATCCTGGCCACGTTGGCGTCCACCGTGGGTTTCTGGGCGTGGACCATCGTGGGGCCCCTGTCCAAGCGCTACGCGAACGACATGCACCTGAGTCCCGGGCAGACCGCGATCCTCGTGGCCATGCCGATCTTCGTGGGCTCGATCGCCCGGGTTCCCGTGGGTGCGCTCACCGACAAGTTTGGCGGGCGGCTCATGTTCACCGTGATCCTGGGGATCACCGCACCGCTCGTGCTGCTCACGGGTGTGGTGGGTCAGCTCAACACCTTCCCGCTGCTGGTGGTCGTGGCGTTCTTCCTGGGGATCGCGGGCACCGTGTTCGCGATCGGTATCCCGTTCTGTTCCGCGTGGTACGAGTCCCACCGCAAGGGCTTCGCCACGGGCGTGTTCGGTGCGGGCATGGTGGGTACCGCGGTCTCCGCGTTCTTCACCCCGCGCCTGGTCGCCGCGACCGGGTACTTCATGACCCACGTGATCGTGGCCGTCATCGTGGCCGTGAGCGCCCTGCTGTGCTGGTTGCTGCTGCGCGACTCGCCCGCCCGCGCCGGGGTCGTGGCGGAACCGGCCATGCCCAAGCTCAAGGCCGCGTTCAAGCTCAAGGTCACGTGGCAGCTGTGCTTCCTCTACGCGGTGGTCTTCGGTGCGTTCGTGGCCTTCTCCAACTACCTGCCCACGTACCTGGCCAACGTGTACTCGTACGATCCCACCGCGGCCGGCACGCGCACCGCGGGCTTTGCGCTCGCCGCCGTGATCGCACGCCCCGTGGGCGGTACCCTCGCGGACCGCTTCGGTCCCAAGATCATCACCCTGCTCTCGTTCGGCGGCACGATCGTGCTCGCGATGCTCGTGGCCCTCCAGCCCAGCGGTGAACACGTCTACGGTCCGCTGTTCCTGCTCATGGCCCTGTTCCTGGGCCTCGGCACCGGCGGTGTGTTCGGCTGGGTGGGTCGGGCGACCCCCGCCAAGAACGTGGGCACCGTGGGTGGGATCATCGCCGCGGCCGGCGGTCTGGGCGGCTACTTCCCGCCCTTGGTCATGGGTGCCACCTACGACCCCGAGAGCAACTCCTACTTCGTGGGGCTCACCCTGCTCGCGGTGTTCTGCCTTGCCGCGTTCCTGCTGGCACTGGTGGTCCGGCACGGGGGGCGCAAGGCCGAGAAGTGAGGTTGGCGGCGTCGTTGTCCGAGGCATGGACGACGACGCCGCTGTCACCCCTCCGAACGGGCGCGCAGCGCGTGCTGCACGAGCGCCATGCACTCCTCGGGGGAGTAATGCAGCTGCCCGGCCACCTCGTCGAGGTACCGGGCGGCGGCGCGTGCCGCGGCGGCGTCGCGGTCGTCCCGGCCCTGCGCGATGAACGTGCCCTTGCGCCCGCGTGTCTCGATCACGCCGTGGGTCTCCATCTCCCGGTAGGCCTTGGCCACGGTGCCCGCGGACAGCCCCAGCTCGGACGCGAGCGCGCGCACCGGTGGGATGCGGTCACCCACCATGAGTTCCCCGGAGGAGACGTCCCGCAGGACGCATTCCACGAGCTGTTCGTACACCGGTGTGGAAGCGGCGGGATCCACCGTGAACATGCCTTGTCCCCTTCGATCGACTCCCCTCATGGTAGGTGGCCTACCGCTGAAAAGGTGGGGTGGGTGTCCGCCCCGACACGTAGGCTGATGGGGTGTCCGAGCACCCAGAACTTCCCGTCCCCGCCGCGGCTCCGACCGATCCCCGGGCCGTGCAACGCTTCGTCGATCACGCCCTGGGCCGGGCGCGCGTACTCGGACGCGACCTGCCCGCCCCGGGTGAGGGCGCCACGCGTGAACTGTGGCGCGAGCTGAGCGCACTGGGTCGGATGGACCTCGCGTACGCGAGGATCATCGAACCCCACCTGGATGCCCTGGCCATCCTGCGCCAGGCGGGCCGCACCGACCTGATCACCGACCGCGACACGTGGGGCGTGTGGGCCGCGGAGGGGTCGGGCGAGCCGTTGCTGGCCACGCCGTCGTCCGCTGCGCACTCGGCCGATGATGACGCCGCCGACGGTCCGCACTGGACCCTGACCGGGACCAAGCCCTGGTGCTCGCTCGCGGGTTCCGTCTCACGCGCCGTCGTGACCGCGCACGTCACCGACGAGGTCGGGGAACCCACGGGACACCGTCGGGCGTTCGTCGTGGCCACGGACCACCCGGGATTCCGGCCCGAAGCCGCCGCGGGGTGGACGTCCCGCGGTCTCGCCGAGGTCGTCACGGTACCCGTCCGTTTCGAGGGCGTTCCGGCGCAACCGCTCGGCGCGGACGAGTGGTACCTGACCCGCCCGGGCTTCGCGTGGGGCGGGATGGGCGTGGCGGCCGTGTGGCTCGGCGGCGCACAGTCCGTCGCGGATCTGCTGTGGTGCAAACTCGTGCGCCCCGCACGCCCCGTCGACGACGCCGCTCGCACCGCCCTCGGGCAGCTCGACCTCACGCTCGGTGCGGCTCAGGCCGTCCTGGACCGTGTGGCTGCGGCGGTGGACCGCGGCGAGGCCACGGGTGAGCACGGCGCCGCATGGGCGTTGCGCGTGCGCCGCACGGTGGCCGACGCCGCCGACACCGTGATCCGCGTGGTCTCCCGCGCCACCGGGCCCGGTCCGCTCACGGGGGACCCCGCACACGTGCGGCGGGTCGAGTCCCTGCAGGTCTACATCCGCCAGGACCACGCCGAGCGGGACACCGCCGCCCTCGGACGCACCCTGCTGGAGCTGGTCCAGGATGGGTCGGAGGAGACCCCGTGGTGAGCTTCGACCACCGTGATCCGGGCACGCCCGAGGCCGACTGGGCCCGCTGCGGCGCTCTGCACCGCGCCCCCGAGGTGGACTTGACCGGCGTGGACCGGGTCGTCGTGTTCGCGGCCCACCCGGACGACGAGACCCTGGGGGCCGGCGGCACCATGCACCGGCTCGCGGACGCGGGAGCGGATGTGCGGGTGGTCGTGGCGACCCTGGGGGAGAACTCCCACCCGGATTCACCGACCCACACGCCCGAACGATTGGCCGCATTGCGCCACGAAGAGCTCGCCGCCGCGGTGCACACCCTGACCAGCACGGACACCCCGCCGGAGTACCTCGCCCTGACCGACGGCGGCCTGTCCGAGGATGAACTGTCCGAGCCGGTGGCCCGTCATCTCGAATGGCTCGAGCAGGGGGAGCAGCCGTTGGTGATCGTCACGTGGGAGGAGGACGGGCACACCGACCACGAGGTTCTGGCCCGCACGGTCGTCGCGGCCGCCGGGGCGTGGGGTGTGCGCTGCCTGCAGTACCCCGTGTGGTTCTGGCACTGGGGTTCCCCCACGCGCCTGCCGCGCGGGCTCGTGCGGGTCCCACTGGACGACGCCGCTCGCGCTGCCAAGCGCTCCGCCCTGGCCCACCACGTGACCCAGGTGCAGCCGCTGTCCGACCGGCGGGGGGACGAGGTGCTCCTAGGCCCCCACGTGCTCGAACACTTCGATCGTTCGGTCGAGTTTTTCGTGCTCGGCACGCCCGATCAGCGGACCGTGTTCGACCGTGTGCACACCGCGAGCGCGGACCCCTGGGCCGTGGACACCTCGTGGTACGAGCGGCGCAAACGGGACGTGCTACTCGCGTGCCTGCCGCGGGAGCATTACGGCAGCGTCCTGGATCTGGGGTGCTCCACGGGCGCCCTCACGGTGGAACTGGCCCGGCGCGCGCGTTCCGTGACCGCGGTGGACGCGAGCGACGTCGCCCTGAGCGCCGCCCGCACCCGGCTCGAACGGAAGGGCGTGCCGAACGTGGAACTCGTCAGCGCCGTGCTGCCGCGCGATTGGGACGAGGACTGGTCCCCGCGAGAGCTGATCGTGGTGAGCGAGATGGGGTACTTCTGCTCGCCCGAGCAATGGCGCGAGCTGTTGCGGCGTTGCGTGGCGGCGCTCGCGGACGGCGGGCACCTCGTGCTGTGCCACTGGCGGCACCCGATCGCGGACTGGCCGCTCGACGGCGCGGACGTCCACCGAGAGGCTCGGCGCACTCCCGGGCTGCACGGGGTGCTGAGCCACCGCGAAACCGATTTCGTGATCGAGGTCTTCGCGCCCGTTCCCGCGGAGAACACGTGATCCGCCGGATCGCCGTGATCATCCCGGCGTGCAACGAAGAGGACCGCGTGGGCCGGTGCCTCGAGTCGGTCGCCGGTGCGATCGCGGGGCTGGGTCATGATCCGTCGTTCGCACGGTCCGAGTGGGCATCCGCCGACGACGTCGCCGGGCCCGCTCCCGGCACGTCCCGAATCGATGCCATGCCGCCCTTGTGGGGGGCGCCGCGCGGTGTGGGGACGGGCGACGTCGAGGTCACGGTCGTGCTCGCCGCGGACGGCTGCACGGACCGGACGGTGGAGCGCGCGCGCCAGGCGTGGGCGGTGCCGAACCGGGACGGTGGCCGAGCCCGACTGGAGATCGTTTCGGGGCAATGGCACAGCGCCGGGGGAGCGCGCGCCGCAGCAGCCCGGCAGGCGCTCGCGGCGTCGGACCCGGAGTGGATCGCCTCCACGGACGCGGACACGGTGGTGCCCGAGAACTGGCTGCGCTACCAGGTGCAGCGCGCGGGCGCCGGTGTGGATGCGATTCTCGGGACCGTGGAACCGGACCCGACGGAGTGTCCGCCGCACGTGTACGAGCTGTGGCAGCGCGAACACACGCTCGTAGAGAGCCACCCGCACATCCACGCGGCGAACATGGGTGTGCGCGCCTCGTTCTACGAGCACACGGGCGGTTTCCCACCCCTGGCGTGCAGCGAGGACGAAGCCCTGCTGGCTGCACTGCACCGAGTGGGCGCACGGGTCGAGGCCACGGACCGGATCCGTGCGGTGACGTCGGGGCGGCTCGAAGGACGTGCGGAGCTCGGGTTCGCGCATCACCTGCGGACGCTCTCACTGCCGCGGGAGGAATCGGAGTGGCGCGCGCCCGCTTCGCCCATCGCAAAAACGCTTGAAGGGCCTCCCTCTCCCGTGGCTAACGTAGAAACCATCAGCATCGTCAATCAGGAGGTATGCCATGAGTGAGAAGTCCATCACCGTCAGCCGTCTCATCGACGCCCCGGCGGAGGAGATCTTCGAGATCTTGACACTGCCCGCCAAACACCCCACCCTGGACGCCTCCGGGACCGTCATCTCTGGCACGGACCAGCGCATCCAGAACGTCGGCGACGTCTTCGTGATGAACATGCACGCCGAGATGATGGGCGGGGACTACAAGACGGAGAACCACGTCACCGGTCTGGACCCCAACAAGCTCATCGCGTGGAAGCCCTGCCCCGAGGGCACCTCCGTGGAGGACAACGGCTGGGAATGGGTGTACGAGCTGCAGCCCGAGGGCTCGGACTCCACCACCGTGACCCTCACCTACTCGTGGGAGCACGCCAACCCCAAGGTGACGAAGAAGATCAGCTTCCCGCTCTTCGGCGAGAAGGTTCTGGAGGAGTCCCTCGAGCGGCTCGCCTCCACCGTCGCCGGCTCCTGACACCCCGCGGAGCGGTGCGTCCCGCGCCAGAATGACCGTTCGCCCGCGTCCTCCCGAGGGCGGACGCGGGCGTCGTCGTGTCCGGGTGCGGTGCCGCCGCTTCCGCGTGACTCCCGCACGACGCCGCACGGAAACCTCGCGCGGGAGCGGCCCGGGCCCGGGCGCGCACCGGGCGTACCCTGGCCGAGGTCGTGCACGCATGGTACGGCCGGGCCCGGGAAGACGCAGCTGCCCGGGCAGGACAGTCGCAGCAGGAGGTGCACCCGGGTATGGGATCGTCACGCAGGGTGTGGGAGGGCTACGACAAGGGGAGCTCGGGCTATCGGCGCATTCTCGTGGCCCTGTTGTGCGCCGGCGTGGCCACGTTCGCCCAGCTCTACTCCGTGCAGGGCGTGCTGCCCATCATGGCCCAGGACCTCGACATCGACGCCGCCCAGGCCGCGCTCGCCGTCTCCACCGCCACGTTGGGTCTCGCTGTGGGGGTGATCCCGTGGTCGCTCGTCTCGGACCGCTGGGGACGACGCTGCGCCATGGTCGCCGCGATCAGCTGCGCCGCCGTCCTGGGCGTGCTCATCAACGTCATGCCCACGTTCGAATCCCTCGTGGGCCTGCGGTTCCTGGAGGGCGTGGCTCTGGGCGGGATTCCCGCGGTGGCCATGGCGTACCTCGCAGAGGAGGTCAATCCGCGCTATGGGGCCGTGGCGGCCGGGACCTACATCTCCGGGACGAGTCTGGGAGGACTCTCCGGGCGCATCGTGGCCGCCCCGCTCGCGGACTTCTTCGGTTGGCGCGTGGGGACGAGCGTCGTCGCGCTGATCGCCGCCGCCGCGGCCGTGACCTTCATCCTGTTGATCCCGCGTCAGCGCGGTTTCACGCCCCAGCCCGTGCGGCTCACGGGGGAGCAGGGGCTGATCGCGCACCTGTGGGTCAACCTCAAGGACGCGCGCCTGGTAACCCTCTACCTGCAGGGGTTCCTGCTCATGGGTGGTTTCGTGGCGGTGTACAACTACATCGGTTTCCACCTGGGGGATGAACCGTTCAACGTGCCCCAGAGCGTGGTGTCCCTGCTGTTTCTGGCCTATCTCTCCGGGACGTGGTCCTCCGCGCGGGCGGGAAGCCTCGCCGATCGCTTCGGCCGCCGCCCCGTGTTGATCGCCGCGGCCCTGATCATGCTGGGCGGTCTGCTGCTCACGGTCGTCCCGTGGCTGCCGGTGATCGTCGCGGGTCTGTTGGTGTTCACCGCCGGATTCTTCGCGGCGCACTCCGTGGCCAACGGATGGGTTCCCGCCATGGCCACCGAGGGGCGGGCCCAGGCGTCCTCCCTCTACACACTCTTCTACTACGGCGGCTCCTCCGCGCTGGGGTACGCCGCCGGCATCGCGTTCACGAGCGCGGGCTGGGGCGGGGCGACCCTGTGCATCGGTGCGTTGATCGTGATCGCGATCGTCCTGGCCGCCATCTTCCTGCCACGCCGCCCGGTGGCACCCAGCGGGAACTGAGGTGTGCCGCCGGGTGACGTACGACAGAACCCGAGCGGCGTCGTCGTGTGATACCCACCGGGTGGTGAATCGCGCGGCCCGGGGCCCTGGGCCTACGCTGGACGTAACCCGGAACACGTCCGATGGGCCCGCACGTTCCGCGGGCGAACCCCGGTCCGCCGCGGCGGTGCCAGCAAGGAGACCCAGTCATGAGCCAGATCCTCATCCGTCACCTCTTCGGACCCGGCCCCACCAACCCGTATCCGGAAGCCACCGAGGCGCTGGCACGGCCGCTGCTGGGCCACCTCGATCCGCAGTTCCTGGAGATCATGGACAGTGCATGCGACGGTTTGCGCGCGGTGTGGGGCACCGAGAACCGCCGTACGCTTCCGCTCTCCGCGACCGGTTCGGCCGGGATGGAAGCGGCGTTCGTGAACTTCGTGAACCCCGGAGACCCCGTGGTGATCGCGGTCAACGGTCTGTTCGGGGAGCGCATGTGCGACGTCGCCTGCCGGTGCGGCGCGGACGTGATCCGCGTGGACTTCCCCTTCGGCGAAGCCGTGGACGCGGAGAAGGTCGCCGCGGCCCACCCCTCGCCCAAGATCATCGCGGCGGTGCACGCGGAGACTTCCACGGGCGTGCGCTCGGACATCGCCGCCCTGGGCCGGATCAAGGGTGACGCACTGCTGCTCGTGGACGCCGTGACCTCGATCGGCGGCATCGAGCTCAAGGCGGACGAGTGGGGTATCGACATCGGCTACGCCGGGACCCAGAAATGCCTGGGCGTGGCTCCGGGGCTCGCGCCGTTCACGGTGTCCGAGCGGGCGTGGCAGCGCCGGGTCGAGAAGCCGCGCTCGTGGTACCTGGACCTCGGCATGCTGGGCGGTTACGTGGGGGAGGCCTCCGGTTCCAGTCGCACCTACCACCACACCGCGCCCGTGGCGATGGTCGCGTCCCTCGAGGCGGGTCTGCGCCGTGTCCTCGACGAGGGGCTCGACGCCGTTCGCGAGCGTCACGAGGCCGCCGGCCGCGCGCTGCAGGGCGGTTTGGAGGCCATGGGCCTGGAACTGTTCGCGGCGCAGGGACACCGCTTGCCGGAGCTGACCACGGTCAAGGTGCCCGAGGGGGTCGATTCGGCCGCGGTGCGCAAGGAACTGCTCGAGAAGTACGACATCGAGATCGGCGCCGGTGTGAAGGAGTACACGAACACGGTGTGGCGCATCGGGCTCATGGGTCCGAACGCCGCCCCGGAGTCGGTCACGCTGATCCTGGGTGCGCTGCGGGAGGTGCTGGGCCGCTAACGGGCGCCGAGCCCGCCCATTTCGGGGAACATCTGTGCTGCGATAAGAGGCGAAATCGGGGTTCTGATGTGCGTGGTGCAGCACAGAAGTTGTGCGCACCCGCCGACGCCCTCATCCGCAGCACCCTCGCTGGCCCGCCGCCACCCGCACGGACAGCGGTCCACCGCACACGACCCCCGACGACGCAGTGGGCCCCGCCGGATCCGGCGGGGCCCACTGTGCGTCGGTGCAAAGACGGGATCAGATGCTCAACTGCTTCTTGATCGCACCCACGAAGGCCTCAAGGTCACCGGGGTCGCGGGAGGTGATCAGGGTCCACTCGTTGGCGGGGCACACCTTGACCTCCTGGTCCACCCAGTTGCCGCCGGCATTGGTGATGTCGGTCTTCAGCGACGCGTAGGACGTGAGGGTCTTGCCGTCCACCACGCCGGTCTCCACGAGCAGCCACGGGCCGTGGCACAAGGCGGCCACTGGGCGGCCGGAGGACGCGAAGGACTTCGCGATCTCCTGCGCGTCCTCGTTCAGGCGCAGGGCGTCCGCATTGAGCGTGCCGCCGGGCAGCAGCAGCAGGTCGTACTCGGACTCGTTGACGCTGGAGATGGTCTGGTCCACGGGGAAGGTCTCCCCCCGGTCCCAGTCGCCCACGAGGGACTTCACCTCGCCGGTCTCGGGGGCGGCCACCGTGACCTCCGCCCCGTCGGCCCGCAACTTCTCCAGGGGCACCTTCAACTCGTCCTGCTCCACGCCCTGGTTGGTCACCAGAACGAGAATCTTCTTGCCGGATAGTTCAGCCATTGTCGAGAATCCTTTCTCTTGGGTCGCGGTTCCACTGTGGCACCGCGGCACTTTCCCTGGCAAGGGTGTCCCCGCCGGTTCCGCTATTAGCGACACGATCATGACGCCGCCGCGCGGCGTCTGCTGCGTGCACCCAGCGTCCCCTCACGCGAAGGGCTGCGACACCCGGTCCAGTGCGGCGATGTCGTCCGCGCCCAGGTGCAGTGCGGGCGCCGCCACCAGCGAGGACAGCTGCGCGGCGGAGGATGCGGAAGCAATGGGTGCGGTGACGCCCTTGGCGAGCAGCCATGCGAGGGCCACGGTGGCCGGCTCGGCGCGGTGCCTGTCCGCCACGGAGACCAGTTCCTCCACAACCGCGAAACCCTCGGGGGAGACGTACTCCCGGGCCATCTGCTCGCGGGCCGCTCCTTCGAGGTCATCGGTGGTGCGGTACTTGCCCGTGAGGAAGCCGGAGGCCAGGGCGAAGTAGGGGAACACGGCAGCGTCGTACTCCCGGGCGATCGCGGCGTAGTCCCGCTCGAAATCGCGGCGGTGCACCAGGTTGTACTGCGGCTGGATGGCCGCGGGCACCGCCAAGCCGCGCTCGCGGGCCACCGTGAAGAACTCGCGCATGCGCTGCGGCGAGTAGTTGGACAGCCCTACCGCGTGCACGCGCCCGGAGTCCACGAGCTCGTGAAAGGTTTCCACTTGCTGCTCGATGGGCGTGTCCGCGTCGTCATAGTGTGCGTAGTAGAGGTCCACGTAGCCGGTCTGCAACCGATCGAGGGACGCCTCGAGAGAAGCCACCACGGTGTCGTGCGCCAGGCCGCGAAACCGCGGGTGCGCACCGGTCTTGGTCGCGAGCACCACGGAGTCACGGTTGCCGCGCGCCGCGAACCAGCGCCCCAGAACCGTCTCGGACTCCCCGCCCTCGTGGCCCTCGGCCCACACGGAGTACATGTCGGCGGTGTCCACGAAGTTTCCGCCCGCGGCCACGAAGGTGTCCAGGACGTCGAAGGACTGCTGCTCGTCGCTCGTCCACCCGAACGTGTTCCCGCCCAGGTTCAGCCGGAAGATCTCCTGCTCGATCCCGGCGATCCGTGCGGTGGTGGGTGCGTGCTGGCTCATGGGAACCTCCTGCGGTGGTGTGGTGGCCGGTCGGGGCCTTTTCCCTGGCGACTGTAGCAAGCCGACATGACGGGGCGGGCAGTGTCAGGCGACGCCCGGCTCGGGGGCCTGCGCGACCTGGATGAGAGTGCCCCAGGGGTCCTCGAAGCGCAGCACGGCGCCGTCGTGGCGGGTGGCCACGCGGTGGTCCGTGAGGCGCTCCTCCAGCGCGGCGATGTCCTCGCCGGTGGGGAGGTCGATGTTGACCTGGCCCAGGCCCAGGGACGCGGCGCGCGGACCGGCGCCCGCGCTGTTCCATGTGTTCAGAGCGATGTGGTGGTGGTAGCCGCCGGCGGAGATGAACAGGGCGGACCCGGCGTCGCTCATCACCTCAAAGCCGAGCGTGTCCACGTAGAACTCGCGCCCGGTGGGAATGTCGCCCACCTGCAGGTGGACGTGTCCCAGCGTGGAGGCCGGTGCCGTGGTCGGCTGTGGCGCCTCCCGGGACAGATTCGTGCGCAGGAACTCGTTCGGGTCCAGATAGTTGGAGGCCAGGCTGAGCAGGCCGTTCGCCTCGCGCTGCCAGGTCTCCCGGGGGCGGTCGGCATAGAGCTCCACGCCGTTGCCCTCGGGGTCCGTGAAGTAGAAGGCCTGGCTGTAGAGGTGGTCCGCGGAACCGGTGAAGGTGCCCGGTGCGAAACGGGCCATCGAGGCGAGCGCGCGGGCCAGGGCAGCGTCGTCGTCGAAGAGCACGGCGGTGTGGAACAGGCCCGCCTGGTTCGGGCGCCAGGATGGCAGGTCCGTGACGCGGCGCAGGCGCAGGACCATGCGGCCGTCGTGGCCCAGTACGGCGGTGTCCCCGGAGTGCTGCAGGACGTCCAGGGTCACGCCGGTGGAGTAGTAGGCGATCATCCCGTCCAGGTCCTTCACGAGCAGCTCCACGGCACCCATGGTGGTGCCGTCGGAGAGCAGGTCGTCCGCCGGGCGGCGGCGCAGGCTGCGGGGATCGGGGCGCTGGATGAGCAGGGACAGGGGAACCACTTCCTTGTCGGGGGACGGCCCGGGAGGCCGCCGTAATACTCAACATATTACCTAAAAAATAGTTACTGCCGCAAGTACATCCGGACAAAAACATGGATGCACGTCAACAAAAAGCCACCTTGTGATGGGCCAATCACCACGTCGCCCCTCGGGCGGCCAACCGACCCTGACCACTCGGCCGAGCCCTGGTCGACGGGTCTGGGTGTGTCGAGCAGAGAGGGGGCAGGCCCGTGGGAGAGTTTCTGGACCGGCGCCCCGAGCAGTTCTTCGCCGCCTGTTGGCAGCACCTGGGCCTCACGGCGCTGGCCACGGTGATCGCCCTCGTGCTCGTCCTTCCCCTGGGCCTTGCGCTGACCCGCGGCCCGCTGCATCGACTCGGGCGTCCCGCTCGTGGCCGCGGGCATCGGCGAGGGGACACCTGCCATCGGTCTGATGGTGCTGCTGGCGTGCGTCCTGGGCTTCGGGGTCCGCTCCTCGGTCGCGGGCCTCGTGGCCTGTGTGGTGCTCCCGGCTCTACGGGTCTTCACGACGTGGCGGGCACCCCCGCGGTGGGTGGTCAGCCGCCCTGCTCCTGGATGATCGCGATCTTCTGCCACACCTTCCGCGCCATGTCCGACGTGAGGGCCTCGATGCCCTCCACGGCGTCCAGCACGTCTGCGTCTGTGGTGTCCTCTGCGAACAGTGCGGCGGTCTTGCCCACGAGCGAGAGCATCTCCGTGCAGTAGTCCAGGTACTGGGTCATCTGTGCGCGCGTCAGTGCCAGTTCGTCCTCCCGCGCGTCCTCGGTGTAGACCCTGGCGGCGGGCAGGCGCTCCGGGACCTTCACGAGCTGGTGCATGTCAATCACGTGGGCGAGCGAGCGCAACCGGTGCACCACGCGCAGCACGCGGGCGCGCTCCAGGCGTTGCGGTACCGCGAGCAGGAAGAAGATGGCGATGCCCGCGAAGACGAGGTCGTTGACCACCGTCTCCAGCAGGGGTAGCCAGTCCACCGGGCCGAGGGCATCCGGGTCCGCCCAGATGCTCAGCGCCGCCAGGGTGATGGCGGTGCCGAAGACGAGCAGCACCACCAGGACGCCCAGCCGGGACAGGGTGCGGGCGGTGCGGATCCGGCGCCGGCTGATGCCACCGCCCTCGGTGACCTCGTCCACCAGGGCGATCAGCTCACCGCAGACCTCCCACAGGCTGCGCTGGGGGAAGCGGGAGTAGATCCTGCGCTGCAGGGCGGCCGCGGACGCGCGCACGGCCTGGTCGTCCAGGTGCTGGTAGCGGCTCTCGGGCGGTGGCCCGTCGTCGTGGTCGTCGGGGCGGGCGGGAAG
>NZ_JABFAW010000009.1:223264-257501 GCF_017168375.1 Kocuria sp. KRD140
GGCGGGGCGAGCGCATCCCAGTAGGGTACGTGACCTGCCCGCCCCCGGCGGCCCAGGCGGAAACGCGCACGAGCGCCAGCTGCGCCGTCAGCTGCGCTCCAGGTGCGCAGGGGTGAGACGTTCGCGGGGTCCAGGACCGCCGTGATCTGGGTGCCCAGCAGGAAGGCGAGCGGCGCGTCTACTCAGGAGGCGAGGTCCACGTGCCCGGCGACATCGCGTTCGACTTGATGGTCTCGCAGGGCCTGATCACGCGGCGCTGACCAGGCGCGCGGCGCGGGCCATGGCCCGGCGCGGCGCCGTGGTGACGTGAGCTGGGCGGAGCCGTTCTCGCCAGGCCCGCGGCGTCGTCGTCATGACGGGACGAACAGGGGCCCGCGGTGATCCAGCGGCGTGCCCTCGCACCGACCCGACGGGAGACGACAGGACGGCAGCCACCCGGGGGTGGCTGCCGCTGTCACCGTGCGACCAGGAGGCCACTGCCCGCGCGGAGTATGAGGGACGCGTCCCGGTTCAGGAGGCGCCGGAGAGTTCGGAGACCAATCGGGCCACATGGCCCTGGGCATCCACGCGGTACTGGGCGTGGGTCAGGTTCCCGGACGGGTCGATCACGAACGTGGATCGCAGCGGACCCTCGGAGGTCTCGCCGTTGATCGTGCGTTCCCCCCACGCGCCCCATTCCTTGGCGGCGGCGTGATCGGGGTCGGAGAGAAGCGTGTAGGGCAGGTGGTACTCGGTGACGAAGCGCTGGAGCTCCTGGGGGTCGTCCCCGGAGACGCCGTAGACGTCATAGCCCTGGCCCTTCAAAGCGGCCAGGTTGTCCCGGAAGTCGCATGCCTCGGTGGTGCACCCCGGCGTGAAGGCCTTGGGGTAGAAGTACACCACGGTGCCGCTGTGGGTGGCGTCGGCAAGGTCCACGGTGCTGCCGTCGTGGGCGGTCAGTCGCAGCGCGGGGGCGGGGTCTCCGGTGGAGAGTTCGCGTGACATGTGGGCTCCTCGTGGGTCGGGGACGGGTGACGCTGCCGTGGTTCAGCGTGCGACGATGCGGGACAGGGCGGCCCCCACGCACGCGGCGGAGATGGCCAGGGTCCACATGCCGGCGGAGCGGCTGTGACCGATGCGGCCGTTGGGGCAGATGTCCGGGTCCAGGGTGTCGCCGGCGTACTCGAAGTAGGCCACGTGTGCTGCGGTGGCGGGTGCATTCATCATGATCTTCATCCTTTCATATGACGGAAGTAAGTTTTCGTAAAATGAAATCTACTGTAATGCGCATCACACGTCAAGGGGGGCACGGCGAATTTTTCGGGTCATGGCGGGAGTGTGACGCTGCCAGGCATGACTCGGGACCCGGTGCCCGCGGGCCCGGGTTCGCGGGCACGGATGATTCCGGGCCGGCGTGGAGTTGGGGCTCGACGCCGCGTGGCTCCGATTCAGCGTCCCCGCACGTACCCCAGCTGCTTGTCGACGACGTTCTCCCACTCCTCGCCGTGCAGCCAGCGGACCAGGTTGGCCTCGAACTGTTCTGCCAGGGTGTCCCGCCAACCGATCACGTCCCCGCTCATGTGCGCCGAGATGTGCACCGTGGGCATCGTCCAGAACGGATGGTCGCGGGGGAGGGGTTCCTGGTTGAACACGTCCAACGACGCCGCCGCGATACGCCCCTCGTGCAGTGCTTCCACCAGGGCGTCCTCATCCACCAGGGCTCCGCGGCCCACGTTGATCACGTGCGCCGTGGATTTCATGGTCGCGAGGACCTCGCGGCTCAGGAGTCCTCGGGTCTGGTCCGTCAACGGCGCGATGAGCACGAGGTGGTCCACGTCCGCCACGTGCTCGGCGAGTCGGCTGCTCTCGACCACCGTGCCGAAGTCGTCGTCGTGCTCGCGCGCAGTGCGCCCGGCTCCCGTGACCTGCAGGCCGGCCGCCCGCAGGAGCCTGGCCGTGGCCCGGCCGATTCCGCCCGTACCGACCACGAGGGCACGCTGACCGCTCGTTCGCTGCAACTCGCGGTGCTGCCACGTCCGCTCGTTCTGCAGCCGCTTGCTGCGGTGGAGCTGTTTGTCGTGGGCCAGGACGGATGCGAGCACGAATTCCGCGATGGGCACGTCGAAGGCGCCGTGCGCGTTCGTCACGGTGATGTCCGAGGTGCGCAGCTCGTCGAACAACAGGGAGTCCACGCCGGCGGCGGCCACGTGGATCCACTCGAGGTCGGTCGCGCCGGACCACGCGTCCCGCAGTGCCGTGGAGAAGAAGTCCCACACCAGTAATGCCTTGGCCCCGGGGAGTGTGGATTCGAGATCGTCCGCGTGCGTGTAGACCACGTCCACCATGTCCTCGATGCGTGCGGCATTGGGCAGGGGAGGTGCGTCCGGGGAGGTGAGGACCACGAGGCGGGGGCGGCGTCGTGCACTGTGCGCCGCGGCGTCGTCGTCACCGAACGCTCGGGGGCGGGTGGCCGATGCTGCGTCATCATCGCACCCTAGGCCAATCCGCTGATTGTTGACAATCATTCGATCCGGCTCGGAGAATGTGACGCATGGCATCCCTGAGCCCCCTTCTCAAGCAGGCAACTCCCGTCGTGGTCGATCACGCGTCCGGGAGTTGGATCCACGGCACCGACGGGCGGGAGTACCTGGACTTCACCACGGGCATCGGCGTGACCAGCACCGGTCACTGCCACCCGAAGGTGGTGGAGGCCGCGCGCGAACAAGTGGGCAAGGTGATCCACGCGCAGTACACCACCGTGATGCACCCGCCGCTGCTCGAGTTCACCGAGCGTCTGGGGGAGGTGCTGCCCGCGGGGTTGGACTCCCTGTTCTTCGCCAACTCGGGGTCGGAAGCCGTGGAGGCTGGCATCCGCTTGGCACGCATGGCCACCGGTCGTCCCAACATCGTGGTGTTCCAGGGTGGGTTCCACGGCCGCACGGTGGCGGCGGCCTCCCTGACGACCGCCGGGACCAAGTTCTCCGCCGGTTTCTCGCCGCTCATGGCCGGCGTGCACATGTCCGCGTTCCCCTATGCCTACCGCTACGGCTGGGACATGGACACCGCCGTGGACTTCGCGTTGCAGGAACTCGACTACCTGCTGATGACACGTACCGCGCCCCAGGACACCGCGGCGTTCCTGATCGAACCCGCGCTGGGGGACGGCGGCTACATCCCCACGCCCCCGCGGTTCCTCGACGGACTGCGCGAACGGGCGGACCGCCACGGCATCCTGCTGATCTTCGACGAGGTGCAGGCCGGCGTGGGCCGCACCGGTAAGTACTGGGGACACCAGCACTCCACCGCCTCCCCGGACATCCAGATCATGGCCAAGGGCATCGCCTCCGGCTTCCCGATCTCCGCGATCGCGGCCTCCACCGAGCTCATGTCCCAGGGGTGGCCCGGTTCCCAGGGTGGGACCTACGGCGGTAACGCGGTCTCCGCGGCGGCGGGTGTGGCCACCCTGCGGGTCGTGGAGGAGGAGGGGCTGGTCGAGAACTCGCGGGTGCGCGGTGAGCAGCTCCGAGCCGGGCTGGAGGAGATCAAGACCCGCTACCCCGTGATCGGTGACGTGCGCGGCTTGGGGCTGATGCAGGGCATCGAGTTCACCGCCGAGGACGGGTCACCGGACGCCGCCACCGCCGCGGCGGTCCAACAGGCCACGGTGGACCAGGACCTCCTCACCCTCACGTGCGGCCCCGCGGGCAACGTGGTCCGGTTGATCCCCGCGCTCGTGGTCACCGAACGCGAGATCGAGCAGGGTCTCGAGCGGTTCGACGCCGCTCTGGCCGCCGTCACGTCGCCGTCCGGCGCGACCACCGGGGACCGAGGGAGCCGATGACGGCCGCGCCGGTCACCGAGCACGCCGTGATCTCCCGGTTGCGCGGCTCGGGTGTGGAGGTGGACGCGTCCGAGCGCCGCACCTCCGAGTACGCCTACGACGCCTCGAACTACCGCGTGCGTCCGCTGGCCGTGGTGTTCCCGCGCACCGTGGACGACGTCGTGGCCACGGTGCGCGCGTGCACGGACACCCGCACCCCCGTGGTCAGTCGGGGCGGCGGGACGTCCATGGCGGGCAATGCGGTGGGCAGCGGCGTCGTCGTCGACTTCTCGCGGCACATGAATCGCATCCTGGAGATCGACCCGGGCGCGGGAACGGCCGCCGTGGAACCCGGTGTGGTCCTTGCGACCCTCACCCGCGAGGTCGAGGCCGCGACCGGTCAGCGGCTCACCTTCGCGCCGGACCCCTCGTCCAAGAACCGCGCCACGGTGGGCGGGGCCATCGGCAACGACGCGTGTGGCAACCACTCCGTGCGGTACGGGCGCACGAGCGATCACACGGTCGAGATCGACGTCGTGACCGCGGACGGCGCACGGCTCACTGCCACCGCGACCGGACTGCGCGCCACGAATCCCGACGACCGCGCCTCGGTGCTGCGGGCGAGCGAGCTGAGCGGCGAGCTGCGTGCGCTGGCCCGCGAGCACCTCGCGGCGTTCCGGCTCGAGCTCGGCCGGATCCCGCGCCAGGTGTCCGGGTACCACCTGCAGAACCTGCTCCCCGAGAAGGGCTTCGACATGGCCCGCGCCCTGGTGGGGTCCGAGGGGACGTGCGCGTTGATCGTGGGCGCGCGCATGCGGCTCGTCCCCAAGCCCGCGAGCGCGCTGCTGGTCTGCCTGGGGTACGACACCGTGGTCGACGCCGCTCGTGACGTGACCACGATCCTCGAGTTCTCACCCGCAGCGGTGGAGGGTACGGACAAGGCCATCGTGGAGACCATGCGGTGGCGGCGCGGACCGGATTCCGTGACGGGACTGCCGGATGGCAATGCGTGGTTGTTCGTGGACCTGGACGGTGACACGCGCGAAGCCGTGGCCGGGCAGGCGGACGAGTTGCTCACACGACTCGGTGGGAACGGCCGCCTGGTGGAGGGGATCGCCGTCGCGGATCCCGAGGGACGTGCGAACCTGTGGCGGGTCCGCGAGGACGGCGCGGGGCTCTCGTCGCGGCTGGCCACGGGAGGTGAGTCCTGGCCGGGGTGGGAGGACTCCGCGGTGGCCCCCGAGAACCTGGCCGCCTACCTCGCCGAGCTGCGCACGCTGATGGGCGAGTACGACCTGGACGGTGTGATGTACGGGCACTTCGGCGCCGGGTGCATGCACATCCGCATCACGTTCGACCTGCGCACCGAACGCGGCCGCGAGGTGTACCGCGAGTTCACCCGGGACGCCGCCCGCCTGGTGGTGCGCCACGGCGGCTCGCTGTCCGGGGAACACGGGGACGGCCGGGCCCGCTCCGCGCTGCTGCCCCTCATGTATTCGCCCGAGGTGCTCGAGGCCTTCGCCGCGTTCCGGCGCGCATGGGATCCCGAGGGGCTGTTGAACCCGGGCTCGATCGTGGATCCGGCACCGATCGACGCTCACCTGGCGTTGGAGGGTGTCCCGGACCGGCAGTGGCGCACGAGCTTCGACCTGCAGCCGGTCGGCGCCGCGGAGACCGCCCGCGAATCGGGGCGGGACGCCCAGCCCGACCCCTGGGTACACGCCGTCCAGGGGTGCATCGGTGTGGGGCGGTGCCGCGCGGACAGCGGTGGCGTGATGTGCCCCAGTTTCCGGGCCACGCGGGACGAGAAGGACTCCACGCGCGGGCGCGCCCGGGTGCTGCAGGACATGGTCCGCGGCGCCGCGACCGTGGCCGAGGGTTGGCGGTCCCACGACGCGCGCGAGGCCCTGGACCTGTGCCTCTCGTGCAAGGCGTGCGCCACGGACTGCCCCGCGGGGGTGGACATGGCCACTTACAAGTCCGAGTTCTTCGACCACTACTACGCGCGCCGGCTCCGACCGCGCTCCCACTACTCCCTGGGCTGGCTGCCGCGGTGGCTCGGGATCGCGGGGCGGATCGCGCCGCTCGTCAATGCGATCCTGGCCACGCCGCTGCGCGGACTCGCCGCACGGCTCGGCGGCCTCACCCCGCACCGTGCCCTGCCGCGATTCGCCCGTTCCGGGCAGTGGCGCCGGGAGGTCGACGACGCCGCTCGGTCCGTTCCGCGCACCGGTGTCCTGGCTCCCGCCGGGGCCCACGACGCGGACGCGCCCGGCGGACGGGACGTCGTGCTGTTCGTGGACACGTTCACCCGCGGTTTCCGGCCCGAGGTGGCCGGAGCCGCCGCGCGCGTCCTCGCCGGCGCGGGGGACGCGGTGGAGTGCTCGGCGGACGTGTGCTGCGGGCTGACCTGGATCTCCACGGGACAGCTGCGCACCGCCAAGAAGCTACTGACCCGTGCCGCGGCCGCGCTGGACGACGGGTCCGAGCGCCCCATCGTCGTCGTGGAACCCAGTTGCGCCGCGGCACTGCGCAAGGACCTGCCCGAACTCGTCCCCACAGAACAGGCGCGGAGGGTGGCACGCCGGGTCACGAGCTTCGCCGCGTATGTCGCGTCGTGGGTGGGAGAGCGGCACGTGGCCCCACCGGCCGCGCCGGTGCCGCGGCGCGCCGTGGTCCAGACCCACTGTCACGAGTACTCCGTGTTCGGCCCCGCGACCCAGCGCAGGGCCCTGGCCGTCGCGGGAGTGGCCGAGGTGAGCGAGGCGAACGGGTGCTGCGGCGTCGCGGGCAATTTCGGTTTCGAGGCCGAGCACTACGACGTCAGCATGCTCGTGGCCGAGACGTCCCTGGCGCCGGCACTGCGCGCGGCCACACCGGACACCGCCGTTCTCACGGACGGGTTCTCGTGCGCGATGCAGGTGGGCCACGTGGATCCCGGCGCTCGCGGCCTGCACATCGCACAGATCTTGGACCCCGGACCCGTAGCGACCGGACCCCAACCATCGGGCACCGCGTGATCAGGCCCACCGACGCCCTCCGACACGTACCCACGACCGACGAAGGAACTCTCATGAGCGCACACACCACCGAATACCGCACCTCCCGGGCCGCCCTCGACGCGGTGGCCAAGGTCAGCACGGGCACGTTCATCGACGGGCAGTGGGGTGAGGCCGCCTCCGGTGCCCGGTTCGACGTCGTCAATCCCGCGACCGAGGAGGTCATCGCCACGGTCGCGGACGGCGGCCCGGAGGACGCCCGGCGCGCGATCGAGACCGCGGGACGCGTGCAGAAGCAGTGGGCGGCCACACCGCCGCGTGAACGCGGCGAGATCCTCCGCCGGGCCTACGAGTTGATCATGCAGCGCCAGGACGAACTGGCCCTCGTCATGACCACGGAGATGGGCAAACCGCTCGCCGAGGCCAAGGGAGAGGTGGCGTACGCCGCCGAGTTCTTCCGGTGGTTCTCCGAGGAGGCCGTGCGGATCGGCGGTGATCAGACCATGACCGGGGACGGCAAGAACCGGATCATGGTGTCCAAGCAGCCCGTGGGTCCGTGCGTCCTGGTCACGCCGTGGAACTTCCCCTTGGCCATGGGCACCCGCAAGATCGGTCCGGCCGTGGCCGCGGGGTGCACCATGGTGTTCAAGCCCGCCAACCTCACCCCGCTGTCCTCGCTGGCACTCGTGGACATCCTGATCGAGGCGGGTCTGCCCCGCGGGGTGCTCAACGTGGTGTGTACCAAGAAGGCGTCCTCGGTCGTGGGCCCCTGGATGGCCAGCGGGATCGCCCGGAAGGTCAGCTTCACCGGGTCCACCGAGGTGGGCGTGCGCCTGTTGGAACAAGCGGCGCAGCACGTGATGCGCTCCTCCATGGAACTGGGTGGCAACGCGCCGTTCATCGTCTTCGAGGACGCGGACCTGGACCGCGCCGTGGACGGCGCCGTGGCGGCCAAGATGCGCAACATGGGGGAGGCGTGCACCGCGGCCAACCGGTTGTTCGTGCACCGCTCGGTGATGAGCGAGTTCTCCCGCAAGCTCGCCGAACGGCTCGGGGCACTCTCGGTGGGCGACGGCGCTGAGGACGGCACCGACGTCGGGCCCCTCGTGGAGGCCAAGGCGCTCGACAAGGTCCAGGAACTCGTGGACGACGCCGTGGCCCGCGGTGCCACCGTGGAGTGCGGTGGTTCCCGCCCCGACCGACCCGGATTCTTCTACGACCCCACCGTGCTGCACGGGGTGGACCCGGACTCCAAACTGATGAGCGAGGAGATCTTCGGTCCCGTGGCGCCGGTGATCCCGTTCGACTCGGAGGACGAGGTGCTCGAGCTGGCCAACGACACGCCGTGGGGACTCGTGGGCTACCTGTTCACCCAGGACGTGGATCGCAGCTTCCGCGTGAGCGACGCGCTGGAGGTCGGGATGGTGGGCCTGAACACGGGGATCGTCTCCAATCCCGCGGCACCGTTCGGCGGCGTCAAGGTCTCCGGGCTCGGACGCGAGGGCGGACGCGTGGGGATCGAGGAGTTCCTCGAGTACAAGTACGTGGCCGTGCCGCGCGGCTGAGTCGGGGGGCGGGTCAGTCGTCGCTCGAGGTCAACCGCATCACGGCGTCGCGCATGTGTTCGAGCAGCAGGGCGTCCACTCGGGGGGCGTCACCCGCCCCGATGGCCTCCGTGATCTCGCGGTGCTCCTCCAGGCGGAAACTGTGCGATGCGTACCGGGTCTCCAGAGCGGTCATGCACATGCGGGTCTCGACCATGAGGGTGTCGTGCATGCGGATCAGGCGGGGACTGCCCGAGAGCTCCACGAGCAACGCGTGGAACTGCACGTCCGCTTCCGTGAGCGAGGCGGTGTCCCCGTGATCGATCGCCCGGGACATCGTCTCGACCTTCTCACCCAGACGCTGCACCGCCGCCTCCGGATCGGTCGTGATCACCCGGGCGGCCGCCGCGCGCTCCACGGCGCCGCGGGCGAGGTAGAGGTCCCGGACGTCGTCGTCGGTGATCTGCGTGACGAACACCCCGCGGTTGCGCACGCTGAGCAGAAGTCCTTCCTGGGTGAGGCGCTGCATGGCCTCGCGCAACGGACCCCGACTCACGCCCAGGGAGCGGCTCAACTCCATCTCGTTGAGCTGTTGGCCGGGGGCCAGCTCGCCCGCACCGATGGCTTGGCGCAATTGCCGGGCCAACAAGGACGGGGTGGTTTCCTGCACCACGGGTCGCAGCAGATTGCCGGGCATGGCCGCCTCCGGTCCGAGCAGACCCGAAGGTCCGCGCATCCAAGTCTTACGTATCGCACAGCCTATGGGTAGGATTGTCGACAATCAAACGGTCCACGGGCCGCCAGGCCCCATGATCTCTCGATGCCGGACCGATCCCGGGCGCGCCGACGCCCACCGATTGCACCATGGAGGTTTCCATGAATTCGCAACATCAATCCGATCCGCCCCGCGAATCGCGGGACCCGCGCGACATGACGTCCCCCGCGGCGTCGTCACACCCGGAACCGGACGCGAGTACCGTGCGCCGTGCGGTGGCCGCCTCCGCGATCGGTAATGCCACGGAGTGGTTCGACTACGGCGTGTACGCCGTGTCGGTCGTGTACATCACCCAGAACTTCTTCCCGGGGGAGGCCGGCACGCTGCTGGCCCTGAGCACGTTCGCCCTGTCGTTCCTGGTCCGTCCCCTGGGCGGCCTGTTCTGGGGCCCGCTCGGTGACCGGTTGGGGCGCAAGAAGATCCTGGCGTTGACCATCATCCTGATGGCCGGTGCCACGTTCTGCATCGGCATCCTGCCCACCCACGCGACCATCGGCTTCGTGGCACCCGTCCTGCTCGTGCTGCTGCGTGTGATCCAGGGCTTCTCGACCGGTGGTGAGTACGGTGGCGCCGCCACGTTCATGGCCGAGTACGCGCCGGACAAGAAGCGCGGCTTCCTGGGCAGCTTCCTGGAGTTCGGCACCCTGGGCGGTTTCGCGCTGGGTTCCCTGATCGTGCTGATGGGCGAGGTGACCCTGGGTAACGAAGCCATGATGGAGTGGGGCTGGCGGATCCCCTTCCTGCTGGCCGGCCCGCTGGGTCTGATCGGCCTGTACCTGCGGTCCAAGCTGGCCGATTCGCCCGTGTTCCTGGAGCTCGAGGAAGCCGGCCACTCGGAGGAATCCGCGGGCATGGCCCTCAAGGAACTGGTCACCACCTACTGGAAGCCCATGCTCATCATGGCCGGGCTGGTCGTGTCCGTGAACGTGGTCAACTACACGCTGTTGAGCTACATGCCCACGTACCTCGAGGGCCAGACGGAGATGTCCTCGCAGACGGTGCTGACCATCATGTTCATCGCGCAGTTCGCCATGATGCTCGTGATCCCGTTCGCCGGGAAGCTCTCCGACAAGCTCGGGCGTAAACCCATGTGGTACTTCTCGCTCATCGGTCTGATCGTGATGTCGATCCCCATGTACATGCTCATGGCCAACGGCTTCTGGTGGGCCCTGTTGGGCTTCGCGGTACTGGGGCTGCTCTACATCCCCCAGTTGGCGTGCATCTCCGCTACGTTCCCCGCGATGTTCCCCACGCAGGTGCGCTACGCCGGCTTCGCGATCACCTACAACGTGTCCACGGCGATCTTCGGCGGCACGGCACCGCTGGTCAACGAGGCCCTCATCGAGGCCACCGGCAACCCGCTGATCCCCGCGTTCTACATGATGGGCGCGTGCGTGATCGGCCTGATCGCCGCCAAGTTCATGAAGGAGACCGTGGGGGCGTCCCTGCGCGGCACGGAGATCCCGGAGACGGGCAAGATGCCCGTGGTCGCCCGGCGGTAGCCGGTCCGCTTCAGCGGGACAGCAGACGCAACGCGGTCAGGGTGTATGCCCTGGCCGCTTGCGTGAGTTCTTCCACGCTCACGGACTCGTCCACCTGGTGCGCCTGGTCGTTGAGTCCTCCGGGTCCCATGACCACCGTGGGCACGCCGTGGTCCCGCGCGATGAACCCGCCGTCGCACGCGGCCGTCCACCCGCCGATCGACGACGCACCGCCCGCGTCCGCCACGGCGTCGTGCACGGTGGTGACGAGTTCGTGCTCCCGGTCGGTGCGGAAACCCGGCATGGACATGGTGATCTCCATGTCCAGGGAGATCCCGTCGCCGGTGATCCCCGCGCGCTCCACGGCTGCGCGTAGCTCAGCGACGATGTGTTCGGGGTCCTCACCCGGCATGAGCCTGCGGTCCAACCACACGTGGCAGGACGGCGCCACCATGGAGGTGGCCCGGCCGCCCTCGATCTTGCCCACGTTCCACGTGGGTGATCCCAGCAGGGGGTCGCTCACGCGGGCGTGTTCCTCGTGGTCCCGGCGGATCAGGCGCAGCAGGGCCGCCGCGGCATCGATCGCGTTGCGCCCGTCCGCGGGGCGCCCCGAGTGCGCGGGGACACCGGTGATCTCGACCTCCAGGTACGCGTCCCCGCGGCACGCGATCACGGTCTGCAGGTCGGTCGGTTCGGCCACCACGCAGCCGCGGAACGCACGCCCCAGCCCGCGCGCGGTGAGATGGCGGATCCCGAGACCCAGGTCCTCTTCGTCCACGGTGTACGACAGCCTCACGGGCCCGGACAGACGCGCACCCGAGCGGCGCAGGGCGTTCATGGCACACAGCACCGCGGCGAGCCCGCCCTTCATGTCCGTGGCCCCGCGCCCGTACAGCCGATCGCCGTCGACCACCGCGTCGTACGGCTCCCGCGTCCACCCGGGCCCCGCGGGCACGACGTCCGAGTGGCCCAGGAATAGCAGTCCCGCCCCGTCCGCCACGGGACCGCCCACGGGCAGGTCCACGTCCACGTTCGGCCGGCCGGGGGCCACGACGTCGCTGCGGGCCGTCAATCCGCGCTCGCTCGCCGCCTGCTCCAGGACGCGGGCGGTGCCCTCCTCGGTGCCCCCGGGGTTCTCACCGGCGGCGTTCACCAGGGCGCACGTGAGCTCCACGAGCGCGTCCGTGTTGATGAGGTCGAGCACGGCCTGCTCCTCCGGGCTGCATCGCACGTCGTCGCGGCTCATGATGGGTCTCCTTCATCCGTGGTGCACCGGATCCGGTCCGAACGGGTGGCGCTGCACCGAGGTGGCCGGGCCGGAGCTACCGGTCGAGCTCTCCCCGGGCGATGTCGAGGGCCCGCGCAAGCCGCTGCAGTCCCTCCTCGATGCGTTCCGGGGTACTCGACGCGAAACACAGCCGGAACGCGTCCTGGAACCGCCCCGAGGGTGAGAGTGCCGGGCCCGGGATGAACGCGACCCCCTCGGCCAGCGCGATCTCGAACAACCGCGAGGAGGACACCCGTGCGTCGTCGCCCTGCAGGGTGACCCACAGGAAGAAGCCGCCGTCCGGGTCCGTGGTGCGCACTCGATCGCCCAGGTGAGCGGCGATGGAGGTGTCCATGGCCTCCTTGCGGCGCTTGTACTCGGTGCGCAACCCGGCGAGGTGCTCGTCGTAGCCGCCGCGGGCGATGTACTCGGCCACGATGTGTTGGGCGGGGACGTTCGCGCACGTGTCCATGGCCTGCTTCCCGGCGATCAGCAGCTCGCGCAGGCGGGGATCGGCGTCGACCCAGCCCACCCGCAGGCCCGGGGCCAGGATCTTCGAGAACGTGCGCACCGAGAAGACCAGGGGGTCGTCCGGGCTGAGCTCGCGGAACCCGGGGACGGGATCGCCGGAGAAGCGCAGTTCGCCGTACGGGTCGTCGTCGAGGATCATGGCGCCCCACGTGTGCGCGAGATCGAGCAGGCGGCGTCGTCGGGACTCGCTCAGGGTGGTGCCGGACGGGTTCTGGAAGTTGGGGATCGTGTAGATCATCCGGGGCGTGCGGCCCGTTTCCGCAACCAGCGTCTCGAGGGCGTCGACGTCCATGCCGTCGTCGTCCACGGGGACCTCCAGGACGTCCGCGCCGTAGCTGAGCGCCGTGCCGGAACCGTTGGTGTAGGTGGGGCTCTCCACGACCACCAGGTCACCGGGATCCACGAACAGCTTGAACGCGAGGTCCAGACCCTGCATCCCGCCGGAGGTGATCACGATGCGCTCCGGATCGGAGGCACCGTTCGAGAAGTGGTTCACGACCGTGTCGATCAGGTCCGGTTCACCCTCGGTGGCGCCGTACGTGAAACTCGCGTCCGTGAGGACCTCCCCGGCGATCCGCCGGAACTCCTCCGTGGGGATCACCTCCGCGGCGGGAGCGCCCATCGCGAAACGCACGATGTCGTGGGTCTGGGCGGCCAGCAGCGAGGTGGACGAATCGATGACCGAGCCCACCAGTCCGTCCGAGCGGGACGCGAGCGGGAGCAGGCCCTGGGCTGCCGGTCCCGAGACGCCCGCGGTGGGGCGGGGGTCCAGGGACCGGACGGTGGTGACGTGCGGGGTCATGGTCATGAGCTCACTTCCTGATGATCTGGCAGGGGAAGGACGTGAAGGTCTCCACCCCCGTGCTGGTCACTCGGATGGTCTCCGAAACTTCGTAGCCGTATCCCGTCATCCACATGCCGCAAATGAGGTGGAAGGTCATGTTCTCCTCGAGGACCGTCTCGTCCTCGGAGCGGATGCTGATGGTGCGTTCGCCCCAGTCCGGCGGGTACCCGATGCCCACGGAGTACCCCAGACGGCTGGGCTTCTCGAGCCCGTACGAGGCCAGTTTCCAGTTCCAGGCGCTCGCCAGTTCACGGATGGGCACACCCGCGGCCGTGGCGTCCAGGACGGCGCGCAGACCATCGGCGACCGCCTCCTCCAAGCGCTCCATCGCATTGCTCGGGGGACCGAGGGTCACGGTGCGCGCCAGGGGGATGTGGTACCGGCGGTGCACACCGCTCAACTCGACCACCACGGCGTCGCCGCTGCGCAGGACACGGTCGGACCACGTGAGGTGGGGGGTGTCCGCGGATGCACCGGTGGGCAGCATGGGCACGATGGCCGGGAAGTCGCCCCAGGCGTCGCCGTCCCCCTCCGCCTGGGCAGCCGCGATACGGGCGGCCACCCTGTTCTGCGGGACCCCGGGTTCGATCGCGTCGATCGCCGCGGTCATGGCCGCGGTGGTCACCCGCGAGGCCACGTGCATGTAGTGGATCTCGGCGTCCGACTTCACGGAACGGACCCAGTTGACCAGCTCGAAACAGTCGACCAGCGACCATTCGGGGATGGCGTTGACCAGCGCACGGTAACCCTTGGGGGAGAAGAAGTGGGCGTCCATCTCCAGGCCCACGCAGCCGTGCGCGGACGGGGCGATCTGTCCGCGGCGTCGCAGGGCGAAGGCCACCCAGTCGAAGGGGTGCAGGTGGGGGCGCTGCACGTAGCGTTCGGGGTAGCCGATGATCTGGTGTTCGGGGAGCCATGACGTGCGGAAGGCACCGCGGGCGTCCATCTCGCGCAGGAACAACAGGATGTCCCCCTCGGCGGGGACGAACAGCATCTGCGGGACGTAGAAGGACCACGCGTCGTAGCCCGTGAGGTAGAAGAGGTTGGCCGGATCCGTGACGATCAGGGCGGACAGCCCCTGGTGCGCCATCTTCTCGCGGACGCGGTGCAGACGGTGCGCGTATTCCTGCTCGGAGAAGAGGGGCTCACGGACGTCGGCGGACCCCGATCCGGCATCCGTGGACACCGGATCGGGGGAACCATGATTCTCGGACTCATCCCACGAGTTCATGGTTCATGATTGAAAGAAATCCGCCTATTGTCAACAATCCGGCGATCGGCTCACACCTGGCCGCGGCCGAGCAGACGACCCGTGGGGGTCTGGTAGTCGACCTCCTGGCCGCCCACGAAGGTCTTACGGACCTTCCCGGAGAGCACCTTGCCCTGGTACGGCGTGATGGGGTTCTTGTGGTTGAGGGCCTTGGCATCCACCACGAAGCTCTCGTCCTGCGCGAACACGGCCATGTCCGCGTCGTAACCCAGGGACAGTCGGCCCTTGGAACGCAGACCCACGCGCTCGGCCGGGCGCGTGGACATCCACTGCAGCACGCGGCCCAGACCCACGCCGCGGCGTCGTGCCTCGGTCCAGATCAGGGACAGCCCGAGCTGCAGGGAGGACACGCCGCCCCACGCCACGCCGAAGTCGCCGTTGCCCAGGTCCTTGAGATCCAGCGTGGAGGGGGAGTGGTCCGAGACGATGAAGTCGATGGTCCCGTCCAACAGACCCTCCCACAGCTTCTCCCGGTTGGAGACCTCGCGCACGGGCGGGCAGCACTTGAACGCCGTCGCGCCGTTGGGGATTTCCTCGGACAGCAACGTGAGGTAGTGCGGGCACGTCTCCACCGTGATGTCCAGACCGTCCCGCTTGGCGGACGCGATCATGGGCAGCGCGTCCGAGGAGGACAGGTGCAGGATGTGGGAGCGCGCCTCGGTCCAGCGCGTGCGCTCGATGACCTCCGCGATCGCGATGTTCTCCGCGCCGCGCGGGCGGGACTTCAGGAAGTTCTCGTACACGTCCCCGTTGGGCTGGGGTGCCTTGTCGATCGTGCGGGAGTCCTCCGCGTGCACGATCAGCAGCGAATCGAAGGTCTTGATCTCCTCGAGCGCCTCCTCCATCTCGTCCGCCTCCAGGTGCGGGAACTCGTCCACCCCGGAATGCAGTAGGAAGCACTTGAAACCGAACACGCCGTCGTCGTGCAGAGGGCGCAGGTCCTGCTTGTTGCCGGGGATCGCGCCACCCCAGAACCCCACGTCCACGAACGCGTTCTGCTGCGCGAACAGCCGCTTGTAGTCGAGCGCGGGCACGTTCACGGTCGCGGGCACGGAATTCAGGGGCATGTCCACGATCGTGGTCACACCGCCGGCGGCCGCGGCGCGCGTGGCGGAGCCGAAGCCCTCCCACTCGGTGCGCCCGGGTTCGTTCACGTGCACATGGGTGTCCACGAGGCCGGGGATCAGGGTCTCGTCGTCCGCGAGTTCCACGACCCGGGCGCCCTTGAGGTTCGCACCCAGCGGCTCGATCGCCACGATCTTGCCGTTCTTCACGCCCACCTCGCGCGGGGAGAAGTGCTCGCCGCACGAGACCTGCTTGCCGCGCACCACCAGGTCGAACTGGTCATCGTGATGGCCGGTGATGCGGGCCTCCGTGGGCTCGTCCGATTCCTTGAGCTTGTGCTCCGCCTTGTAGGTCCGGATCAGTTCGCGCACCCGTTCGGCACTGTTGACCTCGCTCGCGAGCTTGATCTGGGCCGCGCGCGCGGATTCGGCCTCCTCGCGGCGGTCCTCTGTCACGCTCAGCTGCGAGTTCTCCTGCGCGATGTCCTGCTGGGAGTCCTCCGTCTCCGGGTTCGACGCCGCCCGGGCCACCTTGGCCTTCACGCTCTGCGTGGCGCGCTGGGCGTTCTCTTTCGGGTCGGTGGTGCGGCCGTTCTCGTCCTCTGCGGGCTTGTCGTTCCCCTCGGGACGGGAGTTCTCGGCCGGGTCCTTGGGGCCCTGGTTCGGGGATGCGTTCATGGTGAGTCCTTTTGCGGGAGTGCGGCGGCGCGGGCCGCTCAGTCGGTCGAAGTGGTGTCGGGTTCAGAAGCTACCGTGTGCCCCACCTCACGCAGTAACCGGGGTGCTTCACGCATGGACGTCCGGGCGTCCGGGGCCAGATCGGACAGCGCGTGCGTGGCCCGGAAGCCGGTGTCCCGCAGGGTCTGCGGGTCCAGGGTGGTGCGTCCGCACACTGCGATCACGGGCACTCCGTGGGCCTTGCCCACATTCAGCACGCCCACGGGGGTCTTCCCACCCAGGCTCTGTTCGTCCAGGCTGCCCTCCCCGGTGATCAGCAGGTCCGCACCGGTCACCGCGCCGTCCAGGTCCACGAGGTCCAGGACGACGTCGATCCCCGGCCTGCGCGTGGCACCCAGCACCGCGAGCGCGGCGTACCCCACACCGCCGGCCGCCCCGGCACCGGGGGCGTCCGCGGCGTCGCGGGCGGAGTCCCCGAGCGCGGTGGCGAGGACGTCGCGGAAGGTGCGCAGAGCGGCGTCGAGCTCGCGGACGTCCTGTTCGGTGGCACCTTTCTGCGGCCCGAAGACCGCGGGCGCACCGCGCTCGCCGGTGAGCGGGTTGTCCACGTCCGCGGCGAGGACGAACTCCGCGGCGGCCACGCCGGGGTGCAGGCCGGACACGTCCACCGAGGCGAGCTGCGCGAGTGCCGCGCCGCCGTCGGGGATCTCGTGGCCGTCCGCGTCGAGCAGACGGGCACCCAGACCAGCGAGCATGCCCGCGCCGCCGTCCGTGTTGGCACTGCCGCCCACGCCCAGGACCACCCGGGTGCACCCGGCGTCCAGGGCGGCGGCGATCAGCTCACCCGTCCCGCGGCTCGTGGCCTCGCGCGCGGCCAGGACCGGCTCGCCGTTCTCGTCGTGGGGCAGCGCCGCGAGCCCGGACGCCAGGGACATCTCCACCACGGCGGTGTCGTCCAGCTGGGCCCACGCCGCGGGCACGGGCTCACCCACGGGGCCGGTGACCGTGAGGTCATGGCGCGTGTAGCCCGCGGTGACGGCGGCGTCCAGGGTGCCCTCACCGCCGTCGGCCACGGGGAGCAGCGTGAGATCCGCCGAGGGCAGCACCTCACGGATCCCGGCGGCGATGTGCTCGGCCGCTTCCTCGGCCGTGACCGAACCCTTGAACTTGTCTGGTGCCACCACGATGCGCATGAATACCTCCCGGAGAATCTGCGGATGAACCGCGGGCCGCGCACGGAATCCGTGAGCGGCCCGCGGTGTGTCGGACTGGTGGGAATCGATCCGTGTCAGTCGAGCAGGGCGATCGCGGTGGGGGCGTCCTCACCGCGAGCGGCCAGCTCCTCGAATTCCACCACGTTGTCCAGCTCCGTGCCCATGGAGATGTTCGTGACCTTCTCCAGGATGACCTCCACGACCACGGGCACCCGGTGCTCGGCGGCGAGGGACCGGGCCTCGGCGAACGCGTTCTGGAGCTCGTCCGGATCCGTGACGCGCACGGCCTTGCAGCCCAGACCCTCGACCACCTTGAGGTGGTCCACGCCGTAGCCCTGGGTCTCCGGGGAGTTGATGTTCTCGAAGGCCAGGGAGACGTTCTGCTCCATGTTGAACCCGCGCTGGGACTGGCGGATCAGGCCCAGGTAGGAGTTGTTGACCACCACGTGGACGTACGGCAGGTTGAACTGTGCGCCCACGGCCAGTTCCTCGATCATGAACTGGAAGTCGTAGTCACCGGACAGCGCCACCACGGTCTCGTTCGGCTTACCGCGCACCACACCCAGGGCCGCGGGACCCGTCCAACCCAGCGGGCCGGCCTGACCCGCATTGATCCACTGGCGCGGACCGTACACGTGCAGGAACTGGCCGCCGGCGATCTGCGACAACCCGATCGTGGACACGTACGTGACGTCCTGACCGAAGGCCGAGTTCATCTCCTCGTACACGCGCTGCGGCTTGATGGGCACCTCGGTGAAGTGCGTCTTACGCTGCAGCTGACCCTTGCGGGCGATGCACTCCTTGGCCCACACGCCGTAGTCGGGCACGGAGAACTTCTCCTTGCGCTCACGGGCGACCTCGAGCAGGACGGTCAGAGCGGCGTCGGCGTCGGAGACGACCCCGAGGTCCGGGGCGAAGACGCGCCCGATCTGGGTGGGCTCGATGTCGATGTGCACGAACGTGCGGCCCTCGGTGTACTTGTCCACGGAACCGGTGTGCCGGTTGGCCCAGCGGTTGCCGATGCCGAGCACGAAGTCCGATTCCAGGAACGAGGCGTTGCCGTAGCGGTGCGCGGTCTGCAGCCCCACCATCCCGGCCATCAACGGGTGGTCGTCCGGGATGGCGCCCCAGCCCATCAGGGTGGGGATCACGGGGACGTCCAGGGTCTCGGCGAGCGCCACGAGCTTCTCGGACGCGTTCGCGTTGATGATCCCGCCGCCGGCCACGATCACGGGGTGCTCGGATTCGAACATCATGTCCAGGATCCGCTCGGCCTGCGCGCGGGTCGCGGCGGGCTTGGCCACGGGCAGCGGCTCGTAGAGGTCGATGTCGAACTCGATCTCCGCCAGTTGCACGTCCAACGGGAGGTCGATCAGCACGGGACCGGGGCGGCCGGTGCGCATCTCATGGAAGGCGCGCTGGAACGTGCCTGGGACCTGCCCCGGCTCCAGCACGGTCACGGCCATCCTGGTCACGGGCTCGGCGATCGCGGCGATGTCCACGGCCTGGAAGTCCTCCTTGTGCAGCTTGGCCACCGGCGCCTGGCCGGTGATGCACAGGATGGGCACGGAGTCGGCGATCGCGGCGTACAGGCCGGTGATCATGTCGGTGCCGGCCGGGCCGGAGGTGCCCACACAGATCCCGATGTTGCCAGGAGCGGAACGGGTGTAGCCGTCCGCCATGTGGGACGCGCCCTCCACGTGACGGGCCAGCGTGTGCCGGATCCCGCCGTCGTTGCGCATGGCCGAGTAGAACGGGTTGATGGCGGCGCCGGGCAGACCGAACGCCTCGGTCGCACCCTCCTTCTTCAGGATGGCGACAATGGCGTCCACCGTACGCATCTTGGTCATGATGTTCTCCTTGGAAATCTGGTCTCGTACCGCCGGGCCGCCGTGGCCGGGAGGTTACTTCTGGGCGGAGTCCCCGCCGGAGAGTTCGTTCGCGAGCTTGAACAGGCCCGAGTGGTCCAGCCCGCCGTCCCCGCGCGCCACGAGGGCGGAGATCAGCTGGGCCACCACGGCGCCGAGCGGGATGGTCACGCCGGCCTCACGGGCCGCGGCGGTGACGATGCCCATGTCCTTGTTGTGCAAGGCCAGGCGGAAACCGGGTTCGAAGTTGCGGTCCAGCATCTTCTGCCCCTTCTGGTCCAGGACCTTGGAGCCGGCCAGGCCCCCGCCCAGGACCTTGAGTGCGGCGTCCGTGTCCACTCCGTAGGCCTCGAGGAAGACCGTGGCCTCCGCGAGCAGCTGGATGTTGCCGGCCACGATGAGCTGGTTGGCGGCCTTGACCGTCTGGCCCGAGCCCGAGGGGCCCACGTGCACGATGGTCTTGCCCACCCCGCCCAGGACCTCCTGCGCGGCGTCGAAATCGGCCTTCTCGCCGCCCACCATGATGGACAGCGCGGCGTCGATCGCGCCCTGCTCACCGCCGGAAACGGGGGCGTCCAGGGGACGGATGCCGGCGTTGCGGGCGGACTCGGCCAGGTTCACGGCCACGTCCGGGCGGATCGTGGAGGCATCGATCCACAGGGCACCCTGCGGGGCGTTGGCGAACACGCCGTCCTCGCCCTCCACCACGGCCTGGACGTCCGGGGAGTCCGGGACCATGGTGATGATCACCTCGGCGTCATTGACGGCCTCGGCGACCGACGACGCCGCGGTGTCACCCGCCTGCGCGAGCTCCTGGGCCTTCTCGGGGGAGCGGTTGTACCCGGTCACGGTGTGACCCGCGGTCACCAGGTTCTTGGCCATCGGAAGGCCCATGATGCCCAGTCCGATCACTGCGATGTTCGTCATGTGGTTCTCCTTGGGAAGTTCGTGGTGGTGCTGTGCTGCTGGTGTCGTGCTGTTGCGGGACCGGGCGCGGTGCCCGGCGGGGCGGCGTCGTCGTACCTTCCCGGGTACGCGGAGGGCGACGGCGCGCGCTGCGGAAATCTGCTGCGGGGAGTCCGCTCAGGCGCGCTTCTCGCGCGGGAGCCACGCGAAGGGGTCGTCCTGCGAGGCCTTGTACTCGAGGCCCACGGGCCCGGAATAGCCGAGCTCGCGGGAGCGGTCGATCCACTGCTCGAGCGGCAGGTCACCCGTGCCCGGCTCGTTACGACCGGGGTCGTCCGCGATCTGGATGTGACCGAAGTCTGCGGCGTGCTCCTCGATGACGCGCTCCACGTCGTCGCCGTTGACGGACAAGTGGTAGAAGTCCGCGAGCAGCTTGACGTTGTCCCGGTCCACCTTCTCCATGATCGCGAGGGCGTCCGCGGCGGTCTTGAGCGGGTACGCCTCGGTCCCGGACACGGGCTCGAGCAGGACTACTCCGCCGAACTCGGCCACCGCGTCCGCCGCGCGCTGCAGGTTCTCGACGCCGATCCGGTCCTGCTCCGCGGCGTCCTCACCCTCCACACGGTTGCCATAGAGCGCGTTGAACGCCTTGCACCCGGTGGCGCGGGCGATCCGCACCACGGCGTCGATGTTGGCGCGGAACTCGTCCGAACGCGCGGGCTGGGAGAGCACACCGCGCTCGCCGCCGGGCATGTCACCGGCGTAGAAGTTCAGCCCGGTCAGCTGCACGCCCGCGTTCTCGAGCGCGTCCACGAACTCCTGGATCTCGGCGTCCGAGGGGGTGGGCGTGGGGAACGGCCACCAGAACTCCGCGCGGGTGAAACCGTTCTCGGCCACGGCGGCGGGGCGCTCGTTGACGGGCAGGTCGGTCAGCAAGATGGATGCGTTGACGGTGTAGGTCACGGGGTTCCTCCTGGTGGCTCGTGTGGTTCGATTCCCGGCGCCTGGCGCCACTTGTTTCGTATTGTGGAATCTAACTTCTGTCTTGTGAAAAACTGTATGGTGGAATGTGATGCACGTCAACCCGTTGTGTGAGATCTTTTACCCTGCGCGGTGCGAACGCGTGACACGGAACACAGCCACGCAACGGTGGCGGGCCCGTCGCACCCCCAGACCCGCACCCGAGAAGGAGCACGCATGAGTACTCAGGACTTCCCCCGCACCTCGGACGCGGTGGCCGGCCGCCCCGTCCCCGGGCGCGTCTACGAACCGCGCCCCGTGGCCGTGGAGCCACCCCCGGACACGAGTGACCGGCTCTACAAGGTGGACCTGGCGCCCACGAGCCGTCACTGCCGCACGTGGAGCGCGTAAAGCATCTTCACGCTGTGGGCCAACGACGTGCGCTCCCTGGGCAACTACTCGTTCGCGATCGGGCTCTTCGCCCTGGGGCTCGGGGCGTGGCAGGTGCTCACCGCGCTGGGCGTGGGTGCGCTGCTGTTGTTCGTGCTGCTGTGCATGTCCGGGTTCATGGGTTACAAGACCGGTGTGCCCTACCCCGTGATGAGCCGGATCTCCTTCGGCGTGCACGGTGCGCAGCTTCCCGCCGCCGTGCGCGGGATCGTGGCCATCGCGTGGTTCGGGATCCAGACCTACCTGGCGTCCGTGGTGCTGCGCGTCATGCTGATCGCCCTCGTGCCGTCCCTCGCACCCCTGGACGGGAACAGCATCCTGGGACTGTCCACCCTGGGCTGGATCAGCTTCATGGTGCTGTGGATCATCCAGGTGATCATCGTGTGCTACGGCATGGAGATGATCCGCAAGTACGAGGCGTTCGCCGGACCCATCATCCTCATCACCATGGTCGCGCTCGCGGTGTGAATGCTCGCCCGCGTGGACTTCTCGATCGCATGGAGCACCGACAACCCCCTCACCGGCGCGCAGATGTGGCTGCACATCCTGGGCGGCGGCGCACTGTGGGTGTCCATCTACGGCACGTTCGTACTGAACTTCTGCGACTTCACCCGCTCCGCCAAGAGCCGTGGGGCGATCGTGCGCGGCAACTTCTGGGGCATCCCCATCAACATGTTCTTGTTCGGGCTGATCGTGGTGTCCTTCGCCGGGGCCCAGTTCAAGCTGGACGGGCAGATCATCAGGTCCCCCGCGGACATCGTGCAGACCATCCCTTCCACTGTG
Source organism: Kocuria sp. KRD140 (assembly GCF_017168375.1). Lineage (NCBI taxonomy): Bacteria > Bacillati > Actinomycetota > Actinomycetes > Micrococcales > Micrococcaceae > Kocuria > Kocuria sp. KRD140. Next base: position 245,698 of record NZ_JABFAW010000009.1, read on the forward strand.
CTGCTCGTGCTCGCGTCCCTTCCGTTGCTGATCCTCACGGTGGCCGTGAACCTCATGGCCACCTTCGTGGCGCCCACTTACGCGCTGACCAACATGTTCCCGCGCAAGCTCAACTTCCAGAAGGCCGCGATCCTCTCCGCTGTGATCGGTCTGGTCATCCTGCCGTGGAACCTCTACAACTCACCCGTGGTGATCGTCTACTTCCTGGGTGGTCTGGGCGCACTGCTCGGCCCGCTGTTCGGGATCATCATGGTGGACTACTGGATCATCTGCCGTTCCAAGGTCAACGTCCCGCAGCTCTACATCGACACGAACGACGGCGCGTACTACTACCGCGGCGGCGTGAACCCCCGCGCCATCGCGGCGTTCGTACCCGCCGCACTCGCGTCCCTCGCGGTCGCCCTGCTGCCCACCTTCACGGGCGCGAGCGAGTTCTCGTGGTTCATCGGCGCCGGCCTGGGCGCCCTGTGCTACCTGGTCACTGCCAAGAAGCACGTGCAGTACACGGACCAGCACGGCGAGGCCATCTCCGTGGCCACGACCCACTGATCCGTCCCGTTCCCGCCCGGTGGGTCCGGATGCGATGCCGCGCACCCACCACGGCGACCCGCCCGCTCCCGTTCCATGCCCCGTCCCCAGGAGGACATGATGCGCATCCTGACCGACAACATGAACATCACACCCTCCATGACCGAGTCCATTGCGGAGGCCCCGCGCGCCGTGGCCGAGCCCGGCGTGGAGATCGTGGGGCTCACGCCCACATTCGGCGCCGTCGTGCGAAGGGAACGTGGAGTCCTACCTCGCCGCGGTGGGGGTGATGGACGCGGTGCTGACCTACGACCCGCCCTTCGACCCTGTGATCCAGGCCAGGTTCGGCGAGCACCGGCGGGAAGGTCTGCAGGAGATCCTCGACCAGCCCGTCGTGGACATCCCGAGGCGGCCGCTTCCATTGCCATCTTCATGAGGCGCAGCTACACCGGGAGTGAGCACCCTGGGCCGCACCGTGCCGCTCATCGAGGACCGGTTGCGGCTGGCCGGGTTGATGGAGCGCTGCGCGTCCGTGCGGGCGTCGAACACCTCCGCGCTGGACCTGGAGCGGGATGAGAACGCGGCGGTCGAGACGATCGTCGCTGAAGCGCAGCGGGCCATCGAACAGGGCCGCAGCCGAGGTGGTTGTCCTCGGCTGCGGCGGGATGGCCGCCCTTGAGCACGCCGTGCTCGAGTGGTGCGGCGTGCACGTGACGGACGGCGTGGCTGCTGCGGTCACCGTGGCGCAGTCGCTGGTGTGGCTGGGGCTGAGGACCTCCAAGGTCCGCACATACGCGAACCCTCTGCCGAAGGACCTGAAGGGTTTCCCGTTCGGGCGGTGAGGTCGGCTCGCGTCCTGCGCTTCCGACTACTTCCGGGGGAAGCCCCCGGCCCGGAGGGCCGCGGCGATCAAGGCCGGTTGACCGAACAGCCGGGCCAGCCGCTTGGCATCAGTGTCCAGATTGAATGCGTCGTGCCGCTCGGCGTACTGGCTGATGTTGCCGGGGAAGATCGCGGCGTAGAACGCGGCCAGACCGGCGCCCACGGCTGCGCGCTGCCTGGGCAGCGCCAACAGTGCGGCACCAAAGGCGATCTCCACCACACCGGAGGCCAGAACCACGGTGTCCTTGTCCATGGGGAACCAGTCCGGAACCTGTGCCTGGAAGTCCTCCCGGGCAAAGGTCAGGTGGGATATGCCCGCGGTGGACATGAACGCTCCCAGGGCCAGGCGCGCTGCCGTCTCCGTCGCAGTGGGCTTGGGAGACGGTGCGGTCAGGGACTGCAGAGCCTTGGTAATGCGAGCCATAGTGCAAACCTCTCTCGTGGTGGGCGCCGGGCGGGTGTCAGCCGGCGACGCGCACCAGCTTGGTGTTGGCGAACTCGGTGAAGCCCCAGCGGCCCAGCTCACGGCCGTAGCCGGAGCGGCGCACGCCGCCGAAGGGCAGGCCCGCCTTCGTCGTCGCGTGCTCGTTGATGTAGGCCATGCCCACCTCCAGACGACGCGCGACTTCCTCAGCCTTCGCCTCATCCTTGCTCCACACGGAGCCGGAGAGACCGAAGTCGGAGTCGTTGGCGATCTCCACCGCCTCGTCCACCGAGTCGTAGGAGTAGATCACCGCCACCGGGCCGAAGATCTCCTCCTTGAACGCATCCATCTCCCGGGTCACACCGGTCAGCACTGCCGGGGACATCCACGCCCCGTCCTTATCCAGAGCCCTACCACCGGTGTGCAGGGTCGCACCCTGCTCTACCGCGCGCTCGACCTGGGACACGGCGTCGTCGCGGCCCTGCACGGAGGACAGGGGGCCGATCTTGGTGCCCTCCGCCAGCGGGTCCCCCACCGGCATGCCCTCGACGCTCTCGACGACCGTCTGCACGAACTCGTCGAACATGCCGGCGGGCACCAGGATGCGCTTGGGCGAGTTGCAGGCCTGGCCTGCGTTGCTCATCCGCGCCGTCGCCACGGTCGTGGCGGTCTCCTTCACGTCCACGTCGTCGAGCACGATCAGCGGGTCGGAGCCGCCGAGCTCCAGAACGCTCTTCTTCAGGTTCTGTGCGGCCGTGGTGGCCACCGCGGCACCTGCACCCTCGCTGCCGGTCAGGGACACGCCCCGCACTCGCGGGTCCTCGATGATCGTGGTCACCTGGTCGGTGCTCACGAACAGGTTGATGTAGGCGTCCTCCGGGATACCCGCGGCGTGCAGGATTTCCTCGATCAGCTCACCCGTCCGGGCGCAGATGGAGGCATGCTTGAGCAGAACGGTGTTGCCCAACATGAGGTTCGGGGCCGCGAAACGCGCCACCTGGTACTGCGGGAAGTTCCACGGCATGACACCCATGAGCACACCGATGGGCTCGGTGACGACCACGGACTTGGCGTCGTCACCCACGTCCAGGGTCTCCTCCTTCAGCAGGCCCTCGCCGTGGTCGGCGTACCACTGGTAGATCGATGCCGAGAGTGCGACCTCGTCCTGCGCCTGGGCGAAGGGCTTGCCCATCTCGGTGCTGATCACGCGCGCGAGCTCGTCCCCGCGGTCCTGGAACGCCTGGGCGACACCGGCCAGCGCTTTGGCGCGGTCAGCGGCCGGGGTCTTGCGCCAGGAGGCGAACGCGGTGTCGGCGCGCTCGATCGCGCGGGTGACATCAGCATCGGTGGCCGAGGTGAACTCCTGCTCCACAATGCCGGTGGCGGGATTCTCCGTACGGAAAGCCATGATGACTCCTCACTCATCTCGATGAAACTCATCAATAACAGCGGGGAGGTGTCCGCGGATATTCCCGGCTCCTCGAAACGCCCCACACGGTGGGGCATTCGAGGATGGGCTGGGCGAACAACGGCCGGGTCCATGTTGTTCTGTCTGCGGACATGGTCCCTTGTGAAAGGAGTGACGTGACAAGGCCACGGCGGGGGTCTAGAGTCACGGCCCATGACTACCAATGTTGCTGCCTACCAGGCCGTCGCCTCCGACGCCCCGCTGGAGAAGGGCACTATCAAGCGCCGGGACCTGCGCCCGGACGATATCCGCATCGAAATCGAGTTCGCCGGCATCTGCCACTCCGACATCCACACCGTGCGCGAGGAGTGGGGACCGATCGAGTTCCCCATGGTCCCGGGACACGAGATCATCGGCCGCGTCACCGAGGTCGGTTCCGAGGTCACGAAGTTCTCGGTCGGCGAGCGCGCGGGCATCGGCTGCCTGGTCGACTCCTGCCGCGAGTGCGAGTGGTGCCTGAAGGGCGAGGAGAACAACTGTCCGAAGGCCGTGGGCACCTACAACGGCAAGGACCGCTTCGACGGGCGCCCCACCGACGGCGGGTACTCGACCGAAATCCTCGTCTCCGAGGCCTTCGCGCTGCACATCCCCGAGAACCTGGACCCGGCCGCGACCACGCCGTTGCTGTGCGCGGGCATCACCACGTACTCCCCGCTACGGACGTGGGGCGTCACCGAGGGCTCCAAGGTGGCCGTGGTGGGCATGGGCGGTCTGGGCCACGTGGCCGTGAAGCTTGCCGCCGCCATGGGCGCGGAGGTCACCGTGATCAGCCAGACCCGCTCCAAGGAGGAGGACGGCCGTCGCTTCGGCGCCACCGACTGGATCGCCCGCAAGGAGGATCCCGAGGCCCTCAAGAACCACAAGGGCGAGTTCGACGTCATCATCAACACCGTCTCCGCCCACGTGGACGTGCAGGAGTTCATGGCCACCCTGCGCCCGCACGGTGCCATGGTCCTGCTGGGGCTGCCCACCGAGGCCCTGGAGGTCAGCGCGGGCTCGCTCATCGGCGGCCGCAAGTCCCTCACGGGCTCCAACATCGGCGGCATCCGCGAGACCCAGGAGATGCTGGACTTCTGCGCCGAACACGGTGTCACCGCGGAGATCGAGCTGATCAGCGCCGAGGACATCAACGAGGCCTACGACCGCGTGGTGGACTCGGACGTGCGCTATCGCTTCGTGATCGACGCGAAGACCATCTGAGGCCCCGCGCCACCGTGCGGGCCACGGCGCCCCGGACGATCGGGGAGGAGGAGGGATGCGCCGGGCACGAGTCCTCGCGCCCGGCGGTCCGCGGTCATGCGGGGTGGGGTGTCACCGCCCCGCGTGCCCTCCCAGTGTGAGCGGCGCGTGGCGGTTGACGTCCTTGTACAGCAGGTACCGGAACGGCTTGGGCCCACCGGCGTAGCAGGCCTGGGGGCAGAAGGCGCGCAGCCACATGAAGTCGCCCTCCTGGACCTCCACCCAGTCCTCGTTGAGCCGGTACACGGCCTGCCCTTCGAGCACGTAGAGCCCGTGTTCCATCACGTGGGTCTCCGCGAAGGGGATGATCCCGCCTGGCAGGAACGTCACGATGGTCACGTGCATGTCGTGGCGCAGGTCGGCCTGGTCCACGAACCGTGTGGTGGCCCAGCGGCCCTCGGTCCCGGGCATGGGGGTGGGCTCGATGTCCTGCTCGTTGGTCACGAAGGACGTGGGCTTCTCGAGGCCGGCCACGCGCTGGTAGCGCTTGCGGATCCACATGAACCGGGCGGGTTCGGAACCGCGGTTGTGCGCGGTCCAGGTCTCGCCGGGCGCGATGAACGCGTACCCGCCGGGTTCGAGCACGTGGGTGTCGTCGTCCCCGGGTTCATCACCCAGGGTCAGCTCCAGGGAACCCTTCATCACGAACAGCACGGACTCGGCGTCCGGGTCGTCCTCGGGCTTGTCGGAGCCGCCCCCGGGTGCCACCTCCACGAGGTACTGCGAGAAGGTCTCCGCGAAACCGGTGAGCGGTCGCGCGAGCACCCACAATCGGGTGTCGTCCCAGAACGGCAGGAACGAGGTCACGATGTCCCGTTGCGTCCCGCGGGGGATCACCGCGTACGCCTCCCGGAACATGGCGCGGTCGGTCAGCAGGTCCGTCTGCGGCGGGTGACCCCCGTGGGTGGCCCAGTACGTGCGTTCACTCATGGTCGTTCTCCTGTCTGGCGGGCTTACTCGGTTCCCGGGGTGGACGACGACGCTGCACCCGGGTTGGCCACGGCGCGCACCGTGTGCGGGTCCAACCCCGCGGCGCGCAGTTCGTCCTCGCCCACGGCACCGCACAGCACACCGCGCACCACGTAGCGGGCCAGGGCGCGGGCGGTCGCGGGTTCGTCGGCCACGTCCGCGGCCTCGATCCCCGGTACGGAGCGGCCGGCGTACGCGACGAGACGTGTGGCGGCGTCGTCGAACGCGTCCCGGTAGAACGCGTAGTTGGTGAGGTAGCGCGTGGGCAGCTGGTGGGCGTGCAGGTCCCAGCCCTGGTAGAAACCGCGCTCGAGCGAGCGGCGGACTAGGCGGGAGTGCAACGCCCAGGTCTCGCGGCGCTGGGCGGCGTCACCCACGGGGAGCTTGTTGGTGGAACCGTCCGAGAGGTGCACCCCGGTGCCGGCCACGGCCACCTGCATGACGTTCTTGGCGTGGTCCGCCGCGGGGTGCTCCATGGACTGGAACTGCCCGGAGATCCCGAGCGAGGCCGAGTAGTCGTACGTGCCGTAGTGCAGGGAAGAGACCCGGCCCTCGGCGGCGCGCAGCATGGCCGGGATGGGGCACGTCCCGTCGAGACCCAGGATCATGGGAGGCGTCTCCATCTGGATCTCGAAGCGCAACCGACCCGTGGGCAGGTCCAGTGCATCCTCGAGTGCCAGGCACACCTCGACCATCACGCGCACCTGTTCCACCGAGGAGACCTTGGGCAACGTGAGTACGAGGCCCTCGGGCAGTCCGTCCGCGCTGATCCCGGCGTCCTTGAGACCGCCCTCGCGCACGAGAGTGCTCAGGAAGAGGTCCAGGGTGCGCAGGCCGCGAGCGCGCGTGGCCGCCTCGAGGCACTTGAACCGGATCCCGGCGAACGCGGGGGCCGGGGCGGAACCGTCGGCGCGGTTGCGGGCGAAGGCGGCCACGGTGCGGGCCGCCTCGACGGCCGCGGCGTCCTCCTCGTGGTCGGGGCGCTCGCCGTAACCGTCCTCGAGGTCCAGGCGCAGGTCCTCGATGGGCTCGTCGTGCAGTTTGCGGCTCACGCGATCCACGAGGTCGTCGGGCGTGGCGGCGTCCACCCCGGCGAGTTCGGCCAGCGCGGAGAGGCCCCCGGCGGCGTCGGCGGCGGACAGTGCGGCGGCACCCCACTGGGTGGGCGTGTCCACGGTGACGAGGTCCGCGGGGATGTAGCACGTGTGGATCGGTTGGCGCGCGCCGGCGTCGCCAGGGTAGAAGCGGGCGAGGTCGGCGTCGGTGCCGGCGAGAACGTGGTCCGCGCGGCGGTAGAAGCTCTCGGGCAGGGCCGGGGTGGCCCCCGCCACGCCGCGCTCGGCGGTCGTGGCGGGGTCCGGGTGAGCGGCGGTGGGCGCCGCGGTCACGGGTTGGCTCACTTGTTTCCTTCCATGAGGTCGTACGCGGGCAGCGTGAGGAAGTCCGGGTAGTCCTCGGTCAGGACCATGTCGGAGATCAGCTTGCCCGCGGGCACGAACCACTTCTCGTAGTTCTCGGCGTCGATCTCGCCGCGCAGGACCTCGAGCTGCTTGTCGAGCGCGTCCGAGACCAGTTCCCGGGTGGCGGTGTTGCCGGTGTCGGAGTAGACCACGCCGTTCTTGATCTGCTGCCAGATCTGGGAGCGGGAGATCTCCGCGGTGGCGGCGTCCTCCATGAGGTTGTGGATGGCCACCGCGCCGTTGCCGGACAGCCATACCGCGATGTAGCGAATGGCCACGTAGAGGTTGGCGTTGAGCTCGGCCTCGGTGCGCTGATCGCCGGCCGAGGGCACGTCGAGCAGGTCCTGCGCGCTCACGGAGACCTCGGGGCGCTGGTGGTCCACCTGGTTGGGCTTCTCGCCGAGCACGCCGTCGAAGACCTCCTGGCACACGGGCACGAGGTCCGGGTGGGCCACCCACGAGCCGTCGAAGCCGTCATTGGCCTCGCGGGTCTTGTCGTTGCGGACCTTCTCGAAGGCGGCCCGGTTGACCTCCTCATCCTTGCGGGACGGGATGAACGCGGCCATGCCACCCATCGCGAACGCGCCGCGCTTGTGGCACGTCTGCACCAGCAGGTCCGTGTACGCGCGCATCAAGGGAGCGGTCATGGTCACGGCGGAGCGGTCCGCCAGGATGAACTTCTCCCCGGCGTCGCGGAAGTACTTGATGATGGAGAACAGGTAGTCCCAGCGTCCGGCGTTGAGCCCGGAGGCGTGGTCCCGCAGCTCGTAGAGGATCTCGTCCATCTGGAACGCGGCGGGGATGGTCTCGATCAGCACGGTCGCGCGGACGGTGCCGTGCTCGATGCCCAGGTAGTCCTCCGCGAACGTGAACACGTCGTTCCACAGTCGCGCCTCCAGATAGGACTCCATCTTGGGCAGGTAGTAGTACGGCCCCTGGCCGTTCTCGATCAGCTGCTTCGCCGTATGGAAGAAGTGCAGCCCGAAGTCCGTGAGGGAACCGGAACCGGTCTTCCCGTTGACCGTGATGTTGTACTCGGGCAGGTGCCAGCCGCGCGGGCGCATGACCACCACGGCCAGGGGCACGTCCTCGCGGAGCTTGTACTCCTTGCCCTCCGGGGAGGTGAAGCCCAGGGTGCCGCGGGCGGCGTCGCGCAGGTTGGCGATCGCGTCCACCTGGTTGGCCCAGCTGGGGGAGGCGGCGTCCTCGAGGTCCGCGAGCCACACCTTGGCGCCGGAGTTCAGGGCATTGATGGCCATCTTCGCGGGCGACGCCGGTCCGGTCATCTCCACGCGCCGGTCCTGCAGGGCCGCGGGGGCCGGGGCGACCTTCCAGTCGCCTTCCCGAACCTCGCGCGTCTCCGGGAGAAAGTCCATGGTGCTGCTCTCGGCGGCCTTCGCGCGGGCGGTCTCGCGCTTGCCGAGCAGCTCCTCACGACGGTCCGCGAACTTCTCGTGCAGCGCCTCCACGAATGCGAGGGCGTCGGATGAGAGGATCTCGTTCGCGGCGGGGATGTTGTCGGGTGTGTTGTGGGTGATGCTCATGGGTTGCCTCCTGGATTTTCGGTGTAATTTGTACTGCTCATTGCGGGTGCGGCAGGCCCTGCACTCGGTACGACGCCGCCGCACCCGGTCGTTCCCGTCAGCCGGCCTGGGAGGCCTCTGCCACGGACTTCACGGCCTCGGCCACGGCCGGGGCGACGTTCTGGTCGAACACGCTGGGGACGATGAAGCTCGCGTTGCGCTCGTCCTCGTGCACGCAATCGGCAATAGCCTTCGCAGCGGCCACGAGCATCTCCGAGGTGATGTCGGAAGCACCCGCGTCCAGCAGCCCGCGGAAGAGCCCGGGGAAGGCCAGCACGTTGTTGATCTGGTTCGGGAAGTCCGAGCGACCGGTGGCCACCACGGCCGCGTGCTCGGCGGCTTCCACGGGGTGGACCTCGGGATCCGGGTTGGCCATGGCGAAGACGATGGCGTCGTCGGCCATGGTCGCGATGTCGTTGCCGTCCAGGACGTTGGGGGCGGAGACGCCGATGAACACGTCCGCGCCCGCCACGGCCTCCTTGAGGGAGCCCGAGAAGTTGTCCTTGTTGGTGTTCTCCGCGATCCACTGCCGGTGGGAATCGGTGTAGCTCTCACCCGAGTGGATCGCGCCGTTGCGTGAACACGCGATCACGTTGGCCACGCCGTTGGCGAGCAGCAACTGGATGATCGCGTGGCCCGCGGCGCCCACGCCGGAGACGACCACCGTGACGTCCTCGATGTTCTTGCCCACCACGCGCAGGGCGTTGTAGAGGGCGGCCAGGGTCACGATCGCGGTGCCGTGCTGGTCGTCGTGGAACACGGGGATGTCGAGCTCCTCGCGCAGGCGGGCCTCGATCTCAAAGCAGCGCGGTGCGGCGATGTCCTCGAGGTTCACGCCGCCGTAGACGGGTGCCATGGCCTTGACGATCGAGATGATCTCCTCGGTGTCCTTGGTGTCCAGGCACACGGGCCACGCGTCCACGTCCGCGAAGGCCTTGAACAGGGCGGCCTTGCCCTCCATGACCGGCAGGGCCGCGGCGGGTCCGATGTCACCGAGGCCCAGCACCGCGGTGCCGTCCGTGACCACGGCCACGGTGTTGCGCTTGACGGTCAGCCGCCGGGCGTCCTCGGGGTTCTCGTGGATGGCCATGCACACGCGGGCCACGCCCGGGGTGTAGGCGCGGGAGAGGTCGTCACGGTTGCGCAGGGACACGCGCGGGGTGACCTCGATCTTGCCGCCCAGGTGGATCAGGAAGGTGCGGTCGGAGATCTTGTGGACCTTGACGCCGTCCAGGGCGTTGAGCGCGTCGCGCACCTCGTCGCGGTGCTCGGCGTTGGACACGTTGCAGCTGATGTCCACGACGACGCTGTTGGGGAAGGACTCCACGATGTCCAGTGCGGTCACCTGGGCACCGGCGGCGGCCGCCGCGGTGGTGATCTCACTCGTGGAGTTGAAGGTCGCGGGCGCTTCCACGCGCAGGACCATGGAGTAGCCGGGGCTGGGAGTCGCCATGTGACGGGTTTCCTTCCGAGTCGAGCGGAACCGCGGTGGCCCACTACATATCCGTATTGTGGAAAATAAATTCCATTAATCGAATCCTAGGCGTAGAGTACGAGGCATGACAAGGTCTTCGTGAGACTTGTTTCACATTGCGGTCACCGTACGCGACCCCACGCGGGGCGGTGATCGCTCCGGCAGCAGAGGGAGAACGGCCATGGCCGAAGGCAAGAGTGCGGGCGGCGTGCAATCCGTGGAGCGGGTCTTCGACCTGCTCAACATCATCACCGCGTCCGGAGGGGAGTCCTCGCTCAGCGAGCTCGCATCCCGGGCGGATCTTCCGCTGCCCACCATCCACCGGTTGCTGCGCACCCTGATCCCGCTGGGCTACGTGCGTCAGCTGCCCAATCGCAGTTACGCGCTGGGTCCCGGACTGATCCGCCTCGGCTACGCGGCGGGTCTGCAGTTGGGTACCTACGCACAGCCCGTCCTGCAGGGGCTCGTGAACGAATTGGGGGAGTCCGCCAACATGGCGGTGCTGGACGGTCACATGGTGGTCTACGTGGGTCAAGCGCAGTCCTCCCGGTCCATGCGCATGTTCACCGAGGTGGGCCGGCGCGCCCACGTGCACGACACCGGTGTGGGCAAAGCGATCCTGGCGACCCTGCCCGAACAGCAGGTCGTGTCCATCGTGGCGTCCATGGGGATGCCCACCCCCACCGAGAAGAGCCTCGGGACCGTGGACGAGCTGCTCGCCGATCTCGAGAAGATCCGGGAACGCGGCTACGCCGTGGACGACGAGGAACAGGAGATCGGCGTGCGCTGCTTCTCCATGGCCCTGCCGGATGCCCCCACCCCCACCGCGATCTCGGTGTCCGGGCCCACGTCCCGCGTGGACTGGGACTTCGGCGACCGCGCCGTGCCCCTGTTGCGTGAGGCCGCCGAGCGGCTGTGCGGTCAGTTGGCCCAGGCCGGCTGAGCGCACGCCCCGGGGACGATGTCCCGGGTCGAACGGATCAACTCGACACTCGGCCGTGGCCTGGTCAGGACGCAGAAGTCATGGAGCGGGCACGCTGGACCTCCGCCGTCGGGTGATTCCGGGTTGCGCCGTCGAGCCGATCGACTCGTCGGCAGTCCTATGGGGTGCTGTTCACCGGCCCGTCACGGCCCCGTCGCGGTGAACGCTCGGTGGTACGTCACCGTGCCGCTCGGTACGGGGGCATCATGCAACGGCAACGCTAGGAAATACTCCGCCGGGGCGCCGGGATAGGTCAACCCGGCGAGGACCCTGAAGCCGAATCGGGAGTAGAACTGCGGCTCTCCCAGCAGCACGGCCCGTGGGCACCGGCCGTGTGAAGTTCCACGATGAGGCGCTCCATCAGCGCGGAGCCCACTCCATGGCCCTGATGATCCGGATCCACGGCCACCGGTCCGATGCCGAACCACCCCTCGGTGCCATCGCTGATCGTGACCGGGGAAGCGGCCGCGTGACCGACCACGTCCGGTGTCGCCGCGACCAGTGACACGGTGAGGGCGCCGGCACGGCGGAGCGCATCGACGATGTGGGGTTCGGTCTGATCGGAGTACTCGACCTCGGCGAACGCCCTCTCCACGACACGGTGCACCGCGGGGACGTCGTCCTGGGTTTCCCGGCGGATCCGCAGCTCATGCATGCCCTCACGGTACCCAGCCCCGCTGTCGGCGTCCGCGAACAGAAGGTGCCCACGGTGCGGGCGAGGTCCACCGAGGGGTCTGGGTACGACGGCGCCCCCGCACCGTTCCCCGTGTTGGGGTGGTGTGGGGGCGCCTGGGT
>NZ_JABFAW010000009.1:257601-314470 GCF_017168375.1 Kocuria sp. KRD140
CGTACTGCGCCCGCGCGGTACCCTGCGCCTGGATCAACGCGTCAAACGACTCGATCCACTCCTGCGTCTCCTGAACATCAGCGTCCTGAAGATTATTCGTCAACCCACTCAAAATGTGGTGATTGCTTGAAGGCTGCATGTGTTGTTCTCCTGCCATGAGAGGTGGGGCAGTTCTGACCGTGCGGTTGTCGGTCCCCGGGTGGGGGTCCGACAACCGCACGTGAAGGACATGTGCGAACCGTGTCCTTCCGCTCATCGCGTGAGGACACGGTTCGCGGCGGGAAATCAGTGGTCGCCCGCGGTCCCGGACTTCTTGGAGTCCAGGGGCGCCGGGACCACTTCACCGGATGCGGTGATGCACGGGATCTCGTTGCCCTCGGAGTCCACCAGCTTACCGTCCTTGACGGTGTCACCTTCCCGCAGGTGATTCTGGAAGTGCTCGATGGACGCGATGGGCACGAAGCGCGGCGGGGCCTCCGTGAACACGGAGCCCTGACCCGCGGGCGGGTTGCCGATCTTGATCTCGTTGAACAGGATGTTCAGGGCCACGGCGGCCACCGCGGCGGAGCTGATGCCCGAGTGGAAGATGGTCTCGAACCACGTGGGGAAGCCGTGGTAGATCGCGGGCGCGGCGATCGGCAGCATACCGATGCCGATGGACGTGGCCACGATGATCAGGTTGGGCGTCCCGGCGTACTTGACCTTGCCGAGCGTGCGGATACCCGATGCCGCCACGGTTCCGAAGAGCACGATGCCCGCGCCACCCAGGACCGGCATGGGGACGGCGGCGACCACGCGGCCGAGCACGGGCAGCAGCCCCAGGACCAGCATGATCACGCCACCGGCGGTCACCACGAAGCGGCTCTTGACGCCGGTGATCGCCACCAGACCCACGTTCTGCGCGAACGCGGACTGGGTGAAACCGTTGAAGAGGGGAGAGAGGAAGGACGCGCCCATGTCCGCGCGCAGGCCGTCCGCGATGCGCCGACGGTCCACCTTGGTCTCCACGATCTCACCCACGGCGATGATGTCCGCGGTGGTCTCAGTGAGGATCACGAGCACCACGATGGTCATGGAGATGATGGCGGCGGGCTGGAACGTGGGCGGGCCGAAGGCCAGGGGCTCCGGGAAGGCGAAGAAAGCGCCGTCGCCGACCTTGGAGAAGTCCGCCATCCCGAGCGCGAGCGCGAGCAGGGTGCCCAGGACGATGCCCAAGAGGATCGACAGACGCGAGATCACGGCGCTGCGGACCTTGGACAGGAGCATGATGATCAGCAGCGTGGCACCGGCGAGGCACACGTTCCTGAAGATGGTGTCCTCGTCCCCGTTGGCGGCCACGGCGGCACCGCCCATGGCCCACTGGGCCGAGACCGGGAAGAGCGAGAGCCCGATGGTGGTGATGACCACGCCCGTGACCACGGGCGGGAAGAAGCGGATGATGCGCGCGAAGAAGGGCGCGATGAGGAAACCGATGGCCGCGGACGCCATCACGGCGCCGAACACGGCCTGGATCCCGCCGCCGCCGTTGACGATCGCCGTCATGGTGGCGACGCCGGCGAACGAGGTCCCCTGGACCAGGGGCAGTTTGGAACCGAAGAACTTGATCCCGAAGGACTGCAGCACGGTCGCGAGGCCGCCGACGAACAGACAGCACGCGACGAGCAGAGCTTGTTCGTTGGTGGAGAGCCCGGCGGCACCGCCCACGATCAGCGGCGGGGCGATAATCCCGCCGTACATGGTGAGGACGTGCTGGAACCCGTAACCGAGGCTCGGACCTGCTCCGAGGTACTCGTCCTCGGGCCGCTTGGTCGGGGTAGCGGTGGTTGACGACATTGGGAAGCCTTCCTAGAAGTACGCGGGGCTGGCCCCCGCCGTGGGCCTCGTACGGCGGGGGCCGGCACCGCGAGAGCGGTAGCGGCGGCTACGGCTCAGCAGAATCCGGTGATACCCATCCAGGCCTGCTCGTCCTGCTGCGCGTCCTTGCGCTGGACGGTTGCCTCGATCAGTCCGAAGGGGCGGTCCGCGGCGTAGTGCGTCTCGTTGTTGTTCGGGAGATCGCAGAAGCCGAGGTCGTAGACGAAGTGGTGCTTGTTGGGGCACGAGAACTTGATCTCGTCGATCTCCGGGTGGGCCTCGATCACGGCCTTGCCCATGAGGTACAGGGTCTCCTGCAGCGCACGGGAGTAGTGATCGGTGAACTTGTCCAGGATGATCTTCTTGACGTCCTCGTAGACGGCGTCGAAGTCCACGTCCGTGGTGTTGTAACGCCAGCGGGTGGCCACGTCCGTGGACATGATCCGGTCCGTGGTCTCCGGCAGGGTCGTGTACTGGTCCTTGGGGTAACCCTCGAAGCCGGACTCGGTGGACTTCAGGACGGTGAGGTCCTTGAACCCGGAGATCACGGTCTTCTGGTCACCGTCCGTGACGAGCACCGCGGTGCGGACCTCCTGCTTGTTCTGCACGAAGCAGTGGTCGTTGTCGTTGATCCGGTCCCACGCGTGCTCGTCAGCGGCCCAGCGGCCACCGGAGACCCAGTCGAACTCGGACGTGAAGTGGTCCGAGAGCTTGAGCAGCAACTCCTCGGGGGAGGTGATGCCGTACTTCTGGGCGAATGCGAACACGGTGTTCTTCTGGGTGTCCGTGGGGACGCAGTGCCCGTTGTCACCCTCGGTGTGCACGGCTTCGAAGTCGCCGCGCAGCTGGGAGGTGACCACCAGGTCACGGATCACGTGACGGTCGGTGTCGCGGTGCACGCGCACCACGTGGTTCTGTGCCTTGCCGTACTGGTTCTTTCCGAGAACTACTTCGGTCATGGGATCTACTCCTGTGTAGCGGATGGTCGTGCTGTCCTAGTGGATCGGCAATCGTCGACGTTGGGTCGGCTCCTGGGTCAACTGCCGCGGTACGTGGAATACGCGAACGGGCTCAGCAACAGGGGCACGTGGTAGTGCCCCTGTTCCTTGCGCACCGTGAAATCCACCGAGACGAACGGGTAGAACGTCTCCAGATCGCGGCCGGCGAAGTACGGCTCGGTCGCGAAGATGATCCGGTAATGGCCGGATTCCAGGGTCTCGGGGCCGAGGTCCGTGACTCGGCCGTCCTCGTTGGTGGTGGCGGTGGCGATCTGCTCGCCGGCACCGGTGAGGAGGGTGACGTCGATTCCGCGGGCCGGGCAGCCGTGGACGGAATCGAGGACGTGGGCGGAAATGAAGCTCATGACAGCATCCCTTCGATGCGCAGGACGGCGATCTGGCGCAGTTGCTCGGCAACCTCGCGGCGCTCGTCCTCCGGTGAGTTGGTCATCCGACGGCGCGCTTCCGAGAGGATCTCGGGCAGGCTGCGCCCCGCCGCGCGGATCAGGAAGACGTGACCGAACGTGTCCTGGTAGTCGAGGTTCGCTTGCGCGAGCTCGGCCTTGACGGCGTCGTCCCCGCCGCCCAGACCCGCCTGCTCGTTGCGGGACAGGCTCGCCTCCGCGGAATCCCCCTGGGCGCGCTGGCCGATCATGGGATGGTGGGACAACGCCTGCGCGACCTCCGCGTCCGTGAAGGGGTTCGCGGCGGAACGGGCGGCGTCCAGCAGGGCCTCGGTGGACCCGTACGGGCGCCCGGACACGAGTTCCTCGATCCAGCGCTGGACGTCCAGGGCCGGTCGTACGGCCGCGACGGCGGCCTCACGATCGAGGCTGTTGAACTCGGTCAGATCCACGATCCGTCCTCCTCTGGTATTTCGTGATGTGAAATTTAAATTTCATTTAGGAACAGTGAACTGGATCACACGGGGCAAGTCAAGGGGTGGGACCACGTTTCTTCGGAGTAACCGCCGGACCCGCCCACGGGTGTCACCGAAGCGTCGGGAAGCGGCCCCGAGCCCGGGTGATTTGCATCCCGAGGCCCCCGTGACATAGGTGTAAGCCATGAAACCGTTCGTGCTGCTGGCCACCCGTGGTGACGACGTCCTCGCGGACGAGGAATACCGGGCCGTGGCCCGCTTCGGGGGCCTCGAGGAGGACCAGCTCGAGCGCATCCGTCTGGAGTCCGGTGAGTGGCCCGCGCTGGACCTGGACAGGTACAGCGGGATCATCGTGGGTGGGTCGCCGTTCAACTCCTCGGACCCGCCGGAGGAGAAGTCCAGGGCGCAGCGCGTCGCGGAGACCTGGATCAGTGCCCTGCTGGACGACGTCGTGGCCCGCGACTTCCCGTTCCTCGGCGCGTGCTACGGCGTGGGCACCCTGGGGATCCACCAGGGAGCCAAGGTGGACCGGTCGTGCCACGAGGACGTGGGTCCCATCACCGTGAGCGTGACCGACGAGGGGGCCCGGGATCCCCTGCTCGCGGACTTGCCCCGTGAGTTCAGCGCGTACGTGGGGCACAAGGAGGGCACCCGCGTGCTGCCGCCCAATGCGGTGCTGCTCGCCACGGGAACCGCGTGCCACGTGCAGATGTACCGGATCAAGAACAACCTCTACGCCACCCAGTTCCACCCCGAACTGGACCCCGAGGGGCTCGTGAGTCGCGTGCGCGCGTACAAGGACCTGGGGTACTTCCGGCCGGAGGACACGGACACCGTGATCGACCGGGTGGTCAACGGTCCCGCCGTGGACCAGGCACCCAGGATCTTGCGGGCGTTCGTGGAGCGTTACCGGCGCTGACCGGACCCGGGCCGGAGTGAGACATCCGGGCGCGGACCCCGCACGTCCATGCCCGCGGGCCGGACCACCCGGGACCACCGGGAGGGACCACCGGGAGGGACCACCGGGCGGATCCGCCCCAGGCCTGGCTCCGATGCTGCGATCGGAAATCGCCGGACCCACGCCGGACCCACGTCGGCTCCACGTCGGATCCACCCGGGATTCACGGCGAGTGCCCTGCACAGGGGACCCTGAGCGTCACCCGTGACGGCTACCGTGGAGTCATGAGTCACGCCAGCGCCCCGTGGTCCCGTCCGTCGCCCCCCGTCCAGGAGCCGCCCCGGACCTGCACCCTCTTCTACCACCGCCTGGCGCACGCGGATCCCCGGCACCGCTGGTGGATGCCGCTCGTGGAGGGGCTCATCCTGCTGGCCGTGCTCCTGCTCCTGACCATCGGGTTCTTCCTGATCATGGTCTTCGCGGCCCCGGGACGGATCGAAGGAGACATCCTGGCCATGGATCAGCTGGATCCGGTGGTGTTCTTCATCCTCTTCGGCTCCGTGGTCCTCATGCTCCCGAGCGCCCTGCTGGCCCGGCTGGTACTGGGCCCGCGTCCCCTGGGGTTGATCTTCTCCGTGACCGGGCGGATCCGGTGGAAGTGGCTGTTCACGTGCTTCGTGGCGGCGGTCGCGATCTACGCCCTGATCAACGCGATCGCCGTGGGTCTGGAACTCGCCGCGGGCGGCAGGCCCGTGTCCTTGCAACCGGCCCCCGGTTTCTGGTGGCTCATGGCCTCGGTGATCTTCGTGGTGCCCCTGCAATGCGCGGCGGAGGAGGTCGTGTTCCGCGGCTACCTGGCCCAGACCATCGGCCGGTGGCTCAAGCACCCCGCGTGGGCCATCCTGCTCCCGGTGCCGCTGTTCGTGCTCGGTCACGCGTACGACATCTGGGGTCAGGCCTCGGTGGGGATCATGGCCGTGGCCATGGGCATCATCACGTGGCGCACCGGTGGTCTGGAAGCGGCGATCGCACTGCACGCCGTGAACAACATGACGGTGTCCCTCATGGCCATGGTGGGGCTCACGGACATGAACGACACCTCCGGGGCGCCCACGGACCTGATCGCGGTGGCGCTGATCAACGGTGGTTACGTGGCGCTCGTGTTCTGGCTCGTGCGCCGCAACCGGTCCGTGGCCGTGACCCGCACGATCGTCCTGCCGCCACCCCCGCAACCGGCCCGGCTGCCCGAGCTCGGCCACCGGCCCCCTCGGTTGGCCGCGGACGCCTCGGGCCTGGCGGCCTACGTCCTGGACCCGGCCACGCAACGCTACCTGGTCCTGCCGCCGCAGTACGGTCCGTACTCCGTGCGGGACGGGCAGGGCCGCTACGTGGGTCTGCTGGACACGCGTACCGCCCACGGCGCGCACGCGGGGCACGACGACGCCCCCGTGGCGCTGCCCGGTGGGCCCTCGGGCAGTGCCTCGGACGAAAGCGCACCCCGGGTCCACGGCCCCGACCCGCACGGTACGACGACGCCGCCCTCGCCCGGCACGACGCCGCCGCCCGCCGGCCCGGGCGAGCGCGATGACGCCCCCACCTACACTGGGCGTCATGACGGATAGCTCGTACGAATCCACCACCCCGGCCGACCCCGCGAACGGGACGCCGGAGCCCGGCCCCGGAACTCCGGAGGCCGGCTTCGCGCGTGCACTGGGCGAGTGCATCACGGCCTCGCCCAGCTCGTTCCACGCCGTGGCCACGGCTGCCGCCGCGCTCGACGCCGCGGGGTTCACCGCCCTGGACGAGACCCGGCCGTGGTCGGACCTGTCCGCGGGCGGCTACTACACCGTGCGCGACGGCGCCCTGATCGCGTGGGTGATCCCGTCCGGTGCCGCACCGGGTGCGGGGTACCGGATCCTGGGGGCTCACACCGATTCTCCGGGGTTCAAGCTCAAGCCCCGACCCACCACCGTGACGCATCGGTGGTACCAGGCCGGCGTGGAGATCTACGGCGGTCCGCTGTTGAACTCGTGGCTGGACCGGGACCTGCGCTTCGCCGGTCGGCTCGTGGTGCGTGGCCGTGACGGCGGGACCCGGCAGGTCCTCACCGCGACCGGCCCCGTGGCCCGGATCCCGCAGTTGGCGATCCACCTGGACCGCAGCGCGAACGAGGGTCTCACGCTCGACAAGCAGCGCCACGTGCAGCCCGTGTGGGGCGTGGGGCAGGCCCAGGACGCGGACGTCCTGACCGTGCTCGCGGATGCCGCGAACGAGTCGCGCGGAACGAGCCGGACGACCGTGACGGGTGCACCGGGTGCCGCGGCCGGCGACGAGGCGGTGTCCGAACCGATCACGGCATCGGACATCCTCGGCTACGACATCGTCGTGGCGGACTCCCAGGCCCCAGAACTCATCGGCGCGCAGCGCACCCTGCTCGCGAGTGGCCGCCTGGACAACCTGACCTCCGTGTTCGCGGGCCTGCGCGCCCTGATCGGACACGCCCACGACCTCGAGAGCGCGGAGCACGTGAGCGTGCTCGCCGCGTTCGACCACGAGGAGGTCGGTTCGGCCACCCGTTCGGGCGCCGCCGGCCCGTTCCTCGAGGACGTGCTCGTGCGCATCAGCGCCGCGCGGGGCGAGACCACGGACGATTATCGGCGCTCGCTCGCGGCCTCCGTGTGCTTGTCCTCGGACGCGGGGCACCTGGTGCACCCCAACTACCAGGGCCACCACGATCCCGTGAACACCCCCGAACCCGGGGGAGGGCCGCTGCTCAAGATCAACGCGCAGCAGCGTTACACGACCGATGCCACGGGTGCGGCCGAGTGGGCCCGGGTGTGCGAACGCGCCGGAGTGACCTACCAAGAGTTCGTCTCCAACAACACCGTGCCGTGCGGCTCGACCATCGGACCCATCACCGCGACCCGTCTGGGCATCCGCACGCTGGACGTGGGCGTGGGGCTGCTGTCCATGCACTCGGCGCGCGAACTCGTGCACACCGGGGACCTGTACGCCCTGCACGGGGCGGTCGCCGCGTTCTGGCGCCCGTGACCGCACGCCGTTCGTGAGCGGCCCCGCGGGCCCTGGACAATGCGCCCGCGCGAGCGCCCGGATCGGATGCGCCGCGATCGCCGTGGAACGCACGACGCCGCCCCGGCGACCTTCACGCGGAAGGTGGCCGGGGCGGCGTCGTCGTCGAGCGCACCAGCGGCGCGCGGGACCGTGACCCTTACGGGAGTTGGAGCATGGAGATGTCCGCCATGCGGGCCATCACGCGCACCACCTGGCACGAGTAACCGAACTCGTTGTCGTACCAGACGTAGAGCACCACGGAGTTGTTGTTCACGATGGTCGCGAGTCCGTCCACCACACCGGCGCGGCGGGAGCCCACGAGGTCCGTGGAGACCACGTCCGGGGAGTCCACGTAGTCGATCTGCTTGCGCAGGGGGGAGTTCAGCGAGATGTCCTTGAGGAACTCGTTGATCTGGTCCTTGGACTCCGGGGCGTTCTCCAACTGCAGGTTGAGGATCGCCATGGACACGTCCGGGGTGGGGACGCGGATCGCGTTACCGGTGAGCTTGCCCTTCATCACGGGCAGCGCCTTGGCCACGGCCTTGGCGGCACCGGTCTCGGTGATGACCATGTTCAGGGCCGCGGAACGGCCGCGGCGGTCACCCTTGTGCCAGTTGTCGATCAGGTTCTGGTCGTTGGTGTAGGAGTGCACGGTCTCCACGTGACCCTGGATGATCCCGTACTCGTCGTTGAGGACCTTGATCACGGGTGTGATGGCGTTCGTAGTGCAGGACGCCGCGGAGAGGATGGTGTCCTCCGGGGAGATGTCCTTGTCGTTCACGCCGCACACGATGTTCTTCAAGTCGCCTTTACCGGGGGCCGTCAGCAGGACCTTGCCCACACCCTTGGACTGCAGGTGCTGGGAGAGGCCTTCCTCGTCACGCCACACGCCGGTGTTGTCCACGACCAGGGCGTTGTCGATCCCGTACTCGGTGTAGTCGATCTCCGCCGGGGAGTTGGCGTAGATGAATTGGATCGGCACACCGTTGGCGGTGATCACGTTCTTGTCCTCGTCCACGGTGATGGTCCCGTTGAAGGGGCCGTGTACCGAGTCGCGGCGCAGCAGCGAGGCCCGCTTGACGAGGTCGTTGCCGGGCTTGCGGCGCACCACCACGGCGCGCAGGTTCAGCCCGGTGCCGTCGTTGCGGTTGAGCAGGATGCGCGCGAGCAGGCGCCCGATGCGCCCGAAGCCGTAGAGCACGACGTCGCGGGACCCGGGTTCGTTGCGCCCGCGCTGGTCCACGGCGGGAGCAAGGGCCTCGCGCAGGTACGCCTGCAGGTCACCGCTGCCGGCCACGGTGTAGCCCTGGTAGAGCTTGGCCACGTCCACGTTGCACACGCCGAGGTTGAGCTCGCCCAGCGTGTGGACGATCTCGAGGGTCTTGTCGATGGGCATTTCCTCGCCCAGGATGCGGCGCGTGAAGCGGTGGACCTTGATGATCTCCGTGACGGACTTGTGGACCAGGGAACGGCCGAACACCGTGGTGACCACCTTATTGCCGCGGTGCAGCTGACCCACCAGGGGGACCAGCTGCTCGGCAAAGGCTTCTCGTTCGGACCACGTGGCGCTCATGAGCATCCTTCTTCCTCGGCCCGGACGTCGTCGTGAGGGCCGTGTTGGGGGTCGCGCGGCGGTGCGCTGACTCGGGTGATGGCGCGCGCGGGAGCGGCGCTGCTCGTCGTGGCCCCAAGTTTACGGTGCGCGGGGGGGCTTCTCCCGCCCGTGCGGCGTCGTGACAGCCCCGGTGACTCCCCGCACGCTTTGCTAACGTGGGGTCATGTTGACGGTGATCGGTGAGGCCCTCGTGGACGTGGTGTCCCGCGAGGGTGAAGAACCCCGGGCCCACGTGGGTGGCAGCCCCATGAACGTGGCCGTGGGACTGGCCCGGCTGGGTCACGACGTCCAGTTCCTGGGCCGCTACGGCCGGGACGAGTACGGCCGTCAGGTGGCCGATCACCTCACGGGCAACGGGGTGCGGTTGCCGTTCGACGCGGACGCCCTGCCCACCTCCGTGGCCCAGGCGACCCTGGATGAGACCGGTGCCGCGAGCTACGACTTCCAACTCGACTGGTCCCTGGACGTCTCCCCGGAGCGGATCGACGAGCTCCTGCGGGACACCGACGCCCTGCACGCCGGATCCATCGGGGCCATGCTGGAACCCGGCGCCACCGTGGTGGGCCAGGCACTCGAACGCGCTCGCGGCCACGCATTGATCTCCTACGACCCCAATTGCCGCCCGTCCATCATCCCGGACTCCTCGGACGCGCGCGCCCGCGCGGAGAAGATCGTGGCGCTGTCCCACGTGATCAAGGCCTCCGACGAGGACCTGTTGTGGCTCTACCCGCACCGCAGCATCGAGGACTCCGCGCGTGCGTGGCTCAAGGCCGGAGCACGGCTTGTGGTCGTGACCCGCGGGGTCATGGGGCCGTGGGCTGTCAGTCGCGGCACCGGACGCGATGGCGTGGAGGTCCCCGCCGCCCGGGTCACCGTCGCGGACACCGTGGGCGCGGGTGACTCCTTCATGGCGGCCCTGCTCTCGGGACTCGCGGACCGGAGCATCCTGGGCCCCACTGCGGCGAGCGCCCTCGACGAGTTGGACAGCGCGCAACTCACGGAGCTGTTGCGCCACGCCGCGGCCGCTGCCGGGGTCACGGTCTCGCGCTCCGGCGCGGATCTGCCCACGCGCGCGGACCTGATCGACCACGCCTGATCCGCCGCTTTCCCGTGGCCGTGCGAGGCCCCCAGCTGTGTCATGACCGTAACGAGGAAAGGAACGCTCCCATGTACGACCGTCATCCCTACGCCGATCTGCCCGAACTGCCCACGTTCACAGTGACGTCCACGGACGTGGCCGAGGGCGAGAGCATGAACACGCCCCAGGTCTCCGGGATCATGGGCGCCGGGGGAGAGGACGTCTCCCCGCAGCTGTCGTGGAGCGGTGCCCCGGAGGGCACCCGTTCCTACGTGGTCACGATGTTCGACCCGGATGCCCCCACCCCCAGCGGGTTCTGGCACTGGTGCCTATCCAACATCCCGGCGGACGTCACCGAACTGGCGACCGGGGCGGCGTCGAACCCGCCCGAGGGAGCCGTGAAGCACCGCAACGACGGCGGCACGGACGAATACCTGGGCGCCGCACCCCCCGAGGGCCACGGCCCGCACCGCTACATCGTCTGCGTCACGGCCGTGGACGTTCCCGAGCTCGAGGTGGACGAGTCCGCGAGCCCCGCAGTGGTCAACTTCAACCTGTTCTCGCACGCCCTGGGACGCGCGTTCCTCACGCCCGTCTACGAAGTGAAGTAGCCCGTGGCGCCGGAACACGCCGCGGACCAGCCACCCGTCCGGCTCATCGCGAGTGACCTGGACGGGACAGTGCTGGGCCGTGACTTCCGGTTCCGGCCGCGCACCGTCGCCGCGATCACCGCCGCGCGGGACGCCGGGATTCACGTGGTCTTCGTGACCGGGCGCCCCATGCGGTGGTTGGACCCCCTGCACGAACAACTCGATGACGTGGGGGTCGTGATCTGCTCCAACGGGGCGGTGATCTACGATCCCGGCGCGGAGCGTGTCCTGGAGGCGAGCCTGTTCGACGTGAGCGAGGCCCTGCCCGTCATGGCGGACGTGGCCCGCGAGTTCCCGGATTCTCTGTTCGCCGCGGAGACCCTGGAGCGCGTCTACACGGATCACGGGTGGTCCCGTACAGACCGTATGGAGATCCGCCACATCACCGAAGCGCCCGTGAAGGAGTCGCTCGCGCCCGGCACCGAGGTGGTCAAGCTGTTGGCCAAGCTGGACGGCGCCGATCCTAATCGGTACTTCGAGCACGTCCGCGAGATCGTGGCGGGGCGGTTGTCCGTGACGCATTCGGTGGCCGCCGCACCCCTCGTCGAAATGGGGCAGCGCGGGCTCACCAAGGCCCGCACGCTCGAACACTTCGCCGCGGAGCACGGCATCTCCCACCGGGAGGTCATGGCCTTCGGGGACATGCCCAACGACCTCGAGATGCTCACGTGGGCCGAGCGCGGCTACGCCATGGCGGACGGGCACCCGCACGTGGTCGCCACGGTGGGACGCACCGCACCGGCGTTCACCGAGGACGGCGTAGCGCAGGTGATCGAGGCCTACCTGGAGCACGAGCACATCGTTCCCGTGGCCCGGGAGGGTCGCCGTGTCTGAGTCGTCCCGTTCCGTTCCGGCCGCCCTCCAGGACCCCGGTGCACGGCGGCACCCCGCCGCGCTCGCCCACCGTGGGTTCTCCCCGGACGGTCACGAGAACACGCTGGCCGCGTTCCGGGCCGCCGCGGAGCTCGGTTTCGTGTGGCTCGAGACAGACGTGCACACGACCCTGGACGGCGTGGTCGTGGCATTCCACGACCCCACGTTGGAGCGCGTCACGGGCACGAGCGGCAACGTCAACGACCTCACGTGGGAGCAACTGCGGGAACTGCGCATCGGCGGCACCGAGGAGATCCCCACGCTCACCGAGCTGCTGCGGGCGCTGCCCGAGGCGTGCCTGAACATCGACGTCAAGGACGAGGCGTCCGTCGCCGCCCTGCCCGGGATCGTGGCGCGCGAGCACGCCGCGCACCGGTTGCGCGTCACGTCCTTCTCCGAATCACGACGACGCCGCGCGCTCGCCGGGATCACCCGGCTCACCGGTGAACGGGTCCGGTCCTCGGCCGGGACCCTGGGCACCGCGGGATTCCTGGCCGTGTCCGTCGTGGCACCCCTGACCGACCGGGTGTCCCGGAAGATCGCGCCCGCGCTGTGGCGGGCGCACATCGCGGCGTGGTCGCGCCTCGTGGCACCGTTCGACACCCTCCAATTGCCCGAACAGCACCCGGTGCGTTTGCCCGGGGGACACCGGTTGACCCTGCGGATCGTCACGCCCGCGTTCCTGGACCTGGCCCACCGCACGGGGCTGTCGGTGCAGGTGTGGACCGTCAACGACCCCGCGGACATGAAGCGCCTGCTGGACATG
Source organism: Kocuria sp. KRD140 (assembly GCF_017168375.1). Taxonomy (NCBI): domain Bacteria; kingdom Bacillati; phylum Actinomycetota; class Actinomycetes; order Micrococcales; family Micrococcaceae; genus Kocuria; species Kocuria sp. KRD140. Next base: position 270,286 of record NZ_JABFAW010000009.1, read on the forward strand.
GGGGTGGACGGGCTGATCACGGATCGGGCCGATCTGCTCAAGGACGTCCTGCAATGCCGGGGTCAATGGCCGCCCGGCCCACTGTGACACCGACCCGGATCGCGCACACTTGTGTGCCGTTCCGGGGTAGGTTGAATGTGATCCAGAGCACCGGTGGGCCGTTCCCGCCGTGTGAACCGACTCGTCGGCCTCGATCACAGGGAGGAAGTATGCGACGCACGTCCAACATGTCCGCCCTGTTCCGCAAGTCCGTGCTGCGTCATCTGACATCGCAATGCGTGCCGGCCGGGCGCCGGATCATGGCCCCCCGCCTGAGCAAGATCCCGTAGCTGGGCGAAGCCCGCCCCTCAATCGGTGTCGCGCGTCCCGCGACACCCTCCGAGCGTCACGCTCGTCGCCGCCCTGTTGCGTGCCCGGGATCGTTCACCCCTGCGAGGAACCATGAACCCACGACCGTCACTCCGTCCACCCCGCACCGCACCGTCCGAGTCACCTCCACCCGATTGCCCGCCGTCGGCCCCGGTGGCCGGGGTCCCTGCGGCGCGGGGTCCCGGTGGTGGGTCCGCGCGGTACGGCGCGTTCTCCCGGCGCGGGTTCATGGGACTGGGCGCCGCGGCGGCGTCGTTCGCCCTGGCCGGCTGCGCAGCGGGCGAACAACCGGGCGCGGCGGCGATCCGCGCCACGGGCGCACCGCAGCGCGGGGGCATCTTGCGTGTGGGTCTCACAGGCGGCGGTGCGTCCGACAGCGTGGACGCCCACGTCCCGGTGGGCACCGCGGATGCCGGGCGCGTGATCAACCTCTACGACGGGCTCTACGAGTTCGACGCCGACTACGTCCCCGTGCCCGTGCTCGCCGAGTCGGCCACGCCGCGGGACGGCGGGCGCGAGTGGCTCGTGCGGCTGCGCAAGGGCGTGGTATTCCACGACGGGCGTCCGTTCACCGCGCGGGACGTCGTGGCCACGTACGACCGGGTCACCGACCCGAAGGACCCCAAGACGGGCGCGTCCGGGCTGGCCCTGTTGCGGCGCACCGTGGCGGTGAACGATCACACGGTGCGCTTCGAACTGTCGGAACCGGATGCCATGTTCGTGGACTCGACCGCGCAGTACTCCATGGGGATCGTGCCGGTGGACTACGACCCCGCCGCACCCGTGGGCACCGGCCCGTTCCGGCTGGGCACGTTCGAACCCGGTCAACTCACGGTGCTCGAGGCCAACCGGGACTACTGGCGGGAACCACCGTTCGTGGATGAGGTCCACCTGGTGAACTTCAACGACCAGGACGCGCTGGTCAACGCCCTGCTCTCCACCCAGGTGGACGTCGTGGGGCAGTTGCCGTTGTCCCTGATCGACGTGGTCAACACGGACCCGCGGCTGTACACCGTGGTCTCCGAGACCGGTAACTGGCTGCCGTTCACCATGCGCGTGGACACAGCACCGTTCGACGACGCCCGCGTGCGGGAGGCGTTCCGCCTCGTGGTGGACCGGGAACAAATGGTCGAGCAGGTCTTTTCGGGGCACGGCACGGTGGGCAATGACATGTACGCTCCGTTCGACCCGGGGACACCGCGGCTCGAGCAGCGCACGAGGGACGTGGCCCGGGCCCGGGACCTGCTCACGCAAGCGGGTCACCCGGACGGGCTCGAGGTGGAACTCGTGACGGCACCCATCCAGTCCGGCGCGGTGGAGGCCGCCCAGGTCTTCGCTGAGCAGGCATCAGAGGCCGGGATCACCGTGAACCTGCGCCGCGTGGACACCACCACGTTCTTCGGGGACGGCTATCTGCAATACCCCTTCTCCCAGGACTTCTGGTACACCCGCAGCTTCCTGCCCCAGACCGCAAACGGGACCCTGCCAGCGTCCCCGTTCAACGAGACGCACTGGGCGGATCCCGAGTTCATCGCGCTGTACGAGAAGGCCCGGGCCACGCTCGACGACGACGCGCGGCACGACCTCGTGGCGCGGGCCCAGAAGCAGTTGTACGACGCCGGCGGGTACATCGTGTGGGGGTTCTTCAACCAGGCGGACGCGTACCAGAATTACGTGGGCGGCGGTTCCGAGCACCGCGCGGGGATGCCCGTGAGCGGGTTCCAGCTGCGCACCCTCTGGATCGACCGGGAAGGGAAGTGATCGCGTGGCCACCATGATCCTGAAACGGCTGGGCATCTCGGTCTTCGTGCTCCTGGCCGTGTCCCTTCTGGTCTTCTTCTTTACCCTGTTGCTGCCTGGTGACCCGGCCCAGGCGATCCTGGGCCAGCAGGCCACACCCGAACGGCTTGCCGCTCTGCGCGAACAACTGGACCTCAACGCCCCGTGGTACGAGCGCTACCTCTCGTGGCTGGGCGGTCTGCTCGTGGGGGACCTGGGGACATCGGCCGCCACGGGCGGTTCCGTCAACGCGTTGCTCGCGAGCAAGGTCTCCGCGTCTGTGGTGCTCATGGCCATCGCGGCCGTGATCGCCATTCCCGTGGGGCTCTTGCTCGGCACGTGGTCCGCGATGCGCCGGGGCCGCGCAGCGGATCAGGGGCTCACGGGGATCTCGCTCGTGTTGGCGGCGCTGCCCGAATTCGTGATCGGCGTGGCGCTGACCACGCTGTTGTCCACGACCGTGTTCCGCTTGCTGCCCTCGGTCACGATGGCCGCACCGGGCACGCGTGTGTGGGACTACCCGCTGCAACTGATCCTGCCCACCCTGACCCTGATTCTGGTGGTGGTGCCCTACATGATCCGCATGACCCGCACCACCATGGCGGACGTTCTGGACTCCGGGTACGTGGAGATGGCCCGGCTCAAGGGGCTGCCCGAACGCCAGGTGATCTTCAAACATGCCCTCCCGCACGCAATCGGGCCGGTGGCCCAGGTGGTCGCGATGCAGCTCGCGTGGCTGGCCGGGGGCATCGTGGTCGTGGAGTTCCTCTTCCGCTATCCCGGTCTCGGTCAGGCCATGGTGGACGCCGTGAACACACGTGACGTCCAGGTGGTACAGGCGCTGTCCATGATCATCGCGGCGTTCTACGTGATCGTGAACCTGCTCGCCGACGTGGTCGGGATCCTCGCGAACCCGAAACTGCGTACGGAGTCCCGCTCATGAGCGCGCAGAGAACCTCGGAGTCGTTCACGCGCCGCGTACTGCGGCAACCGGCCGCGAAACTCGGCATCGTGCTCACCGCCATCGTGCTGCTCCTCGCCGTGCTGGGGCCGCTGGCCGTGCCCGCGTGGACCGGGTACGGCACCAACTCGTTCGCGGGCAAACCGTTTCAGACCGGCGTCTTCGGCACCGACAACCTGGGCCGTGACGTGCTCTCCCGGTTCCTGGCCGGTGGCTGGCGATTGCTGCTGTACTCCGCGCTCGCGACCGTCGTGGGCGTGGGCCTGGGCGCCGTCCTGGGGATGCTCGCCGCGCTGCGCGGCGGGTGGTTGGACTCGGTGATCATGCGCTGCGGGGACGTGTTGCTCGCCATCCCGCAGTTGGTCTTCGCGCTGCTGGCCGTGACCGTCCTGGGTCCGCAGGGCTGGGTGCTGGTGCTCGTGATCGGCGTGACCCACGCTCCCCGGGTGGCGCGCGTGATCCGCGCGGCGACCGCCGGGGTCGTGGCCGAGGACTACGTCCTGGCCTCCCAGATGTACGGCGTCCCCCAGTGGAAAATCCTGGGCCGGGACGTGGTGCCCAACATCATGGGCCCGCTCATGGTGGAGGTAGGACTGCGGCTGACCTACTCGATCGGCGCGGTGGCCTCCCTGTCCTTCCTGGGGCTCGGGATGCAACCGCCCACCCCGGACTGGGGCCTCATGATCAACGAGAACCGGATCGCGCTGTCCTTGCAACCGTGGGGTGTGATCCTGCCGGTCATCGCGATCGCCGTGCTCACGGTGGGGACCAATCTGATCGCCGACGCCGTGGCCGGCGCCTCCGCGGGCCGCGTGCGCACCACTGGGAAGGGAACTCGATGAGACGCTCGGAACAGAGGGCCCGCGCCGCGGCTCGAGCCAACGCGTCCGGTGCCGACGGCCCGCACAACGCCTCCGGTGCCAACGCCCCACGCAATGCTGCGAACTCAACGGGCGGCGGTAACGCCCGCCCCACTGTAGGCCGGGACAACTTCCCGCGCACGACGGGTCGGGGCCCCACTTCCGCCACGACGGACCGACGCGCCGACGACCGCGGCGGCGGCGTCCCCCGCACCGTGGTGCCCCGCGCGAGCGTGGACACCGCGATCACGGTGTCCCACCTGGGTGTGGGGGTCACTGGCGGCGAGCTCATCCTGGACGACGTGAGCTTCCGGCTGCACCCCGGGCGGATCCTCGCGCTCGTGGGGGAGTCCGGCTCCGGCAAGACCACCGCGGCGCTCGCGTGCATGAACCACCTGCGCGCCGGGCTGGAACTGCGCCGCGGCACCGTGGAACTGCACGCGGGCGCGTCCCGCTTCCACCCCGAGGCCGTGGACCTGCTGACGCTCACCGAACGCCGGACGCGCGGGTTGCGGGGCGGGACCATCGCGTACGTGCCTCAGGACCCCGCGCTGTCGCTCAACGGGTCCCTGCGTGTGGGTGAGCAGATCGCGGAGGTGCTGCGCGCCCACGAGTTCGGCCGCGATGCCCGTGTGCGTGACGCCCGCGTGGCCGAGGTGCTCACCGAGGTGGGTCTGCCGAGCGATCGCGCGTACCAGCGCCGGTTCCCGCACGAGCTCTCCGGTGGGCAGCAGCAACGGATCGGGATCGCGATGGCGTTCGCGTGCCGCCCCGCGGTCATCATCCTGGACGAACCCACCACGGGTCTGGACGTCGCCACGCAGGACCTCGTGCTGAAGACCGTGTACGAGCTGACCACCAAGCACGACGTCGCGGGGCTCTACATCACGCACGACCTCGCGGTCGTGGCGCAGGTCGCGGACGACGTCGCGGTCATGCTCCGCGGCACCATCGTGGAGCGGGGCTCGGCCCGGCAGGTGCTGCACCACCCGGAACACCCCTACACGCGCACGCTGCTGGACGCGGTCCCTGACATGGCGGGCGCCCGCGAGATGGGCGGCGGTCCCTCGGTGGCACCCGTCCACTCGGTGCGTGCGCCGTGGGACGACGGCCTCGGTCGGGAAGACGGGCGCGGCGGGGACGACGTCGCCGGGCCGAGCCGGTCGCGCGACGCGAGTACCCCGCGCAGTGAGGAGGCGACGCGGGTGCGCGGGAGCGGTGTCGTCGAGCCCCGGGCGAGCATTGAAGCTGGAGGTTCCGACCCATCGCGGGATGCCTCCGAGGTGCCCGCGGCGTCCGGCCCCGGGGCGGCGGGCGGCGACCGCGCCTCCGTCGAACCCGTGGTCGCCGTGCGGGGCCTGCGGATGGCGTACGGGCAGGCGGTGATCCTCGACGGTATCAGCATGGACCTGCCGGCCGGGCGGACCACCATGCTGCTCGGGGAGTCCGGCTCGGGCAAGACCACGCTGTCCCGCAGTGTGGCCGGGCTCAACGACCGCTACACCGGGCAGGTCCTGCTGGACGGGCGCGTGCTCGCGCCCGGGACGCGCCAGCGCACCCGGGAGCAGCGGCAGCGGATCCAGTACGTGTTCCAGTCGCCGTTCTCGTCGCTGAACCCGCGGCGCAGCATCGGTGACTCGCTGCAGGTGCCGCTCGAGATGAACGGGGAGCTCTCCCGAGCGCAGCGGCGCGCGGCCGTGGCGGATGCGCTCGACGCCGTGCGGCTGGGACGCAGCTACATCGACCGTCGCCCCGGTGACCTCTCGGGCGGGGAGCGGCAGCGGGCGGCCGTGGCGCGGGCGCTCGTGAACGCGCCGTCGTTGTTGGTGTGCGACGAGATCACGTCCGCGCTGGACGTGTCCGTGCAGGCGTCCGTGATCGAACTGCTGCGGGAAATCCAGCGCGAGCGCGGGCTGGCCATGCTGTTCGTGACCCACAACATCGCCCTGGCGCGGCACATCTCGCACCGGCTCGCGGTGCTCGAGCGCGGGAAGCTCGTGGAGTACGGGCCCACGGACACCGTGCTGCGCGATCCCCGGCACGAGTACACGCGGTCCCTGCTCGAGCACGTACCCACCCTCGAGAGCGCGGGCTGAGGTGGGACGATGACCGTCCGAAGCCGGGCCGAGTTGACGACGGCGCACACGAACCTGCGCGACCCCGCCGTGAGCCGGGTGCGTGAGACCTTCGAGGAGCACCTGTCCCGCGCACACGGAGGGATGTCCTTCTGCGTGTACCGGGACGGGCGCCCGCTCATCCGGCTGCACGGGGGATCGTTCGACCGCCGGTCCTTTCCGGGGGACGCGGTCGAGCGGCCGTGGGACGAGCACACCCTGGCCGTGATGTTCTCGGGGACCAAGGGGGTCTCCGCAACCCTCGTGGCCATGGCGGTGGACCGAGGGCTGCTGGATGTGAACGAGCCCGTGGCGCGCTACTGGCCCGAGTTCGCGGCCCGCGGCAAGGAGCATGTGAGCGTGGCGCAGGTCCTCGATCACACCGTGGGACTCGTGTACACGGATCCGGAACCTCCCGCCGGGATGCTGGACGCCTCCGCGCATGCGGCGGTGCTCGCGCGGCAGGAGCCCCTGTGGGAGCCCGGGAGCAAGGTGGCGTATCACGCGGTGACGTTCGGGCACATGGTCGAGGAGTTGCTCGTGCGGGTCACGGGTCACCGCGCCGGACAGCTGCTGCGCGAGCACGTGGCCCGGCCCCACGGGCTCGAACTGCACCTGGGACTGCCCGCCGAGCTCGAGGACCGGGTGGCTCCCGTGTTCCGCGCCCCCGGGTACGCGATCAGCACGTTCCTGGAGGATCCGCAAAGGCGCGCCATCGTGGAGCGGATGTACGGAAACGCACTGCTCGGGGAGGAACTGCCCGCCAATTCCCGCGCGTTCCACGTCAGCGGACTGGTCTCGGGAGGCGGGATCGCCGGTGCGGATGCGATTGCGCGGTTCTACTCGCTCGTGGCATCGGGTGAACTCGTGTCACCGGCGACCCTCGAGACGTTCACGCGCACGTGGTCCCACGGCAGGGACGCGGTGAACGACCGGCCCGTGGCGTTCGGGCTGGGGTTTGAGGTGCAGGACCCCCTGTGCACGTACGGCCCAGTGGAGCGGGCCTACGGTCACTCCGGCGCGGGCGGCTGCCTGCACGGGGTCTGGCCGGACGCGCGGATCGGTTTCTCGTTCCACACCAACGAGATGCTCAGCGAGAACGTGGACCGCCGGGCCAAGGATCTGCTGGCCGCGCTCGCGCAGTGCGATCTGGGCTGAACGGGGTGGCGCGGTGCGCGTGCGCTGCGAGTTCCACGAGGTGCCACGCGGCGCCGTCCGTGTCCAGACCCGCGCGCCACACCGCGCGCAGATCGCGGTCCAGCACGCCGCCGAACACGGGCACGCGCACCAGGTTCTCGCGCTCGACCTCCGCGGCGACGGCGAGCGCGCTGAGCACCGCTGGGCCCACCCCGGCCCGCACGGCACCGAGGACCGCCGCGTTGGAGCTGAGCTCCATGGCCGGGGGCACCGGGACGAGGGGCGCGAGCGCGGCGAGCAGTGTGCGTCGCGTTCCCGATCCTTCTTCACGCATGACCAGCGGGGTGGCCGCGAGTTCCGCAGCCGTCAAGGGCTCGGTGCGCTGACCCCACGGGTGGAGCGGGGCCACCACGACCTCCAGTCGGTCCCGAGCGACCACCGTTTCTCGCAGCCCCTCCGCGGGATCCGGGCTCTCCACGAAGCCCACGTCCACCACGCCCCGGCGCGTGCGACGCATGACTTCCGCGGAGTTGCACGCGAACAACTGCAGCTCCAGCCCCGGGTGGGAGTCCCGCAACCGGGACAACCACGTGGGGGCCAGGTACTCGGCCACGGTCACGGATGCCGCGACCTTCACGTGCTGGGCCCACTCGAGGCGCAGTTTCTCGATCTCGGTCGTGAACCCGTCGTACTCCGCGAGGACCCTGCGGGCGCGCTCGGCCACGGCGCGGCCCTCGGGGGTGGGTCTGGACCCGGTGGGTGAGCGGTCCAGCAGGCGCAGCCGCCACATCCGCTCGGCGCGGGCCACGGCGCGTGAGACATTGGGCTGGGCCATGTCCAGCGCGCGGGCGGTCGCGCCCATGGAGTGGTGGTCCATGACGGCCACGATCACGCGCAGCAGGGAGAGATCGACCTCGGCCATATCAGCAGTGTATGACCCAATGCTCAGATCACGACTACCCGGCGGGTGTTCGCGCGAGCACAGTGGAGGCATGGCGACGGGTCACGAAACTTCCCACGGCACCCCTGACGGGACAAGCGCCCTCGGCGGGGCAGGCATACTCGGTGGGACTGGTGCGCTCGCTGGGCGGGGTGCTCCCAGTGGCGCAGCCGTCCCGCGAGGAGCGGCCTCGACCTCGGCAACCGCCGCAGCCTCGGCATCGGCCATGCATCCTGTTCCAGTGGCGCGTGCGACGATGCCCGCGCCCCCGGCTGCCCCTGGCACCGAACGGCAACCGGGTTCCCATGCTGCGGCCCTCCCCGGGCTGGCGTTCTGCGCTGCGGGCATGGCCGTATCCCTCGTGCTCGGGTGGTTGATCCCGGGGGTGAGCCCGCTGCTGATCGCGATCGTCGTGGGCGCCCTGATCGCCAACGTGGTCCGGCTGCCCCGGGTTCTGGCTCCGGGGATCGCCGTGGCCGCCAAGCGAGTCCTGCGCGTCGGCATCGTCCTGCTGGGCCTGTCCGTCTCGCTCCAGGACATCGCGGGACTTGGCTTCGGGATGATCGCGGTCGTCGTGGCCGTGGTCGGCGTGGGCATCCTGACCACGGTGTGGATCGGCGGCCTGATGGGGGTCCCGCGCGCACAGCGCCTGTTGATCGCGTGCGGGTTCTCAATCTGCGGGGCCGCCGCCGTGGCCGCGGTGGAGGGGGTCACGGACTCGGAGGACGAGGACGTCGCGACCGCCGTGGGACTCGTGGTGCTCTACGGCAGTCTGATGATCCCGGTGATCCCGCTCCTCAGCGGGGTCCTGGGGTTGACCGAACACCAGGCCGGTCTGTGGGCGGGCGGCTCGATCCACGAGGTCGCCCAGGTCGTGGCCGCGGGCGGGACCATCGGCTCGGCGGCACTGGCGCCCGCGGTGTTGGTCAAACTGACCCGCGTGGTCATGCTCGCGCCGATCATGACGATCGTGGGGATCCGGGCGCGCCGTTCGGGCACCGCCGCCCGCAACGGCAAGCGACCCCCAATCGTGCCCCTGTTCGTGGTGGGGTTCGTGCTCGCCGTGCTGGTGGCCTCGAGCGGCGTCCTCCCGGAACCGGTCATGGGAGCCCTGGGCACGCTGGAGACGTGGTGTCTCAGCATGGCGATGTTTGCGTTGGGGCTCGGGGTGAAGGCCAAGGAACTCGTGCGAGTGGGTTTCAAGCCCGTGCTGCTCGGTGCGATCTCCACGGTCGTCGTGGCGGCCACCGCCCTCGGGGGCGTGCTGGTCGTCACATGAGCCCATGGTGCTGGCTAGCATGGGGAACATGAAGGCAACCGAAGAATCGTTCGTCCGGGCCGAGATCCAGGGCCAGACCGGGCTGTTGACCCTGACCCGTGACAAGGCGCTGAACGCGTTGAACCGCAGCATGTACCACCAGCTGGTCAGCGCGCTGCAGATGTGGCGGGACGATCCCGCGATCACGCAGGTCGTGATCCGCTCGCAGCTCGCCAAAGCGTTCTGCGCGGGCGGGGACATCAAGGAGGTCCGCGAGGCGGCGTTGGGCGGCCGCCAGGACGAGATCCGCGACGCCTTCGGCACCGAGTACTCCATGAACGCGATCATCGCGCGCTACCCCAAGCCGTACGTGGCCATCATGAACGGCATCGTGATGGGCGGCGGCATGGGCCTGTCCGTGCACGGTTCGCACCGAGTGGTCACGGAGACCACGCAGATGGCCATGCCGGAGACCGCCATCGGCTTCTTCACGGACATCGGCGCGAGCTATTTCCTGCCGCGCGTCACCCGGGGTGCCGGTTCCTCGACCGACGACGACGCCGCTCGCCACGAATCCCTCGCCGTCGCCCGCTACCTCGGGCTGAGCGGTGCGCGGATCAACGGCGCGGATGCGATCGCGCTGGGGCTGGCGGACACCTACATCGATTCCGCGGACGTGGACGCGTTCGTGGACACCGTGCTGGCGGACGGAGTGGACGCCGCGACGTCGTCGTACGCCAAGCAGGCCCCGGAATCCGAACTCGTGGGGCGCTGGGACGAGATCGTGGCGACCTACGGTGCGGACAGCTTCGAGGAGGTCGTGCGCAACGCGGGCTCGGACCTGGACGGGATGAGCCCCACGTCGCTCGCGCGCGTGTTCGAGCTGCTGCAGCGCGGCGCGCAGGACGACGACGTCGTCTCCTGCCTGCGCCGCGAACTGCGTATGGCGGAGGACACTGCGGTGGGCCACGACTTCATCGAGGGCGTGCGCGCCATGGTCGTGGACAAGGACAAGAACCCGCAGTGGGAGCCGGCCACGGTGGCCGAGGTGGACATGGCCCGGATCCGGGACGTGGCGGACCAGGAATCGGACCTGCCGATCAGTGTGTGAGCCGCGCGTCAGCCCAGCGGCGACGGGCTCTGCGAAGAGTCCGGGGTGAGCGGGTCCGAGCCCACCGAGCCGCGGGCGCGGGCGATGGCCGCCATGAGGTGGTAGACCACCAGGGCGGCGGCGGTGCCCAGGGCGATGCCCGCGAAGTCGAGCCCGGCCACGGACCAGGTGTAGTCGCCGATGCCCACGATCATGGCGATTGCCGCGGTGGTGAGGTTGACCGGGTTGGAGAAGTCCACGCGGTTCTGCACCCAGATCCGCACACCCAGCATGCCGATCATGCCGTACAGCACCGTGGCCGCTCCGCCCAGCACACCCTGGGGGACCGTGGCCACCGCGGCGCCGAAGACGGGCAGCACGCTCAGCAGGATCGCGACGAGCGCGGCCACCCAGTACGCGGCGGTCGAGTAGACGCGCGTGGCGGCCATGACTCCGATGTTCTCCGCGTACGTGGTGGTGCCGGACCCGCCGCCGGAGCCCGCGATCATAGTGGCCAGTCCGTCCGAGATGATGGCGCGGCCCATGTAGGGGTCCAGGTCGTCGCCGGTCATTAGGGCCACGGACTTCACGTGACCGATGTTCTCCGCCACGAGCACCAGGATCACCGGGATGAACAACCCGGCCAGGTTGAGGTGGAACTCGGGGGAGTGGAACTGGGGCAGGCCGAACACGCCTTGTTCATCCCATGCGGCCTGAATCGAAGTGAAGTCCACCTCACCGCGGATCACGGCGGTGACATAGCCAATCGCCACGCCCAGGAGGATGGACAGGCGGCCCAGCAGCCCGCGGAACAACACCGAGATCAGGATGATCGAACCCAGGGTCACGAGGGCCGTGACGGGTGCCGCGGTGAAGTTCTGCTTGGCGGAGGGGGCCAGGTTGAAACCGATGAGGGCCACGATGGTGCCCGTGACGGCCGGTGGCATGAGTTTCTGCAGCCACCCCGTGCCCGCGATCTGCACGATCACGCCGATCAGGAACAGCGCGGCACCGGCCATGATCACGCCGCCGAGCGCGCCACCCGGACCGTACTGATTCACGGACGCGGTGATCGGGGCGATGAACGCGAACGAGGACCCCAGGTAGCTGGGCACCCGCCCCGCCGTGACCACCAGGAACAGCACCGTGCCTATGCCCGAGAAGAACAGCGTGGTGGCCGGCGGGAAGCCGGTGAGCAGCGGCACCAGGAACGTGGCGCCGAACATCGCGACCACGTGCTGCGCGCCGATCGAGATGGTCCGCGGCCACGCCAGCCGCTCCCGCGGGGTCACCACGTCCCCCGGGGCCACGTGCCTGCCGTCCCCGTGCAGCCGCCAGTTCAAGCCCAGGCGCTCGACGACGCCGCCGCGCCGGTCCTGCTTGCGCGGCTCGTGCTGCTCGTCCTGCGGCGGCGGGGTGTGGTCGGGGGAAACCGGCGAACTCATGGGTGCTCTCCTTGTCCTGGGCGGGCCGTGAGTGCCGCCCCGAGGATTCTAGTGCGCGGGTGGGGGCCCGACTGGTGGTGCGGGGCCCGCGCGCGGTGGTGAGGTGCCGCGGGAGGTGGCCGTGCGGCGTCCTCGGCGCCTGGCGAGAAATCTACGGGCGAGTAGGGTGAGTGACGGGGGCCACGCCCGTGGCCACCGGGCCCGCGGGAGGCCGACTCGCGCGAGCGTGACTCACACAGGAGTGGGGGAGGACATCATGGCTGAACTGACCAACGTGACCGTGATCGGATCCGGGGTGCTCGGATCGCAGATCGCGTTCCAGGCGGCGTACTTCGGCAAGACCGTGACCGTGTACGACATCAGCGAGGAGATCGTCGGGGCGCTGCCCGGCAAGTGGGAGAAGCTGTCCCTGCTGTACACGCGGGACATGGCGGCCACCCCCGGGCAACTGGAGGCGGCCAAGGCCCGGTTGAGCGGCACCACGGATCTCGAGACGGCCCTCGCGGACGCGGACATCGTGATCGAGGCCGTGCCCGAGAACCTGGAGCTCAAGAAGAAGGTGTGGTCCCAGATCGGTGCGGCCGCGCCGGAGAAGACCGTTCTGTGCACCAACTCCTCCACGCTGCTGCCCAGTGACATTGCCGAGTCCACAGGCCACCCGGAGCGGTTCCTGGCGCTGCACTTCGCCAACGAGGTGTGGCGCAACAACACCGGTGAGGTCATGGGGCACCCGGGCACGGACCCCGCCGCGGCCGAGGCCGTCCTGGAGTTCGCCGGGCAGATCGGTATGGTGCCCATCCACATCAAGAAGGAGCAGGCGGGCTACATCCTCAACACCTTGCTGGTGCCGTTCCTGACGGCGGCATCGCACCTGTGGGTCAACGACATCGCACAGGCCGAGGACATCGACAAGACCTGGCGCACCGCCACCGGCTCTCCCCTGGGCCCGTTCCAGATCCTGGACCACGTGGGCATGGAGACCTATTACCAGATCAACATGAATGCGGGGACCGAGGACTCCAAGCGCGTGGCGGAGCGCGTGAAGCGCGAGTTCATCGACCAGGGTCACATGGGGCGCAGCTCCGGGCGGGGGTTCTACACGTACGAGTGATGCCCCGGCCGAGCCCGGTGTGGAGCCCGGCACGGCCGCGGCCTACGATGGGCAATAACGGAGCACATGCAGATCTGAGCGCCATTTTCTGCGTTTGCTCCGTTATTGCACGCCTCCTGCGGGAGTCATTCCGCCGCAGCGGCCCGGCGCGCAGGCGCGTCACCGTCGCACGGCCTGACGACGTCGCACGGTGACCCCTCGCACCCAGCCGACGGCGCGGCGTCGCCGGGTGCCGCGGCACCCGAAGCGACCCCGGGCACACCCCGGGCGCGGCCCCCGGAGGGGGTGCAGCGCCGTCGTCACCGTCTGCCATCCCCGGCGCGAACGCCGCGGGGCGCACCCTTGGGACGTCCCCGGAGGGCCGCTAGGCTTAACGCGTGCACCCCGCAGAGCTGAGCCCGGCCACCCAGGACTACCTGAAGACCATCTGGCGGCTGGGCGAGTGGGAGCCGGAGCGGGTGACCACCACGTCGCTGGCCGCGCGAATGGGTCTGGCGGCCTCCACCGTGTCCGAGGCGCTGAAGAAGCTCACCGCACAGGGCCTGGTGACCCGGCCCGCATACGGGGTCGTGGAGCTGACCGCCGAGGGACGTGACGTGGCCGTGCACATGGTGCGCCGCCACCGCATCCTGGAGATGTTCCTGGCCACCGAGCTGGGTTACGCGTGGGACGAGATCCACGACGAGGCCGAGGTTCTCGAGCATGCCGTCACCGACCGATTCATCGACCGTGTGGACGCCAAGCTCGGCCACCCGTCCGAGGACCCGCACGGGGATGCGATCCCCTCGCGGGACGGGGTGATCACTCCCGCCCCGGCCGTTCCGCTCGGGGACGTCACCCACCCGGAGCCCGTGCGGGTCACGCGCGTCTCGGACGAGAGCCCTGAGACCCTGCGGGTGCTCGCGGAGGCCGAGATTCGGCCGGGCGCGGTGCTGCGGGTGCTCCCGGGTCCGGACCGCAGCGCCACGGTGCGCGTGCGCGTAGCCGGCGGGGGCACGACGCCGGGCGGTGACGTCCCGGGGGGCAGCTCGCCCGCAGCTCTGGCGATGCAGGGGCCGCCCGACGTTGTGGGCACGGTAGCGTCCGGTGGGGTCACGGTGGAACTCGGCATCCTCGTGGCGGAGGCCGTCTGGGTGCAGGCCCTCACCCACGCGAGCTGAACGGGACAGGCGCTCCCCGGCCCGGCTGCGGACAGCATCAGGCTCGCGCTGGACCGAGCGGCGCCGCCTCGGACAGTGGGCTCCCCTGCTGCGTCCGGCGCCGTCGCGGGCCCACAAGGTGAACAGCAGGTGACCGGAACATGTCCTACCCTTGAAGGAACACGAATATGTAGGCGGCGGCACACCATGCCCGGGCCGCGGCGGTGCCGGCTGGCACCGGTGATCGAGGAGCACGAGGTCCACAACATGTCCGAGGGTTTTCTGCGTGCGAGCAGACGGCTGGGCCGGTGGACGGGCCGAGGGCTCTGCTACGGCCTGATCTGGCTGGGCCTCACCCTGCTGGCGGCCGCCGGGGTGATCCGGCACTACTGGGGTCAGATCTCCGTGGGGCAGATGCGCATGAACCTGGTGTCCGTGCAGACGGACGGCGGCGGCGGGTCGATCGTGTGGGTCTCGGTGCTGTTGATCGGCGTGCTTCCCGTGCTGCTGACCTTGGCGGTCGCGCTGGGCCGGTGGGTGTGGCGCCGCCGCCTGTCCGGGCATACTGCGCGCGCCCCGCGCGGCGTGGTCCGCTCCATCTCCGCGATCGCGGTGGCTGCGGTGGTGGTGGGGGGTACCGCGAGCTTCGCGTCCGCGGTGGACCTGCCCCGCTACGTCAAGGCCGCCAAGTTCCCGCACGACATCGGATCGCGCTACATCCAGCCCACCGTCACCGGGGACGCGGGCAAGCGCAACCTGGTGGTGGTCTACCTCGAGTCGGGGGAGCAGACCCTCGCGGACGACCAGCTGTTCGAGAAGAATGCGTTCAAGCCCCTGGAGGACGTCACCCGCGCGGAGGACGGCTGGCGCAGCGTCACCGACCTCCAGCAGTATGAGGGCGGCGGATGGACCATGGCCGGGCTCACATCCACCCAGTGCGGCATCCCCCTCAAGAGCTCGGGGGAGGGCATCAGCTCGAGTGACATCGGCGCCGGGATGGAGCAGTACCTGGGAGGCGTTACGTGTCTGGGGGACGTGCTGCAGAACCACGGCTACACCAGCACGTTCCTGGGCGGGGCCAACTCCTCGTTCGCCGGCAAGGACGCCTTCCTGCGATCGCACGGCTACACGGAGGACAAGGGGCTCGCGGACTGGCGGGCCGCCGGCGAGCCGGAGCAGAACTTCCGCGGCGACTGGGGGCTCAGCGACGAGCGGCTCATGGCCCACGCGAAGGACGAGGTGGACCGTCTGCACGCCCGCTCCGAGCGCACGGGCCAGCCGTTCAACCTGTCCATGCTGACACTGGACACCCACGAACCGGTGCACGTCTACGACTCCTGCGGCGTGGACACCCAGAACCAGGTGACCTCGGTGTTCGCGTGCTCCATGACGCAGGTGGCGGGCTTCATCGAGCACATGAGGGTCCAGGGCTACCTGGAGGACACCTCCGTGGTGGTCATGGGGGACCACCTCAAGCACATGAGCGCCGGGGACGCGTTCCACGAGCAGCTGGACCACCACCCCAACCGCACCATCTTCAACCGCGTGTGGATCCCGGGGGAATCCTCGGACCAGCCCCTGCGGGCGGGCGCGGACCAGCTGTCCATGTACCCCACCCTCCTAGAGGCGGCGGGGCTATCGGTGCACGACGGCGCGGCGGGCCTCGGCACGTCCGTCCGGCGGCAACAGCCTCCCCAGGGCTCGGCCCAGGCCATGGACCCGGAGGAGTACGCACTGCTGCTCGAGTCCCGCTCGACCGATTTCTACACCCGCGCGTGGAACCCGCAGGACCCGGTGCGCTGAGGGCACGGGCGGTCCGACCCCCGGAGACGGTTCCGGCCGCCCCGCCGAAACATCGCTTGAACGCGCTGCATCCCGTCCAGGGGTGGGTGGGGTCGTTCGCGGAGGCCACCCCGAAGAGGTCGGCCACGGGCTGACCCTGTGCTGCGGCGTCGAGCAGCGCCTGGACGATCAGCGGCTGGTTGGGGCGTAGCTTGCGCAGCGCGAAGTCCATCCCGGAGGGGGCGAACACCCATGTGGTGGGGGAGTCGTAGGGAAGCAGCGCGCTGACCACGGTGCCGCCCACCGAGCTCGTGAAGGCGGTGCAGCCCCCGGTCTCGCCCAGCACGCGGGCGGCCGTGCGCAGGGAGTCGGAGCCGTGCGCGGTGAAACCTCGGCGGCCCGTCGTGTGGTGCAGCAGCTCGATTACGACGTGCGCGCCACTCGGGTGGGTGAGCACGGGGCCGTACGGCGCGTACCAGAGCCGCCCCGACCGTGAGGTCTCCTCAACGACCAGGGCGTGCCAGCCGGGCCCCGAGAAGAGGTGGGTGGCGGGGCCCAGGGCAGCCGGGAAGCGGTGCCATGGTTCGGACTGCAGCACGGCGGCGGGTCCGAGAATGGGGGCTCGAGTGCGGCACGGGGGCCCTCCATCGGGAATCGGGACCTGCTCATGGTCGACAACGAGCGGGAGGGCGTGCAGTTGCACGCCCTCCCGCTCACGGCCCTGCTGCGCAGGGAGGCCACACCGCCGGGACGGCTCGGGGACGCCGCGTCGGTGAGTGCCGCCTCCGTGACGTCCCGCGTTCTGCGGTCTCAGCCGATCACTGAATCCACGAGCGCCTTGGCCTCCTTCTGGACCTGCGCCAAATGCTCCGCGCCCTTGAACGACTCCGCGTAGATCTTGTACACGTCCTCGGTCCCGGACGGCCGGGCCGCGAACCACGCGGATTCCGTGACCACCTTCAGCCCGCCCACAGTGGCGCCGTTACCCGGCGCCTCGGTGAGCTTGGCGATGATGGGTTCCCCGGCGAGGGTCTCCGCGGTGACCTGCTCGGCGGACAGCTTCTTCAGTACGGCCTTCTGCTCGCGATCGGCCGGGGCGTCGATGCGCTCGTACACCGGATCCCCGAACTGCTCGGTGAGTTCGGCGTAGCGCTGCGACGGCGTCTTGCCCGTGCGTGCGGTGATCTCCGCGGCGAGCAGCGCCAGGATGATGCCGTCCTTGTCAGTGGTCCACGCGGAACCGTCCATCCGAAGGAAGGACGCGCCCGCGGATTCCTCCCCGCCGAAGCCGATGGATCCGTCCAGCAGACCGGGCACGAACCACTTGAAGCCCACGGGGACCTCCACCAACCGGCGGCCCAGCGAGTCGGCCACGCGGTCGATGATCGAGGACGACACCAGGGTCTTGCCGATCCCGGCTTCCGGGGACCACCCGGCACGGTTGCGGTAGAGGTAGTCGATGGCCACGGCCAGGTAGTGGTTAGGATTCATGAGCCCGGCATCCGGGGTCACGATGCCGTGCCGGTCGCTGTCGGCGTCGTTGCCGGTCGCGATGTCGTACTCGTCCCGGTTGCCGATCAGGGACGCCATGGCCGAGGGGGAGGAGCAATCCATGCGGATCTTCTCGTCCCAGTCCAGCGTCATGAACGCCCACTGCGGGTCCACCTCGGGGTTGACCACGGTCAGGTTCAGCCCGAAGCGCTCGCCGATCTCCTGCCAGTACGCCACGGACGCCGAGCCCATGGGATCCGCGCCGATGTGCAGCCCGGATTCCTTGATGACTTCGAGGTCGATGATTTCCGGCAGCGCGGAGACGTAGCTGTCCAGGAAGTCGAAGGTCCCGGTGATCTCCGCGGCGGCGGCCTCCTCCAGGGGCACCCGCTCCACACCATCGAGGCCCGCCGCGATGAGATCGTTGGCGCGGTTCGCGATCCACTCGGTGGCGTCCGTGTCCGCGGGACCGCCGTGCGGGGGGTTGTACTTGAAGCCGCCGTCGGTGGGCGGGTTGTGGGACGGGGTGATCACGATGCCATCCGCGCGGTCCGCGGGCTCGGAGGCGTTGTACGTGAGGATCGCGTGGGACAGCGCCGGGGTGGGCGTGAAGCCGTCCCGGGAGTCCAGCAGGGTGCGCACGCCGTTGGCCGCGAGCACCTGCAGCGCGGTGTCCTGCGCGGGTCCGGACAGCGCGTGCGTGTCCTTGCCCATGAACAGTGGCCCGGTGATCCCCTGCTCCGCGCGGTACTCCACGATCGCCTGGGTGATCGCGGCGATGTGGTGCTCGTTGAACGAGGTCTTCAGTGAGGACCCGCGGTGCCCGGAGGTGCCGAACACCACACGCTGGTCAGGATCGTCCGCGTCCGGGACGCGGTCGAAGTACGCGGCCAGGAGCTGGTCGATGTCCACGAGGTCACTGGGTTGGGCGACGGTGCCCGCACGGTTGGTCATGGTTCAAACCTAGTCCCGATCGCGGCGCCCGTCAGTCGTTTTCCGCAGGTTTCCGCGCACCGCACGCCGGGGCCCGAACGGCCGGTGGCAGCGGGCTCGCAGCTCGCACTCAGAGCAGGTGCCGTCAGGCCACCAAGGACGCGCGCGGCGTGGTCGGCGGGTCCAACTGCGCCGCGAGCGCGAGCAGCCACGCCTCGGACGACGCCGCTCCCACCAGGTGCACGCCCATGGGCACCGGCCCGGGATAGTTGCCTCGCTCGGGTGTAGCCCACGTGGTGGGGATCGTGATCGCGGGCAGCCCCACCACGTTGATCAGGGAGGTCCACGGGGTGTACTGGCATTGCCGCATATAATCCTGCTCGGCACCGGCGGGGTCGGTGATGTCGAAGCCCTCGTGGAACCAGCCGATCGGGCGCGGGGGCATGGCCAGCGCCGGAGTGAGGATCATGTCGTACTGGGCATATTGGCTGATCACATTGGCCTCGATGTCCCGCAGGACCGCCACGGCATCGGCGAGATCCACCGCGGACCGTGTCAGCGCGCGGTCCCGGAACGCCCGGGCCAGGCCCGTGAGCTGTCCTTCCTGCCCGGTTAGCGGCAGCTGCCCCATGACGGTGCTCCACAGCCGGAAGAACGCGTCCGGGTAGGCCGGGTCGTAGGAGATCCGGGCGTCGACGACGTTGTGCCCCGCCCGCTCGAGGCGCCGCACCCCGTCGTCGAGCGCGGCACGCGCCTCGGGTGATACGGAGATGTCGTAGGTCTCGTCGAAGGGCGACGCCGTGCTGACACCGATCCGCAACGGGCGCTCACCCCACGGCATCCGCCCGGCCAGGGCGGCGTCGACCACTGCCGTGAAGGACGGCTCGGGCGCGGCCCGGACGGGGCGGTCGATCCGATCGTGTCCGGGGGTGTGGCACAGCACGTCCATGAGCAGGGCGGCATCCCTGGCGGTGCGCGTGATGGGGCCGTTGACCCCAAGTTGTCCCACGTTGGACAGGGCGTCGTTGCTCGGGACACGCCCACGATTGGGTTTCAGGCCGATGAGTCCGCAGGCCGCCGCGGGGATCCGGATGGAGCCGCCGCCGTCGGAACCCACGGCCCCGGGCAGGATCCCCGCGGCCACGGCGGCCGCTTGACCCCCGGAGGACCCGCCAGGGGAGCAGTCCAGGGCGAACGGGTTGCGGGCCGGAGGGAAAGCGCGATTCTCCGAATAGCAATTGAGCAGGAACTCGGGGACCTGGGTCTTGCCGAGGATCACCGCACCGGAGGCTTCGAGGGTCGCGGCGAGCGGCTCGGATACGGCGGCGGGCGGCACGGTACCGGTCTCGTCCCGCGTGGTCAGTGAGCCCCACGTGGTGGGCATCCCGGCGACGTCGTGCCCGTCCTTGAGCGCGGTGGGGATACCCAGCAGGGCGGGGAGCGCGGAGGCATCCTCCTCGGAGTCGCCTCGGGCGCTCGAGAGCCGCTCGTCCGCGCTGCGGGCCCGCTTGAGGGTGGTCTCTGGGGCCACATGGACAAAGGCCCCCAAGTGCGCGTTGAGCTCGGTTATCCGCTCGAGCGTCCGCCGGGTCAGCTCCTCGCTCGTCACCTCCCCGCGGCGCAGGGCGGCAACGGTCTCGGTCAACGTGGGGAAGTGTTCCACCGTGTCCTCCATGGCGTTCGGGACGTGTGCGGGGACCCCAGCCTAACCATTGCGCGTCATGAAGTTCTCAGAGCGGGGGCGGCGCTGCCGAGGACGGTCGGACCGACACTGCCTGGGAAAGGTTCTCGAGGACTCGTACCCGGGAATCGAACCAGTCCAACCCTCTGAGCTCCGTCATGGACGCCTGTTCGATCCCGACGCCAAAATCGCCGCAGTATGCTCGAATTTCCCCTCACGCATCACACCGAGAAAGTAGATCCCCCATGAAACGGTCGCTCTCCGTCGCGGTTTTGGCCTTCGTCGTTGTGACTGTTGCAGGTATGTGGCGGCATTCTTGCTGAGATACGTGGCGGCAAGGGCCGTCCATCCAGGAACGACACTGTCCGCAAGCTGGGGCCAGCAACGATCGCCAGGAGGTCGGCATCGACAATGGCCGGAGATCTCTTTGTGGTGGAGGCTGCCGATCAGGAAGCGTGGTTAGAAACCGAAGGCCCCGCCGCTGATCAGGATGAAGAAACCCAGGCCGATCAGCACGATGGGGAACAGGATGTGTTCCCAGCGCTCCAGGACCTCGGCGATCGGTCGGCGGGTGGCGACGAACTTGGCCAGGCCCACCAGCACCGCGACCAGGGCCAGGAACACGATGCAGTAGGCAGCCACAGCCCCCGGGCCGACGCTGAGGAAGGCCGGGGCGTAGACGCCGATGTTGTCCCCGCCGTTGGCGAAGGTCACCCCGGCCACGGTCCAGACGGCGACATTCTTGCCCTCGATCTTGGCGTCGTCATCATCGTCTTCGCCTCTGCGCCACCCCTGCCAGGCCGCCCACACTCCCAGGCCCAGCGGGATGAGCCCGAAGTAGGGGATGACCCCCGGGGGCAAGAACGCGCCCGCGCCTAAGGACACGAGCACTGCCGCACCCAGGATGCCGGCGAAGCCGAGGTACTGGCCGACCAGGATTCGGACGGTGGTCCCACGCTGGCCCGCACCACGGCCGAAGAACAGGGATAGCACGATGATGTCGTCGATGTTGGTAACCAGGAACAGACCGATCGCCTGGAGGGTTGAGGACAGGATCACGCGCCCACCCCCTTCTCGCAGCAGCCGGGCACGGAGCAGGCCGGGTCCAGGCACGGGGCACTCTCATCCACCGCGAGGGTGACCTCGACCAGAGCAGTCAGCGCCCGCGCCAGGTGTGCATCGGCGATCTCGTACCGGGTCTGGCGGCCCTCGGCCACGGCGACCGCGATCCCGCAGTCCCGCAAGCACGCCAGGTGGTTCGACACGTTCGACCGGGTCAGCCCCAAGTCCCGCGCCAGTTCGGCCGGGTAGGCCGGCCGTTCCAGCAAGGTCATCAGGATCCGCGACCGGGTGGGGTCGGCCATCGCCCGGCCCAACCGGTTCATCACGTCAACACGAGAAACAATAGTCAGCATTCGCTGAACTATACAGTATGAGCTGAACTTACAGAGTCGCCTCGTAAAGCTATAGGTTGATTAGACGTTCAGCGCGCGGTTGGCCTCAGGTTCACTCCCTGCGTGAATGGGCACCCGGAAGTGTCTCGCTAAGTCGTCTCGACGAAAAGCGCCTCAGGGTGGTGACTTCCAGGACTTTCTGCCCCATGCTGGGGGTATGAGGCAGCTGGGATACACCCGCGTGAGTACGGCAACTCAGGATGCGCAGCTGCAAGTCGATGCGCTGGTGGATGCCGGGGTGCAGAAGCGGGACGTGTTCTCGGATGTGACCTCGGGTAGCCGGACCGCGATCGAGCGACCGGGGATGAAGCGGCTGCTCGACTACGCCCAGGACGGTGACACCGTGGTGGTCTGGCGTATCGACAGGCTCGGCCGGTCCCTCATCGATGTCCTGAACACGGTCACGCTGCTGCGCGGGCAAGGCGTGAAGATTAGATCGGTCTCGGACGGAATCGACCCGGAGACGACGTCGGGCCGGATGATGATGGGCATGCTCGCCACGTTGGCCGAGTATGAGCGCGAGCTGATCACCGAACGTGTCAATGCCGGGATCGCCGCGGCGAAGCAGAACGGTACCCGCTTCGGCCGACCTCCGGTCGACCCGGCCGTGGTCGCAGAGAAGCTCGACATCGCCGCCGATGCGCGCGCGAAGGGCCGCACCGCCGAAGACGCCGCCCGACTCGTCGGCTGGTCGCGGGCGACGCTGTATCGCCACCAGCAGGCGGCCCGCGCCCGAGCAGCTGTCGCCGAGCAGGTGTGAGATGGACGGGGCGGCGCGGTGGCGCATCCTGCGGCTGCACGTCGAGGACGGCATCGCGCTGACCGCCCTGGCCCGCGAGACCGGGATCGGGCTGCGCACCTTGGAGCGCTGGCACGCCCGCTACCGCATTGACGGGTATGCGGGCCTGAGCACAGGACAGCGCTCGGATGCCGGTACTCACCATCTTCCCGCGGAGCTCGTGCGGTTGATCGAGGGCCTGGCGCTGAGCAAACCCCGCCCCGCGATCGCCACTCTCCACCGCAGGGTCACCCGTATCTGCGGTACCCGCGGGTGGCCGGTGCCTTCCTACGGCGTGGTCCGCTCGATCGTGGCGGCCCTGGATCCGGGAATGGTCACTCTCGCCCTGGAGGGCGCGGGGTCCTACCGTGACAAGTACGAGCTGGTGTTGCGCCGGCAGGCCGAGCACCCGAATGCGATGTGGCAGAGCGACCACACGTTGCTCGACATCCTCGTGGTGGGCACCGACGGCAAGCCCGCCCGGCCGTGGCTGACGGCGATCATTGACGATTGCTCCCGCGCGATCTGCGGCTACACCGTCTTTCTCGGTGCGCCCTCGGCGATGAACACTGCGCTGGCGCTGAGGCAGGCGATCTGGCACAAGCCCGACCCGGCGTGGCCGATGTGCGGCCTGCCGGACGTGCTCTACGTCGACCACGGCAGCGACTTCATCAGCCACCACCTCACCCGCACCACCGTCGACCTCCATATCCGGCTGATCCACTCCACCGTCGCCCGCCCCCAGGGCCGCGGCAAGATCGAACGGTTCTTCGGCACCGTCAACACCGAGCTTCTCGCTGACCTGCCCGGCTACATCACCGAGGACCACCTTGCTCCGACGCCGAAGCTGTCGCTGGCCGAGCTCGACAGCGCCCTGGAGGGGTTCGTGGCCACCTACAACGACCGGTCGCACAGCGAGCTTGACACCTCGCCGCGCAGTGCGTGGATCGCCGAGGGCTGGCTGCCGCGCATGCCCGAGAGCCTCGAAGACCTCGACGGGCTGCTGCTCACGGTTGCCCAGTCCCGGGTGGTGCAGCGCGATGGCATCCGCTTCCAGGGGCTGCGCTACGTCTCCCCGACGCTGGCCGGCTACGTCGGACGGCCCGTGGTGATCCGCTACGACCCGCGCGACATCACGGAGATCCGCGTCTTTGACCATGACGAGTTCCTCTGCAAGGCCGTGAGCCAGGAGCACCAGGCCCAGAAGATCGGCCTCAAGGAGATCCAGGCTGCCCGCAACGCCCGCCGCCGAGCCCTGCGCCAAGGTATCAATGAACGCATCGCCGTCGTAGCCGCACACACCACCGAGGCGCCGCCGACAGCCGAGCCGCCGGCCCCCGCGCCAGCACCGAGGCGGAAGCTGAAGGTCTACAGGGAGGACCTGATGTGAGCCAGCGCTTCATCGTCACCAAGGAGCACCGCCGCTTCACCCAGTTCGCCGACGCTGTGCGCCGCGGCCACACCATCGGCCTGTGCTTCGGACCGGCCGGGGTGGGTAAGACGCTGTCCGCGCGTCGCTACGCACACTGGGAAAAGGCCTACGACCTGCTGACCAACTGGGGGCCGCGCGCCGACAGCGACGCCAAGGTCTACGCCGCCCTGGCTCGGAGTCGTACCGTGCTCTACACCCCCAGTGTGCTCACCACCCCACGGGTGCTCAAGGACGAACTCGCCCAGGCCATCACCCGCACCAACATCTGCATCGAGCAGCACCTGGAGGCGATCGGCCAGATCACCCCGCAGTCGTGGGGATGGCGGCACGGCAGGAACCACGTGCAGCTGGTGATCGTCGATGAGTCCGAACGGCTCCGCCCCACCGCGCTGGAGCTGCTGCGCGATCGCTACGACCGCGACAACATCGCTCTGATCCTGATCGGCATGCCTGGGCTGGAGAAGCAGTTCAGTCACTACCCGCAGTTCTACAGTCGTGTCGGCTTCGCCCACCAATACCGACCCCTGGGCACGGACGAGCTGCTGTTCGTCCTCCAGCGTCACTGGCGCTCCCTGGGCAAGACCCTCGACCCCGAAGACTTCACCGACGCTCGGGCCATCGCAGCCATCACCCGCATTACCCGCGGGAACTTCCGACTGCTGGAGAGGCTCTTCCCGCAGATCGAGCGCGTCATGAAGATCAACGAGCTCGACACCATCACCAACGATGTCATCGAAGCAGCCGCCAGCACCCTCGTTATCGGTACCACTTGAGGCCGCTACGAAGCATCAACAGAACCCCGCCATTTACCGGCAAGAGTCACAGAGCCCCCGAGGCAAAGGTGCCCGTCGGCAGCAATGATCGGCTGGCTGAGCTCTACGGCACCACGCTGAAGGGCAACGACATCAATTTCCGCATTTTCAGCCCGAATGCCCAGAAAGAACTCAACGCCGTGATGCCTCCCCAGCTCAATGGCGCATGGGGCGCATTGTGTTCACATGCCGTCACCCAGGAACAGCTCATGGAGACTGGCGTCAACGCGAACGGCCACAATTGGCGGCCCTTCCAGTACGCGGTGACTGAGAGCGGTGCGCCCCCACTCAGCGGCGATGCGAAGTCCAAAGAATATGAGGCGGCCTCGCTGGCGGAACTTTCTCACGGGGGATCCTGCGCCGTCATCCAGTCACCGGACACATCTGCTGCCACCAAAACCAGCGTCGCCTCCGTGGGCCACTACCTGGGCAACTCGACTCTGGAAGCCACGGTGTACGTGAGGTAGCCTGCGGGCTCCGGATCGGACGCTCCCTGGGGAACTGTGGGGGGGGGTAGAGCCCGCCTTCGGGCTGACTGCGGCTCAGTCGATGTCGTGCGTTTGACGGATACCCCAGCCGTGCGCGCCGGACACGCGAACGGGCGGCCACCGGAACCCCGGTGACCGCCCGCCGTCGTACGCGGTAAAGCTCAAGAAGCGCGGATCAGGCGCCGACCTCCTCGATGGCCTTGGAGAAGATCCGTAGGCCCTCGCGCAGCAGGTCGAAGTCGATCACGAGCGGCGGCAGCAGACGCACGTTGTTGCCGAACGTGCCACACGTGAGGATGACGACGCCCTGCTCGAGGCACTTGGCCGCGATCTGCTTGGCGGCGTCCGCGTTGGGTTCCTTGGAGCCGGGCTTCACGAACTCGAGCGCCATCATGGCGCCGCGCCCACGCAGCTCGCCCACGATGGGGGAGGACTCTGCCAGGGAGCCGAGCTCATCCTTGATGATCTTCTCGATCTCGAGGGCACGGTCCGCGAGGTTCCAGTCCTCGATGGTCTCGATCGCGCCGAGAGCGGCCGCGCACGCGACGGGGTTACCGCCGTAGGTGCCGCCCAGGCCGCCACCGTGCACCACGTTCACGAGCTCCGCGCGGCCCACCACGCCGGACAGCGGCATACCGCCGGCGATGCCCTTGGCGAAGGTCACGAGGTCCGGCTCGACACCCTCGTACTCGGAGGAGAACCACTTGCCCGTGCGGGCCACGCCAGCCTGGACCTCGTCCGCGACGAAGACCGCGCCGTTGTCCTTGCACCACTGCGACAGGGCGGGCAGGAAGCCCGGGGCCGGGACGATGAACCCGCCCTCACCCTGGATGGGCTCGATCACGATCGCGGCCACGTTCTCCGCACCCACCTGCTTCTCCACGAGGGACAGGGCGCGCTTGGCGGCGTCCTCGCCCGTCATGCCCTCCGGATCGCGGAAGGGGTAGGACATGGGAACGCGGTACACCTCGTTGGCGAACGGCCCGAATCCCTGCTTGTACGGCATGACCTTGGAGGTCATGGCCAGGGTCAGGTTGGTGCGGCCGTGGTAGGCGTGGTCGAAGACCACGACCGCGTTGCGCTTGGTGTGCATGCGCGCGATCTTCACGGCGTTCTCCACGGCCTCCGAACCGGAGTTGAACAGCGCGGCGCGCTTGTCGAAGGCCCCAGGGGTCAGGGACGCGATCTTCTCGGCGACCTCCACGTACCCCTCGTAGGGGGTCACCATGAAGCACGTATGGGTGAACTTACCCACGGCCTCGCGCACCTTCTCCACAACCTTGGGCGCGGTGGCGCCCACGGAGGTCACGGCGATGCCGGAGCCCAGGTCGATGAGCTGGTTGCCGTCCGCGTCCTTGATGATGCCGCCGTCGAGCTCGTCCGCGTAGACGGGCACGGAGGAGGCGACACCGGCCGCGACCGCCTTCTCCCGCCGCGCCGCGAGTTCCTGCGACTTGGGGCCCGGGAGGGCGGTCTTCAGATCGCGCTTCTGCTCGAGCCGGTATTCGATGTCAGCCATGTTCGGTTGCCCTTTCACTACAGCGGCACGGGGACGCGAAAACTCGATAATCGGATCCGCCCCGGAAAGCCCCGGTGATCCGGGGCTCCAGCCGAGGCGGGTCCGTGTGCGGCCGGTGCCGGGAGTTCGGACCCTCGTGGGGCCCTCCTCCCGTCAGGCGGGCGCGGGCGTGCTCAGGCCCAGGGCGAGGGCATGCCCATGTACTGCACGGTGGTGTACTCCTCGATGCCCTCGGCGCCGCCCTCGCGGCCCAGGCCCGATTCCTTGACGCCGCCGAACGGCGCCGCGGCGTTGGAGATCACTCCCACGTTCATGCCCAGTAGGCCGTACTCGATGCGGTCGCCGATGCGCAGGGCACGCGAGATGTCCTCGGTGAACACGTAGGACGCCAGGCCGTACTCGGTGGCGTTGGCCAGGCGGACGGCGTCGTCCTCGTCCTTGAACGTGATCACGGGGGCCACGGGGCCGAAGATCTCCTCCTTGAACACGCGGCACTGCTCGGTCACGCCGGTCAGCAGGGTGGGCTCGAAGAAGTACCCCGGTCCGTCCACGGCCTTGCCGCCCACGACGGCCTCGGCGCCGTTGTCGAGCGCGTCCTGGACGAATTCGGCGACGCTGTCACGCGCCTTCTTCTCGACCAGGGGACCCACGGTGGTGTCCTCCTCGAGACCGTTGCCGGGCTTGAGGGCGTCGAGCTTCTCCGCGAACTTCTTGGAGAACTCGTCCGCGACGGACTCGTGCACCAGGAAGCGGTTGGCTGCGGTGCACGCCTCACCTATGTTGCGCATCTTGGCGGCCATGGCGCCATCCACGGCCTTGTCCAGGTCCGCGTCCTCGAACACGATGAACGGGCCGTTGCCGCCCAGTTCCATGGAGGTACGCAGCACGCGGTCCGCAGCGGTCTTCATGAGCTGTTTGCCCACCGGGGTGGAGCCCGTGAAGGAGATCTTGCGCAGCCGGGGATCCTCCATGATGGGCCCGGAGACGTTGGACGCGGACGCGGAGGACACCACGTTGAGCACACCCGCGGGGATGCCGGCCTCGATCATGAGCTTCGCGAAGAACTGTGAGGTCAGCGGGGTCAGGCGCGCGGGCTTGAGGATCATGGTGCACCCGGCGGCCACCGCGGGGGCCACCTTGCGGGTGGCCATGGCCAGCGGAAAGTTCCACGGGGTGATCAGCAGGCACGGGCCCACGGGCTTGTGGGTCACGATCATCTTGAGGTTGCCCTCGGGGGTGTCCACGTAGCGCCCGTAGTGACGCACGGCCTCCTCGGAGAACCAGCGCAGGAACTCGCCGCCGTAGACGACCTCGCCCTGGGACTCCTTGAACGGCTTGCCCATCTCCAGGGTCATCAGCAGTGCGAGATCGTCCTTGTGCTCCTGGACGAGGTCGAACGTCCTGCGTAGGATCTCGGAACGCTCGCGAGCACTCGTGCGGGCCCAGGACTCCTGGGCGTTCGCGGCGGCGTCCATGGCCGCGCGCGAGTCCTCCTCGGTCGCGGAGGCCAGCGTGGCCAGCACCTCGCCGGTCGCGGGATTCTCGACGTCGAACGTCCCGCCGTCGGAGGCATCTCGCCACTCGCCGTTGATCAGGAGGCCCTTGGGTGTGGCCTCGAGGACTTCTGAAACCCGGTCTTTGATGCTCATCTGGTTCCTTTCTGGGAACTCCACTCGGCGTGGTCCGGTGCAGTCTCGAACTCGTGGGACATAGCTCCCTTCCTCCATGGTATGCCCGGCCGCAACGGTGCGATCAGCGGCTGCGGGTTCGTGACTCGCTCGCTGCCACGAGCCGCTCCTCGGCGTCCGCGCCGGGGGCGATCCCGCGCGGGATGCGCAGCATGAAGATCAGCCCCAGGACCCACCACAGCGCGAAGATCACGTAGGGGGCGGTGCCCAACCCCGCGGGCATCCCGGGCAGGTACAGCACAGCGAGTCCCAGGCAAAGCACTACGGACAGCACACCGATCACCACACCGCCGTGGTGCTTCCCGCCGATCCGGTAGGGCCGCTCCATCTCCGGTTCGCGGCGTCGCAGGATCACGAACACGATCGACACCAGCAGGTACGCCACCACGATCGAGGGCGAGCCGGAGTCCACGAGCCAGCCGAGCATCTCGGTGCCGAAGAACGGGGCGATGAAGGACAGCGCCCCCACGAACAGCAGGGCATTGGAGGGGGTCCCGTACTTGGGGTGCAGCTTGGCGAACCAGCGGGGCAGCATCCGGGAGTTGCCCAGGGCCCAGAGCAGACGTGAGGCACCCATGAGCAGGGAGTTCCAGGACGTGAGGATCCCGGCCAGGCCACCGGCAAGCAGCACGTTGGCCATGGCGCCCGAGGTGAAGAGGTTGCCGAACGCGTCCGCCACGGCGATGTCCGCGTTCGCGAGGTCATGTGCGGACATCGCCGAGGACGTGGTGAGGATGACCATCACGTACCACGCGGTCGCTATCAGCACGGAGGTGACGATCGTGCCGCCCAGTTTCTTGGGCGGCAGGTGCATCTCCTCGGAGACCTGCGGGATCACGTCGAAGCCCACGAACAGGAACGGGACCACCACGAGCACCAGGGAGAACCCGGAGACACCGTTGTGGAAGAAGGGCTCCATGTTCTGTTCCGAGCCGCGCGTGAACGCGCCGAAGACCATCATGAGTCCCACGATCGCCAGGAAGATGATCACGAAGACCTGCACCGTGGACGCCTGCTTCACACCGCGTAGGTTGATCCACGTGATCACCACGGCGCTGAGCGCACCCACGAGCGCCCACGTGAGGTTCACCTCGAATCCGGCGATCGTCCACAGCGGGACGTGGCTGAGGTTCGGGAAGATGTACTCCACGGTGCGAGGTACGGCCACGGCCTCGAACGCCACGATCGTGATGTACCCGACCGTGATCGCCCACGAGCCGATGAATGCCCACCTGGCACCCATGCCCCGCAGCAGGTAGTTGTGCTCACCGCCCGCGGCGGGCATCGCGGCCACGAGTTCGCCGTACACCAGGCCCACCACGGCCATGATCGCCCCTCCGGCCACCATGGCGAGCACCGCGCCCATGGTCCCGGCGTCGTTCA
This sequence comes from Kocuria sp. KRD140, assembly GCF_017168375.1. Taxonomy (NCBI): domain Bacteria; kingdom Bacillati; phylum Actinomycetota; class Actinomycetes; order Micrococcales; family Micrococcaceae; genus Kocuria; species Kocuria sp. KRD140. The sequence goes on from NZ_JABFAW010000009.1 coordinate 299,930, forward strand.
GCCAGCCTCCCGTGAGGACCACCCAGCCGAAGCCGATCATGGCCCCCACGCCCAGGGCGATGGCGTCCAGCCGCCCCAGGACCTTCTTGAACCCTGCGCCGTGCTCCGGGAGATGGCGTTCGTGTGTCATGCATGCCGTCCTGGGATGTCGAGGAGGTCGAGGTTGTTGCGCTCCATTGTCCGCGCGGACGGCGCCCCCGGGGCTTGTGGGCGAGTTCGTGTCATCGACAGCGGGCGGAGGGCGACGGCGCTGGGTCCCCTTGGCGGTGGGAGTGGCGTCGTCGTCGGTGGGCAGCAGGTCCCGGCAGAGAGGGGAATGACGGCGCGGGGTGGGGGGGCAGGTGTCATGAAGTCTCGCCCTCGGTGAACGCTATGTCGTGAGAGTGTGGCGGGGCATACGCTCACAGCATGGCTTACGCAACAATCAACCCTGCAACGGGTGAGACCCTCAAGAAGTTCGACACCGCCACGGATCAGGAGATCAAAGACGCCGTCCAGCGTTCCGCCGAGGAATACTCCTCCTGGCGCAATGTCCCGGTGGCCGAGCGCGCTCAGCTGATGCACAAGATGGCGGAGCTGTACCGCGAGCGTCAGGACGAGCTCGCCGCGATCCTCACGGAGGAGATGGGCAAGCCGGCCGCGCAGGCCGCGGGCGAGGTCCAGATCGTCGCCGCGATCTACGACTACTACGCGGACAACGCGGAGGAGTTCATGAAGGGCCGCAGCCTGACCCCCTCCACCGGGGGAGAGGCCCGTGTGGTCCTGGACTCCACGGGTGTCCTGCTGGGCATCATGCCGTGGAACTTCCCGTACTACCAGGTGGCCCGTTTCGCGGCCCCCAACGTGATGCTGGGCAACACCATCTTGCTCAAGCACGCCGGTAACGTCCCGCAGTCCGCGCTGGTGCAGGAAGAGCTGTTCCACGAGGCGGGCTTCCCCGAGGACGTCTACATCAACGTGTTCGCGTCCAGCGACCAGATCGCGGAGATCATCATCCCGGACCCCGCCGTCCAGGGTGTGTCCCTCACGGGCTCCGAGCGTGCGGGTGCCTCCGTGGCCGCGACCGCCGGCAAGAACCTTAAGAAGGTTGTGCTGGAGTTGGGCGGTTCGGACCCCTTCATCGTGCTCGACGATAAGAACGTGGAACGCACCGTTAAGCAGGCCGTGAATGGGCGCATGAACAACAACGGCCAGGCGTGCACCAACGCCAAGCGGTTCATCGTGCTCGAGGACGCGTACGAGACCTTCGTGGAGAACTTCGCGGAGGCCGTGCAGGGGATCACCCCGAGCGATCCCACGGACGAGAAGACCTTCCTGGGCCCGCTGTGCACCGTGTCCGCGCGTGACGAGATCATGGAGCAGGTCCAGGACGCCGTGGACAAGGGTGCCACGGTGCTGGCCGGCGGCAAGAAGCTGGACAAGCCCGGTGCTTGGATGGAGGCCACGCTGCTCGCGGACGTGACCCCCGAGATGCGCGCCTACGCCGAGGAGATCTTCGGCCCGGTAGCCGTGGTCTACAAGGTCAAGGACGTGGACGAGGCCATCGAGCTGGCCAACTCCTCCTCGTTCGGTCTGGGCGGTTCCGTGTTCGGCGCCGACGAGGCCGAGGCCCTGGAGGTCGCCAAGCGTGTGGACTCCGGCATGGTGTTCGTCAACGAGGTCACCGGCACCGCTCCGGACCTGCCCTTCGGCGGCGTCAAGCGCTCCGGTGTGGGCCGTGAGCTCGGCCCGTTCGGCATCGAGGAGTTCGCCAACAAGAAGCTGCTGCATACCCCCAAGAAGTAATTCCCGCGCGGCCGGGTTCCACATCCGGGACCCGGCCCTGTACGACGACGTCGCCCCCGCACCGAGAAGGTGCGGGGGCGACGTCGTACCGAGAGAAGGCGGACCCTAGTGCCGCAGGTCGTTGGCCTTGGTCTCGGGCAGGATGGAGGCAACCACGGTGGAGACCACCAGCAGCAGGCCCATGTGCAGCGAGAACATGCCCGCCGAGTACTGCGTGCTGATCCAGTTCTGGAGGTACGGGGCGGGGCCGCCGAAGATGGCCACGGCCACCGCGTACGGGAAGGCCACGCCCACGGTGCGTACGCTCGTGGTGGGCAGGAACAGGGAGAGGAACATCTGGCCCACCATGGCGTTGAGCGGGAAGAACAGCAGCAGCGGCACCAGATTGCCGATGATCAGCGACGAACGCCGGCCCCAGATGTCGGAGAGCTTGCCCCACAACGGCAGGGAATGATCAGGACCACGTTGGCCAACAGGCTCGCCTGCAGGGCGGTGGCCTGGGGGTTGAAGATCTCACGCGCGCAGTAGATGGAGAACGTTGCGTAGATGCTTCAGTCGTACCACTCGAGCGCGTTGCCGATACCGGTGTGGATGAGTGTTTTCCTGGAGGAGACCGCCGGGCCGCCGAGGTGGGTCTCGGTGGCTATCTCAGAGGAAGCAGCGGAAGTAGACATGTCGTGCATCCTGAGAGGTGAGGGCGGGTCAGATCAGCCCTGTCAAGTCGTCACTGCGGGCAACAGTCATGCAGCGTGCTAGCCGCTCTGCATGATGTGATACAAATAACCAACTGTATGACATAAATTTCTACAATTTTGGGTCGCTTGAATCGATCTTATTTCAACTCGGGTGTCCGAACGTCTCGGTTACGACTTGGCACCGGACGGTCCTCGCACTCATCATGGGGCGTTGGGAGCCGCGGTCGGGCCCGGGAGTACGTCCGTCCCACGGGTCGCATGCCGCCATCCTGGGACGGCTGAACGGCACCGCCCGCGCCGCCACCCGTGCCACGAGCCCAGGAAACAGAGGACCCATGCTGAGCAACGGCCACATCAAGAGCGAGCTCTCCCCCCAGGATCAGGAACTGATCAGTTTGCTGCAGTGGGCGCCGCGCATCACGTGGGGGGAGGCGGCCGAGATCCTGGGCGCGCACGCCACCACGCTCGCCGGCCGGTGGGAGAAGCTGGAACGTTCGGGCATCGCATGGATCACGGCGCAGGTCAACCTCTCGGACACCCGCAACCAGCTCAGCTTCATCGAGATCTCGTGCGATCCGGGAGGCTGGGCTCACGTGGCGGACACCTTCACCGCGATGCCCGAGGTAATCTCCGTGGAGGCGTTCGCGCCGTCCCCGGACCTGGGGTTGACCGTGCTCAGTCACGACCTGGAATCGCTGTCCCGTTTCGTGGAGGAACAGATCTCGCAGGTGCCGGGCGTGGCCAAGGTGCAGCTCATGCTCTCGTCACGCCTGCACCGAGCGGGCGACAAGTGGCGACTGGACCAGCTCAGCGACGAGCAGCGCGCCGCGGCCCAGGCGTGGACCTCCGCCGAACAGGCCGCCCTGCCCACCTCAACCACCGCGCTCGGGGAGGCCCAGCGCCCGGTGATCGAGGCCCTCATGCGTGACGGCCGCGCGAGCGCCGCGGAGATCGCCCGCAGCACGGGGCTGCACCCGGCTACGGCCCGGCGCTACCTGCAGAAGGTCCTGGCCTCCGGGCTGTTGAGCATCCGCTGCGACCTGGTGCAGGGGCTCTCGTCCTCCCCTGTGACCGCGCAGTGGTTCATGCGTTTGAATGCTTATCGGCACGAGGACGCGGCCGAGGCACTCGCGAAGGACCCACGCACCCGCGTGGTCTCTTCCATCACGGGGCGCTCCAACATGATGGTGGTCATGTGGCTCTCCTCCGTGGGGGAGATCATCGAGGCCGAGCAGGCCATCCAGAGTCTCGTCTCGGACGTGGAGATCCAGGAATCGGTGATCTCCCTGCGCCCGCTCAAGCGCATGGGCTGGGTCCTGGAGAACGAACGTAACGCCACCAGGACCTTCGTGGCCCCTCACCTGCACCTGAGCTGAGCGCGCGGTCGGTCTGCGCGGTCGCGGGGTACGACGCCGCAGGGTCGCCCGCCCGGACGACGTCGCCCGGGGACGCACGCGGGCGACGTCGCCCGTGGGACGTGGGTGAGCGTCGTCGTTGTGCCCCGCGCTGTCAGTCCGCGCGCTGGTAGCGGATCTGGGCGCCCACCACGGTGGCCTCGACCACGGTGTCCTTCACGACCTCGGCGTCCTCGGAGAAGATGTCGCGGTCCACGCTCACGAAGTCCGCGAGCATCCCCGGGGCCAGGCAGCCCTTGAGGTTCTCCTCGTAGGACGCGCGGGCCACCGCGTGGGTGTAGTAGTACACGGTCTCGGCGCGCGGGAGCCGCTCGTGGGGCTGCCACCCGCCCTCGGGCGCGCCGTCCCGTGTGCGGGTGATGGCCGCGTGGATGCCCTGGAACGGGTTGGGGTCCTCTACGGGGCCGTCGGAACCGAACACGAGCTCGGCGCCGGCCTCGCGCAGACTGTTCCACCCGTAGGCTACGAGGTCGCGCTCGGACAGGAAGTCGTTCATGGGGATGTCCGCCGTGCAGTGCATGGGCTGCATGGACGCGGTGACTCCCAGCTCACGGAACCGGGGGACGTCCGAGCGCTTCATGTACTGGGCGTGCTCCACGCGCTGGCGCAGGCCGAAGACCCGGGCGATCGACTGACTCTTGGCGAACGCGTCCAGCACCTCCGTGGTGGCCTGGTCACCGATCGCGTGGACGGCCGTGGCGATCCCGGCGGACGCCGCCAGACCGATCCAGTGCTCGAGCTCGTGCGGGGACGTGACCGTCATGCCGTGGTTCTCGGTGCCCGGCCACGCCTCGGACATGTGGCACGTGTGCGAGCCCAGGGCGCCGTCCGCGAAGAGCTTGAGCGGGCCGATCGAGATCCACTCGTCCCCGGAGGCCGTGCGGATCCCGCGCCGGATGAAGTCGTGGACCTGTTCCTGGTGCAGCACCTTGTGGATGCGGATGTCCAGCTCGCCGCGTTCGCGCAGCTTCTGGTACGCGTACAGGCAGTCCGCGCCGTCGATGTCGTGGATGGATGTGATGCCCCGCTTGAGCAGCTCACGCTGACCCAGGGGCAGGTAGTCGTCGATGTTGCCGGAGACGTCCGACTGCATGAGCCCGTCCCGGATGGGGATGGCCGCGGCCTCCCGGATCACGCCGGTGAGCTCACCGTGCTCGTCCCGCACGAACTCGCCGCCGTCAGGGTCCTTGACGTTCCGGTCCAGGCCCAGCTCCTGCAGCGCCTTGGAGTTCAACCACAGGGTGTGCCAGTCCAGCGACCCCAGGGCCACGGGGATGTCCGGGGCCACGGTGTCCAGCGCGTGGCGGTCCGGCAGCTCGGGGACGTCCCACGCGTTGACGTTCCACTGCCCGCCGAAGATCCACGTGATGGACTCATCCGCCATGCCTCGCTCCACGAACGGGCGTAGCACCTCGAGCGCGGACTCCAGGGACGTGCAGTGGCGCATGTCTGGCTCGATGAGGGAGCGGGAGTACATGGCCGAGTGGATGTGGCCGTCGCCCATGCCCGGGAGCACGTAGGTGCCGCCGAGATCGGTACGTTCGGTGCCGAGCGGCGCGAGGTCCTTGAGCCGCTGGTAGTCGCCCACGGCCACGATGCGGTCGTCGGAGGTCAGGATGGCGTCCGGATGGGGCATGTCGTGGGAGTGCCACTGGGCCTGGGGAGTCCATCCGGTGGCCGGATTCATGGCGTGCACCGTGGCGTTGTGGAAGAGGCGGAACATGGAACGGGCTCCTATCGGCCGGCCCCGGCGCCGACACAGTTGTGTGATGGTGCGCCGACCCCCGCGACGGCGCCCCCACGAAGCGGGGTGCAAGGATCGGGCAACCGCGGTCCTCGATCCATCAGTCTAGGTCGCAGCGGATACGGCCCGGCAGAACGACGGCGCCGGGCCACAGAATTGTTGACACCGGCGCCGTGGCGTTCGGGCGAACCGATCAGGCGTTCATGGCCTTCTTCAGGGTGGTGGTGAAGATCTCCACACCCTTGTGGATCTCGCCATCGGCGGGGTGGCAGAAGGACATGCGCACCTCGTACTCACCGCGGCAGTCCGTGGAGAACGCGGTGCCCGGGACGAACACCACGCCCTTGTCGATGCCCTCCATGCACAGGTCGGAGGAGTCCACGTCCTGCGGCAGGGTGATCCACGAGTAGAAGCCGCCCTCGGGGCGGGTCCAGGTCACACCGTCGGGCATGTGCTCGTCGAACGCGTCCATCAGGGTCTGGGCCCATTTGCCGTACAGCACGCGGTACTCGTCCAGCACGGAACGCCAGTCGTACTTCTCGAGGCACCCGGCGACCACTTCCTGAGCGAAGGCCGAGGGACTGAGCACAGGGGCCTCGCTCTGCAGACACAGGATCGTGGCGAGCGAATCGGGGGCCACGGTCCAGCCCACGCGCAGACCCGGCGTGAACATCTTGGACGCCGAGCCCAGGTAGACCACGTTCTCGTCGTCCGCGCGCATGGCACGGGCAGTCTGACCCTCGAAGCCCAGCAGGCGATAGGGGTTGTCCTCCGCGATCAGCACGGGGTGCGCGGCGCGGACCTCACAGATCCGGTCGCGGCGCTGCTGCGGCATCATGGTCCCGCCCGCGTTCTGGAAACTCGGGATGGTGTACAGGAACTTGATGCCCCGGTCCTGGGACTCGAGCTCCTCGATGGTCTCCTCGAGTTCGTCCGGGGTCAGCCCCTCGTGGTCGATCGCCACGTGGACGACCTCCGCCTGGGCGCCCGCGAACACGGCCATGGCGCCCGAGTAGGAAGGCGCTTCCGCGAGGATGACGTACCCCCGGATCGATCATCACGCGGGCGAGGGTGTCCAGACCGTTCTGGGAACCGGTGGTCACGAGCGCGTTCTCACGCGTGAACGCCACGCTGTACGCGTGCGCCCGCTCGCTGCGCAACCTCGCGGCCCACGGTCAGGCGCGCGGCGTGTCCTTCAAGCTGCCCGACGCTCCCGTGACCAACTACGTGTGCCTCGCGTTCCTGATCCTGCTGAGCCTGTACATCATGTTCGACATGACCAACCCGCACTGGTACTACAGCCTCATCGCGGGCATCGTGATCCTCGTGGGCACCGACATCGGCTACGAGATCTCCACGCGTCACGTGGCCAAGCACGGCCTGTCCGAGCTGGGGCGCTCGCACCCGTCCGAGCACGACAAGACCGGCACCGACGTGCGCTGAGCGACGTCGCCCGCGGCACCCCGCGCCGTCGGCGCCGAACACCGCGCCCTGCCGCTATGGTGGGGGTCCGAGTGAACTGAGCAGTCGAACGACGAGGGACGCCATGGACAACGTGAACAACTTGCCGTCCGCCACCGTGGACGAGATCCCGGCGGGCGCACCCATCCTGGACGTGCGCGAACAGGACGAGTGGGATGCCGGGCACATCGACGGTGCCCAGCACCTGCCGCTGTCGCAGCTCGCGGAGCGCACGGACGAGGTCCCGCTGGACCAGGACGTCTACGTGATCTGCCGTTCCGGCGGCCGCTCGCTGCGCGCCACCGCGTACCTCGCGCAGTACGGGTACGACCCCGTCAACGTGGTGGGCGGCATGGGCGCGTGGGCGGACGCGGAGAAGCCCATCGTGTCCGAGACCGGGGAAACGGCGCGCGTTCTGTGAACGCAGCACTGTCCGGCGTGGCCTCGGGTCCTGTGGGCCCGGGGCCATGCGCTCGTGAGTACGCCTTCCTGGGCCCCGAGGGCACGTTCACCGAGGCGGCACTGAGGCAGGTCCCGGGGGTCGACGACGCCGCGTGCACCCCCATGAGCTCCGTCCCGGCCGCGCTCGCGGCCGTTCGAGAGGAACGTGTGGACGCCGCCGTGGTGCCCATCGAGAACTCGGTGGAGGGCGGCGTGACCGCCACGCTCGACGACGTCTCCTTCGGTGCCGAACTGCGGATCCTGCGCGAGATCCTGGTGCCCATCCAGTTCGTCCTCGTGGCCCCGCCGGGCGTGAGCCTGTCCGACGTCCACGCCGTGGCGACCCACAGTCACGCCTGGGCGCAGATCCGCGGCTGGGTCGAACAGAACCTCCCAGGCGTGAGCTACGTCCCCGCGTCCTCCACGGCGGCCTCGGCCATGGACATGTTGGACGGCACGGGCGGGGTGAGCACCGAGGGTCTGGGCTACGACGCCGGCGTGTGTTCCCCCGTGGTCGTGCAGCGCCACCCCGAGCTGAACGTGCTGGCCGAGGACATCGGGGACAACGAGCACGCGGTCACGCGTTTCGTGCTCGTGGCCCGCCCAGATGCACCCATGCCCGAGCCCACCGGGGCGGACAAGACGTCCCTGGTGATCCCGCTGTGGGAGGACCGTCCCGGGGCGCTGCTGGAGATCCTCGAGCAGTTCGCCACGCGCGGGGTCAACCTGACCCGCATCGAGTCCCGCCCCACGGGCACCCACCTGGGCGACTACTTCTTCTCGGTGGACATCGACGGCCACATCCGGGAGGACCGGGTCTCCGAAGCCCTCATGGGTGTGCGCCGGATCTGCCCCCGCACCCGATTCCTCGGGTCCTACCCCCGCGCCGACGGGCGCGCGGTCCACGTGGCCAAGCACTACAGCGACGCCGCCTTCATCCAGGCCCGTTCGTGGGTCAACAACCTGAAAGGACATTGACGTCCATGGAGATCGAGGGTTGGAGTCAGACACTGACAGCCGGGCCGTTGCTGCTGATCGCCGCGGCGGCCATCGCGGTGTTGTTGGTGCTGATCATCACATTCCGCGTGCACGCCTTCCTCGCGCTGATCATCATCTCGGCGCTCACGGCGTTCGCCACGGGCATCCCCACCTCCCAGGTGGTGCCCGTCCTGCTCTACGGCTTCGGTAACACGCTCGCCAGCGTGGCGCTGCTCGTGGGGCTGGGAGCCATGCTGGGCCGCTTGCTCGAGACCTCGGGCGGCGCCCAGGTGCTCGCGGACCGGCTCATCCGCGCGTTCGGGGAGAAGCGCGCGCCGCTGGCCCTGGGTGTGGCCTCCCTACTGTTCGGCTTCCCCATCTTCTTCGACGCCGGTCTGGTGGTCATGCTGCCCGTGGTCTTCTCGGTCGCACGCCGACTGGGCGGCAGCGTGCTCACGTACGCGCTGCCCGCCGTGGGCGCGTTCTCCGTGATGCACGTGTTCCTGCCGCCCCACCCGGGTCCGGTCACCGCCGCCACGTTCTTCGAGGCGAACGTGGGCTACATCATCCTGGTGGGCCTGATCTGCGCGATCCCCACGTGGTACGTCTCCTCCTACCTGTTCGGCAAGTTCTCGGGGCGCCGGATCAAGCTCCCGGTCCCTGCGATCCTGGGCCAGGCCGAGGACGTCCGCAACCCTCCTGCGGTGGGCACCGTGGTGGCCATGCTGCTGCTGCCCATGCTGCTGATCTTCCTCAACACCGGCCTGGGCACGCTCGCCAAGTCCGGAGCGGTCTCCGAGGAGACCTCGTCCCAGGCGTGGTTCGAGCTGCTGCGCGCGATCGGTGAGACGCCCATCGCCCTGACGCTCACGCTCATCATTGCCGCGCTGACCATCGGCAAGGCCCGCGGGGTGAGCGGTTCCGCGATCGAGAAGACGTTCGAGTCCGCCCTGGGCCCCGTGTGCTCGGTCATCCTGATCACCGGCGCCGGCGGCATGTTCGGCGGTGTGCTGCGCACCTCCGGGATCGGCAACGCCCTCGAGGACGTGCTCGCGGACCTGGGCATCCCCCTGATCATCGCGGGCTTCCTGATCGCCGCGGTCATGCGCGTGGCGCAGGGTTCCGCCACGGTCGCGCTGACCACGGCCGCGGGTCTGATCGCCCCGGCGGTGCTAGCCGCCGACTACAACGTGGTGCAGCTCGCGGCCATGGTCGTGGCCGTGGCCGCCGGTTCCGTGGTGCTCTCCCACGTGAACGACTCCGGGTTCTGGCTCGTGGGCCGGTTCCTGGAGATGGACGTGCGCACCACGTTCAAGACCTGGACGGTGCTCGAGACCATCATCGGTGTGCTGGGTTTCGCGATCGCCGCGGTGATCTTCGGACTCGCAGGCGCGGTCTGAGCCGGCGCGGTGCGTGGCGCCTGTGCAGGGCGTGGCGCCCGTGCGGCACATGATGCCCGCGCGGCGTCGTCGGCCCTGAGGCCCGCATGAACGAACGGCCCGGTCCCTCCGAGAGGAGGGACCGGGCCGTTCGCGTGCGGATCAGTCGGCCTGGGTCGGTGGCACGCGGACCTGCAGGGACTTGTGGTGCATGGTGGTCTCGAACGCCTTGATCCGCCCCAGGGGATCGCCGTCCACCTGGTACTCGATGGGTTCGTGGAACTCCACCCGGACCTTCTTGCCGCTGCGGTAGTCGATCACGGGCAGCTCGTGGCGGTGGCGGAACGCGACCTTGGCAACCATGCCCAGCCAGCCCACGAGCGAGCGCGGGGTCATCACCACGAGGTCCAGCACGCCGTCGTCGATCTTGGCCTCCGGCACCAGGATCAACCCGGCGGTGAGTTCGCCGCAGTTGCACACCATCACGGAGCGCACGAGCTTGGACTCCCAGGGGCCGTCGTCGATGCTGTAGCGCGCCCAGCGGGGCCGGTTGAACAGGTGCCGGAAGCCGGCTTCGCCGTAGGCGGCCCACCCCACGAGGTCCTTGAGGTCGTCCTTGGTGTCGGCCATGATCTGGGCGTCGAAACCCGCGCCGCCCATGACCAGGAAGCGGTGGTCCTCGGTGCGGTCGTCGTCCATCTCGAGGTGCACGGCCACAGTGTCGATGGCCTTCTGGGACCCGAACAGCGCCACATCCACGGAGTGGTGCGGGTCCGCGAGGTCCGCCTTGAGGTTGCGCGCCAGCAGGTTGCCGGTGCCCAGCGGCACGAGCCCCAGCGGGATGTCCCCGCCGGCCAGCGACTCGCCCACGGCACGGATGGTGCCGTCACCGCCCGCGGCGAGCACGACGTCCGCGCCCTCCTCGACGGCGCCGCGGGCCATGGAGAACCCGGGATCGTCCACTTCTGTCTCGTAGAAGACGGGATCCGCCCAACCACCCTTGCGGCACGCGATGATCACCGCGTCCCGTGCTGCGTCTGCCTGGGCCTTGATGGGGTTGATCACCACGGCCACTCGCTGGGGTTCCACTGTGTGCTGCGGCACGGGAGTCCCCTTCCTGGATCGTTCGAAAGGCGGCTGTCGGACGCGGCCAGTCTACTGGCGCGCGGGCCGGGCGCCGCCTCCACGTCGGATCGCGCACCCGTGCGTTTCGTTGGATACCCTGGACGGGTGATCGACATCAACGACCTGCGCGCCGACCCTGAGACCTACCGTGCTTCCCAGACCGCCCGGGGGGCGGACGCGGGACTGGTGGACCGCATCCTGGAGGCGGACTCCCGGCGGCGCGGGGCGATCACCGACTTCGAGTCCCTGCGCGCGGAGCAGAACGCGTTCGGCAAGAAGGTGGCCAAGGCCCAGGGTGAGGAGAAGCAGCAGTTGCTCGCCCAGGTCAAGCAGCTCGCCGCGGACGTCAAGGCCGCCCAGGCGGAAGCAGACGCCGCCCAGCTCACCCAGCAGGAGCTCGTGGCCCAGTTCCCCAACCTGATCGTGGAGGGCATCCCATCCGGCGGCGAGGACGACTTCGTCCTGTTGCGCACCGAGGGCACCCCGCGCGACTTCGAGGCCGAGGGCTTCGAACCCCGGGACCACCTGGAGCTGGGGGAGTTGCTGGACGGGATCGACATGGAACGCGGGGCCAAGGTCTCCGGCTCGCGCTTCTACTTTCTCAAACGGGACGTCGCCCGCCTCGAGACGGCCCTGTTGCTCGCGGCCCAGGACCTCGCCCTGGACAACGGGTTCATCCCCATGTCCACGCCCAACCTGGTGCGCCCGGCCATCATGAACGGCACGGGATTCGACGTGGAGCACGACGACGAGATCTACCGCGTGGGCAAGGACGACCTCTACCTCGTGGGCACGTCCGAGGTCGCGCTCGCGGGCTACCACGCGGATGAGATCCTGGACCTCAGCGACGGGCCGCTGCGCTACGCCGGCTGGTCCTCGTGCTACCGCCGCGAGGCCGGCTCCGCGGGCAAGGACACCCGCGGGATCATCCGCGTGCACCAGTTCAACAAACTCGAGATGTTCGTCTACTGTCACCCCGAGGACGCCGCCGCCGAGCATGAGCGGTTGCTCGCGTGGGAGGAGCAGATGTTGCGGGCGTGTGGGCTGAGCTACCGCGTGATCGACACCGCGGCCGGGGACCTCGGGACCTCCGCGGCCCGCAAGTTCGACTGCGAGGCGTGGATCCCCACCCAGGGCAAGTACCGTGAGCTGACCTCCACATCCAACTGCACCACATACCAGGCGCGCCGGCTCAACATCCGGGAACGCCTGCCTGAGACCACGGACGCCCAGGGCAGGACAAAGAAGGGCGGGACCCGCGCGGTAGCCACGCTCAACGGGACGCTCGCCACGACCCGCTGGCTCGTGGCGATCCTCGAGACTCATCAGCAACAGGACGGTTCCGTGGTCGTCCCCGAGATCTTGCGCCCGTACCTGCGCGGCCAGGAGGTCCTGCGCCCGGTCGGGTGACGCACATCGCCCGGGAACTTCATGCTCCCGTCACCGGGCGGTCCATGGCAAGACATACATCGATGGTGATGTGACACCATGACTGTCATGACTGATATCCAGGCCGGCATCGATGACCGGCACACCGAGGAGAAGGCGCAGAGTGCTGCAGCGGCGTTCGCGCCCATGAAAATACAGACCCCCCGTTCGAGTTCCTGGACCAGGGAAGAGGGCGTCCGGTACCTCGTGGCGCTGGACGTGGACGGGACCCTCGTGGACCACGACGGCCACATGTCCCGCGGCGTGAAGGACACCCTGCGCGCCGTCGTGGGCGCCGGCCACCACGTGGTGATCGCCACGGGCCGTTCCAAAGGCGCCACGCTGCCCGTGATCCGCCAGGGCCACATCCACTCCGGGTTCGCGGTGTGCTCCAACGGGGGCGTGACCCTGCGATTGGACCCGCAGCTCGAGCAGCGCTACGAGATCACCGACCGCGTGAGCTTCGACCCATCCAACGCGCTGCGGGCGCTGTCCAGCAAGCTGCCCACCGCCAAGTTCGCCCTCGAGGGCGTGGATGGGCAGTTCTACTCGACCGAACGCTTCCAGGACTCGTCCTTCGGGATCGAGGCCGTGGGCGTGGACCTTCAGGAGCTCTCCGAGATGCCCGCGGTGCGGCTCGTGGTCTACAGCGCCACGGACGCCCCCGGGGACTTCGCCCAGGCCATCGAGCAGGCCGGTCTGCACGGCGTCGCCTACTCCGTGGGCTGGTCCTCGTGGCTCGACGTCGCCGCGAACGGCGTCTCCAAGGCCAGCGCTTTGGAGCAGATCCGCAAGCAGCTGGACGTGGACCCCGCGCACACCGTGGCCATGGGGGACGGGCGTAACGACATCGAGATGCTGCAATGGGCCGCGCGCGGTGTGGCCATGGGTCAGGCCCCGGACGAGGTCGAGCAGGTCGCCCGCGAGGTCACCGGCAGCGTGTACGACGACGGCGCCGCGGCCATTCTGCGCACGCTGCTCTGAGCGGGACGTCCGGTTCGGGAAATGCGCGGCGTCGTGGCCGGGTTGCCCGGTGCGGAACTGCGATACTGGAACCGTGTTCGTCCTGACCCTGACCCAGCGTGTGGCGGACGCGTCCCGCCCCGACCCCGCCATGGACCACGAACTGTGTCGGCGCCTGCGTGACGTGCCCGCGCGCGCCCCGTTCCAGCCCATGGCGCCGGGTGAGGTGCGCGGTCTGACCGAGGACGCCCACGCCGCGGTCGCGGCGGCCATGATCGCCGTGCGCGAGGACCGCTATGCGGTGGGCATCGGCGTGGGGGACGTGTTCCTCACGCGCGTGGACCACGAGGACGGCCGCGTGGCCGTGACCGCCGAGGGGCCGGGCATGAACCACGGTCACCTCGCCGCGCAACCGGGCCGTGACACCGAGCGGGCGGCCGTGCGGGTCAGCGCGGTGGACGCGACGGCCGCGGAGCAGGCCCAGGCGGTGCTCAAGCTCGTGGGCCGGATCGTGAGCGAGCGCAGCGAGGCCGAGTGGCGCGTGGTGGACCTGCTGGTCCCCGGAGCCAGAGGTCAGCAGAAGACCGTGGCCCAGCAGCTCGGGATCACACCCCAAGCGGTGTCCAAGGCCGTGGTGCGCTCCCTGTGGAACGAGGAGTGGCAGGCCCGTCCGGCGGCCGCGACGCTGTTGCGCCTGTGCGAGTGAGCCCTGGGCCAATGGGTACCCGCGCTATGGGCGTCCGAGGCGATGCCCGGTCGGGGAACGGCGGCCGGGTCAGCGGTCGAACACGTCAATGCCCGCTCGCGTGAGCGGGTGGCTGCGGCGTCACCACCACGTGTCCACGGCATAACCCGCGCTCGCGAGGTCCGCTTCCAGGACGGGCAGGCACGGGGACGGCAGCCGCAGTGACCCGGCGATGTCCCGGGCGTCGAAGTACCCGGTGAGCCACGTGAAGGCGGGGTGATCGGTGGCGAGCGCTTCGCAGCGCGCCATGATGTCCGCGACGTCCGCCTCGGGGGCGAAGACCCAGAAGGACTCGAGGTCCGTGAGCTGGAACAGCCCCACGCCGGTGCCTCCGGGCTCCGGGCGGGCGGGATCACCGGGCCGGTCAGAGGGGTCGCGGGGG
>NZ_JABFAW010000009.1:314570-408001 GCF_017168375.1 Kocuria sp. KRD140
GGACTGCGTACCCACCCGCCCGACGCCGCGGGGCCGAGTGCCGGAGCCAGGGGATCGAGTTCCCATCGCGGGGCGCGCACGAGCCAGTCCGGTGCGCTGGGCGGGAACAACGGTCCCCCCGGGGGATCGGGCCAGCGGTCCTGCCACGTGGCCCAGCTGCCCTTGTCCACCCGGTCCCAGAAGGCGTCCGCCCCGAGGTCCACGGAGACTTCCGTGACCGTGCTACGCACGTGCATCCAGTGTTCGGGTGCCGGGTCACCGGGATCCTGCTGGGATTCCGAGGTGTAGGGGCGCGGGACGATGTCCGGGTGCAGGGACGGCTCGGGCGCCGGATCGGTTCCGGCCGCCGACAGCAGCGTGCGCACCTGACCCATGAGGTGCTCGGGGCCCAGGACCTGCGTGGACTCGGTGCCGTGGAAGACGTAGACGTGCCCGTGTTCACGTGCGTGCGGATCGAACACGGGTACCACCTTTCCGAAGCGCAGGGGACCACCGGGTTCTCGCGGCCGCGTCCCGCAGGATCATCCCACCACGGCCCGCCGACAGGCATAAGCGCCCGCGGTTCCGAGGGGCGCGGGATGCGGAGTCACCGGGCGTAACCGTCACCGAGCCGGTGTGCACAGGTGAGGTCCCCGTGCTCGGTGCGCACACCGACCACGGGGACCCCGAATGGAGGGGGACGGACTCAGTCGTCCTGCTCGGCCTCCGCGGCGCTGTCGTAGTGGGACTGCTCGAAGCGCTGCTGGGCCTCCACGATGAGCCGCTCCGCGGCCTCCTTGCCGTCCCAGCCCTCGCCCTTGACCCACTTGTTGGGCTCCAGGTCCTTGTAGCGCTCGAAGAAGTGCTGGATCTCCTTCTGCTTGAACTCGTTGACGTCCTCGAGACCCTGGATCTCGTCGTAGCGCTTGTCCGTGGACACGCACAGGATCTTGGCGTCCCCGCCGGCCTCGTCCGTCATGTTGAACACGGCGATGGGCCGGGCCTCCACGATCACACCGGGGACCACGTCCACGTCCAGGATGACCATGGCGTCCAGCGGGTCGCCGTCCTCGCCCAGGGTGTTCTCGAAGTAGCCGTAGTGCGTGGGGTACTGCATGGAGGTGAAGAGTACGCGGTCCAGGCGGAGTCGACCGGTCTCGTGGTCGATCTCGTACTTCACGCGGGAATACCGCGGGATCTCGATGGTGACGTCAAGCTCCATGGTGAAACTCCTCGGGTCGTAGTGCTGTGTGCCGGGCGGTTCGCGCACCCGGGTACCGCGCGGGACAGCGCCGAGCCGCCGCGCGTTCGATCGGATGCTCCCACGATACCGGCCGTGGCCGCGCCGTAGGGCAGCGCCCGCCCGCAGCGGTCCGGTGTTCGGCGTACGACGGCGCTCGGTGCGTTGTCCGTGTCGGGCGGGTACGGGAGAATGAGGGCCATGCCCGCACCCCCACCGAGTACCTCCGCGCGTCGCCGCTCCTGGCCCCTCGCGTGTGTACTGCTCGCGCTCGCGGTGCTCGTCGCGGCAACATTCGCCGTGCCCGCGGTCGTCGCGGAGCTACGGCCGGCATGGCAGGACGCGGACGACGCCGCGGCGTCGCCCGATCCCGCTGCGGCCGGTCTGGCGGCAGCGTCCGGGACGGTGGATGCCGAGGGTGTGGCGGAGGCCCTGGACGCGGGTCTGACCGGGGCCCCGGGAACCGTGGCAGCCGCCGTGGCGGTGGCGGGGGAGGACTCCGTGGTCGCGGGGCGGTCGCCGGAGCGGCCCATGGTGCCGGCGTCGAACCAGAAGGTGCTGACCGCCCTGGCGCTGGCCGCGACCGTGGACCCGTACGAACGACTGGAGACCACCGTGGTCCGGGGGGATCAGCCGCGGAAACTCGTCCTGGTGGCCGGTGGCGACACTCTGCTCGCTCCGGGCGAGGGGCGGGCGGATGCGGTCAACGGTCATGCGGGACTGGGGACGCTCGCGGAACGCACCGCGCAGGCCCTGCGACAGGACGATCCCGATGCCGCGGCCTCCGGGCAGTGGACCGTGGAACTGGACACGGACCTGTTCGCCGGACCGGAGCTGAACCCCGCGTGGGAGGGGGAGGACGTCGCCGCCGGGGAGATCACCCGTGTGGCGCCCGTGGCCCTGTATTCCCACCGGGTGCCCACCGCGGACGGCGCGGACCCGGGCTCTCGCGGCGAACGGCCCCAGGACCCCGCGGCCGCGGTCGCGCGAGAATTCGCGCGCCAGCTCGAACAGCGCCTGGGTGCCGGGGCGAGCGTCACCGTGGGAGGCGCCGCAAGTGCCCCGGAGGACGCCGTGGGGCTCGCGCGCGTGGCATCCGCGCCCGTGTCCGAACAGAGTGCCTACATGCTCGCGCACTCGGACAATTCCCTCGCCGAGAGCCTCGCGCGGGTCGCCGCGGTGGCCTCCGGACGTGAGGGCAGCGTGACGGGTGTGCAGGAGCTGATCCCGGCCGCCCTGGCCGAGCACGGGATCGACACCGAGGGCCTGCGGGCCGCGGACGCGAGCGGGATGGCGCAGCAGGACAGGGTCAGCGCCACCACACTCGCCCGCGCGGTGGACACCCTGGTCACGGATCCCCGCTACGGTCCGTACGGCCGGGGGCTGCCCCTGGCGGGAGCCCAGGGAACGCTCTCGGAGCGCTTCGACGACCCGGCGGAGGCCGCGGCGCGCGGTGTCACCCGGGCCAAGACCGGGACCCTGCTGGACGTCGTGGCGCTGTCCGGGTACGTGCAACGCGCCGACGGCAGCGTGCTCGTGTACTCCCTGGTGCTCAACGGGGTCAGCGGGGACGCCACCCGGGCCAAGGACACCGTGGATCGCACGGTGGCCGCGCTCGCGAGATCTGCGTGAGCCGACCACTCGCGGAACGCGCCGTGCCCCGGGAGTTTCCAGCCTCCGCCCATTCGCGTGACCGCCCGGGTGTGATTGAGTGAGCGCATGAGCCAAGAACTGACACGTCGTTCGCTCGTGGACTGGGACGCAGCCGCCCAGATCGCTGCCAAACTGACCCCGCCGGGCCCCACGCCCGGGCCGCGTGAGATGTCCCGCGCCGTGGAGTCCCTGCGCTACTTCGCACATGAATCGGTGCACCACGTCCACGCGATCACGCGTCTGGACGCTGCGGAGAACCTGCGGGATTCCACCGTGCTCGTGGTGGATCGCGCGGGCTGGGCCAAGGCCAACACGCAGACGTTCTCCGTGCTCGTCCAGCCCGTCTTCGACCGGTTGCACGCCAAGGACCCCGGCACGTTCGACGCCGCCCTGCGGGGCGTGGCGCCCACGGCCATCGCCGCGGAGATGGGGGCCCTGGTGGGTTTCCTGTCCGCCAAGGTCCTGGGGCAGTACGACCCCTACGCCGGGCTCGTCTCCGAACAGGCGGCCCGTTCCCACCCCGGGGGCCGGCTCATGTTCGTGGCACCCAACGTGTTGTGGACCGAGCACGAACTCAACGTGGCCCCCGAGGACTTCCGGTTGTGGGTGTGCCTGCACGAACAGACCCACCGTGTGCAGTTCGCGGCGGCCCCGTGGCTGCGCGATCACATGCTCGAGCAGATCTCCCGCCTGGGTTCGTTGGATGCCTCCGCGTGGGATCGCCTGCGCGCCGCCGCGGCGTCGATCACGGGCCGCTCCGCCGGCCGCCTGGACGCGGGTCTGGGTCCCATGACCCATCTGCTCACGGACGCCGAACGTGACACGGTCTCCCACGTGACGGCGGTGATGTCCCTGCTCGAGGGTCACGCCAACGCCGTCATGGACGCCGTGGACTCGTCCATCGTGCCCTCCGTGAAGACCATCCGCCGCCGCTTCGACGACCGCTCCGCGACCCACGGCGCCCTGGACCGGTTCATTCGTTCCCTGCTGGGCATGGACGCCAAGATGCGCCAGTACAGCAACGGCCAGAAGTTCGTGGAGTACATCGTGGAGCGTGCGGGCATGGAGCGCTTCAACACGGTGTGGACCTCACCCGAGACCCTGCCCACCGAGGTGGAGATCCACGACCCGCAGGCCTGGATGGATCGCGTCCTGGGCTGAGTCCGGGACGTGCTCTCGGGTTTTCCCCCGGTTGTCTGTGCCAAGATGACCGTGTGAGCTCTGAAAACATCAATCAACAGATCCGGCTGTACGGTCAGCCGCTATCAGAGCGTTTTGGCGCCGTGGTGGGGGTCTACGGTATTACGCAGCGCAGGCTGGCCCAGGTCCTGGGCCTGTCCGCGCCCATGCTCTCCCAACTCATCAGCGGCAGACGCATCAAGATCGGTAACCCTGCGGTCTACGAACGCTTGGTCATGCTCGAGGACAGCGCAGGGTCCTCGGACCAGGAGGCCGTCCTGAACAGGGTGGAGGCATCCCAACCGGTGCTGTCCACGTCACAGATCCGCACGCGGATCACCACGGACACGGATGCCGTGTCCGCGCTCGCCTCGGTGGTTCCGGTGGGGGAACTGGAACGCGCCCTGGTCATGCTCGGTGACACCACCCCTGTGCTGAGCAAGGTCCTGGGGATGGCCGAGGAAACGGCGCAGCGCGCCAGGTCCGCCCAGGACTGACGGGTGCAGCACGGACGGGCCGGTCGCCTCCATCCCGTGGTCGCCCGCGCCCGGCGTGCGGTAGCCCGCGCCGTCGACCACCTACCCCGTGAGACGTCGGCCGGGGGAGCGGACGCACGTGACCCGATGCGTCCGGACCCCTCGACGACCCCGCGGGAAACAACTACCGAGCACGCGCGGGCGGGCACTGATCCCCGCCCGCCCCTCGTGCTCGTGGCATGCAGCGGTGGCGCCGATTCCCTCGCGCTCGCCGCAGCGACTGCGCACCTCGCGCGGCGCGGCCGCGTGCGGGTGGGCGCCGTCGTGGTGGACCATGGACTCCAAGAGGGCTCGGCCGAGGTGGCCCGTGACGCGGCGCGCACCGTGCGGGAGCTCGGCCTCGAGCCCGTCGCGGTCGAGCGGGTCACGGTGGTGCGCGAGCACCACGGCCCCGAGATGGCCGCGCGCCTCGCCCGCTACGGCGCCCTCAGCGACGTCGCGCGCCGAACCGGCGCTGCCGCCGTCCTGCTCGGACACACACGGGACGACCAGGCGGAGACCGTGTTGCTGGGCCTCGCCCGGGGCTCGGGAACGCGCTCGCTGTCCGGGATGCCCGAGCGGCATCATGTCGACGACGTGCTGTACCTGCGTCCGTTCCTCAACGTCACGCGCGCCGAGACCGAGACGGTGTGCGCGGCCGAGGGGCTGTCGCCATGGCACGATCCCACCAACGCGGACACTGCACTGACCCGCGCACGCGTGCGCCACGAGGTCCTGCCCTATCTCGAGTCCCAGCTGGGGCCGGGGGTGGGCAGGGCGCTGGCCCGCACGGCGTCGGTACTCGGCGCCGATGCCGACTACCTGGACGAACAGGCGTCCCTGGCGTTCGACGCCGCCCTGGTGCCCGCGGCGTCGTCCGGCTCGTCGGTCGTGCTGGACGGTGCCGTCGTCCAGGGGACCCCGGCGGCACTGCGCCGACG
Organism: Kocuria sp. KRD140; assembly: GCF_017168375.1. Taxonomy (NCBI): domain Bacteria; kingdom Bacillati; phylum Actinomycetota; class Actinomycetes; order Micrococcales; family Micrococcaceae; genus Kocuria; species Kocuria sp. KRD140. Next base: position 320,078 of record NZ_JABFAW010000009.1, read on the forward strand.
CATGCTCGCGAAGGCATGTGTCCTCGCGGGCGGGGAGACGCCCACGTTCGAACGGTTGAGCGCGCTCGAGCAGTTCGCGCTCGGGTACGGGGCGGCCGGGCCGGTGCAGATGGCGGGTAAGGTGGCAGCGTGGCGGCACCGCTCGGACGCGACCCATGCGCGAGGGTGCCTCGAGCTGCGCGGTGAGCGCGGACCTCGCCCGCTGGAGACAAGTCCACCCACGAACGACCCCGGGAGTGCACAGTGAAGGCCGAACACGTCCACGACGACCTGAGCAACGTCCTGTTCACCAAGGAACAGATCGCGCAGAAGGTCCGTGAACTCGCCCAGCAGATCGACCGCGACTACCACGGGCGGGACGTGCTGCTCGTGGGGGTGCTCAAGGGTGCGGTGATGGTCATGGCGGACCTCATGCGCGAGCTCGAGGGGCAGTACCCCATGGACTGGATGGCGGTGTCCTCCTACGGTTCGGGCACCAAATCCTCGGGCGTGGTGCGCATCCTCAAGGACCTGGACACGGACCTGCACGGCAAGGACGTGCTGATCGTGGAGGACGTCATCGACTCGGGCCTCACGCTGTCCTGGCTGCGCACCAACCTGGAGTCGCGCGGACCCGCCTCGGTGGAGATCTGCACGCTGCTGCGCAAGCCCGACGCCGCCAAGACGGACATCGACGTGCGCTATGTGGGCTGGGACATCCCCAACGAGTTCGTGGTGGGGTACGGGTTGGACTTCGCGGAGCAGTACCGCAACCTGGACTGCATCGCCACGCTCGCACCGCACGTTTACGAGTGAGTCGCGCACGGACCCTCACGCCCAGCCAATGTCGGGCAGAGGCGTGTACCGTGGCCCAATCGTGTGCGCTGTGAAAGAACGGACCGCACGCACGGCGTCGCAGCGCCATTCGAAGCGATAGATTGTGCCATACACGTCACGGCCACCGTTCCCCACCCCTCCGCCCCATGGAGACAGGTGCACGAGCGGGCCGTGACGAAACGTGTCACGTCCATGGGAGGATCAACGGCTTGGCCACGGCAAAAAAACCCACGAGTTTCTTCAAGGGTCCACTCTTCTGGATCCTGCTGGCCATTGTGGTCCTGGTTCCCGTGGGCGCCAGCGTGTTCAGCCCCACCTCGTCCCGCGTGGACACCAACGTGGGTCTGGAACTGCTCAGGGACCACAAGGTCGACGAGGCCAAGATCTACGACGGCGAGCAGAAGGTGGAGCTCAGCCTCAGGGACGATCTGAACCGGGACGGCCAGAACCTCGGTAAGGACGTGGAGTTCTTCTACGTCCAGCCCCGCGCGGAAGACGTCGTGCGGACCATGAACGACGCCCAGTTGAGCGGCTTCACGGACCAACCCGTGGAGAACAACTGGTTCCTGTCGCTCGTACGCTTCCTGCTCCCGTTTCTGATCATCCTGGGTATCTTCTGGTTCATCTTCGCCCGCATGCAGACCGGCGGGCAGGCCATGAAGTTCGGCCGGTCCAAGGCCAAGATGTTCAACAAGGAGAACTCCGAGGTCACGTTCGCGAATGTGGCCGGCGCGGACGAGGCCGTCCAGGAGCTCGATGAGATCAAGCAGTTCCTGGTGGAGCACGACCGCTTCACCGCCGTGGGTGCCAAGGTTCCCAAGGGTGTGCTGCTCTACGGCCCTCCGGGTACCGGCAAGACCCTGCTGGCCAAGGCCGTGGCGGGTGAGGCCGGTGTTCCGTTCTACTCAATCTCCGGTTCCGACTTCGTGGAGATGTTCGTGGGCGTGGGTGCGTCCCGCGTGCGCGACCTGTTCCAGCAGGCCAAGGAGAACTCCCCGGCCATCGTGTTCGTCGACGAGATCGACGCCGTGGGCCGCCAGCGCGGTGCCGGTATGGGCGGCGGCAACGACGAACGCGAGCAGACCCTGAACCAGTTGCTCGTGGAGATGGACGGCTTCGACGCCAACACGAACGTGATCCTGATCGCCGCGACCAACCGCCCGGACGTCCTGGACCCCGCGCTGTTGCGCCCGGGCCGTTTCGACCGCCAGATCGGCGTGGATGCCCCCGACATGAAGGGCCGCGAGCAGATCCTGCGCGTGCACTCCCAGAACAAGCCGCTCGCGAACAACGTGGACCTGGCCTCCGTGGCCAAGCGCACGCCAGGGTTCACGGGTGCGGAACTCGCGAACGTGATGAACGAGGCCGCGCTGTTGACCGCCCGCTCCCACGCGCAGCTGATCGACGACCGCGCGGTGGACGAGGCGATCGACCGCGTAATCGCCGGCCCGCAGAAGCGTTCCCGCGTGATGAAGGAACTCGAGCGCAAGGTCACCGCGTACCACGAGGGCGGCCACGCGCTCGTCGCCGCGGCACTGCGTAACACGGACCCCGTCACCAAGATCACGATCTTGCCGCGCGGCCGCGCGCTGGGCTACACCATGGTGATGCCCTCGGACGACAAGTACTCCACGACCCGCAACGAGCTGTTGGACCAGATGGCCTACGCCATGGGCGGTCGCGCGGCGGAGGAGATCGTGTTCCACGACCCCTCCACGGGTGCGTCCAACGACATCCAGAAGGCCACGGACACCGCGCGCAAGATGGTCACCCAGTACGGGATGAGCTCGCGGATCGGCTCGGTCAAGATCGGCGGGGACAACTCGGACCCGTTCGTGGGCCGCGAGATGGGCTCGGGCTCCAAGGAGTACTCGGACCACACGCTGGCCGTCGTGGACGACGAGGTGCGGGCACTGCTCGACCAGGCCCACACCGAGGCACACCAGATCCTGCTCGAGAACCGTCCCGTCCTGGACCGCCTGGCCTTGGAGCTGCTCGAAAAGGAAACCCTCAACGAGGCCCAGATCCAGGAGATCTTCCGGGACGTCACCAAGCGGGACCTGCGCCCGGTGTGGCTTTCCGGGGAGGAGCGCGAGGTCTCCGACATCCCGCCGGTGGTCACGTCCGCCGAACGGGAGGAGGCTCGCCGCAAGAACCTCCAGGACCCCAGCACCATGGCACCGCAGGACCAGGCCGTGGCCGCCAAGCCGGAACACCCGCTCGAGGTGCCCGAGCACCAGGACCCACAGCCGGGGGCCGACGCCTCCGGCGCGGGCCCGGACGGGCCGTCCGGACAGGAACCGGGCGGTGTGCGGCGGGAGAACCCCTGATGCACGGCACCCACGAGGACGATCCGCACGAGCCGGTGTCGGGGTCCTACGCGGACTACGCCGATGCCCCCCAGCTCGATCCGACGATCGACCAACCTCGGATCGCGGCCGCGGTGCGCGAGATCCTGTTGGCCGTGGGGGAGGACCCGGACCGCGATGGTCTGCGGGACACCCCGGCCCGGGTGGCACGCGCGTACGCCGAGGTCTTCGCGGGTCTGCACCAGGACCCCGTGGACCTGCTGGCCACGTCCTTCGACATCGGCCACTCCGAGATGGTGCTCGTGCGGGACATCCCGTTCTACTCCACGTGTGAGCACCACCTGGTGCCGTTCCACGGGCTCGCTCACGTGGGGTACATCCCGGGCCCGGAAGGCAAGGTCACGGGCCTGTCCAAGCTCGCGCGGCTCGTGGACCTCTACGCCAAGCGTCCCCAGGTCCAGGAGCGGCTCACCACGCAGGTTGTTGAGGCCCTGAGCGAGCACCTGCACCCGGCCGGGGCGATCGTGGTGATCGAGTGCGAGCACCTGTGCATGTCCATGCGGGGGGTTCGTAAACCCGGCGCCAAGACCGTGACGTCGGCCGTGCGCGGTCAACTGCGTAACCCGGCAACCCGCGCCGAGGCCATGAACCTGATCCAGGCGGGGCGCGGGCAATGAGCGCGCCGCACGACGCCGCAAGCTCGCCCGACGGTGTTCGGACCCACCATGCCGGGCCCGCTCGGCACGCGCTTGGCTGGGGTTCGTTCGACGCGCTGCCCACCGGACGCACACTCGTGATGGGCATCCTCAACGTGACCCCAGATTCGTTCAGTGACGGCGGTCGCCACGACACCGAGGCCGCGGCGGTGGCGCACGGGCTACTGCTCGCCGAACAGGGCGCGGACATCGTGGACGTGGGCGGGGAGTCCACCCGGCCCGACTCCGAACGGGTGGATCCGCGGGAGGAACAGCGGCGCGTGCTGGCCGTGATCCGCGAACTGAGCGACCGCGGCGTCGTCGTGAGCGTGGACACCCTGCACCCGGACACGGCCGAGGCCGCCCTGGACGCCGGGGCGCACATCATCAACGACGTCTCCGGGACGAACCTGGACCCCCGCATGATCGAGCTGGCCGGGGACCGGGGCGTGCCGTACGTGCTCATGCATTCGCGCGGGACCCCCCAGACCATGACGTCCCTCGCGGACTACGGCGACACCGTGACCGAGGTGCTCGCCGAGCTCGAGCAGCTGCGGGAGCGCTGCCTCGCCGCGGAGATCCGCCCGGAGCACCTGATTGTGGACCCGGGGCTCGGCTTCGCCAAGGCGGGGGAGCAGAACTGGGAACTGCTGCGCGCCCTGCCCCGGCTGACCGGTCTCGGCAAGGTCCTGATCGCCGCGTCCCGTAAACGCTTCGTGGGCGCCCTGCTGGCCACGCAGGACGGACCGCGTCCCGTGGATGAACGGGACACGGCCACGGCAGCCATCAGCGCACTGTCCGCGTTCGGGGGAGCCTGGGCCGTGCGCGTTCACGACGTCCCGACCACGGTGGACGCGGTGGCCGCGGCTCACGCGTGGCGCGGCGTCACCCCGCCCGTACTGCACCCCCGGGATATGGGAAACTGAGCCCGCCATGAACACACCCGCCCCTGACAAGAACCATCGCGATCGGATCACCCTCACCGGCCTGGGCGCGGTGGGCTACCACGGCGTGTTCGAGAAGGAACGCCGCAGCGGCCAGCCGTTCTTCGTGGACCTCGTGCTCTACATGGACCTGCGACCGGCCGGGACCAGCGACGACCTCACCCGCACCGTGCACTACGGGGAGGTCGCGGAAATGGTGCGGGAGATCATCATCGGGACCCGGTTCCAGTTGATCGAGGCACTCGCGGAGGAGATCGCGCGGGCGCTCGTGGAGAATTTCCCCGCGGTGGCCGAACTCGAGGTCACGGTCCACAAACCCAAGGCGCCGATCGACGTGACGTTCTCGGACGTGGCCGTGAGCATCCACCGCCGCCGAGGACACTACGAGGCGAGCGCGGACGGATGACGGCCCGGTGTGTTGTGGCCCTGGGGGCGAACCTGGGGGAGCGGTTGACGGTGCTGCGGCAGGCCGTGCGGACGCTGGACGCGACACCCGGGATCAGTGTCACGGCGAGCTCACCGGTCGTGGAGACCCGCGCGGTGGGTGGACCGCAGGACTCCCCGGACTACCTCAACGCGGTCGTGGAACTGCGTACCCGGCTCACGCCGTTCGAGGTGCTCGCGGTGTGCCAGAGCATCGAGGCCGAGCACGGTCGCACGCGTGACGTGCGCTGGGGGCCGCGCACCCTGGACCTGGACGTCGTGTGGTTCGAGGACGTCCACAGCGACGATCCGCGTTTGCAGTTGCCGCACCCGCGGGCCCACGAACGCGCGTTCGTGCTCGAACCGTGGGCCCTCATGGATCCGCGGGCCCACCTCGACGGCCGTCCCGTCCGTAAGCTGGCCCGTGAGGCCTCGGACTTCGCGGATCTGACCGTGACCGAGCACCGCGTGCGACCGGAGGTGGGGTCCCCGTGCGATACCTGAACGTGTTGTCCCTCGTGGCGGCCGCCGCGGTCGCGGCGGCCGTGGGGTGGAGCCTCAATCACGTGGTGAGCGGGCAACACCAGAGCCTGCTCATCCTGCCGTGGCTCAGTCTGCTCGCCGAACTCGCGGCCGCGCTCGTGGTGGGGTACCTGGGGCTGCGGTTGCGCGCCTACCGGGACCCCGAACGCGGTGCCGGGCGACGTCGCGACCCGGCTCGGCGCAAACCGTACGATCCCGTGTGGGCCGTGGGCACGGCAGCGGCGGCGCAGGCGATCGCGTACTACGGAGCGCTGACCGCCGGGTGGCACGCCGGGATCGGCGTGGACCAGCTCACCCTGCTCGGGGTGCGTTCCACGCAGGAACCGTTGTGGCTGTGCATCGCCCAAGGCGCGGCGGGGATCGTGCTGGCGGTCGTGGGCTGGATCGTGGAGAAATCGTGTCGGCTCCCACCCGATGACCCCGACGCGGAGGAGGAAACCCCCTACGGTGGACGGCGGGACCCGTACGCCCCAGGAGAGGGAGGATATGCCCGCCACCGATGAACTGTCACCTCCGGGACTGACCTGGCACCGGGTGGCGCCCCAGTACGTTTCCGTACGCCTGATCAGCTCCGCCATCTCCACCGTCATGTGGACCGCGATCTTCTCGATCCCCTTGATCCTGGGTCTGCTCGGGACCTGGGGCGACCGCCCGCAGTGGTGGATGTGGGTGCTGTCCGGGATCGTGCTCGGGCTGGGTCTCGTGAACCTGTCCCTGATCCCGCGCCGGGTCCGGGCCATCGGCTACGCGGAGGCACCCACCGAACTGTGGCTGCGCAAGGGCCTGTTCTTCCGCAGCGTGACCGTGGTGCCGTACGGGCGGATGCAGTACGTGGACATCAAGACCGGGCCGGTGCTCAACGCGTTCGGGCTGGCCACGCTCACGCTCCACACCGCGTCCGCGGCCACGGACGCCGTGCTGCCCGGGTTACCCCGCGCGGAGGCAGGCCGGTTGCGTGAGCAGCTCACGGAGCGCGGGGAAGAGCACATGGTGGGGTTGTGATGAGCCCGGACCCATCCCACCGCTACGCGCAGCCGGGGTCGCCGGCGGACCCGGGCTCCGGTCCGCTTCCCGGGCCCGCCCAGCGCACTGGCACGGGTCCACGCCCCGGGGTGGACGCCGACGGCGCGTGGCACCGGGTGCACCCGCTCACGCCCTTCGTGCGCAGCTGGCTACTCGTGGTGGCCCTCGCGTGGGGCTTCGGCAACGTGTTCCTGGACGACCTCGTCACGGCGGTGCTCAACGGGGACCCCATCGAGATGGACGTGGGCGGGGCGGTGCAGCTCGCGGGCGCGGGTCTTGCGATCGCGATCCTGTGCGGTGTGCTCGGCCTGCTCATCGGTCTAGGTCTACTCTCGTGGTGGTTCATCCGCTACCAGATCACGGACGAACACGTGCGCCTGCGCACGGGGTGGCTGTTTCGCACGCACCGCCAGGCCCGCCTGGACCGGGTCCAGGGCATCGACATCGAGCGCAAGTTCGTCCCCCGGATCCTGGGTCTCGCGTCCTTGAAGTTCGACGTCGCAGACGGCGGGTCCAGCGTCCTCGAGCTGTCCTACCTTCGCCGCGACCACGCCCGCCAGCTGCGGCAACAACTGCTCGTGGCCGCGCACCACGCGTCGGACGCGCCGATCCCGCACACCGCCCCGGACGCCCACGAGGCGTCGGCCGCTCATGACGGCCAAGCAACGGGGGAGGCGGCTGCCGACCGGTACCGGGATCCGCAGGTCACCCGCCCCGGGCGCGTGGCGCCGTGGGACCGTTCGGCGGCGAGCGCCGTCGTCCCTGCCGTGGACTCCGGCGCGACCGAGCGCTACCCCGCGTACCAGGGGAACCCCGCGGCCGGTACGGGCGAGCGCGGCCGGCGCGACACCGTGGACGTGCGGGCCGCCCGGAAGTACGGCCTGTTGGGCGAACAGGACGAGTTGCGGCGCGTGTTCACGGTGCCCACGAGCCGGGTGCTGCTGAGCCTCGTGTGTTCCCCGCCCGCCGTGATCCTGCTGCTCATGGCAGTGGCGGCGGTGATCGCCGCGTTCTGGAACGCCCAGGTGATGCGGGTCATGATCCCCAGTTTCGTCCCCCTGCTGCTCGGCGTGGTCTCCACGGTGTACTCGCGGCTCGAGAAGAGCTGGGGGTTCACGCTCAGCGTGGTCCCCTCCGGGGTGCGCACCCGATCCGGGTTGTTCAACGAGCGCTCCTCCACGATTCCCACGGGGAGGGTGCAGGCACTGGAGGTCGGTAAACCCCTGATGTGGCGCGGTTTCGACGGCCACCACGTCCGTGTGATCACCGCGGGTAAAGGCGGCTCCGAGGGCACCGAGGGGCTCGGTTCCACGGTGTTGCCCGTGGGCACACTTGAGAACGTGCACGAGATCCTCGACCTCGTGCTGCCGCTCGAACACGCGCCCACCGAGCTCGTGGACCAGGGACTCACGGGGATCGGCGACTCGGAGGACTTCACCACGAGCCCCCGGAGGGCCCGCTGGTTGGATCCGCTCACGTGGCGTCGCACGGGCTTCGCCTTGAACACGTCCGCGCTCGTGCTGCGGTGGGGCAGACTCGCACGGCACGCGAGCGTGATCCCGCACCACAAGACGCAGTCCGTGGCCGTGACCCAGGGTCCCGTGGACCGGCGGTTGCGGCTGAGTGGTTTCGCGGTGCACGTGACCCCCGGGTCGGTGACCACGTCCGTGCGCCACCTGGACACCGCACAGGTCCGCGAGCTGCAGGCACGCCACACGGACCTTGCGCGCGCGGCGCGCGACCGCGTCAACGGTCGGGGCCGCGAACAGCACGCCACTGCGCTGGCAGGCATGCCCGACCCGCGGGGGAGCTGACGCGCGTGCGCTACTCTGTGCGTGCCGTCGTCCCCGTCGAGGAGAATTTCCGTGAGACAACCCAGTGACCGCCCGGGCCGGTTGGGCGTGGGCGTGATCAGTGCCGGCAAGGTGGGCGCGGTGCTGGGCGCCGCGCTGCGGGCTGCGGGACACGCCGTCGTGGGTGTGCACGCGTCCTCCGAACAGAGCCGGGAGCGCGCGGGTGCCCTGTTGCCGGACGTGCCCGTGTTGGACGTCCCCACGATCGTGGAACGCAGTGAACTCGTACTGCTCGCGGTCCCGGACGACCAACTACCAGGTCTGGTGAGCGGGCTCGGTGCCACGGGCGCGTGGCAACCCGGTCAGCTCGTGGTGCACACCGCGGGGCGCTACGGCACGGATGTGCTCGAACCCGTGCGCCGTGCCGGGGGGATTGGCCTGGCCGTGCACCCCGCCATGACTTTCACGGGGCTCAGCCTGGACCTGCACCGGCTCGCGGACTGCAGCTTCGGCGTCACCGCCGCGACACCCGTCCTGCCCATCGCGCAAGCTCTCGTGGTGGAGATGGGCGCCGAGCCCGTGGTGATCGCGGAAGCGGATCGCCCCCTGTACCACGCGGCGCTCGCCCACGGTTCCAACCACGTGATGACCCTGCTCGGGGAGTCCATGCAAGTGCTCGGGCAGATCGGGGTCACCCACCCGGAACGCGTCCTGGGCCCCCTCGCGCGCGCCACGGTGGACAACGCCCTGGCCTCCGGGGAGGACGCCCTGACCGGTCCCGTGGCCCGCGGGGACGTCGCCACGGTGGCCGCCCACGTCGCCGCCCTACGGGAGCTGTCCCAAGATGGGGTCTCCGCCGCCGACGCCGCCCGCTCGCCCGAGCGCGTCACGGCACCCGACGCCTCCGTGCGGGGAGCGCGCCAGACGGACGCCGGGGAGCAGTTGTTGGCGGGGTACCGCGCACTGGCGCGGCAGACCGCGGCCCGCGCGGCGTCGTCGGGCCGGATCGACGAGACGACCTATCGCGCGGTGCTTGCCGCGCTCGACGGAGAGGAACGCCCGTGACGGGACCCGTGGTGTGCACCACCGTGGCGCAGTTGCGCGAGGAGATCGGGGCGCGCGTGACCCGCGGCGCCCGCACCGTGGGGTTGTTCCCCACCATGGGTGCCCTGCACGACGGGCACGCGCGGATCGCGCAGCGCACGCGTGCGGAGAACGACCTCGCGGTGGTGTCCGTGTTCGTCAACCCACTGCAGTTCGGTCCCGGCGAGGACTTCGAGAGCTACCCGCGGGACCTGGACGGGGACGTTGCGCGGCTCGCCGAGGTGGGTGTGGACCTCGTCTTCGCGCCGTCGGTCGAGCAGATGTACCCGGACGGGACGCCCGTGGTGTCCGTGACCTCCGGGCGGGCAGGGTCGATCCTGGAGGGGGCCACGCGCCCCGGGCACTTCGACGGCGCCCTGACCGTGGTCAACAAGCTGTTCACGATCGCGGCACCGGGCCCCGCCGCCGAACTGCGGGCCTATTTCGGGGAGAAGGACGCGCAGCAACTGCTGCTCATGCAGCGGATGGTGCGTGATTTCGATCACCCGGTGGAGATCCGTGCGGTGCCCATCGTGCGCTCGGAGCAAGGGCTCGCCCTGTCCTCGCGCAACCAGTACCTCTCCGCCGAGCAGGCCGACCACGCGCTCGTGCTGCACCGGACGTTGCGCGCGCTCGCGGCAGGGGAGCTCACGCTCGAGCGGGCGCGCAGCGCCATCGACGCCGAGCCGGAGGTGCGCCTGGACTACCTCGTGACCGTGGACCCGGGAGATCTTTCCCTCGTGGAACCCGGCCCCGGGACCCTCGCGCTCGTGGCGGCGTGGGTGGGTCCCACCCGCCTGATCGACAACATGCGAATCTGAGCGCGGGCGGTATCCTGGTCCATTGTGACCGAGCAGCCCGAATCCACCGTTCCCGCAGACACCGCCAGCACCGATCCGGAGCTGAGCGCCCACGAGCTCAACGATCAGATGGCCGTGCGCGCCGCCAAGCGCCAGGCAGCGCAGGACGCCGGGATGGCGCCCTATCCCGTGGACGTGCACCGCACCACGACCCTTGCCGCGGTCCGTGAGCAGTTCGGTCAGCTCGAAGCCGGGGAGGAGACCGAGCACGTCGTGACCGTGGCCGGTCGTGTGGTCCACGTGCGCAACACCGGCAAGTTGTGCTTCGCGACCCTCCAGGAGGGGGACGGCACCCGGCTGCAGGCCATGCTCTCCAAGGTCAACGTGGGGGACGAACCCCTCGCGCAGTGGAAGGCCCTCGTGGACCTTGGCGACTTCGTGGCCATCACCGGTCGCGTGATCAGCTCGCGGCGCGGGGAGCTGTCCGTGATGGCGGACTCGTGGACCATGGCCTCCAAGGCCCTGCGCCCCCTGCCCACCATGCATAAGGAACTCAACGAGGAAACCCGGGTGCGCCAGCGCTACCTGGACCTGATCGTGCGCCAGGAGGCCCGCGACGTCGTCCTCACGCGCTCCACGATCACGCGCACCGTACGCCGTGTCATGGAGGAACAGGGGTACGTGGAGATTGAGACCCCCATGCTCCAGCTCGTGCACGGCGGGGCCGCAGCGCGCCCATTCGGTACCCACCTCAACGCGTTCGACCAGGACATGACGCTGCGTATCGCTACCGAGCTGTATCTCAAGCGCGCGGTCGTGGGCGGTATCGACAGGGTTTTCGAGATCGGCCGGGTCTTCCGTAACGAGGGTGTGGATTCCTCCCACAGCCCGGAATTCACCACCCTCGAGGCGTATGAGGCCTACGCCGATCAATTCGTGATGGCGCAGCGGATCCAGGAGATCATCCAGGAATGCGCCCGCGCGCTCGGTGTGGACGGGGTGGACACCGAGGACGGCCGCATTGATTTGTTCGGGGAGTGGGCATGGGTTTCCGTGTATCCGGGGCTGTCCGAGGCCGTGGGACGGGAGATCACCCCGGACACGGATGTCACGGAACTGCGAAAGATCGCCGCTCAGCGCGATATTCAGGTGAATCCTGCATGGGACGCACAGAAACTCGTCATGGAACTCTTCGAGGAAATCGTGGAGCCCACCCTGATCCAACCCACGTTCGTGTACGACTACCCGCCGGCCGCACAACCGCTCGCCCGGCCCCACCGCGAGAAGCCGGGGTTGATCGAGGCGTGGGACCTGATCATCGGAGGGATGGAGCGTGGCACCGCGTTCTCCGAGCTCGTGGACCCGGTGGTGCAGCGCGACCGGCTCACGGAGCAGTCCCGGCTCGCCGCGGCGGGGGACGACGAGGCCATGCAGTTGGACGAGGACTTCCTGCGGGCCCTCGAATACGGCGCGCCGCCCATGGGCGGGCTCGGCCTGGGGCTGGACCGGCTCATCATGCTGTTCACCAACCTGGGCATCCGGGACACCATCCTCTTCCCCCTCATGAAGCCCGAGTGAACCGGCCCGGCGCAGTACCGCGTCCAGCCGCCGTCCAGTCCTGGAGAGGATGATCACCGTCATGGATTACCTGGCCGTCTTCGTACCCTCAATCGGTGTGGGTGTGGTCTTCTACCTCGTGATGCGCTGGTTGCTGCGCGGGGACAGGACCGAGCGCAGTGCGCAGGCACAGGCCCGCGACGACGCCGAGCAGTGGTACCGCTCGGTACGCGAACGCGAGGGGGACAAAGTCCCGTTCGGATATCAGGAGGATAAGCCCCGGCAACAACGGGGTCTGGGCTTACGCAACAGCATTCCTATTCGTGAATCCCCGGAAGATCCCAATAGCCCGTGATGACAATTATTCGAATATCTGCCATGATAGGACCGTGAATCCGCGGTTCCTGCATTTCATTCCGGGGACGTTCCCATGGGTGAATCCGAACAGTTTCCATGAGGAATGGAGATCGGAATCACACGGGGGACAAATTCCTGTGTTTCACCCCACAGCATGAATTTGCTAGCGCGAATAATTGATCGACGAGCCCGTAGGGCGTTTGGAGGAGCTGGAGCATGGCTCAGACCGTGAAAATCATTCTTGAAGACGATATCGACGGCGGCGAGGCCAATGAGACCGTGCGTTTCGGTCTGGACGGCGGCCAGTACGAGATCGACCTGAGCTCGGCCAATGCCACCAAGCTGCGCGACGCCCTGCGTCCCTACGTCGCGGCCGGTCGCCGCGCGTCCGCCAAGAGCGGGCGCAGCCAGAACACCACCACGCGCCCGAACCGCTCGGGCAACCCCGAGACCCCCAAGATCCGCGCGTGGGCCAAAAAGCAGGGCCTGCAGGTCTCGGACCGCGGCCGCATCCACCAGGACATCCAGGACAAGTACTACGCCGCTCACAACGACTGAGTTCGTAGCACACCCCGGCATCACGGCCGGAACACGCCGCAACAGGCGTGTTCCGGCCGTTGTCGTCGGTACCGGGGAGCACGGGACGGGGGAGTTGCGGAAAGCCCCGCGGGGGGAATTTTGCTGAGGGCTGGATACCGTGCGCCAGTGGCGAACAGTACCGGAAACGCCGCGGGGGATGCCTAGCATCGTTGGCAGAGATCAATGAAGGAGTATCCATGTTCGAACGCTTCACCGACCGCGCCCGTAGGGTCGTCGTGCTGGCCCAGGAAGAGGCCAGGATGCTCAACCACAACTACATCGGGACCGAGCACCTGCTGCTCGGCCTGATCCACGAGGGTGAGGGCGTCGCCGCCAAGGCCCTCGAGTCCATGGGCATCACCCTGAGCGCCGCCCGCGAGCAGGTCCAGGACATCATCGGCCCGGGCCAGCAAGCGCCCTCGGGCCACATCCCGTTCACGCCCCGCGCCAAGAAGGTGCTCGAGCACTCGCTGCGCGAGGCCCTGCAGTTGGGGCACAACTACATCGGTACCGAGCACATCCTCCTCGGGATCATCCGTGCCGGCGAGGGCGTGGCCTCCCAGGTGCTCGTCAAGCTGGGTGCGGATCCCGGTAAGGTCCGCGCCACGGTGCTGGAACTGATCTCCGGCTACCAGTCCGGCAACGCCGGCGGGGAGAAGGAAGCCGCCGGCGTCGGCACCGGTGGCCGCGCGGAGGGCACTCCCGCGGGGTCGGCCGTGCTGGACCAGTTCGGTCGCAACCTCACCGCCGCCGCGCGCGAGTCCACGCTGGACCCCGTCATCGGGCGCTACCGCGAGATGGAGCGCGTGATGCAGGTGCTCTCCCGGCGCACCAAGAACAACCCGGTGCTGATCGGTGAGCCCGGTGTCGGTAAGACCGCGGTCGTGGAGGGCCTGGCCCAGGCGATCGTGCGCGGGGACGTCCCCGAGACGCTCAAGGACAAGCAGCTCTACACGCTGGACCTGGGATCGCTCGTGGCCGGTTCCCGCTACCGCGGTGACTTCGAGGAACGCCTCAAGAAGGTGCTCAAGGAGATCCGCACGCGCGGGGACATCATCCTGTTCATCGACGAGATCCACACGCTCGTGGGTGCGGGTGCCGCGGAAGGCGCGATCGACGCCGCGTCGATCCTCAAGCCCATGCTGGCGCGCGGCGAGCTGCAGACCATCGGTGCCACCACGCTGGACGAGTACCGCAAGCACATCGAGAAGGACGCCGCCCTCGAACGGCGCTTCCAGCCCATCCAGGTGGACGAGCCCTCCGAGGCCCACGCCGTGGAGATCCTCAAGGGCCTGCGCGACAAGTACGAGGCGCACCACCGCGTGTCCATCTCGGACGACGCGCTGGAGGCCGCGGTGCACATGTCCGCGCGCTACGTCTCGGACCGGTTCCTGCCCGACAAGGCCATCGACCTGATCGACGAGGCCGGTGCACGTCTGCGCATCAAGCGCATGACCGCGCCGCCGGAGATCAAGGCCCTGGACCAGAAGATCGCGGACACCAAGCGTTCCAAGGAAGCCGCGATCGAGGGCCAGGACTACGAGAAGGCCGCGTCCCTGCGCGACACCGAGCAGAAGCTCATCGCCGAGCGTGACGAGAAGGACACCGCGTGGCGCGAGGGCGACGACCAGATCTCGGAGGTGACCCCGGAGGTCATCTCGGACGTCCTGTCCGCCTCCACGGGTGTGCCCGTGTACAAGCTCTCCGAGGAGGAGTCCGGGCGGCTGCTGCACATGGAGGACGAGTTGCACAAGCGCGTCATCGGGCAGAACGAGGCCATCAAGGCCCTGTCCCGCTCCATCCGCCGTACCCGAGCTGGTCTGAAGGACCCGCGCCGCCCGGGTGGCTCGTTCATCTTCGCCGGGCCCACTGGTGTGGGAAAGACCGAGTTGGCCAAGGCGCTCGCGGAGTTCCTGTTCGGTGACGAGGACGCCCTGATCACGCTGGACATGTCCGAGTACCAGGAGAAGCACACCGTCTCCCGGCTCTTCGGTGCCCCTCCGGGCTACGTGGGGTACGAGGAGGGCGGTCAGTTGACCGAGAAGGTCCGTCGCAAGCCGTTCTCCGTGGTGCTGTTCGACGAGGTCGAGAAGGCCCACCAGGACCTCTTCAACTCGCTGCTGCAGATCCTCGAGGACGGTCGCCTGACCGACTCGCAGGGCCGTGTGGTGGACTTCAAGAACACCGTGATCATCATGACCACGAACCTCGGTACCCGGGACATCTCCCGCACGGTTCCCGTGGGCTTCCAGGCCAGCGGGGACGCGGCCACGTCCTACGACCGAATGCAGGCCAAGGTGCAGGAGGAGCTCAAGGAGCACTTCCGTCCCGAGTTCCTCAACCGCGTGGACGAGATCATCGTGTTCCCGCAGCTGAGCGAGAGTGAGATCGTGCAGATCGTGGACCTGTTCGTCGCGCGCCTGCAGCGGCGGTTGCGTGAGCAGGACATGTCCATCTCGCTGTCCGACGCCGCCAAGCAGTTGCTCGCCAAGAAGGGCTACGACCCCGCGATGGGTGCCCGGCCGCTGCGCCGGACCATGCAGCGTGAGATCGAGGACCAGCTCTCCGAGCGGATCCTGTTCGGCGAGATCGCCTCGGGCGAGAAGATCTCGGTGGACGTCGAGGGTGAGGGCGACGGCGCCACCTTCACCTTCTCCTCCACGCCCATGTCCGAGCTCTCCGACGACGAGATCCGGGAGATCGAGAACACCCCGGCGTTCTCGGACGACGCCGACAGCCAGTCCGGCAAAGACGTGCCGCGCTCGCCCCACTCGGGGCCCGACAGCGGCGGGGGAGCGGCCCAGGCGCAGGCCTGAGCCACCCCGCGCGGTGCCCGGCACCGCGGCGCCTCCGCGAGCGGGCGGCGTCGTCGACCACAACGGTCGGCGGCGCCGCCCGCTCGCGTTCGAACGGACGCGTACAGTCGTGGGCATGGTAGAGATCCGCATCCGCCCCGCCCGGACCTCGGACGTCCACGGCATCAAGGAGCTCGTGGCGCCCATGGCGGCCGAGCGCATCCTGATCACCAAGGACACGGTGACGTACTTCGAGAGTATCCAGGAGTTCGTGGTTGCGGAGGACGACGCCGGGAACCTCGTGGGCTGCGGGGCCTTGCACGTGATGTGGGAGGACCTCGCGGAGGTGCGCACCCTGGCCACGTCCCCCGCGGCGCGCGGTCACGGCGTGGGCGGGCGGATGATCGAGGAACTGCTGGCCCGTGCGGCTCGGCTCGGGGTCGGCCGGGTTTTCTGCCTGACCTTCGAGGTGGCGTTCTTCGCGCGGCACGGATTCGCCGTGATGGAGAACCAGGAGACCATCGAGCCCGAGGTCTTCGCAGAGCTGTTGCGTTCCCACGACGAGGGCGTCGCGGAGTTCCTGGACCTGGCCCGGGTCAAACCCAACACGCTGGGCAACACGCGGATGATCCGCGCGATCACCCCGGAAGGCTGACCGCGCCGTCGTCCGAGGTGGCCAGACCGTCCGCGAGCAGCCCGTTCAACGCACGCTCCCGTTGTTCGGCGGGCGCGGGCAGCCGCCACAGGGCCCCGAGCCGTTCGATCACCACGGCGGGCGGGGCCGCGTGCTCCCCGGCGATCTGTTCCGAGCCCGTGAGGTCCGTGAGCAGCAACTGCGCGGGCACGGGCTCGTCCGCGGCGCGCAGCACCGCCATCATGGCCCCGCGGACCTGGCGGTCTGTGCCGTGCCACAACTGGCCCCTGGGCGTCTCCTGCGCGGGAGGGCTGCCAGCTGCGACCCACGCGCAGTCCCGCCGCACGGGGCACTCGTCGCAGCGCGGGGAACGCGCGGTGCAGATCAGTGCCCCCAGCTCCATCACGGCCTGGTTCCACGCGACCGATTCCGCGACGTCCTGCGGCAGGACGTCCTGCGCCAACCGGGTCTCCGCCGCGGTGAGGGAACGGGACGGCAGGGCCCGCCCGGAGAACACCCGGGCCTCGACCCGGCGGATGTTCGTGTCCACGACCGTGTGGCGCTGACCGAACGCGAACACGGTCACTGCCGCCGCGGTGTACGCGCCGATCCCGGGCAATGCCAACAGCTGTGCGTGGTCCTCGGGCACCCGCCCGTCGTGCTCCGCGGCGATGTTCTGGGCAGCCGCGTGCAGCCGCAGCGCGCGGCGCGGGTAGCCGAGCCTGTCCCACGCGCGCAGGACCTCCGCGGGCGACGCCGCCGCGAGATCGCCCGGTTCCGGCCACTGTTCGAGCCACCGGCGCCACACCGGCAGGACGCGCCCCACCGGGGTCTGCTGCAGCATGATCTCGCTCACGAGAACCTGCCACGGCGTGCGTTCGGGCGCGCGCCACGGCAGGTCGCGGGACGCCCGCCGGTACCACTCGATCACGGCTGCGTGAATGCCGTGAAGTCGCTCGTCGCGGGCTGGTGTGCGGCTCGAGTTCATAACTGTCCACGGTAGCCTGGAGACCATGGCTTCCGGTTCCGAACAGCACGATCCCCCCACGTCCCCCGCGGAATCCGCGGACACCGGGGGCAGGCTCCCGGAGCACGTCTACCGGCGACGCCGCATGGTCGCGCTCGCCGTGATCGTCGTCCTGGTCCTGGCCCTGCTGTGGGCAGTGGTCTCGGGCGTGCGCGCACTCACGGCACCGGAGGCCGACGACGCGAATGCCACGCAGCAGCCCGACGCCGCGGCGCAGCCGAGCACGGATCCCCAGAACAAGTTCGCGGACTTCACTGCCCGGCCCACACCGTCCGGGTCTGGTGCACCCGGCGCGTCCGGCAGCCCGAGTGCGAGCAGTACGGCGGCGCCGGAATGCGGCGCGGATCTGGCGGTGAGTGCTGCGACCGACGAACAGAGTTACGCGGCGGGCCAGAACCCGGTGCTCGAACTGACCCTCGAGAACAAGGGTCAGCATCCGTGCCGCGTGGACGCCGGTAGTAATCACATGGCCTTCGTGGTGACCTCCGGTGCGGACACCGTCTTTGATTCACGGCACTGCGCGGCAGCCGGTGAGGACCGTCAGATCACCCTGGACACGGGGCAGAAGGAGACCGCACGGCTCACGTGGAACCGGGTGCGCACCGCGGAGGGCTGCCCGGCCGGCCAGTCCGAGGCGCTCGCCGGGTACTACAACCTCACGACGTCGCTCGGGGACGTCGCGAGCCAGCAGGCCGTTTTCAGCCTGCAGTGAGTGGGCGGCTCGCGGCTCGCGCAGATCCACTGGCGACGGCGGTCCCGGGGTTCGCGCGGCCGGCTGGCGGCCCTCGAGGTGACCATCGGTGGGCGATGCCCGGGCGGTGCACGGGCCACGTCCGCGACCGGGCCACCCGGACTGCTACATGAACCGTTCCAGCAGGCTCGTCTCGGCCATACGGGACAAGGACTCGCGTACGGTGCGGGCACGCTGCTCGCCGATGCCCTCCACGGACATCAGGTCCTCGAGGTTCGCGGCCATGAGCGACTGCAGCCCGTCGAACTGGGCCACGAGCCGTTTCGCCACCGCACGCGGCATGGACTTGATGCCCTCGAGCAGCCGGTAACCGTGGGGGTGCAGGTCCACCTCCAAGTTGCCCTGCGGCCCGGTGAGACCCGCGGCCACCGCGACCCGCTGCAGATCGATCAGTTCGGTGGACGACAACCGGGCGAGCCGGTCCAGGGACTCCGCGATCACCTCGGGCCTCGTGGCCTCGGGCAGGTAGTCCCGCAGGACTACGCCGGGCCCCGGTCCCGTCCCGGCCGTGAGCTCCTCGAGCTGCAGGGAAATCAGACGCCCGTCCGAGCCGAGTTCCAGGACGTACCACCCGATCTCGTCCGAGATCCTGCGCACCATCTCCATCCGCTGCAGCGTCAGGGCCACGTCGCGGGCGGTCACAGCGGCTTCGATCTCGAGCGCCGAGAGGCTGCCCAGGACCTGCTCGAGGCGGTTGCTGTAGTGCTCCAGGGTCTGCAGGGCCTGGTTCGCGCGGGCCATGATGGCCTGGGAACCGTCGATCGCGTAGCGGTAATCGGCCACGTAGATCGTGATGACGCTCATGGACTGGCTGACCGAGATCACGGGAACACCGGTCTGCTTGGCGGTGCGCTCGGCGGAGCGGTGACGCGTGCCGGACTCCTGGGTGCGGATGGACGCGTCCGGCATGAGCTGGACCCCGGCCTTGAGGATGCGGGTGGCTTCCTTGTCGCACACGATCGCCCCGTCCATCTTGGCGAGTTCGCGCAACTTGGTGGGGGTGAATTCGGTGTCGATGTCGAACCCGCCCGAACACAGCGACTCCACGGAACGGTCGAATCCGAGCACGATGAGCGCGCCTGTGCGGCCCCGGAGGATGCGCTCCAGCCCCGTCCTCAGTTCGGTACCGGGGGAGACCCTGGCCAGGGTCCGTCTCAGGGCAGTCTCGTGCGATTTCACCACGGCCTCATTCTATGTGCGCTCGCCCCGCCCGAAGGCCAACATGCCCCGCGTGGCATGTGTGTTCGGACTCGGCCTTGCCCCGGCGGACTCGGCCGTACGGCGTCGGACTCAGCCCTGCCGCGGCGGGAAGAGCAGCTCCATGGCCTGTGAGACGGTGGTGACCTCACGCACGGAGAAGCCCGGAGGGATCTTGCCGGGTCCGTTGGGGGATGCCGGGACCACGGCGTGGGTGAAGCCCAGCCGGGCGACCTCCTGGATCCTGCGGTTGATCTCGGGTACGGGGCGGACCTCACCGGCCAGTCCGATCTCCCCGAAGCACACGAGCCGCTGGGGCAGTGGTCGATCCTGGGCAGCGGACGCGAGCGCCATGCACACCGCGAGGTCCGTGGCGGGTTCGGTGAGCCGCACACCACCCACGGTGGACACGTAGCAGTCCATGGTCGCGAGGGCCACGCCCGCCCGGCGCTGCAACACCGCGAGCAGCATGGCCACCCGGGAACCGTCCAGGCCGGAGGTGGCCCGTCGGGGTTGCGCGGTGCTGGACTTGTCCAGCAGGGCCTGGACCTCCGCCAGCAGCGGCCTGCGCCCCTCCACGGTGACGCTCAGACATGTTCCCGCGACCGGGACGGGGGTGCGGGAGACGAACAGGCCGGACGGGTCCGAGACCGAGCGGATACCGTTCTCCTCGAGATCGAAGCACCCGACCTCGTCCGTGGGGCCGAACCGGTTCTTCACGGCCCGCAAGAGGCGGATGCGCGAGTGTTTGTCCCCCTCGAACTGACACACGACGTCCACGAGGTGTTCGAGCAACCGCGGGCCGGCGATCGAACCCTCCTTGGTCACGTGGCCCACGAGCAGGGTGGTCATGTTCCGGGTCTTGGCGGCGTGGATGAGGCTCGCCGCGACCTCCCGCACCTGGCTCACCCCGCCCGCCGAACCCTCGATCTCCGGGCTCGCGAGGGTCTGCACCGAGTCCACGATCAACAGTTCCGGTTTCAGGGCCTTGACCTGCGCGAGCGCCGCGGAGAGGTCGGTCTCCGCGGTGAGGTACAGCTTTTCCGAGAGGGCATCGATGCGCTCGGCCCGCAGTTTGACCTGCGCCGCGGACTCCTCCCCGGTCACGTACAACACGGTGCGGGGATCGGGCCCGCCCGCCACCTTGGCGGCTGCGTCCAGGAGCAGCGTGGACTTACCCACGCCGGGTTCCCCTGCGATCAGGATGACCGCACCGGGCACGAGTCCGCCGCCCAGGACGCGGTCGAACTCGGTGACGCGCGTGGGGGTGAAGCGGGCCACCGAGGAATCCACCTGGCCGATCGGTTGAGCGGGCACCGCCACGCTGGTCGCGGCCCGGGTGCGCCCGTGTTCCTGGTTCGTGGAGATCTCCTGCACGGTGCCCCAGGACTGGCACTCACCGCACCGGCCCACCCATTTGGCCGTGGTCCAGCCGCATTCCGTGCATCGGTAGGAGACGGACGGCTTCCTGGTCTTCGCGCTCATGCTGTCACCGTAGGGGGCGGATCTGACGCGCATAAGCGGCACGGATCCGTGGCTCGGTCACCGACCGCCCAGCGTGGGCAGGTACCGGATCGCCTCCTCGTGGGTGAGACCGGTGGACTCCAACAGGTCCACGACCAACGGACGGATCAGCAGCACGAGCGCCTCGCCCTCCATGGTCCGCACCCCCATGAGCCCGGGTTCCAGGCGACCGGCCACGGAGATCAGTTCATTGCGCGTCTGGCGCAGGTAGCTTTCACGGGTCTGGGGATGACTCGCGGAGAACGTGTGATCCAGGCTCAGGATGGCGTCGGAGAGATCGGCGAGGGCCTCGGAGAGGGAGGCCACGGCGTCGTCGGACAGGGAGACGCGGTTGAGGACGGACGCGAGGCGGCGTGCGAACACGCGCGAGTTGCGCACGGCGAGGTCCACGTACCGGATGCTCTCGCTCAGGTCGTCGATCTCGCGGCGGTGCCGGCGGTGCAGAGGGGATGCGTGGGCGATCTCCCGGGAGGCCGTGAGCCCCGAGCGTACCGAGTCCACGAGCGGCTGCGTCTGACGAGCCCGCACGAGGGCGTGCCACGCGAGGCGCGAATCGGTGTCCGAGACCGCACGGGAGCAGTCCGTGAGCACCTGGGTGAACTCCACAATGAGCTTGCTGAGGTCCTGGCGCGGTTCGCGGCGCGGGTCTTGGGGAATCACGTACGCGAGGAGCAGCGCGCACAGGCACCCCACCACGGCGTCGAAGGACCGCGCGAACACGCCGTCCTGCGATGGCGGGAGGAGCACCACCAGCACGGACTGCAGCCCCATCTGCGTGGTGAAGATCGCGCCGTTGTCAAGGAACCGGGCGAGCAAGAGGGACAGGAGCAACACGAGGGCCGCTTGCCACTCACCATGGCCCAGGACCTGGATGAGCAGATCGCCCATCACGATCCCCAGGGTGCACCCGATCGAGACCTCCAGCACCCGGCGGTAGCGCAGCCCGCCCTTGGCGTACCCCAGGGACACGAGCGCGGCGGTCGCGGCGAAGATGGGGCCTTGATGGCCCAGCAGCCGTTCCGCGATCACGTACGCGCCAACGGCCGCCACGGTCATCTGCACGGCCTGGAAGAAACCGGACGTCATGCGTGCCCAGCCGGAGCGCCCGCGCTTGCCCACGACCTCGGGAACACGACGGAATCGGGAGCGGTACGGAGCTGCTTCCGAGGACGTCATGGCTCCCATCCTAGGCGGGCGCCTCGGACGGACGCGTACCGCGCGGGACGCGTGACCGGGCGGCGCCGTGGCCAGGGGTGGCGCCGGTCACAGGGGTTGTTAACCGCCAGTTCACCTTCCCGGCCGCATCTGTCAATATCGCCTGCCTACGGTAATTCCCGGGCGCGCTGCGGACGCAGCGGCGTTGGACTCCAAGATCCGGTTGTCCGCACCCACCGGGCTCTCCGGTTCACGCTTTCGAAGGGAAATACAGTGAAGGTTTCGCATGTCGGCCGTTCGGCCGCAGTCCTGGCCATTGGTGCCCTCGCTCTGACCGCTTGCGGTTCCGACAACGCCACCGGCAACACCAACAGCGGCGGGGGCTCGGGCGAGAGCAGCGGCGTGTCCGGAACGCTGACCGGCATCGGGGCGTCCTCCCAGCAGGCCGCCATGACCGCGTGGCAGAACGGCTTCCAGTCCGCTAACAGCGGCTCCACCGTGCAGTACTCCCCGGACGGCTCCGGCGCCGGGCGCAAGGCCTTCCTGGCGGGCGGCGCGAACTTTGCCGGCTCGGACGCCTACCTCTCCGACGACGAGGTCGAGCAGGCCAAGCAGCAGTGCGGCCCCGACGGCGCCATGGACCTCCCGGTCTACATCTCCCCGATCTCCGTGGCGTTCAACCTGCCCGGTATCGAGTCCCTGAACCTGGACGCCCCCACCATCGCCAAGATCTTCAAGGGTGAGATCAAGCGCTGGAACGCGGAGCAGATCAAGCAGCAGAACCCGGACGCCGATCTCCCGGACACCCCGATCACGGTGGTGCACCGCAGCGATGACTCCGGGACCACCGAGAACTTCACCGACTACCTGCACAAGGCCGCTCCGAAGGAGTGGACCAAGGACCCGGCACAGGCCTGGCCCTCCGAGTACGCGGCGGAGAACAACAAGGGCACCTCCGGCGTGGTCTCCACGACCTCCGGCACCGAGGGCGCGGTGACCTACGCGGACTCCTCCGCCGTGGGCGATCTCGGCACCGCCGCGATCAAGGTGGGCGACCAGTACGTGACCCACTCGCCCGAGGCCGCCGCCAAGGCCGTCGAGGTCTCCGCCCAGGCCGAGGGCCGCGGCGAGCACGACCTCGCGATCAACATCGGGCGCGACACCAAGGAATCCGGTGCGTACCCGCTCGTGCTGATCTCCTACCACATCGTGTGCTCCCAGTACGACTCCCAGGAGACCGCGGACCTGGTCAAGGCCTTCGAGAACTACGTGATCTCCGAGGACGGGCAGAAGGCCGCTGCGGACTCTGCCGGTTCCGCCCCGCTGAGCCAGACCCTGCGCGACCAGGCCAAGGCGGCCGTGGACTCCATCACCGCGAAGGGCTGATCCGCCCCGACGACGTGTGAGTGCGGCGCCGGCGTGTCATCGAGCGTCGGCGCCGCAGCCACGCACGCGGTCATCTCGGACCGCCACGTCCTACGCTGGCCGAATTCACCGCTCAGCTCGTTCCACACCTTGATCGAAGGGACTGGTTCATGTCCACCACCATCAGCGCCCAGAAACCGGGGACCCGCCAGTCCTCGGCCGGACGTGCCGGTGACTCCGTCTTCTCCGGACTCAGCCTGGCCGCCGGCATCCTGATCTTCGCGGTGCTCGCGGCCGTCGCGCTATTCCTGTTGCTGCAGGCGCTGCCCACGTTCGCCGCCCCCGCCGAGGAGATCACCGGTGGGCAGGGCTTCTTCCACTACATTTGGCCGCTCATCGTGGGAACGCTCATCGCCGCGGTGATCGCCCTGCTGATCGCCACACCCGTGGGCATCCTGGTGGCGCTCTACATCTCCCACTACGCACCGGCCAAGATCTCCAAGCCGGTGGGCTACGTGATCGACCTGCTCGCGGCCATTCCCTCCGTGATCTACGGCGCGTGGGGTGCCACGGTGCTCGCGCCGGCGCTCGTACCGCTGTACAACTGGCTCACCGAGCACCTGGGCTTCATCCCCATCTTCGACGGGCCCGCGTCCCAGACGGGTAAGACCATGCTCACCGCAGGCATCGTGCTGGCCATCATGATCCTGCCGATCATCACGTCCATGTCCCGCGAGATCTTCACGCAGACGCCCAAGCTCCACGAGGAGGCCGCGCTGGCACTGGGGGCCACGCGGTGGGAGATGATCCGGATGGCCGTGCTGCCGTTCGCGCGCCCCGGGATCATCTCCTCGATCATGCTGGCCCTGGGCCGCGCGCTCGGCGAGACCATGGCGGTGGCCCTGGTGCTGTCCTCCGGGCCCATGATCGCGTCCCTGATCAAGTCCGGTAACCAGACGATCGCCGCGGAGATCGCGCTGAACTTCCCCGAGGCCTACGGCCTGCGGTTGTCCGAACTGATCGCGGCCGGTCTCGTGCTGTTCCTGATCACCCTCGTGGTCAACATGATCGCCCGCGCCATCATCGCTCGCTACAAGGAATTCTCGGGGGCCAACTGATGACCACGTCCACCCAACCCGGAACCTCGCCCGTCCGCCAGTCAAGGCTCACCCGCGGTCAGCGCCCCAAGTGGCTCGTCCCCGTCATCGGCGTGGCCGCGATCGTGGCGGGGGCCGCGCTTGCCGCTCTGGTGGGGTTCAGCATCGCGCTGTGGGCCCTGTTCGCCACCGTGATCTTCCTGGTGGTCGGCCCGCTGGCCGTGGGCATGATCGAGGGTTCCCGCGCCGGGGCCGATTCGCTCATGACCTTCCTGGTCTATGCCGCCTTCATCCTCGCGGTGATCCCGCTGATCTCCGTGATCTGGACGGTGCTCGCCAACGGCATCCCCGGTCTGACCTCCAACATGTTGTTCACCTCCATGAACGGGGTCACGGGCTTCCACGACAACCAGGCCGATGCGCCCAGTCAGGTGATGGGCGGCGCCTACCACGCGATCATCGGTACGGTGTCCATCACGTTCTGGGCCACGCTCATGTCCGTGCCCGTGGGGTTGCTCACCGCGATCTACCTCGTGGAGTACTCCCGGGGCGGCTGGCTCGGCAAGGCCATCACGTTCTTCGTGGACGTCATGACCGGTATCCCGTCCATCGTGGCTGGTCTGTTCGCGGCCGCTCTGTTCGGCATGATCTTCGGCCCCTCGACCCGTACCGGGTTCGTGGCGGCGGTCGCGCTGACCGTGCTGATGATCCCCACGGTGGTCAAGAACACCGAGGAGATGCTGCGGATCGTGCCCAACGAACTGCGCGAGGCGTCCTACGCGCTGGGTGTGCGCAAGTGGCGGACCATCCTCAAGGTGGTCATCCCCACGGCCATCTCGGGTATCGCCTCGGGTGTGACCCTCGCGATCGCCCGTGTGATCGGTGAGACGGCGCCGCTGCTCGTGACCGCGGGCTTCGCCACGGCCATCAACTGGAACTCGTTCTCCGGCTGGATGACCACGCTGCCCACGTTCATCTACTACCAGATCATGACGCCCACCTCGCCCACGAACCCCGATCCGTCCCTGCAGCGGGCCTGGGCCGCGGCGCTGATCCTGATCGTGATCGTGATGCTGCTCAACCTCGTGGCACGCTTGATCGCCAGGGCCTTCGCTCCCAAGACCGCCGGCCGCTGAGTGCTGGCCGACCATTCGATCTAAGGAAACACACCCATGTCGAAACGAATCGACGTCGAAAACCTCAACGTCTACTACGGCGATTTCCTGGCGGTCCAGGACGTCAGCATGAACATCGAACCGCGCTCGGTCACCGCGTTCATCGGTCCCTCCGGTTGCGGCAAGTCCACGTTCCTGCGCACCCTCAACCGCATGCACGAGGTGATCCCGGGTGCTTACGCCCAGGGCAAGGTGCTGCTGGACGGGGACGATCTCTACGGCAAGGGCGTGGACCCCGTGACCGTGCGCTCCATGGTGGGCATGGTGTTCCAGCGCCCCAACCCGTTCCCCACGATGTCCATCCGCGACAACGTGCTCGCGGGCGTGAAGCTCAACAACAAGCGCATCTCGAGCAAGGACGCGGACGAGCTCGTGGAGAGCTCGCTGCGCGGTGCGAACCTCTGGAACGAGGTCAAGGACCGTTTGGACAAGCCCGGTTCCGGTCTCTCCGGTGGTCAGCAGCAGCGGCTGTGCATCGCCCGCGCAATCGCGGTCAAGCCGGACGTGATCCTCATGGACGAGCCGTGCTCCGCGCTGGACCCCATCTCCACGCTCGCGATCGAGGACCTGATCAACGAGATCAAGACCGATTACACCGTGGTGATCGTGACCCACAACATGCAGCAGGCGTCCCGTGTGTCGGACAAGACCGCGTTCTTCAACATCGAGGGCACGGGCAAGCCCGGCCGTCTGATCGAGTACGCGCCCACCACGGACATCTTCAACAACCCGCAGAAGAAGGACACCGAGGACTACGTGTCCGGCCGCTTCGGCTGATCCGCGTCCTCGCGCACGCGAACGGTGCCCTCCGTCTCGGAGGGCACCGTTCACTGTGCACGCCCGGGGGTACGACGGCGCTCCGGCCGGGCCCGGGGGTACGACGACGCACGCACCGGGAGCGCGCAGCGATCCGCACCGTGCGACGTCGTCAGCCTCCGCGTGCCCCGATCGTGACGCGTGCCCCGAGCGGACCGCGGGTACGGGTCAGGCCGCGGGGACCTGGATCAGCGGGGAGGCCGCCAGGAACAGGATGGCGGAGACCACGCCGCACACGGGGACCGTGGCGACCCACGAGGCGATGACCCGCAGCACGGTGGCGTGATACACGGTTCGGAACTTCTGGGCGGAACCCGCGCCCAGGATCGCCGCGGTGGTGGTCTGGGACGTAGAGAGCGGAATGGGGGAGAGGAACCCCCCCACGAACAGCAGGGCGCCGGACACCGTTTGCGCCGCCGCTCCGCGCAGGGGATCCAGCGTCACGATGCGTGCGGAGAGGGTGTAGGAGATCCGCCAGCCGCCCAGCAGGGTACCGAACGCGAGACATGCCCCCACGAGCACCGTGAGCCACACGGGGATGCTGTCCCGGGAGAGGTTGGGGTTCACGATCAGTAGGAGGACCAACAGGATCCACAGCGTGCGCCGGGCGTGCTGGATCCCGTGTCCGAAGTGGATGGCCGCGGCACCCGTGGCCTGCACGACCCCCGCGCGGAAGTTCACGCGTCCCGGGGTCTCGTGGCGTACCAGGTACACGAGGGGCACGACCAGCAGGAACGCGAGCCCGAACGCGATCACGGGGGAGATCAGCAGGGGCAGCAGCACATTCCAGGAGAAGTAGGAACCCATGGCCAGGTGGTCGTCGTAGAGCCCCGCGGCGCGTGCTCCGAGCAGAGCACCCACCACGGCGCCGCCGATCGCGGCGGTGGAGGACGTGGGCATGCGCCACCACCACGTGAGGAGGTCCCACCCGATGGCCGTGAGCAGGGCGCACAACAGGGCCACCACGCCCGCGTCGTTGAGGGGGATGGGGATCTCGAACGAGATCAGCCGGTCCAGGACCAGCCCCACCAGGAGGGCGCCCATGAGGTTGAACACCGCTCCGGTCCACAGGGCCACACTGGGTGTCAGGGCGTTGAACCGTACGGGCAGGGCCACGGCGTTGGAGGCGTCGTGGAAACCGTTGACGACCGTTAAGACCAGGGTCAGGAGGATGCCTACGACGGCCAGTAACTCTGTCACCGCGCGTCAGGACTCTGCCACGAGGATCCGGCCCACCTCTGCGGAGACCTGGCCCAGGGCGCGTGCGGCATCGAAGAGCTGGCGGGCGGCGTCCATGCGGCGGATGGCCTGGGCCGTCTTGAACTGCTCCAGCAAGCTCGCGCGGTGCACCCGGTGGGTCCGTTCGGCCTGGCGCGTGAGACGGATCATCTCGAACCAGTAGTCGTCCAGCTCGTTCAAGCTGGTCAGCCGGCCCATGGCCTTGGTGGTCATGAGCGACATGTGCTGGATCACTGCGAGCTGCTCGGTCGCGTGCGAGGTGGACCGCTCCAGCTGGTACAGCTGGTGGGTCTCGGCACTCGCCACGAGGCACTGGACTGCTCGCAACAGCCACTGCCCCAAGATGTAGACGTCTTGACGCGGGATGGGCACCACGTACGAGGAGCGCGTGGTGGTCATCAGGGAGAAGTAAAGGTTGGTGCAGCGGTCCTCGGTGTCCAGGAGGTCCGTGATGGGGCGCTGCCAGGTCTTGTCGATCTGCCCGATGTGTTCGGCGAGCTGATCCACCGCGGTGCCCACGCACTGGGACATCTGGACCAGGAGCTCGGTCACCCGCTCGTCCTCGGGGAAGATCCGAAAGGCCATCCGTTCGTCCTCCCGTCGAACCGTTCACTTTTCGGCCGTCACTGTACCGAACGAAAGTTAACCGGGGGGACATGTGGATCTTGTTGAGGGGTGCGGTGCCGGACCGGGAGCGCCTCTCGGCGGAAGGCCGCTCGTAGCGGCTAAATGATGGAGCCCGGGGCTGCCACGGCCCGACACCTGTCTCCATCATAATCCCCGACCCCGGGGGCGCCGCAAAGCGGTCCGTCCGGACGAGGACGCCCCGCGGAGGGCAGGCCCTCACTCGAGCGCACCCCTGCGCCACGCGGCGGCCGCGGACTCGAGTTCCTCTGCGGTGCGGATCAGGCGGGGGATGCGGCGCCACGGATCGCGCACGCCGAGGCTCGAGATGTCCAGCGTGCGTTCCTGGCCCGTGGCGATCACGCGGCAGAACGCGGCGGAGCGTTCGAGAGCGACGTCGAACTCGCCGTCGAACGCGCCGGAGAGGATGGCGTCCGCGACCTCGCAGATCTCCTCCGCACCGGGCGGGTCCGCGACGCCCGCGACCACGTTGGACACCTGCGCGGTCTGCTTGCCCGCGGCGAACCAGCGGCCCATGCGGTAGGGGTCCTTGCGGGCGGCGGCGTGCAGCGCGTAGAGCCGCCACAGCGCGCCCGGGAGGGACACCGCGGGGGCCTGCGCCCACATCTCCGCGATCCCCTCGAGACCCTGCTCGTCCGTGAGCCGAACGAGGCGATCGTGGACCACCGGATCCGCGGATTCCCGGCCCCGCGACACGAGCGCCTGCGCGGCCAGGTGGGCCGCCTCCGACACTCGGGCGGGGTCCGTGCCGCCCTCGTGGGCGTCGAACTTCTCGGGGGAGAACTTCACGGGCGAATGATGCGTGCGGCGTTCGGACATGCGCCCGAGTGTACGCCGCGCACCTTTCACGGGGCTCGGCGGATCAGTCGACCGTGTGCGTCTCCCCGGCCTGCTGACGCCAGCGTTCCTCGATGCGCAGCAGGGCCTGCTGGGACACCGCGCGCCACCACCGCAGGGCCAGCCGGGGGTCCTCCTCCTCGATCTCCTGGATCGCCTCCGGGGAGAGCCTGCGCGCGGAGACGTCCGTGAGCGCGGTGAAGCTCACCATGTGGCGCATATTGGTACCCAGGGCGATCTCACCGAAGCTCATCCCCGGGCCGATCACCTCCAGTTCCACGCGGTCACCCTGCGGTGAGCGCCGGGAGACCTCCACGTTGCCGGACGTGACCATGTACACGCCGTTGAACTTCTGGCCCGTGCGCAACACCGTGGTCCCGGCCTTCCAATCCACGGACTCGGTGCGTGAGCGGATGCGCTCCACGTCCTCCTCGCCGAGCGTGCTCAGCAGTTCGGAACGGGTGGAGTGCACCTTGTCCGGGGTGCACTCGGGGCCGCCGAAGCGCTCCAGGATCTGGTCCTCGGCCCACGTGAGGGCCTCGGCGCGCGTGGCGAAGACCGTGAGCGGGTGTTCCAGGTTCCGCGTGTTCTCACCGCTCTTCTCCGCGATGAGCACCATGTGGTGGCCCGTCTTCTCGATCTGTTCGGCGGTGCGGCTGAGCATGGGCAGGACGAAGCGGGCCATATCGTCCACCTGCCGGATGTCCACGAGCACGTAACTGGACCTGCGGGCGGCGTCGCGCACCGTGCGCACCGCGGTCTCGGCCCCGGCGAAGCGCAGATCGCCCTGCAGCTCGATGATCCGAGCGTCCTCGCCGTGCGCGTCGAGCACCTCGGTGGCGGCCTCGTTGCGCCGCACCAACGACGGCGCTTCCGCCAGGGTGTACTCGGAGCGCACCGGGGAGTGCCCGTTGCGTTCCGTGCGGGCGAAGTGCAGGTCCAGGTCCTTGGTGAGCCGTTCGCATGCGGCCACGCCGCGCACGGAGTTGCCGTGGCGGTCCAGGGGCGGGGAGAACACCGCGACCGCGAGCTGCCCCGGGAGCACGGTCACCACGCCGCCGCTGACCCCGGACTTGGCGGGCAGGCCCACGCGGATGGCCCAGCGCCCGGCGTCGTCGTACATCCCGCACGTGCTCATCACGGACAGCACGTCCGAGACGACCTCGGGGTCCAGGACGCGCTCGCCGGTTACGGGGTTGCGCCCGCCGGCCGCGAGCGTGGCACCCATGCGGGCCAGGTCCACGCAGTTGAGCATGATCGAGCACTGGCCGAAGTAGTCCTCGAGCGCGCCGGTGGGATCCCCCTCGATGATCCCCCGGGACGCGAGCAGCCAGCCCAGCGCGCGGTTGCGGTCCCCGGCCTTGTGCTCCTGCGACTGGATGTTCTTGTTGATCCGCAGCTGCCGGCCCGCGCAACGGGAATGCAACCGCAGGATCCGTTCCATGCGCGTGCCGTGGGACGTGTTGCGCACGAGGGACGTCGCCGCGATCGCGCCCGCGTTGATCATGGGGTTCGCGGGGCGTCCCGTCTCCGGCTGCAGTGAGATCTCGTTGAAGGCGTCACCGCTCGGTTCCACGTCGATCTTCTCGAACACACCCTCCGGGCCGCGGTCCGTGAGCGCCTGGGCATACGTGAAGGCCTTGGAGATGGACTGGATGCAGAATTCGAGCTTGGTGTCCCCGGCCTGGTAGAGCGCGCCGTCCACGGTGGCCACGGCGATCCCCACGATGTTCTCGTCCGCGGCCGCGAGCTCCGGGACGGAATTGTTCACCGTGCCGTCCGTCAGCGGGCGCAGGTCCTCCACCACGCGGCGCAGGTACTCGGTGACGGGGGAGGGGCCCAGCTTGGACATCGCAACGGTGCTCATGGGTCATTCCTCGAAGGCTCGGCGGGAACCCCGCGGCGGGCTGCGCACGCCCCGGGTGTCGTCTCCTCCCAGGGTCTCATATTGCGGACGGGCCCGGTCGACGACGACGCCGTGCGCTCGCCCACGGCGCGGTGGCTCGTCGCGCCGCGCGGTGCGGCGCGCTGGGCCCGCCCGTGGTTGCCGTCGGTGCCGTGCGGGAGGCCGCTTCCCGAACTGGAAATGCGCCCGCGCTGCGGTAGAGTAGCCGTGCTCGGTGGCGGGAACTCGCGGCTGGGCACGCGCCTTTAGCTCAGTTGGTAGAGCAGTGGACTTTTAATCCATGGGTCGTGGGTTCGAGCCCCACAGGGCGCACCACCTCCCGGAACCGGAGACCATGTGCCCCGTGGCGATCACGATCGCGCGGGGCATTTCCGTGTCCGCTCGCATTCGGGGCCCGGGGCGAGCGGCCTTCGGCGCCCCGGACCTGCCCGCGTGCAGCGCCTCTGGCCGAGTCGCGCTCAGTGCGCCGGGCCGACCCGTACGAGGCGCGCGAGCGCCCAGCCCATGAGCGGGCGGTAGGCCAGCAGGACGGGGGCGGGGCCCTGGATCCTGACGTCCGCGCGGGAACCGCCGCTCGGGGTGGGAGCGACATCGTGCGTGAGCTCCAGTGTCACGGGACCCACGCGCACGCGCCAGGACCACGAATGCAGGTTGGCGCGGACGCTCATCACACGGAACGCCGCGGGTACCACGCCCAGCGCCGTGACCACTCCCGAGGTGCCGGGGGCCAGGGTGGCGGAATCGGCGCGGACGTTCGTGAGGTGGGGAGCCCACACGGTCCACAGATCGAGGCGCTCATAGTGCTGCCACACGTCCGCCGGGCGAGCGGGGCCGGTGCGGGTCACGGTCATGTCCATGGCACCAGTGTGCCCGGGATCCTCGCGGACGGGGGGCGTCACGCAACGGTAAGCCAACTGTCGATTGTGGGGCGAGCCGGCGGGCTGGGATCATGGGGCGCATGGACCCGGCCTATCGCGTAGACGTCTTCACCGATCCCGGGCTGTGCTCCGCGATCTTCAGTCGGCTGCAGCAACGCCACGGCGGGGACGGCTTCGGGGACTACCAGCTCGTGCGCCGGGACAGGACCATCCCCCTGCGCCCCGACAACAGCCTGGACGTGGACGCCGTGCGCGCGTGGTCCCGCGAGGGCGAGGCCGATTTCCAGGTCGTGATCACGGAGATCCCCCGGCGGGCGGGCAAGCTGCCCAAGATGGCGGAGCTGCACTTCGAGGACGGGCTCGTGATCATCTCGCTGCCCGCGCTGGGCTGGCGGGGGCTCACGACCAAACTGGAACGCGCCATCTTCGACTCCCTGGACACCCTGGCCCATCAGGACCTCCCGGACGTCCAGGACCGGCGTGTGCGCTTCGGAGTGGTCCACGAGCAGGACGTGGACACCGGGCGTTCCGTGTTCATTGCGTCGCCGTGGTGGTGGCCAGGTCGCATCCGCCTGGTCCTGGGCATGGTGCGCACCAACCAGCCGTTCCAGGACGTCACCAAGCTCAAGCGCATGTGGGCGGCGGCCTCGGCCACCGGC
Organism: Kocuria sp. KRD140; assembly: GCF_017168375.1. NCBI lineage: Bacteria > Bacillati > Actinomycetota > Actinomycetes > Micrococcales > Micrococcaceae > Kocuria > Kocuria sp. KRD140. The sequence continues at coordinate 352,700 of NZ_JABFAW010000009.1, forward strand.
GCGTTCGGCGTGTTCTACTCCTCCATCTGGCAGATGTCCCTGGCGTTGCCCTCGTGGCGGCTCGCCCTGATCTCGCTCCTGGCGGTTGGGGCCATGGTGGGGTGGCTGATGTTCAGCAACCGCCTGTGGGACCCGCCCCGGCGGCTCGGCAGTCGCGTGGAGGCCGCGATGTACAACGCCTCCACGATCGCCACGCTGCTCGTGACGGTTCTCACGTTCTACACCGTGCTCATGGCGGGGATCCTCGTGGCCGCTCTGGTGGTGATCGAAGTCGGATACATGCAATCCGTGATCGGAGTCTCTCCCTCGCTGAGCAACTACGTGGACATCGCGTGGCTCTCTGCCTCGCTCGGCACGATCGCCGGTGCTCTCGGGTCGAACTTCGACAGCCACGCGGACATCGAGCGGTTGACGCACGGTCAGCGGAACGCCGAGCGGGTCGAGAAGGACGACGACCACTGACACGGGTCCCCATGACGGGCATTCGGGGCGTCCGAGCTGTCCCCATTTTGCGCTACGAATCAGCGCCGCCGTCCGGTCGATTGCGCGCAATGGAAGCAGGGAATCGGCCTCCGACATGGGAGAACATACGCTTGAGTTGATTTGTCCACAAAACTGCGATGGGTCTTGCGCGACGCGGTGACCGCTGGAAATCCTGGAGCGGGCGTGCCAGCATATTCATGTCGCAACACGGGACATTCAGTGATGTGCGGTCATGACCGGGGGGAATACGGGCCGTACGTCCATGACGGATTCGTACGCGTTCCACGCTGGGGGGCGTGGTGTGTCCGGGTCACCCGTGAGGCGACGGTACGAGGTTCATGCCGGGGGGCATGTGCTTCGAGCGGACCTGATCCGCGCCGGTTCTCCGGCATATGCGTCCGCTGCGCCGCATGGACTCCTTCGGGGGAATGAGTCCTGGCGCAGCGGACGCAACGCGTTAAGGGGTCGTACGCCCGACCCGGCGCGTCATGGGGCCTGATGCAGAGGGCCGCACCTCGCGCCGTGGTGGGCGCTCCGGTCGCTTCTGCGTGTCCGAACCTGCTGGGACACTCGAGTCATGATCGCGCCTGCGCACGAGAACACCGCATCCCTCCGGGACCGAGCCCTGGATCACCTCCGTGAGCTCACGGGGAACCCGCACGCCGATTTCCACCCCGGCCAGTTCGAGGCCATCTCCGCACTCGTCCAGGAGCACCGGCGGGCACTCGTGGTGCAGCGCACCGGGTGGGGGAAATCGGCGGTGTACTTCCTGTCCGCGCTGTTGATGCGGGCCCAGGGCTACGGCCCCACGCTGATCATCTCCCCGCTGCTCGCACTCATGCGGGACCAGGTCGCGGCGGCCCAGCGCGCGGGTGTCCGCGCCGCGGCCATCTCGTCCGCCAATCCCACCGAGTGGGCGGAGATCTCCGCGGCCCTGGATCGCGGCGAGATCGACGTCCTGTTGGTGTCCCCGGAACGCCTCAACAATCCCCGTTTCCGGGACGAGCAACTCCCACAGCTCGTCTCCCGGCTCGGACTGCTCGTCGTGGACGAGGCCCACTGCATCTCGGACTGGGGTCACGACTTCCGTCCGGACTACCGGCGAATCAAGGACCTGCTCGCGGACCTCTCGGACTCGGTGGCCGTACTGGCCACCACGGCCACCGCCAACGAACGCGTGATCGAGGACGTCCGGGAGCAGCTTGGGGTGGGCTCCGGGTACCGCGGCGAGGTGTTCACCCTGCGCGGTCCGCTGTCCCGCGCGTCCCTGCGGCTCGGCGTGCTGCGACTGCCCTCCACCGCCACACGGCTCGCCTGGTTGCTCGAACACCTGGACCAGCTTCCGGGCAGCGGGATCATCTACGCGTTGACCATCGGGGCGGCGGAGGACACTGCCCGAGCGCTGACGGAGGCGGGCCATCCCGTGGCGGCCTACACCGGTCGCACGGACGCGGCGGAACGCGAGGAACTCGAGGTCGCCCTGAAGGAGAACCGGGTCAAGGCCCTTGTGGCCACGTCCGCGCTGGGCATGGGCTTCGACAAACCGGACCTGGGTTTCGTGGTGCACCTGGGAGCGCCGTCGTCCCCGGTGGCGTACTACCAGCAGGTGGGCCGCGCCGGGCGCGCGACCGACACCGCGGACGTCCTGCTGCTGCCGGGCGGCGAGGACCGGGAAATCTGGGAGTACTTCGCCACCGCGTCCATGCCCACCGAGGAAAAGGCCACCGCGGTGCTCACCGCGCTCGCGGAGAACGGCGGCCCGTTGTCGGTCGCGGCTCTCGAGCCGCGGGTCAACATCAAACGCACCCCGCTCGAGCTGTTGCTCAAGGTGCTCGCGGTGGACGGCGCGGTGGAACGGGTCTCCGGCGGCTGGCAGAGCACGGGCCGGCCCTGGACCTACGACGCCCCGCGTTACGAGCGGGTGCGCAAGGCCAGGATCGCGGAACAGCAGGCCATGATGGATTACCAGTTCACGAGCGAGTGCCGCATGCGCTTCCTCACCCGTCAGCTCGACGACGCCACCGCGGAACCGTGCGGTCGGTGCGACGTGTGCGCCGGGCCGTGGTACCCCACCACCGTGCATTCCGACGCCTCCGCCGCCGCGGACGCCGCCCTGCACCGGGCCGGCGTCCCCGTGGAACCGCGCGCGCAGTGGCCCACCGGCATGGATCGATTGGGGTTGCAGGCCAAGGGGAAGATCCCGGAAACGGAACGCGCCGAACGCGGCCGCGCCCTGGCCCGGCTCACCGATCTCGGGTGGGGGCAGCGGTTGCGGGAGATCTTCCGATCGGACGAGCACGGCGATCCCGTGGATTCGGTGGTCACGGCGGACCTGGGACGCGCGAGCATCACCGTCCTGGCGCAGTGGGACTGGCAGGAACGGCCCACCGCGGTCGTGGCCATGCCGTCACTGTCCCGCCCACAGCTCGTGGACTCCCTGGCCCGCGGGCTCGCCTCCGCGGGGCACCTGCCGTTCTGGGGCTCGCTCGAACTGAACCCGGACGTCCCCCGCGGCTCCCACGGCGGCAACAGCGCCTACCGGCTCGCCGAGGTGTGGGACCGGTTCCTGGTCCCGGAGCCCCTCGCGGAACAGTTGGCGCGGGCGCCGCGGGCGAGCGTGCTGCTCGTGGACGACCTCGTAGACAGCCGGTGGAGCCTCACGGTCGCGGCCCGGCAGTTGCGCCTCGCCGGGGCGGACGCGGTGCTACCGTTCGTACTCGCCGCCCAGGGGTGAATCGGGCCGCCGCGGGATGGATCGGGCACTCTTAAGGGGACACCCAGGCGACGGGAAACGTGTGTAAATTATCCTTGCGACATGGTCGAACACCCGCAACCGCCGCTCGTGGACATCGTGATCCCGGTCCACTCCACCTCGCGACCTTTGCAGCGGGCCGTGTCCTCGGCATTGCGTGCGGCCCCCGGTGCGGCCCCCGGTCAGTGCCGGGTGACGGCGGTCGCGCATCATCTCACCGCCGAGCAGGTGCATTCCATGTTGAGCGTCGAGCAACGCGCCGTGGTGGACGTCATCGAGTCCGAGGACCGGGGGAGTACCGCGGCCGTGCCGCGCAACGAGGCGCTACGACGGACCAGCGCGCGCTACATCAGTTTCCTGGACAGCGACGACACCCTCGATCCCGGCGCGGTGACCCGGTGGCTCAGGATCGCCGAGCGGCGTGGTAGCGACCTGGTCATGCCCTTCCAGCACCACGAGAACCCGAGGGTGGACATCACCCCCATCGTCAGGCCGTTGCGCCGTTCGGATCTGGATCCCGTGAAGGACCGCCTGGGGTATCGCAGCACGGCATTCGGACTGATCCGTATGTCCGCGGTCAGGCGCACGGGGGCTCGCTTTGACGAGTCTGCGAGAACGGGTGAGGACCAGTCCTTCGTCATGGCCCTTTATACGGGGGCACACCGGATCGATCTCGCGCCCGGTCTCCCCGGGGTGCTGATGCATGCGGATGGTACGGACCGAGTCTCGCGCCAGCTCCTCCCGATTCGAGAAACCGTGGCAGCCGCCCTGGATCTCGGTCGCGAACCCTGGTTCGCAGGGGCCCCGGACGAGCTGAAGCGGTCCTACATCCTCAAGTACATCCGCGTGAACTTTTTCCCCGCTCTGGAGCACGCCGTGCGCTCGGGGGACTGGGACGCCCACTACGCGCGGTCGGCGAATGCCGTGTTCGAAGAACTGACGCAGTACGCGCCGCACGTGACGGACCAGCTCTCGCGCGCGGACCTGCGGGTCGCGCGGTTGTTGTCCCCGGGTGCGGGGGAGCGGGAGTTGCTCGCGGCCCTGGCCGAGCGACGTCGTTACACCACGCCGGGGGCGCTGCTCACCGAGCGCTGGACCCGGGTGCTGGGCCGGCAGGCACCCCTGCGGGTGGTCGCCGCGAGCGCCGTCCAGATGCTGCGTTACCGCTGGGCGCTCGCCGCGGGGTCGCGGAACTGAACCGACCGCCGTCGTGATGGGGTCAGCCGCGACGGAACCTGCGCATGACCATGGCCACACGCGGTGCGAGATCACGCCATGAGATCGCACACCACAGCGCCAGGAAAGCCACGGTCGCCAGGACGGTCACGAGCACGCCCTGGCGCGTGAACACGAGCCACAGCCCGGACAGGATCAGCACGTACCCCAACATCACCCGGAACATGAGACCGGACCATTTCATGCGGTCGTGGACCCACACAATGATCAGCGGCCCCACCGCACTGATGAGGCAGCCGACCAGGTACCCCATGGCCGCGGCCATGACACCGAGCCGCGGACCCCACCACAGGACGGTGGCGACGCCCAGGATCAGCCCGAGCGCGTTGCACGCCGCGAGCGCGCGGACCCCCCAGCTCTCCCCGCCGTTGAGCCGCGAGTTGGAGGCGTTGAAGCTCGTGGCGGAGACCGCGAAGAACAGGACGATGAGCAGGGGGACGGCCCCGGTGAACTCCTCGGCGCGGGCGTTGTAGAGCCCGTGGATCACGTACGGCGCCCAGAGGATGCCCACGCCGAACACGGGTAGGAACGTGAGCACCATGACCCGCAGGATGGAATCGAGCTGCTGTTTCATGCCGGTCATGTCCCCGGCGGTGAACATGCGGGCCACGGCCGGCGCGAGGGCCACGAGCATGGAGGAGGAGAGCATGCTGGCCGGCGTCGCGATGCTCACCGCGGCGGAGTACTGACCCACCGCGGCGGGGCTGTCGTAGTGCTTGCCGAGCATCATGGACAGTTGCAGCAGACCCGAAGCGGTGAGGATGTTGATGGACGCCCACGCCGTGAACGAGTTGATCTGCCGTTTGAGGGATGTGGGCAGCGGGCCGCCGGAACGGTGCGGCCAGCCCGGGATCGCGTAGATCAGGTAGCCCAGGCTCAGCGGCACCAGCAGCAGCGGTGTGAAACCACCCAGCAGCACCACGAGCAGGAGGGTCAGGGTGATCCCCGAGCTGATGCAGTCCCACACGGCCGTGGTCACGAACTGGTTGTTGCCGGTGCGCACACCGCGTACGAAGTTGTAGGCGGACAGCGCGATCACCAGCAGGCCCGCGGACAGCGCGTAGCTTGGGGGCAGGTGCAGGAAGTACGTGGCCACCACGACCGCCACCACGGCCAGCACCGCCGAGGCCAGGGCCGCGGTGCGTGACGCGTAGACCGCCACGGACAACTGCTCCTCGCGGTGTTGCTGACCGCGTGCCATGGCAATGAACTTGGCCGCCGCGTTGCCCGAGGCCTGCGGCCACAGCAGGACCAGGAACAGGGCCAGGGAGATGGCCAGGTTGACCCGCCCCAGGATCTCACTGCCCAGGATGTTGCCCACCAGCAGGCTGTACCCGAAACGGGAGAGTCCCTGCACGAACACGGCGATCACGGTTAACGCGAACGACGAACCGATGGGGTTGTCCCGGTTCTCGTGATTCGGCGGAGGGAAGAGAATTCCCCGCCACCGCCGAGAGGGGGAGCCTGAGGTGGGGGAGGATGTCACATCCTGGAGTTTATCGACTCGCGTGTCGACCGGACGCATCCCGCGTCACGGCACGGTAGAGCCGGGAGAACTGCGCACCGATCTCCGCGCGGGAGAACCGGGAGCGCACGGTGGCGGCGATGGCGGCCGGATCGGCCTCACGGAAGCGGTCCCGCGCGGTCTCGATCGCGTCCGCGAGCACGGGGACGTCCCAGCTGTGGGTGAGCACCGAGTTCTCGGGGGTGCAGTAGTCGTCGAACCCACCGCTCAGGGGGACCGCGGCGGGCCGTCCGGCCGCGATCGCCTCGGCAACCGCGGTGAAGAAGTTCTCCTGGGCGCTCGGGAGGAAGAAGATGTGCGCGTCGGAGAGCCGCTGGGCGATCTCCGCCGGGGGGACCGCCCCGGTCAGCTCGACCCGGTCCTCGATGCCCAGCTCACGGGCGGTCTGCGGGAGGGACTCCATGAGGGGGCCCTTGCCCACCAGGGTGTAGTGCACGTCCACTCCGCGGCGCACCAGTTCCGCGACGGTCTCCAACGCCAGGACGGGGCGTTTGCGATCGATGAGTGCCCCCACGCCCACCAGTCGCAGGGGCGGGCTCGCCGGGAACTCGGCGGCCGGGTGAGGGTTCTCCACGACGCACGGCACCACGTGGGTCGCCCCGGGGCGGGAGAAGCGCGCCATCTCGGTGCACAGCTCGGCGGTCACGCCCGTGACCACGTGAGGCAGTCGCAAGGCATGCCGCAGCCACGCCAACCGCTGCCACAGCGGATTCACACTCGCGGGATTGACCACTCCGTTCCAGTGCTCGGTGTGTACCCAGGGCAGCCGTCGCACGGCCCAGGCCGGTGCGCTCAGCAGGACCGCGGAGAACGCCATCGTGTGCAGCACGTCCGCGCCGCGCAGCCCGGCGGAGAGAACGCGGGTCACGTGCGCGTAGGACCGTGGATCCGTCACGTCGAGCCACACGCGGGTGACAGGGATGCGCTGGTAGACCTCTTGCTCCGTGGTGTGCGCGCGTCGACCGATGTTCACGTGCACCACCGCGACGTCGTGGCCCGCTTCCTGCAGCGCCCAGCAGTGCTCCACGATGAAGGGGGTGCGGCTGGGGGTTTCCGCGTCGGGGAACCACGCGGTGACGACGAGTGATCGCACGGGACGAAGACCTTTCGGGAGGAAGCGGACGGAGCACAACGCCCCGCACCATGACTACCACGCCGGGGTGTGCTGCCGCTGCATCCCGGCGGGAACGACGCGCCCGCCGCTTTGACCGCTCGCGCACCGTGCCGATAAGCTGACGTCCGTTGTTTTGGGATGAGCCTGTTCTCATGGAACTGGAGCATCACGAACGACACGGAGACGTGCCAGAGCGGCCGAATGGACTTCACTGCTAATGAAGGGTCCGGGTTAAACCGGACCGGGGGTTCAAATCCCCCCGTCTCCGCGAAATGTCGAGGGCCCCGCATGTCATGTGGGGCCCTCGTTCGTGTCGGGGGCACCCTCGCGATATTTACATTGGTAAAGTCCGTGGCACTCGCAGTCCGGTGCTCCCGCCCACGGGCGTCAGCCACCTCGATCCGGTGCTGATCCCGCCTCCGCGAGCTGATTCCCGAGGGGGACATCATGCCACGACGCTCCGCACGAACACTTCTCACGTTGTCCGTCTCCGCGCTGTTGCTGGCCACGGCCGCACCCGCCTCGGCGGCACCCCCGGAGGGACCCACCCCGGAACAACAGGCTCAGACGAAACCCCCGACCGTGGGCGGCGTCGAATCCCTCGGAAGAGGAACGGGCGCCCAGGGCAAGGTCCTGGCGGAAACCGACCGGGTCGTGGTGAAGTTCAAGGACCACGTCCCCGAGGCGCAGAAGGAAGAGGTCCTGACCGAGGTGGAGACGGCCACCGAGATCGAGGACCCGGAGATCGTCAAGACCACGGGCAACGCCGAGCAGGTCGTGGAATCCGACACGATGCTCGACAAGGCGGAGCAGCAAGCGGTGGTCGAGACCCTCGAGAAGGACCCCGCCGTGGAATCGGCGGAACCGGACCTGATCGTGGTCAACGGGCTCGCGGCGCACGCGGCGTCCGCCCCGAACGACCGCTACTGGAACTACCAGTGGGGTCCCCGCAACATCGGTGTGCCCTCCGCGTGGTCGCACGGCACGGGTAACGGCGTGGTGATCGGGATCGCGGACACGGGCCAGATCAACCACCCGGACCTCAATCAGCGCACGGTGCGCGGGTACGACTTCCTCTCGGACCTGTACCACTCACGGGACGGCAACGGGCGGGACGGCAACCCCCAGGACGAGGGCGACTGGAGCCCCGGACGGCCCAACTGGTGGCACGGTTCGCACGTGGCCGGGATCGCCGCGGCCCACACCAACAACCGCACGGGGATCGCCGGGGTGGCCCCGGACGCCCGGATCCAGCATGCCCGCGTCCTGGGAGCGGACGGTCGCGGGTACGTCTCGGACATCGCGGACGGTGTGATGTGGTCCGCGGGCATCGCCATCCCCGGGGTCCCGCGCAACACGACCCCCGCCAAGGTCGTGAACCTCTCCGAGGCGTGGGACGCTCCCACGTGCGCACCCGTCATGCAGAACGCGGTCAACCGCATGCACAAGATCGGGGTCCCGCTCGTGGTCGCGGCCGGGAACGCGGGCAAGAGCGCCAATCTCGCCGCCCCCGCCAACTGTGGCGGCGCGATCGTGGTCGCCGCGACGTCGTCCCAGAACCGGATCACCGGCTACTCCAACTGGGGGCCCATGGTGGACGTCGCAGCCCCGGGCGGGGACACCAACGCGCCGATCTGGTCCACGGTCAACACGGGGGCGTTCAGCCTGGGCGCTCCCTCGTACGGGGACCTGAGCGGGACGTCCATGGCGGCGCCGCACGTGTCCGGGGTGATCGCGCTCATGAAGGAACGCAACCCGAACATCGGCGTGGAGGCCATCCGCAAGACCCTGCGGGACACCGGCGTGAACGTGAACGGTTACCGCAAGGTGGACGCGGTGCGCGCCGCCCGCGCGGTGGCGCCCACCACGCGCGGGGCGATCGCCACGTACTACAAGTCCCACGGTGGGGCGGGCGTCTACGGCAATCCGACCACCGGGGAGCGGGACACGGGCGTGGGCGGCGTCGTGCAGCACTTCGTGAAGAACGGGCGCACCACCAAGCTCTACTGGTCCTCCCGCACTGGGGTGCGCGAGGTCCGCACGTGGACGGGCATCGGCTCGCGCCACGAGGGCCTGGGCGGTGCCCGCGCGGTGGGCATCCCGTTCAACAACGAGCAGCGCACCGCCACGGGAGGCTACTACCAAAGCTTCGTGGACCCGCGTTCGGGCAAGACCACCAAGATCCTGTGGAGCGCTCGCACGGGTGCGCAACCGATCGTCGAGAGCTCGGGCATCGGCCGGGTCTGGGTCCGCAAGGGGTACGAGACCAAGGCGGGGTACCCGATCTCCCCGGAGGTCCGCACGTCCACCGGCGCCTACCAGCGGTTCCAGAACATCAGGACGGGCGAGCGCACGCAGTACACCTGGACCCCGCGCGGGGGTGTCAAGGTCACCCGCATCAAGTGACCGCCCCGCGGTGATCCACCCGCTGCATTCCTGGCCCGAAAGGGCACGCCACCGATTGGCAGCGTGCCTTTTCGGGCCTCGTATGTTCTTGGGCGATTCGTGGGCGGGGTACGACAGCGCTGCGGCATCCGCGCGCGGACATTACCGAGCGGCGTCGTCCCCCACGCGGGTCAGTTTCGTGGGGGTGGAGCGGCGCATGAAGCACGTGAGCACGAGGACGATCGCAGCGATCACCGTGGCGGTGACGAATGCCGCGTGGACGCCGGGGATGGAATCGGTCACGGTGGTGCCGTCGGCCTGTCGATGAATCACGGTGCCGGCCTGCAGGACGCCCACGAGCAACGCCGTGCCCGCGCCGCCGGCCACCTGTTGCAATGTGGACAGCGTCGCGGAACCGTGCGAGTACAACTGCGGCGGCAGCGGGTTCAGCCCGGAGGTGAACGCGGGCGTGAAGATCAGCGCGAGCCCCACGGACATGGAGATCTGCAGAGTCACGATCCACCACACGGGGGTGTCGGACTGCAACCGGGAGAAGCCGAACATCACGAGGGTCAGCAGTGCGGCACCGGGAACAGCCAGGGGGCGGGGGCCGAACGCGTCGAACAACCGACCCACGAGCGGTCCCAGCAGGCCCATGATGAGCCCACCGGGCAGCAGGATCAGGCCGGTCTGCAGGGTGTCCAGCCCGCGGCCCGTCTGCAGGTAGAGGGGCAACACGATCACACCGCCGAACAACGCCATCATGCCGAGCGCGAGCACCGCCACGGAGACCGTGAAGTCCCGGTGCCGGAACGTGCGCAGGTCCAGGAACGGTTGGTCCTTGCGCTGCAACCGGATCTGCCGCCACACGAACAGGGCCACGAGGACCACGCCCAGCGCGAGCACGGTGGCACCGCCGGCGGTCGTGGAAAGCCAGCCGGACTCGGCGCCGGCGTGGGAACCGGCGGCCCCCACCACGGAAAGGCCCTGGACCAGGGAACCGAAGCCCAGCACGGACAGCACCACGGACAGCAGGTCCAGTGTGAGGCTCCCGCGCTCGCTCACGTCCCGCAACCGCAGCAGGCCGATCACCAGGGCCAGCAGGACGATGGGCAACACGAACCAGAACACCGTGCGCCACGGAAAGTGTGCCAGGATCAACCCGGACAGCGTGGGACCCAGGGCGGGGGCCACCGAGATCACGATGGACACGTTGCCCATCACCACCCCGCGGCGCTGCTGGGGGACGAGCATGAGGATGGTGGTCATCAGCAGCGGGAGCATGATCGCCGAGCCAAAGGCCTGAATCACGCGCGCGGCGATCAGCACCCCGAAACTCGGGGACAGCGCGGCCAGCAGGGTCCCGGCCGCGAAACTGCCCATGGCCAGGGCGAAGACCGCGCGGGTACTGAAGCGTTGTAGCAGGAACCCGGTGGTGGGGATCACCACGGCCATCGTGAGCATGAAGGACGTGGTCACCCACTGCACCGTGGCGGCGTCCACGTGCAGGTCTCCCATGATGTGGGGCAGCGCCACGTTCAGGACGGTCTCGTTGAGGATCACCACGAACGCGGCCACGAGCAGCACCGCAATGGTCCCGGTGGTGCCCTGGGGGGCGAACGTGCGTGGTTCGGCCGGAGCGGCAGAGGACATGGAGAGGTTCCCAGCGTTGGAGCGGACGGGGTCGGGCGGGCCTTCCGGGGCCGGGCCCCTGTAAGGGTAACGGTCACAGACGAACGCGTGCACATGCGCATCGGGAGCGGTCCGCCAGGCCCGCGGCACGCCCGCGGGTGGTGTGCTGGTCGGTCCGTCGAGCACTCGAGCGCGACACCGGCCGGACGTCCACGTCGGATTCATGCCCGGCCCGAAGGGGGGGGTCACCCTTCGTTATCCTGAAGGACGTGGTGATTCAGCAACGCGTGGTGGTGGTGGGAGCGGGCCCCAGAGGCCTGTCCGTGGTGGAACGGCTCGCGGCGCACTCCGCGGCCTACGGGATCCGCGTCCACGTGGACCTGGTGGATCCTTTTCCTCCCGGACCGGGGCACGTGTGGCGCACCGACCAGTCGGAGCTGTTCCTCATGAACACCCCTTCTCTTTTCCCCACCGTGATCGCCGCCGACGGCGCATTGGCAGTCCCCGCGCTGGAGCCCCTGCGGGGGGTGAGCTTCGAACGGTGGCGCCGCGGCGTCGTCGCCGGGGAGATCACCCCGGTGAGCCCGCTCACGGACGAGCAACGCGACCAACTCGCGCGGCTGACCCCGCAGGGGTACCCGCCGCGCGCCACGTACGGGCGCTACCTCGCGTGGGTCTTCGCGACCCTGCGGGAGAACCTGCCGCGCACCGTGGAGCTCACGGTGCACCGCGCCGAGGCCGTGGACGCGTGGGTCAGGACGGACGGGCGTCATCGCTACTCCGTGGAACTCGCGGGCGGTGTGGTGCTGCCCGCGGACGCTGTCGTGCTCGCGCTGGGCCACCTGGACGCGCACCTGCGTCCGTCCCAGAAGGAACTCGTGGACGGCGCCGCCGAACACGGACTGACGTACTGGCCGCCCACCGTGCCCGCGGACGCCGCGTGGCCCGATCTACCGCACGGCGAGACGGTGCTCGTGCGGGGCATGGGCCTGAACTTCTGCGACGCGCTCGCCCAGCTCACCGAGGGGCGGGGAGGCCGCTTCACGACCGATCTAGACAACCCGGAACGGTTGGTGTACCACCCCTCCGGACGGGAACCGAAGATCGTGGCGGGCTCGCGTCGCGGAACGCCGTACCGGGCGAAGCCGCGGCTCCGGGGGTACTACGCGGCGTCGTTGCAGACCCGCTTCTTCACCGTGGACGCGGTGCGCCACGTTGCGGCCTCGAGCCCCGGCGAGCTGTCCTTCGACCGGCAACTCGGACCCCTGATCCGCAAGGACGCCGTGTGGAACTACTACGTGGTGCTCGCGCGCACGGCACCGGACGCGTTCCTGGGGGACCCCCGGGCGTTCCTGGACCGGCTGGATGAAATCCTCACGGATCGCACGGACGTGAACTGGGCGCGCAAGAGCGATGCGCTGATCTCGGACTCGGTGGTCCCCGGGCGGCAACTGCAGCAGGCCCGGCTCGCTCGGCCCTTCGAGGACGTGAGCTTCGCGAGCCACGACGAGTACGCGGCCGCCGTGGTGCACTACCTGGACCGGGACGTCCACGGGTCCCTGCAGGGTGAGGACGATCCCGTCAAGATGGCGATCGCGTCCCTCAATGCCGCGCGCAGCGTGCTCAAGTGCGTCCTTGCGGAGATCGGCATCTCGGACTCGTCCTGGGTCCACGAGCTGCAGCGCGAGTTCGAACCCTTCGTGGAGGGGCTGGCCTCCGGACCGCCCGTGCTGCGGATCCAGCAGCTCGCCGCGCTGACCCGCGCAGGGATCGTGCGGTTCCTGGGCCCCGAACCACGCTTCGTCGTGGACCGCTCCGAGGGTTACTTCGTGGCCGCGTCCCCGTGGGTCGAGGCGGCACCCGTGCGCTCACGCTGGATGATCGAGGCCATGTCCCCGAGCAACGACGTCCACCGCAACATCTCCCCGCTGCTCACGCACATGCACGAGCGCGGCCTGGTGCGCGCGAAACTCATGGAGACGCGCGACGGCGCGAGCCCCGAGACGAGCACGGGTCTGGACGTCTCGCGCGAGCGTCCGCGGGGTGTCCACGACGACGACGCCGCGGCCGGCTCGTTCGTCTACCGCGCCGTGGGGGACAAAGACGCGGTGGAACCCGGCATCCACGTGATCGGTCTGCAACTGTCCTCGGTGCAGTGGGGTGTGTCGATCGCGGCCGAGGCCGGTGCACCGGCCCACCTGGGTGCCCGGACCATCGCGGACGCGGACGCCATCGCCCGGGAAATCCTGGGGGAGCCGCGCGCGCGGCAGTGATCCGGTCCGGGCGGCGTCATACGGGGAGTGACCGTGCGCGGAGCAACCGCGCGCCATGGGACCGGGACGGGTGGGCTCGGGCCGACACCGCCGGGATCACGTCGACCCGGCCGGAATCGCGCCGAACCATGCGGGTCCCACCACTACCGCGCCGCCGGCTCAGCCCAGGACGGTGCGGGCAGTGCGTTCGTCGGTGACGAGGTGGGACACGTACCCGGCCCGCAGTGCCGCGCGCAGGACCGGGGTCTTCGCCGCGCCGCCGGCCACGCAGATCCGGATCTCCTTGTGCCGCAGGGAGTCCAGGGGGATGGCCACGGTGCGGGCGTCGAGCTCGGGCACGGCGGGGTTGCCGGCGTCGTCAATAAAGTGCGAACACAGGTCACCCACCGCGCGCTGCGCGACCCCTTCCCGCTCCTCGGTGGTCAGGTAGTCGCGTGCGAGCAGGGGTGCGTCCCGTCCGGCGGAGCCCACGGTGAACACCGCCACCCGGGCGCTGCGGCCCAGGTCCAGGACGTACTCGATGTGCCGGTCCTGCGCCACGAGGCGTTTGACCTTGGGGCTGTCGAAGAGCGCCGGGAGGGGCAGCGTGTGGGGGTAGGCGTTGAACGCGGTGCAGAACATCCGCACGGTCTCGAAGTGCCCCGCCGCCGGTGAGGCCAGGCTGCTGCCGCCTTTGAGCTGGACCATGTGCACGCCGCTACGCGGTTGGGGGGTCAGCGCCTGGGCCACGGCGCGCATGGTGCGACCCCACGTGATGCCCACGAGATCGCCGTCGGCCACATTCTCCTCGAGCATCCGCGCCCCGGCGACACCCAGGTTGTGCAGCAACTCGTGCTCGGTCTCCGCATCGGCCACCACGGTGGCCTGGGCGAGCCCGAACGCGGAGCACAGCTCGCGCCCCACGTCCGTGGACACCGTGCGGGGGTCCCGGATCTCGATGCTCACGAACCCGCGCTCGCGCGCGTGCTGCAGTAGTTTGGACACCGTGGGGCGGGACATGGCCAGTGTCCGGGCCACCTCCGCCTGGGACAGGCCGCGTTCGTGGTAGAGCCGGGCCGCCTCCAGGGACTGGACGTCCCGCGCGGTCAGGTCCACGACGGCGCTCCGGTCACCGGAAGTGCCGTCACCGTCATAGCCCGATGATCACGCCGACGAGCGCGGCGTTGAGCATGTTCGTGAGGAACCCACCGAACAGGGCGAACAAGCCCAGCTGGGCCACGTCCGCGCGTCGGTCCGGGGCCAGCCCGCCGATGGAACCGATCTGGATCGCGATCGAGGACAGGTTGGCGAAGCCCGCGAGCGCGAACGTGGTGATCAGCACGGACTGGGGATCCAGGTTGGGGATCTCCGGGCCGAACGCGGTGTAGCCCACGAACTCGTTGAGGATGGTCTTCTGGCCGATGAAGTTGCCCACCTGTGCGGCGTCGTGCCACGGCACGCCCAGGGCCCACGCGAGCGGCGCGAAGATGATCCCGAAGAGCCCCTCGAGGGACCAGCCCTCGAAACCGAAGAGTGAGCCGACCCAGCCGAGCACGGCGGAGACCAAGGCGATCAGCGCGATGAACGCGATCAGCAGGCAGCCCACGATCACGGCGATCCGGCCGCCGCTGATGGCGCCGTTGCCGATCGCGTCGATCAGGTTCTTGGACTCGGTGTCCCGGACCTTCAGCGTGTTCACGGAGGCCACGGAGGTCTCGGTCTCGGGCATGAGGGCCTTGGCCACGAGCAGGGAACCGGGGGCGTTCATCACAGACGCGGCGAGCAAATAGGGCAGCGGTGCGCCCAGCAGGGAGTACCCCACGAGGGTCGATCCGGCCACGGCGGCGAACCCACCGGTCATACACGCGAACAGTTCGGAGCGGGTGAGCTTGCTCAGGTACGGCTTGATCATGAGCGGTGCCTCGCTCTGGCCCAGGAAGATCACGGTGGACGCGAACACGGACTCGATCTTGGACGTGCCCATGATCTTGTTCAGCGTCGTGCCCAACACGTGCACGAAGACCTGGATGACCCGCAGGTAATACAACGCACCGATCACGGCACCCAGGAAGATGATCACGGGCAGCACACTGAGCGCGAACACGAACCCGTTGTTGTCACTGAGCAGCCCGCCGAAGACGAACTGCGTGCCCTCGTTCGTGAATCCGATCAGTCCCTGGACCAGGCCGGAGAACCATTTCAGGGCCTCGTAGCCCGGACCCCACTTGAGGATCAGCAGCGCCACGCCCACCTGCAACAGCAGTCCCACCGCCAGGGTGCGCCACTTGATCGCGGTGCGGTGGCGGGATAGGAGGATGATGATGCCCAGGATGAGGACGATCCCCACCAGGCCCTGGAAACGGTCCACGGTGACCCCAGCTTTCGACTTCCGGCGCCGCGACGGGATCCGCAGCGGCGCGAACATTTGTCAAAACTATAATTGACAAATTTTCCGATACGCCGCCTAGGATTGCAGGACAGGTCGTGTCCTGGGACGCCCGGCGCCGACACGACACCGTGCCGCAGCTACACGAGGGAGTGATCACGGTGGTTGAAGCGTTCGACGCCGTCGACGTCATCCGCATGAAACGGGACCGCGAGACGCTGTCCCCCGAGGCCATCGACTGGGTGATCGACGCCTACACGCGCGGCGTGGTCGCGGACGAGCAGATGTCCGCGCTGGCCATGGCGATCTTCCTCAACGGGATGGACCGAGCGGAGATCTCGCGCTGGACCCAGGCCATGATCGATTCGGGCGAGCGCATGAACTTCGGGGAGCTGTCCCGCCCCACGGCGGACAAGCACTCCACGGGTGGCGTGGGGGACAAGATCACGCTGCCGCTCGCCCCGCTCGTCGCGAGCTTCGGGGTGGCCGTCCCGCAGCTGTCCGGGCGGGGGCTCGGGCACACCGGTGGGACCCTGGACAAGATGGAGGCCATCCCCGGGTGGCGTGCGGATCTGAGCAACGCCGAGATGATGGACATCCTGGACACCGTGGGCGCGGTGATCTGCGCCGCCGGAACCGGCCTGGCCCCCGCGGACAAGAAGCTCTACGCGCTGCGTGACACCACCTCCACCGTGGAGTGCATCCCGCTGATCGCCTCCTCGATCATGTCCAAGAAGATCGCCGAGGGCACCGGAGCCCTGGTCCTGGACGTCAAGACCGGCCCGGGCGCGTTCATGAAGGCGGAGGAGGACGCCCGCGAACTCGCGCGCACCATGGTCGAGCTCGGCAAGGACCACGGCGTGGACACCGTGGCCCTGCTCACCGACATGTCCCGCCCGCTGGGGCGCACCGTGGGCAACGCCCTGGAGGTGCGCGAATCGGTCGAGGTGCTGGGCGGGGGTGGCCCGAGTGACGTCGTGCGCCTGACCGTGGCGTTGGCCCGCGAGATGCTCGCGGCGGCCGGCGCGCACGACGCGGACGTCGAGGAGGCCCTGCGCGACGGCCGCGCGATGGACGCGTGGAAGCGCATGGTCGCCGCCCAGGGCGGGGATCCGGACGCCCAGCTGCCGCAGGCGGAGCACACGCAGGACGTGCTGGCCGAGACCTCGGGCGTGCTCATCGAGATGGACGCGATGTCCGTGGGTGTGGCGTCCTGGCGACTGGGTGCTGGCCGCGCCCGGCAGGGCGACCCCGTCCAGGCCGGCGCCGGCGTGGAGATCCACGCGGTGCCCGGCGAGCGCGTGAGTAAGGGCCAGAAGCTGTTCACCCTGCACACCGACACCCCCGACCGCTTCGAGCGCGCGCTCGAGTCCCTCCACGGCGGCGCCACGATCGACCCCCATGCCGCCGAGGGCACAGGGGCGCGCGACGACGTCGTGCTGGACCGCATCGCCTGACCCACCGTCCGACCGCAACGACGACGCTCGGGGACCGGGCGTCGTCGCCCCACCGTGGTGCATTGTCACCGCGCCGCACCACCCCCGCGAGGAGAACCGCATGATCACCCGTGAAGAACTGGCCGCCATGGTCGACCACACCCTGCTCAAGCCCGAGTCCACCGCCGATCAGGTCGCCCAGCTCGCCCGGGAGGCGGGTGAACTCGGGACGTACTCCATCTGTGTCTCCCCGTCCCGGCTGGACGTGGACCTGCCCGAGGGGGTCAAGCTCGCGACCGTGTGCGGCTTCCCGTCCGGCGCGCACCCCGCCCAGGTCAAGGCCGCGGAGGCAGCCGTGTCCGTGGCGAACGGCGCGGACGAGGTGGACATGGTCATCAACCTGGGCCTCGCCGTCGCGGGGGACTGGGACGGCGTGCGCGACGACATCGAGGCCGTGCGCGCGGCATGCCCCGCGCCCGCGGTGCTCAAGGTGATCATCGAGTCCGCGGCCCTGACCGACGATCAGATCGTGGCCGCGTGCCGCGAGGCCGAGGCCGCCGGCGCGGACTTCGTCAAGACGTCCACGGGCTTCCACCCCGCGGGCGGGGCGTCGGTCGAGGCGGTGCGCCTCATGGCCGAGACCGTGGGCGGGCGCCTGGGCGTGAAGGCCTCCGGCGGGATCCGCACGACCGAGGCCGCGCTGGCCATGATCGACGCCGGCGCCACGCGCCTCGGGCTGTCCGGGACCCGCGCGGTGCTCGAGGGGCTCGATTCCTGATGAGCGACCAGCTACTCGAGCGGGTGCGGCAGTGGGTCGAGCACGACCCCGATCCCGCGACCCGCGACGAACTCACCGAGCTGTCGAACGCCGCCGCCTCCGGTGACGAGCCCGCGCTCGCCGAGCTCGACTCGCGCTTCTCCGGACCGCTCGTGTTCGGCACCGCCGGGCTGCGCGCGGCCGTGGGCGCGGGGGAATCGCGGATGAACCGCGCGGTCGTGATCCGCGCGAGCGCCGGGCTCGCCTCCTTCCTCACGGAGCGCGCGGGGCCCGCGCCCCTGGTCGTGGTCGGGTGCGATGCGCGCCACGGTTCCGAGGACTTCGCCGCCGACGCCGCTGCGGTCTTCTCCGCCGCCGGGTGCCGGGCCGTGCGGTTGCCGTCCCGGCTGCCCACCCCGCTCGTGGCCTACGCCGTGCGACAACTGGGCGCGGACGCCGGCGTCATGGTCACCGCGTCCCACAACCCGCCCGCGGACAACGGGTACAAGGTCTACCTGGGCGGTCGCGCGGTGGGCTCCGACGACGAGCGCGGCGTGCAGATCGTGCCCCCGGACGACGCCCTGATCGCTGAGCACATGGCCGCCGCCCCTCCCGCGGATCGCGTTCCCCGGGACTCCTCGCGTGTTTCAGCCGCCGACGCCGATCTGGTCGCCGGCTACATCGAACGCGCCGGGTGCCTGCGCGACCCCGAGGCCCGTTCCGAGATCTCCATCGCGCTGACCCCCATGCACGGCGTGGGCCTGGACACCGCGCTCGCCGTACTGCGTGGCGCCGGTTTCGAGCGGGTCTCCGTGGTGGCCGAACAGGCCGAGCCGGATCCCGACTTCCCGACCGTGGCCTTTCCCAATCCGGAGGAACCCGGGGCCATGGACCTGCTCGTGGCACTCGCAGCGGACCAGGACGCGGACGTCGCGATCGCCCTGGACCCGGACGCGGACCGCTGCGCCGTCGCCATCCCCACGGGCGCGGGCACGGGCGATCCCGCACGTGACTGGCGGCGACTGAGCGGCGACGAGCTCGGCGCGTTGCTGGGGGAGAACGCCGCAGCGGATCCCGATCGCGCGGGGGACACCCTCGCGTGCTCGATCGTCTCCGGGCGGTTGCTCGGGCGGATCGCCGAGCACCACGGGCTCTCGTTCCGTCAGACCCTCACGGGGTTCAAGTGGATCGCCCGCACCCCCGGGCTGCGTTTCGGGTACGAGGAAGCCATCGGCTATTGCACCGATCCCAGCGCCGTGCGTGACAAGGACGGGATCTCCACGGCCGTGCGGGTGGCCTCCTACGTGGCCGCTCTCAAGGACCGGGGCGCCACGGTGCAGCAGGAACTGGACCGGCTCGCCACGCTCCACGGGCTCTACGCGACCGCGCCGTTGACGTTCCGGGTGGCGGATCTCTCGCTCATCACCCGCGGGCTGGACCGGTTGCGGGAGAACCCGCCGCGGGAGATCGCGGGCTCGTCCGTGGTCGAGTACACGGATCTGTCCAAGGGCGGGCCCGAGATGCTGCCCACCGAGGGGATCCTCATCCGCACCGAGGCCGATGACCGCGTGATCGTGCGGCCCTCCGGGACCGAGCCCAAGCTCAAGTGCTACCTCGAGGTCGTCCTCCCGGTTCCCGAGGGCGGTGCCGTTCCCCGCGAGGAGGCCGCGGCGCGGCTCGAGCGGATCAGTGAACAGCTGCGGGAGGTCGTGGGGCTCTGAGCTCCGCGCCCGGACTGCACTTCGGGAACCGCTGAGTGGTTCACCTGGTGACGAGGGTCGCGTAGGCCACGAGATTCTCGTCGAAGGTGCCGGTGGCGGGGTCGTAGCGGTCGCACGTGATGAGCCGCAGTTGCGGGTCCGCCGTGGTCCCGTAGACGCGCATCGTGGGGAAGGCGTCTTTGGCGTAGCGTTCCGCGTGCGTGACCCGGAACTGGGCTTGCGTGCCATCTGCACGTTGCACGCGGATCTCGTCCCCCGGCGTCAGGACGGGCAGGTCCGCGAAGACGCCTGGCCCACCGCCCGTGGCGTTCACGTGGCCCAGCACCACGCCCGGTCCCGTCTGCCCCGGTGTCGGCGGGGCCTCCGGGCATCGCCATGTGCGAGGACACGAACTGGCCGCACGCGATGGGCACGTCCGTGGCCAGGGGCAGCGCGGGGTTCATCGGGTTCACGGCACCCGCGGCCGCGGGTGTGAGCGCCGCGGGGTCGACACCGTGCCGTGCCCGTTGATCACCGCGTTGTCCGACTGCAGGGCCTGCAACGTGGCGGTACCGGCCGCCGTGCTGTTGTGGACCGGAGCCAGTTGCGCGTGGAAGGACCAGGAATCGGCCGCGGTGGCGGGGCCAGCGGTGAGCGCCAAAGCCCCCAGGGTGAGAGTGGGAAGGGCGAGGAGAGCGGACCTCTTCATGACGATGGCCTTTTGGCTGGATGGGTGCGGGGCCGAATTGTGAGGCAAATCACAGACTGCTGTCTATTTCGGAGGCGGCCAGGATCCATGCAAACGACAAACTTTCTCTGACGGGGGGCGATCTTGGTGGACCGCCGTGTGCTCCGCCGCGCGCCTCATGAACCCGAGGGCTGGTGGGGCGACTGATCCGTGCCAGTAGGGCCGGACATACGAAGGCCCCGGATTCCTGACGGAACAGGAATCCGGGGCCTTTGAACTGGGCGGAAGGTAAGGGATTTGAACCCTTGGTACGGGGTTACCGCACACTGGTTTTCAAGACCAGCTCCTTAGGCCGCTCGGACAACCTTCCAGTGTCGCGCGCTCCCGCGGTGGCGCGGGCGAACGAATCGCCATTATTCCATGCGCCGCGCCCGGGGGGCCAATGCCCTCGGCGCGGTGCAGGGAGGGAGGGGTGCGGTGGTGCGCCCCTGGCGCGGGTGATGCCGCTGCGGGAGAATGGGGTACAACGCCGTCGTCAGAGAAGGAAGTGCCATGCGAGCAGTACGCGATGTCCGATCGGGGGGCCCAGAGGTCCTCGAGGCCGCGGAGACCGCCGAGCCACAGCTGATCCCAGAGGGGGTCCTGATCGCCGTGACCGCCGCGGGGCTCAATCGCGCGGACGTCCTGCAGCGCAACGGCAACTACCCCGTCCCGCCGGACGCCACGGACATCTTTGGCCTGGAGGTGTCGGGCACGGTCGTGGAACTCGGGGCGGACGTCCCGGAGGCGGCGGGTCTCGCGGTGGGCGACAGCGTCGTCGCCCTGGTGGACTCGGGCGGCTACGCCGAACGCGTGGTCGCGCCGTGGCGGCAGGTCCTCCCGCTGCCCGACGGTGTGGACCCGGTCGCCGCGGCGGGGCTGCCCGAGGTGGCAGCGACCGTGTACTCCAACGTGTTCATGGCCGCCGCGGCCCGGGAGGGGGAAACCCTGCTCGTCCACGGCGGAGCGGGCGGGATCGGGACGCACGCGATCCAGGTGGCCCGCGCCCTGGGGCTCACGGTGCTGGCGACCGTGGGCAGTGACGAGAAGATGCACGTCGTGAGCGAGCTCGGCGCCACGCCCATCAACTACAAGGACGAGGACTTCGTGGAGCGGGTCCACGAACTCACGGACGGCCACGGCGCGGACGTGATCCTGGACGTCGTCGGCGCCAAGTACCTCGAGCCCAACCTCCGGGCCGCGGCGACGAACGGGCGCATCGTGATCATCGGGATGCAGGGCGGGATCAAGGGCGAACTCAACGTGGGACGGTTGCTCAACAAGCGGGCCGCGGTGATCGGTACGACCCTGCGGGCACGCCCGGCGGACGAGAAGGCGCGGATCATGGCGGCGGTGGGCGAATACGTGTGGCCGCTCGTGGCGTCCGGACAGGTGCGCCCCCTGGTCGCGCGCACGTTCCCGCTCGACCAGGTGCGTGAAGCGCACGAGTACTTCGACAGCGGATCGCACGTGGGCAAGGTGCTGCTGACCGTGTGATCGGGGTGCCCGAGACAGGGTGCCAATGCCGGGACAATGTGGTCCCGCTCGCATACACTCGTGCCAACAATCTCACGCTTCTGCCAGCGTGTTGGCACGAGATCCGGAGCCTTCCCCATGAGCACCACACGTCAGCAATCGGCGGGCGCACCCCGGCCCGCGGGCGAGGGTCGCACCGACCTTCCCCCCAATCACGTGGACCCCGAGGTCCTGGAACACGAGCAGACTCGCTGGACCCCGCTGCGGATCGTGATCTGGGTGGGCATCGCCCTGCTGGGCGCGATCGCATGGGCCATGATCGCGTTCGCGCGTGGTGAGTCCATCAACGCCATCTGGTTCGTCTTCGCGGCGGTGTGCAGCTACTTCATCGCGTACCGCTTCTACTCCAAGTTCATCGAACGGAAGCTGACCCGCCCGGACGACCGTCGCGCTACGCCGGCGGAGTACAACGCCAACGGTAAGGACTTCATGCCCACCGACCGGCGGGTGCTCTACGGCCACCACTTCGCGGCCATCGCCGGCGCGGGCCCGCTCGTGGGACCGGTGTTGGCCGCCCAGATGGGCTACCTCCCCGGGACCATCTGGATCATCGTGGGCGTGATCCTGGCCGGTGCGGTCCAGGACTACCTGGTGCTCTTCTTCTCCATGCGCCGCGGTGGCCGTTCCCTGGGTCAGATGGCCCGTGAGGAGCTCGGCGTGGTGGGCGGGTACGCCGCCATCATCGCGACCTTGGCGATCATGATCATCATCGTGGCCATCCTCGCGCTCGTGGTGGTCAATGCCCTGGGCGAGTCGCCGTGGGGTGTGTTCTCCGTGGGGATGACGATCCCCATCGCGCTGTTCATGGGTGTCTACCTGCGGTACTTGCGCCCGGGCAAGGTCATGGAGGTCTCGATCATCGGGTTCGTCCTGCTCATGGCCGCGATCGTTGCCGGTGGCTGGGTCGCGGGCACGGACCTCGGCGCCCAATTGTTCACCTTGGACCGTGTGACCCTCGCGTGGTGCGTGATCGTCTACGGTTTCATCGCGGCCGTGCTACCCGTGTGGTTGCTGCTGTCCCCGCGCGACTACCTCTCCACGTTCATGAAGGTGGGCACCATCGTGCTGCTCGCGGCCGCCATCGTGGTGGTGCGCCCGGAGATCACAGTCCCCGCGGTCAGCGAGTTCGCGGGCCGTTCGGACGGGCCCGTGTTCTCCGGTTCTCTGTTCCCGTTCCTGTTTGTGACCATCGCGTGCGGTGCGCTCTCCGGGTTCCACGCCCTGATCGCATCCGGGACCACGCCCAAGATGATCGAGAAGGAACGCCAGACCCGGTTCATCGGGTACGGCGGCATGCTCATGGAGTCCTTCGTGGCCATCATGGCGCTCGTGGCGGCGGTGTCGATCGACCGCGGCATCTACTTCGCGATGAACTCCTCCCCGGCGGCCACCATGGGCACCGTGGAGGGCGCCGCGGCGTTCGTGAACTCGCTGGGTCTCTCCGGCGTGCACGTGACCCCGGAACTGCTGCAGGGCACCGCGGACGCCGTGGGCGAAGAGACCATCATCTCCCGCACGGGTGGCGCACCCACCCTCGCGCTCGGGCTGTCGCACATCATGCACCAGTGGCTCGGCGGGGCCTCCATGATGAGCTTCTGGTACCACTTCGCGATCATGTTCGAGGCCCTGTTCATCCTCACCGCGGTGGACGCCGGCACGCGCGTGGCCCGCTTCATGCTCACCGACACCCTGGGCAACTTCATCCCCAAGTTCCGCGACGCCGATTGGCGCGCGGGTGCGTGGCTCACCACGGCCATCATGGTCGCCGGCTGGGGATCCATCCTGATCCTGGGCGTCACGGACCCGCTGGGCGGTATCAACACGTTCTTCCCGCTGTTCGGCATCGCCAACCAGCTGCTCGCGGCCATCGCGCTCGCGGTGTGTCTGGCCATAGCGGCCAACCTGCACCGCTTCAAGTACCTGTGGATCATCCTGCTGCCGCTCGCCTTCGACGTCCTGGTTACCGTCACGGGGTCCTGGCAGAAGATCTTCTCCCCGGATCCCAAGGTGGGCTACTGGGCCAACCACTCCGCGTTCAAGGACGCACTGGCCCAGGGACAGACGAGCTTCGGGACCGCCAAGAACGTGGAGGCCATGGAAGCGGTCGTGCGCAACACGTTCGTGCAGGGCACCCTGTCCATCCTCTTCGTGGTGCTCACGATCATCGTGGTGATCATGGCCGTCGTGGAGGCCGTCAAGGCGTTGCGCGGGCACGAGCGCCGCACGCACGAGGACCCCTACGTGGAGTCCCGCTTCTACGCGCCGTCGGGTCTGGGAGCCACACCCTCCGAGAAGGCCCTGGCCAAGCAATGGGACGCGCTGCCGATCGAGCAGCGCACCCCCACCGGCGGGGGACACCACTGATGTCGGGCGCGGCGCAGATCCCGGTGCTCGCCCGCCTCGGCTCGTGGTGGCGCGGCGCGTTGCGCTTCGGCAACGGGGTGCTCGGTGCGGACAAGTACGAGCACTACGTGCAGTACCACCGGGCCTCGGGGTGCGGGACGCCGCTCATGACGGAACGCGAATTCTGGCGGGACTACCAGGACTGGCAGGAGGCGCACCCCGAGGGCCGTTGCTGCTGAAGCGGTACCATGGACTGCTGCCCGCGGGTGGCGGATCGGAAAGGGGTATCGGTGGGTTTCTTCAGCGACTACAGGGCCACGCGCCGCGACGAACGTGAACTGGGCGAGGGCGTCTGGCGCCGGGCCCACGACCGCTTCAAGCGCGGCCTGGACCGCTACCACCAGATCCTGGAATCCGTGCGCGACCCCGAACTGCGCGCCGCCGCCGTGCCGGTGGCCAACGACCTCGCGGACCTATTGCCCAGGGTGCGCGCCGTGTGCATGGAAGCGCACGTGCGCGCCCCATCGCGCTCGCAGGACATCCCGCACTCCACGGACGGTTACCTCTCGGACGTGCACCGGCAGCTCTCCCGGGCCGGCAATTCCATGGCCCAGGCCGCGGAGGCGCTCACCATGGCGCGGTTCGCCGCGGGTTCCCATGCCCATTCGTCCGCGTCGGGTATGGCGGGGGAGGGGACGTCGGGTCTCGTGGGTGAGCCAGGTTCCGGGGGTGACGCCGCTGGGTCCCCCGAGCAGCTCTCGGCACCATCGCAGGGTGTGAGCGCCATCCAACGCCGCTCAACGGTCGTGACGGAGTACGTAACTGCGGCGGAGCGGCTGCTCGGTGAGCATGCGGAGCACTCGCCGGAGGATTGAGGGTCCCACCGGGTAACGGGTGTGTGATCGGATCCGTTACGTCTCTCGGGATGGTTGACGTTCCCCTGGGTGGTTGACGTTCACGTCGGATGAGCGGTGTCTCAGAGGTATTGCACCCTCAGCGCACCCGATGCCCGCAGGCAACAAACGTGGGTGTGGACGGTGGCGTCTCAGGCTCGGGAGGGGCTCCGGGGGTTCCCCTTGCCCGTCGGTCGTGGATCTCGGCCGATTGAAGGAACCCCCGGAGCGCCATGGTGTCCCCTGTCCTGGATCATTGGGCAGCCAGAGCCACAACGTCCTGACACATATGTTATGGAACAGCGTTGTGTTTAGGAAGTGTTGCGCGAAATCGTTGCCAATATGTCACCGGCGTAAGGACCCACAGGCCTGAAACCACAGATGCCGGCCGGCGGAGGGTGGGTGACAGAGGCCGGCCGCACTAGACAGGGAGCGGGCGCGGAAATGACGATCCCCGCCCTCCGCGCGGCAGGTCCTGCCGGGGAGAACGGGGATGGTCCATGGAGCCGCCTGCCGGAATCGAACCGGCGACCTATTCATTACGAGTGAATCGCTCTACCGACTGAGCTAAGGCGGCGTGACCGGGACCATTGCGGCCCAGATGCACCCGGAAACAGTATCAGATCGGGCCGGAACACCACCAATCACGGATCACCCGGGTACAGGGGCCGGTGGCCGCGTGGATGGCACCCGGCGGCGGGCCTCAGTCACCGCACGTGGCACCCTCGTCCGGCAGGGTGCCGTCCAGGAGGTAGTCGTCCACGGCGCGGGTCACGCAGGGGTTGCCGGAGGTGTAGGCGGTGTGCCCGTATCCCTCGTGGGTGAGCAGACGGGCGTCGCCCATCTGCTGCTGCAGGGAATGGGCCCACGGATACGGGGTGGCGGGATCGTGGGTCGTGCCGATCACCAGGGTGGGAGTCTCCAGATCCGCCCGATACGTGTCCAAGGGCTTGACGGGCTTGTCCGGCCAGCCCTGGCACGCGGCCGCACCATAACCCAGGTAGGGACCGAACGTGGGGGCCTGCTGGGTCATCTCACGGGCCGCCCGGGCCATCTGTTCGTCCGTGACGCCGTTGGAGACCGTGTCCAGGCAGGAGACCGCCGTGAACGCCATGGACACGTTGGACGTGTACTTTCCGGAGGGTTCACGCCCGTGATTGGAGTCGGAGAACGCCATGAGCGCGTCCAGGTTGCCGTCCAGGGCCTGCTGCAGGGCGGAGTTCAGCTGCGGGTACGAGGCGGTCGAGTAGAGGGGGACCAGGATCCCCTCGATCGCATTGGTCGGCGTCACGGAGCGTCCGTCCGAGACCGTGGGGTGATCCTGGGCCACCGAGCGCAACATGCGCTGGATGGTGGCCATCCCCGCGTCCACGTCCGCGCCGGCCACGGCGCAGTCGTTGTTCGTCTCCTGGCAGTCGGCCACGAAGTGGCGCAGGTTGTCCTCGAAGCCCTTGGCCTGCGCGAGCGTGGTGGCGCGATCGTCCAGGGTGGGGTCCACGGCGCCGTCCAACACCATGCGCCCGGCACGCTGGGGGAACAGGTGCGCGTACGTGGCGCCGATCTCGGTGCCGTAGGAGAACCCCAGGTAGTGGGTCGTGGGCTGGTCCAGGACGGCGCGCAGGACGTCCAGGTCCCGGGCCACGCTCTGGGTGTCCATGTGGGAGACCACGGCCGAGGAGTGCTCGTGGCACTTCTCACCGATCTCCCGGGAACTCTGCCGCACCTCGTCCAGGGACTGCCGGCGCGGGTCGAAGGCCGGTTCGGAACGCCACTGGTCCATCTCCCGATCCGTGAGACAGCGGATCCCGTCCGAACGGTCCACACCGCGGGGGTCGAACCCCACGAGGTCGTACTTCCTGCGCACCTCCTTGGCCGTGAAGTAGTCTGCGGAGCCCATCATGTCCACGCCGGATCCGCCCGGCCCGCCGGGGTTGAGGAACAGGGCACCCACGGGGGAGGAACCGGTGGCCTTCAACCGGGCGATCTCCACGGTGGTGTCACCGGCGGAGGGGTTCGCGTAGTCCACGGGGACCGCGATGCCCGCGCACTCCAGACCGCTCGGGAACTGTTGCCGTTCGGAGGTCTTGGTGCACTCCCGCCACTGCGGCGTCTGGGTGTAGTAGGACGTCAGCGCGGAGTCCACGCCGGAGGTGACGTCCGGGTCCGCGCTGCCCCGGGCGCCGGACTCCCGGGAGGGATCGGCGCACGCGGTCAAGGTCAGCGCGGCGGTGCACAGCAGGACAGCCAGGCTGCGGGGGAGGGAACGGTTCACGGGGTCCTCTCGGCTCAGACGATGGCCACCATCATGGCCTCGAACGCGAGTTGTGCGCTGACGTTGGTGCGGATGCGGCGCCGGGTCTCGCTGATCACGTCGATCTTGTGCAAGGTGTGCTCGGCGGTGGTGTTGGTCGCGTACCCGTGGATCTGCTCACCCAGGTGCTGGTTGATCAGGGCCGTCCCGGTGTCGAGCTGAACGCTCAGCACGTCCCGGTAGAACGTGGTGAGGTCGATCAGGAAGCGGTCCAGGGTGTCGGTCTGGATGCGCCGGGAGCGTCGCTTCTGATCGGCTTCGAGGCGGTTGAGGGCACCCCGGATGGCGGGTGGCACACGGCCGGTTTCGGGGGCACCCATGGCAGCGAGCAACTGCGCACGTTCCTCGTTGTTGCGGGCCTCGGCGTCCGCGGTGGACTCGTCCACGGCGAGGCGGTGCAAGCGGTCCGCGGCCTTGACCGCCCGGGTCACCCCGTGCATGGACAGCGGCAGGGAGACGACCTCCTGGCGGCGGGTGCGGGCGTCGTCGTACAGGGCGAGTCGCGTGGCCACGCCCACGTGGCACTGGGACAACCGCGCGCACTCGATGGCGCGCTGCTCCGGGACCCCGTGCCGGGCCACGAGCAACCGGGCGACGTCCTCGGGGGACGGGACCTTGAGGGTCACGGGGCGGCAGCGGGAACGGATGGTCACGAGCACGTCCATGGGGGAGGGGGCGCACAACAACCAGATGGTGTGCGGAGGGGGTTCCTCGATGCTCTTGAGCATCACGTTGGAGGTGCGCTCGGTCATCCGGTCGGCGTCCTCGACGATCATGATCCGCCACGAGCCCACGGAGGGCCGGTCCTGCGCCTTGACCACGAGCTCGCGGGCTTCCTCGATGCTGATCTGCGGGTTCTCCGTGACGAAATGGGTCACGTCCGCGTGGGTCCCGGCGAACGCCGTGCGACACGCGTGGCACGCGCCGCAGCCCGTGCCGTGCTCGCACAACAGCGCTGCGGCCAGGGCGCGCGCGGCCGTGGAGCGACCGGAGCCCGGGGGCCCGGTGAAAAGCCACGCGTGGGTCGGGTCGTTGTCGCGGGCCGCGCGTTGTAACTGCTCCACCACGCGGGGCTGACCGACGACCTCGTCCCACACGCTCACGCGGAGACCTCTGTGCGTTCGGCGAGGATCCCGGTGACCCGGTCCACGATCGCGTCCGTGAGCTCGGCCGCGGGCGCGGACGCGTCCAGGACCAGGTAGCGGGAGGGTGCATGCGCGGCGAGCTCGCGGAAGGCCGCGTTGACGGCGTCGTGGAACGCCCGCGCCTCGGACTCCATGCGGTCCGTGGCCAGGGCGCGCTCGCGGCGTCGGGCCTCGGCGGTGGTCTGGTCCACGTCCAACAGCACGGTGAGCTCCGGGACGAGACCCTGCACGGCCCACCGGTTCAGTTCGAGCACGCGTTCGGTGCCCAGCCCGCGTCCCGTCCCCTGGTACGCCACGGAGGAGTCCACGAACCGGTCGCAGATCACGACCTCCCCGCGCTCGAGGGCGGGGCGGATCCTGCGCGCCACGTGGTCCGCGCGCGCGGACGCGAACAACAGTGCCTCGGTCACCGCGGACACCGGCGCGTGGGAAGGATCGAGCACGAGCGCGCGCACCGATTCCGCGAGGGGTGTGCCCCCGGGCTCGCGCGTGAGCGTCACGGTACGACCGTCGCGGCGCAGGGCGGCCACGAGCGCCGCAGCCTGGGTGGACTTCCCGGCGCCGTCACCGCCTTCGAACACGATGAGGGCCCCGCGCGCTGATTGCTTCACGCCCCCACTGTAGCGATCGCACCCGACAGCTACAGCGGTGCCGTGGGCGTCCACAGGACGGGCCGCACGGCGCCGCGGGATTAGGCTGGAGCAATGCGTAAAGACACCGTGGTGGTCGCCGGCGGCCGCCCCGACCACGAACACGACGCGCCCGTGAACCCGCCCGTGGTGCTGACCTCCACCTACCGGGGCACCGGGGAGCTCGACCCCGCGGACCGCACCTACGCGCGGTTGACCAACCCCACGTGGGAGGCGTTCGAGGACGTCCTGGCCCAGCTCGAGGAGGCCCCGTGCCCCGCGCTGTCCTACGCGTCCGGGCTCGCCGCGATCGCCGCGGTGCTCACCCTCGTGCCCGTGGGTGGCACGCTCGTGCTGCCGCGCCACAGCTACCAGGGCACCGTGGCGCTCGCGCACACGTGGCAGGAGCGCGGCATCTTCACGGTGCGCACCGTGGACATCGCGGACACCGAGGCCACCTCCGCGGCACTCGACGGCGCGGACATGCTCTGGGTCGAGAGCCCCACCAACCCCATGCTCGAGATCGCGGACGTGCCCGCACTCGTGCGCGCCGCGCGGGAGAAGGGGGTGCTCACGTGCGTGGACAACACGTTCGCCACGCCCCTGCTGCAGCGTCCCCTGGGTGTGGGAGCGGATCTGGTGGTGCATTCCGCGACCAAGTACATCGCCGGTCACTCGGACGTGTTGATGGGTGCGGTGCTGTGCGCCACGCCCGAGCTGCGGCAACGCCTGCATTCCCAGCGATCTCTCGAGGGCGGGATCCCCGGCCCCTTCGAAGCGTGGCTCGCGCTGCGCGGCGTGCGTACGCTCGCGGTGCGCGTGGAACGTTCCATGGCCACCGCCGCGGAACTGGCCCGCCGGCTCGAGGCCCACCCCGCCGTGGCCCACGTGCGTTACCCGGGCCTCGCGTCCGATCCCGGCCACGAGCGCGCCGCCGCGCAATTGCAGGGGGGTTTCGGTTCGGTGATCTCGGTGGTCCCCCACGGCGACGTCGCTGCGGCCGAACGTCTCCTGACGGACCTTCGCGTGTGGACCCCCGCCACGTCCCTGGGCGGGGTGGAGTCCTTGATCGAGCGGCGTCGTCGCCACCACGACGAACCGGAGACCGTCCCCGAGAACCTGCTGCGCCTGTCCGTGGGGATCGAGAACGTGGAGGACCTCTGGGAGGACCTCCGGGCCGGACTCGACGCGCTCGCGGATCGATAGACTGACCCCGTGACTTCCATTCCTTGGGCCATCGTTCTGGCGAACTACCTGGACTACGCCATCACCCTGGTGGTGGCCGTCCTCGCGCTGCTCGCGGTGTTCGACTGCTTGCGGCGTTCGGCGGTGCAGTTCGAACGCGCGTGGAAGCGGACCAAGACGTTCTGGCTCGCCCTGACCGGTGGTGCCGCGGTGGTGTCCGTGTTCAGTGCCGTGTTCTCCACCCTCACGCTGCTGGCCGTGGGTGTCCCGGGGACCGGCTCGTTGATCCTCATGCTGATCGCCGCGACGATCACCGGGGTGTACCTCGCGGACGTGCGCCCCGCTGTCTCGGGCGAGTCCAAGAACCCCGGGTACTAGTAGTAGGCACTTACCGTTCGAGGTCTCTCCCGGAGCGCATGTCGAGCCACCGTGGGGTCGACCTCCCACGGGCTCGGTGGGTCAGCCCTCGACGCGCCATCCCGGTTCGTCCGGCGCGACCGCGGACCACGGCACCGTGAGTTCCCCGAGCCGCCACCGGTGGGGCCCGTGCAGTACGGGCCACCCGGCGGTGCGCAGGTCCCGGCACATCGCCGTCCAGCGCTGTCGATGACCGAATGGTGACAGGGCCGCGTTGGCCAGCCACGCGGCGTCGGCGGCCGCGAGGAATGCGTGGACCCGCTCGCCCGGGACGTTACGGTGGATCAACGCCTTGGGCAGTCGCGCGGCCACGTCCGAGGGCACGGTGAACGCACCTGGACGCATACTCACGGTGAAGGTGCGGGGGCCCTCCACGGTGCAACACAACCACGTGGCCAGGCGCCCGATCTCGTCGCACGTGCCGTCCATCAGGACCCCGTTCGGCGCGAGCCGCCCGCACGCGAGGTGCCACGCGGCGGGGACCTCTTCCACTGGGTACTGCCGCAGCACGTTGAACGCGCGTACGAAGACCGGGGAGCGTGACCCCGAGGGGATCTCGAAGCCCCCGCACCGGAAGGACAGCCCCGGGCGGGTATGGGGTTGGGCCGCGGCCACCCGGTCCGGGTCGATCTCGATGCCCATGACCTCCACGTCCGGGCGCACCGTGCGCGCCCGCTGCCACAGCTCGACCGCGGTGATCGGGGCCGCCCCGAACCCCAGGTCCACGAGCAGGGGGTCGTATGCCCGGCGCACGAGCGGGGCCAGGACCCCGGTGAGGTACCGGTCCGCGCGCCGGAGGCGGTTCGGGTTCGTGGTCCCGCGGGTGATCGATCCCACGGGGCGGGGCTGGGTTGGCACACCCACACTGTAGTGCGCACGTCACGACACGCGTTCCCTCGGTGGCCCCGGGGTGGGACAATGGCCCCATGGCTAACGATTCCGCTACCCACAAGCTCATCCTGCTGCGCCACGGTCAGTCCGACTGGAACGAGAAGAACCTGTTCACGGGCTGGGTGGACGTCCCGCTCACGGACAGGGGCCGCGCCGAGGCCACCCGCGGCGGTGAACTGATCGCCGAGAACCAGCTGCTGCCGGACGTGGTGCACACGTCCCTGTTGCGCCGCGCCATGAACACCGCCAACCTCGCGCTCGACGCCGCGGACCGCCTCTGGATCCCCGTCAAGCGGTCGTGGCGGCTCAACGAGCGCCACTACGGTGCCCTGCAGGGCAAGAACAAGGCGGAGATCCGCGAGCAGTACGGCGAGGAACAGTTCATGGTCTGGCGCCGTTCCTACGACACCCCGCCGCCCGCCCTGGACGATTCCTCCGAGTGGTCGCAGGCCGGGGATCCCCGCTACGCGGACGTCGCCGACCTGCCCCGCACTGAGTGCCTCAAGGACGTCCTGGAGCGGTTCCTGCCGTACTGGGAGGAGCAGATCGTCCCCGATCTCAAGAGCGGCAGGACGGTCCTCGTGGCCGCGCACGGCAACTCGCTGCGCGCACTCGTCAAGCACCTGGACGGCATCTCGGACGACGACATCGCCGGGCTGAACATCCCCACGGGCATCCCGCTGTACTACGAGCTGGATCAGAACCTCAAGCCCGTGACCCCCGGTGGGCGCTACCTGGACCCGGACGCCGCCGCCGAGTCCATCAAGGCCGTGGCCAACCAGGGCAAGAAGTAACCCTTCTGGCACCGTGAAGAATCCCCGGCACACTTCGGTGCCGGGGATTCTTATTGTCGCCGTGTCTCGCGGGGCCGCGTGTACGCCGCCGTTCGGAGCGATCGGACGACGCCGCTCGGGCCGGTCCCCGGATGATCCCACCCGGGGCGCGCCGTCACGGGTTCCGGCGGCTCACGCCACCGGGACCCGCACCGCTCACTCGCCGGCGTCGGCGCCGATGTGTCCGTGGCCGGTGGGGTGGCTGTCGGTCGCGGGGGCCCAGTCGCCGGTCACGAGGTAGGAGACCTTGCGGGCCACGGAGACGCCGTGGTCACCGATGCGTTCGAGGTAGCGGGAAGCGAGCGTGACGTCCACCGCGGTGGGCACGGAGGAATCCCAGTCGGGATCCGCGAGCATCTCGAACACCTGCTGGTGCTTGAGGTTCAGCTCGGACTTCAGGGCGAAGATCTGGTCCGCCTCGGAGATGTCCCGGTCCTCGAGCACGGAGATCACGCGCTCGACCAGACGCGCGTCGATGTCGAACATCTTCTCGAAGTGCCCGCGCATGGCCTCGGGCAGGACGGGCTCGGGGAAGCGCAACCGGGCCAGCTGGGCCAGGTGGCGGGCCAGGTCGCCCATGCGCTCGAGCGAGGCACTCATACGCAACGCGCCCACGATCATGCGCAGGTCGGAGGCCACGGGGGACTGCAGGGCCAGGATGTCGATGGAACGCTCATCGAGATCGTTCTGCAGGAAGTCGATGCGAGCGTCGTTGGAGATGACCTCTTCGGCCACCTGGATGTCGGCGTCGAGGAATGCGGTGCGGGCGCTGCCCAATGCCTGCTGCACGAGCGTGGCGATCTGAATCAGCTCCTCACCGACCTGGTGGAGCTCAGCCTGGAAAACCTTACGCACAGGGGGCGTCCTTTCGTTCATGGCAAGTCCTGGTCCGTAGCCTACGCGGGTTGAGTGGGCCGGGTGCCATCGGGATGTCATCGGGGGAGCGGCACGACGAATTCGCACGCGCCCGACCAGGTTCACAGGCTGCCGTGAACGAATCGTCATCCCCAGGTGAACGTTCGTTGAACCGGCCCCCACGGGGCGCGGATCACCGGGGTGCGTCCGGGCGGGCCGTCTAAGCTGACACCGTGAGCGATACGTCGATTGCCCTGCTGGCCGGTTTCATCGGCTTCTTGCTCGGCATCAGCGGGGTGATCGCCGTGCGGGTGAGCCAGCGGCGTCGTCATTCGCTGGCGGACGTCCAGGAACCCACGCTGCCCGAGGGCACCGCGGAGATCCTCGCGGCACTGGGCCTCGCGTACGTCGTGGTCGACGGCGTGGACGGCGTCGTGCGCGCGTCCCCCGCGTCCTACGCGTACGGGATTGTGCGCGGGCACACGGTGGTGCACCAGGACCTGCTGGAGATGATCCGCAATACGCGCCGCAACGGCGTCGTGGAGGAGAAGCGCCTGGAGCTGACCCGCGGGCAGTTCCAACACGGGTCGATCGTGCTGGACGTGCGGGTCGTGACCATCGCGGACGAGTACATCCTGTTGCTCGCGGACGACCAGACCGAGATCGTGCGCGCCCAGTCCATCCGCACCGACTTCGTGGCCAACGTCTCCCACGAGTTGAAGACGCCCGTGGGCGCCATCAGCCTGTTGTCCGAGGCCATCGAGGACGCCGCGGAGGACCAGGACGCGGTCCGCCACTTCGCCACGAGCCTGCAGCGCGAGTCCATGAGGCTGAGTGCGCTCGTGCAGGACATCATCGAACTGTCCCGGTTGCAGGCCACGGACGTGGTGGCCAAAGGCACTGCCGTGGATCTCAACCGCGCGGTGCGTGAGGCCGTGGACCGGAACAAACTGGCCGCGGAGGCCAAGAACATCAGCATCAAGGTGGGCGGGCGGATTGAGACCCCCGTGTTCGGGGACCCGGACATGCTCGTGACCGCGGTGCGCAACCTGATCGACAACGCCGTGCGGTACTCCCCGGAGAACACCCGCGTGGGCATCGGCCTGCGGGAGCGGGAGGGGATGGCGCACATCACCGTCACGGATCAGGGCCCCGGCATCACGGAGACCGAGCAGGACAGGATCTTCGAACGTTTCTACCGGGTGGACAGCGCTCGGTCCCGCCAGACCGGGGGTACCGGTCTGGGATTGAGCATCGTCAAACACGTCATGGCGCAGCACGGCGGGGAGGTCTCCGTGTGGTCCCAGCCGGGCCGGGGGTCCACGTTCACCCTCGTGCTGCCGCCCATGGAGGAACCCGAGGACCAGGCGGAGCCCCCGCGCGGAGGGCTGCGTAAACAGCGAGTGGAGGAGCGCGCGTGACCCAGATTCTCATGATCGAGGACGAGGAATCCCTGAGCGACCCGTTGGCGTACCTGCTGGGCCGTGAGGGGTTCGAGGTCACCGTGGTCGCGGACGGGCTCGAGGCCGTGGCGCAGTTCGACCGCACCGGCGCGGACCTCGTCCTGTTGGACCTCATGCTGCCCGGCCAGTCGGGGACTGAGGTCTGCAAACAGATCCGGCAGCGCTCCACGGTCCCGATTATCATGCTCACCGCCAAGGACGCGGAGATTGACAAGGTGCTCGGGTTGGAGCTCGGCGCGGACGACTACGTGACCAAGCCGTATTCGTCGCGCGAACTCGTGGCGCGGATCCGGGCGGTGCTGCGGCGGCATTCCGAACCGGAGGAACTGATCACGGCCACGGTCGCCGCGGGTCCCGTGCGGATGGACGTCGAGCGTCACGTGGTCCACGTGGGCGGGGAGCCGGTGGCCATGCCGCTCAAGGAGTTCGAACTGCTGGAGATGCTGCTGCGTAATGCGGGCCGCGTGCTCACCCGGGGCCAGCTCATCGACCGGGTGTGGGGTTCCGACTACGTGGGGGACACCAAGACCCTGGACGTGCACATCAAGCGGCTGCGTTCCAAGGTGGAACCGGAGCCGTCCGCGCCGCAGCACATCGTGACCGTGCGCGGTCTCGGGTACAAGTTCGAGCCCTGATCCCGACGCCCCCACGGAGCGGCACCCGTATGACGTAAGAACCGCACCCTTAGCAAGGTGCGGTTCTTACGTCTGTACACCGGTCTGAGAAAGCGAGCGCCCGGACCCTCGTGTTCGGGGCCCGGGCGCTCGCTCGATCGCGCCGGTCGGCGCGGGTGGTGTGAGGGGTCAGTGCCCGCCGTGCGCCTCGCCCGCGGGGGCCGGAGTGTTGGAGGGGTTGGCCGGGGTGGACGGTGCGCCGCCGGGCACGAAGGATGCGTAGCGCGGGTAGGTGTGGTCCAGGACGGGGACCTGGGTGGTCTGGTCCTGGTCGTCCGCGGTGAACGTGGTGTCCACCATCAGGCCGGGGTTCGCGCCGGCGCGGTTCAACAGGACGGGCCGGGACTTCTCGAGCACGACCTCCTGGTTGGCGGGGACCTCCACGCTCGCGCGGGCGCCGTTGGCGTCCATGGTGACGGTCTCGGTCTGGTCGCCGGTGTTGATCAGGGTGCCCAGCACGCGGCCCTCGGAGTTCTCATCCTCGGCGACGACCAGGATGTTGCGCAGCTGGACGTCACCCAGGTCCATCTGGATCCCGTCCGTCGGGGCGTAGCTGTCCATGGTGGCCTGCGGGCTGATGTACGCGCACCCGCTCACACCGGTCAGGACGGCGAGTGCCGCCGCACCCATTCCGAGGTGCTGCAACTTCTTGTGGGCGGCGTTCTTCACGGCACGAACTCCTCGGGCTCTCTGACAGCGGGTGCAAAATCTGCAGTCAGTCTATCGGTTTGGCCACGGATCGTCTGCATCCGCGTCCCGTTCGTGGCGCGCCCGTGGGCCCGTGGTGCGCGCGCTATGGAGTGACAACGACGCCGCCCGGCCGGGTCACGCACACCCGCCCGGGCGCTGCCCGGGGGGCCTCCATAAGGCCCCGTGATGCGGTCCGTGAAGCGGCCACGGACGGGGCTCGCGGAAAGGTGGGCAATCATACACCGTGGTAGACTTGGCGGGCTGAAAGGGGTTTGTGCATGGTTTTTGAGGTTGGCGAAACGGTTGTCTATCCGCACCACGGTGCCGCAACTATCGAGGAGATCAAGACTCGAACCATCAAGGGTGAGGAGAAGATGTATCTCCGGTTGAAGGTCACCCAGGGCGATCTCATGATCGAGGTCCCGGCGGAGAACGTCGATCTCGTGGGTGTGCGGGACGTCGTGGACGAGGAAGGCCTCAAGGAGGTCATCGCGGTCCTGCAGGCCAAGGACGCCGAGGAAGCCTCCAACTGGTCGCGCCGCTACAAGGCCAACCTTGAGAAGCTCGCCTCCGGCGATGTCCTCAAGGTCGCCGAGGTCGTGCGTGATCTGTGGCGCCGCGATCGCGGCAAGGGCCTCTCCGCCGGCGAGAAGCGCATGCTGACCAAGGCCCGCCAGATCCTCACCTCCGAGCTGGCACTGGCCAAGAAGATCGACGAGGAAGAAGCGGAGAAGCGCCTGGACGACATCCTGTCCGCGGCCTGATTCCCGCAGCACGTTTTCGTGTCCCAGATTTCCGACCTCGCGAGCCCGTCCGCCATGGACGGGCTCGCCGTCATTGTCGTGGCCGCCGGTTCCGGCACGCGGCTCGGGTACGGGATGCCCAAGGCGCTCGTCCCCGTGGCCGGTCGACCAATCCTGGAGCACGCGCTTGCCACGGTGTGCGGGACCCTGCGCGGTGCCGCGGTGATCGTGACCGTCCCCGCCGGAGACACGGACCTCACGGCCGTCGCGCGCGCCGCGGGGGCCGCGGCCGTGACCGGGGGTGCCACACGCGCCCAGTCGGTCGCGGCGGCACTGACCGCCCTGCCCGCGGGTGTCACCCACGTCCTGGTGCACGACGCCGCTCGCTGTCTCACTCCGCCCGCCGTCCTCGAGCGGGTGGTCACCGCCCTGCATACGGGTGCACAGGCCGTGGTTCCCGTGACCCCGGTGACCGACACCGTGCGCGGGGTGGACACTCACGGGCGCAGTACCGGGACGGTGGACCGGGCGGGGCTGCGCAGCGTCCAGACACCCCAGGGTTTCGACCGTGCACTGCTCGAACGGGTGAACCGCGCGGCCGGTCTGCTCCCGGACGGCCCACTGGACGCCACGGGGGAGGAACCCCAGCTCGGGCACAGTGTTCGAACGGCAGAGACGGCCACCACGGTGACGGGTTCCGCAGGGGATCCCGAAGGCATCACGGACGATGCGAGTCTTGTGGAACTGTTCGCCCCCGAACACCCCGTGGAATTCGTGGCCGGGGACGAGGAGTCCTTCAAGATCACCCGTCCCCTGGACCTGGTACTCGCCCACGCGATCGTGCGTGAGCGGGACTCGGCCTGTCCGGCACAATGGCCGCATGAGTGACGCAACCCCAGGCCCCGCCGATCCATCGACCCCGGAACGCCGTTCCCCGTCCCGCTCGTGGGGATCGGGGTGGACGTGCACGCCTTCGGTCCGGAGGGCACCCCGCTGTGGATCGCCGGACTCATGTGGCCCGGCGAGCGGGGACTGAGCGGGCACTCGGACGGGGACGTCGTGGCACACGCCGCGGCGGACGCGCTGTTCTCCGCGGCCGGCGTGGGGGACCTGGGAGCGCACTTCGGAACGGACCGCCCGGAGTTCGCCGGGGCCTCGGGGTGTCGGATCCTCTCGGAGGCAGTGCGGATCGTGACCGAGGCCGGCTTCCGGGTGGGCAATGTCTCCGTCCAGCTCGTGGGC
The DNA here is from genome assembly GCF_017168375.1 of Kocuria sp. KRD140. NCBI lineage: Bacteria > Bacillati > Actinomycetota > Actinomycetes > Micrococcales > Micrococcaceae > Kocuria > Kocuria sp. KRD140. Next base: position 390,935 of record NZ_JABFAW010000009.1, read on the forward strand.
AACCGACCCAAGTTCTCCCCGCGGCGGGACGAGGCCGCCGCGGTGCTCACGGAAGCCGCCGGCGCGCCGGTGCACCTGAGCGCGACCACCACGGACGCCCTGGGGCTCACGGGCCGGGGCGAGGGTCTCGCGGCGATCGCCACCGCGATGGTGTTCCCGCGCGGCTGAGCCCAAACGGGCGGCGACCGAGCCCACCGGCCGCAACCCAGCAGACCGGTCGAGTCCACCGGGGGGAGCCCGCCAGTAGTGCCGGCCGACCGAACCCGCCCGCCGCGAGCGTGCGGCGCCACCCCGTTAGACTGGCAGGGTGACTTTGCGCTTCTACGACACCGCTTCCGCGACCGTCAAGGACTTCGTCCCCGTGCGACCCGGCGAGGCGGGCCTCTACTACTGCGGTGCCACGGTGCAGGGCGCACCGCACATCGGCCACGTGCGTTCCGCGCTCGTGTTCGACATCCTGGCCCGCTGGCTGCGGTTCCGTGGCTACGAGGTCACCACGGTGCGCAACGTGACGGACATCGACGACAAGATCCTGGCCAACGCGCACGCCTCGTTCGAGAACGACTACCAGGGTGACCACCCGCGCGAACCGTGGTGGGCGCTGGCCTACCGGTTCGAGCGTGTGTTCGGGCGGGCCTACGCCGCGCTCGGTATCGAGGCCCCCACGTACGAACCCCGGGCCACGGGCCACGTCCCGGAGATGCACTCGCTGATCCAGGAGCTGATCGACGCCGGGCACGCGTACCCCGCACTCGACGATTCCGGCGACGTCTACTTCGACGTCCGTTCGTGGCCCCGCTACGGCGAACTCACCCGGCAACGCGTGGAGGACATGCAGGACGCCCCGGACGCCGATCCCCGCGGCAAGCGCGATCCCCGCGACTTCGCGCTGTGGAAGGGACACAAGGAGGGCGAGCCCGCCACGGCGTCGTGGGATTCCCCGTGGGGCCGCGGCCGCCCCGGCTGGCACCTGGAGTGCTCGGCCATGGCCCACAAATACCTGGGCGCGCACTTCGACATCCACGGCGGCGGCCTAGACCTGCGTTTCCCGCACCACGAGAACGAGCTCGCCCAGTCCACCGCGGCGGGCCGCCCGTTCGCCAACTTCTGGCTGCACAACGGGCTCGTGACGTACGAGGGCGAGAAGATGTCCAAGTCGATCGGCAACACGGTCTCCCCGGCGAGCATGCTCGCGGAAGCACGGCCGCTCGCCGTGCGCTACTACCTGGGCCAGGCCCACTACCGTTCCGTGCTGGACTACCGGCCCACGTCCCTGCGGGAGGCCACCGCCGCCGTCGAGCGCGTGGAAGCCGTCCTCGCGGCCGCGCAGCATTCCGGACTCAGCGTGTCCTGGGAGCACATGGATGTGCCTGAGGAGTTCGTCGCGGTCATGGACGACGACCTCAACGTGCCCCGTGCGCTCGCGGTGCTGCACGAGACGGTGCGCGCGGCCAACACGGCTCTCTCGGGCCCGGAGGCCTCGACCGCCCAGCCGCTCGTCTCCGCGATCGCGGGCATGTCCGACGTCCTGGGATTGCTCCCCTTGATGAGTCTCGACGGCGCTCGGGACGCCGACGGCGCCGAGCACCGCGCGCTCGACTCCCTCGTCCAGGACCTGCTGGCCCAGCGTGCCGCCGCGCGTGAGGCGAAGGACTGGGCGCTCGCGGACCGGATCCGGGACCAGCTGGCCGCTGCCGGCGTCGTCGTGAAGGACGGCGCCCGGGGGTCCGAGTGGTCCGTGGGGGAATGAGCCTGGCCTAAACTGGAGCCAGATCGCCGACCACCCCGGGGCGGCCCGCGGGCCGTGACCCGTGACAGACACGGAGTATTGACCATGGCCCAGAAGAACCGACCCGGAGCCACGCGCAAGAAGAAGGGTCCGGTCGTGGGTAGCGGCGGCCAGCGCCGCAAGGGCCTGGAGGGCCGCGGCCCCACGCCCAAGGCCGAGGACCGCGTCTACCACAAGGCGTACAAGGCCAAGCAGGCGGTCGCGCGCAAGCAGCAGAACCTGCACCGGCGTCCGTCCCGCACGGGGTCCGGGCCCATCAAGGAGGACCTCGTCACGGGGCGCAATGCCGTGCTGGAGGCCCTGCGCGCCGGGGTGCCCGCCAAGACGTTGTTCGTGGCCACCAAGATCGAGATGGACGACCGCGTCAAGGACATCCTGCAGTTGTGCGCCGAGGCCCAGGTGCCCACGCTCGAGGCCTCGCGCGGCGAGCTGGACCGGCTCTCCGCGGACGCGATCCATCAGGGTGTGGTGCTGCAGGTCCCGCCGTACGACTACCAGGACGCGGACGAGCTCGCGGCCTCCCTCATGGCCGACCGGGGCGATGATTCCCGCCCGCCCCTGCTCATCGCGGCGGACGGGATCACCGATCCCCGCAACCTGGGTGCGATCATCCGCAGCGTCTCCGCGTTCGCCGGGGACGGGGTCATCCTGCCCGAGCGCCGCTCCGCCGGGGTCACGGCCACGGCGTGGAAGACGAGTTCGGGTGCTGCGGCGCGCGTCCCCGTGGCCAAGGCCACGAACCTCACGCGCACGCTCGAGAACTGCAAGAAGCAGGGCTACTTCGTGGTCGGCCTCGACGGCGGCGGGGACGTGGACCTGCCGCAGCTCGAGTTGGCCACCGAGCCCCTCGTGGTGGTCGTGGGTTCCGAGGGCAAGGGCCTGTCCTGCCTGGTGACAGAGCATTGCGACGCGATCGTGTCGATCCCCATCGAATCCGCGATGGAGTCCCTCAACGCGTCCATGGCGGTGGGGATCACGCTGTACGAGATCGCGCGCCGGCGTGCAAGCGCGTAGTTATCCGCTGGGCGTCCACCCCTCCCCGTCCGGGGACGGGACCGCCAACGTCGCGGTGTACGCCCCGGGACTGACCGAGGTGGACCTCATGTTCCGGCGCCCCGGTGAATCGTGGCAGCGGTTGCGGCTCGCGGGGGAGAATCACGGGATCCATTACGCGACCGTCTCGCGCCCACGCCATGTGCCGGAAGTGGAACTCACCCCGGACGAGCTCGCACGGGACGTGTGTCCCGCGATGCCCGAGGGAACCGAGTACGGATTCGTGAGTGCCCGGCCCGAGGGCAGTCCCGTGCCGGATCCGGCGTACGAACCGGTCCTGCTGGACCCCTACGGGCGGGGACTGACGCGTGTGGCGCCACCGCGCGACGTCGTCAATCCCGGTGCGGACGCCTACGGCGGGGAGTACGTCTCCGTGGTGGTCGCCCAGGACCACGAGTGGCGCGACCACGACCGGCCCCGGCCGGCGTGGCGCGAGACCGTGATCTACGAGGCCCACGTGAAGGGCCTCACCATGCTGCACCCGGGGATCCCTCACGAGCTGCGCGGCACCTACGCGGGACTCGCGCACCCCGTGATGCTCGAGTACCTGCGCAGCCTGGGGATCACCGCGGTGGAGCTGTTGCCCGTGCACGCCCACCTGGACGAGGCCCACCTGACCGCGAATGGGCTCACCAACTACTGGGGGTACAACACCCTCGCGTTCTTCGCACCCCATGCGGGGTACGCGACCAAGGCCGCCCAGGAGGCCGGGCCCACCGCGGTGCTCAACGAGTTCAAGGCCGCCGTGGACGCCTTGCACGGCGCGGGGCTGCAGGTGTTCCTGGACGTCGTGTACAACCACACCGCAGAAGGCGGACCCACACAGCGCCCGTACTGCTGGCGCGGGCTCGGGGACCGGGAGTACTACCGCCACGACGAGCACGGCAACTACGTGGACGTGACCGGGTGCGGCAATTCCATGGATTTCGGCAACCCCCAGGTCGTGCGCATGGCTCTGGACTCCCTGCGCTACTGGGTCACGCAGTGCCACGTGGACGGCTTCCGCTTCGACCTGGCCCCCGAACTGGGCCGCGACGAGCACCACCACTTCACGCGCAACCACCCGTTCTTCGTGGCGATCGCCGCGGATCCGGTGCTGCAGGGCGTGCGGATGATCTCCGAACCGTGGGACGTGGGCGCCGGTGGCTGGCAGACCGGGCGCTTCCCCACCGGCTGGGCGGACTGGAACGACCACTACCGGGACACCGTGCGGGACTTCTGGCTCTCGGGTCAGCGCACCATGCGTCGCGGGGGCGGTGGGGGCACCGCCGGTCGGCTCGCCGGGGCGATGTCCGGGTCCGCGGACCTGTTCGCCCCGCACGGGCGCACCACGCTGGCCTCGGTCAACTTCATCACCGCGCACGACGGGTTCACGCTCTACGACCTCACGGCGTACGACGCCAAGCACAACGAGGCCAACCGCGAGAACAACGCGGACGGCACCAACGACAACCACTCGTGGAACCACGACCACGAGGGCTTCTCCCCGGACGTGCGCGTGCGGGCCGCCCGCGCGGCCACCGCGCGCAACATGATGGCCACGCTGTTGTTCTCGCAGGGCATCCCCATGATCACCGCGGGGGACGAGCTGTTGCGCTCCCAGGAGGGCAACAACAACGCGTACTGCCAGGACAACCGGCTCTCGTGGGTGGACTGGCGACTCACACCCCTGGATCGGTCCATCCTACGCACGACCCAGCGGCTCATCCGGATCCGCCGGGCCTTCCTGGCGAGCCAACCCCGGGACTTCCCCACGCGCCCCCGGGACGTGGTGCTCAAGTGGTACGCGAGTTCCGGGGAGCCCATGAGCGACGATCTGTGGCAGACGGACGGGGTCCGTGCGCTGCAGGTCGTGATCGGCGCGCGCGGGGGTGACCTCGCGGGACTGTTCGTGCTCAACGGCACCGCATCGCCCGTGGCCGCGGTGTTGCCGCGCTTCGAGAACCTGGTCGGCTCGGACGTGGACGGGGCCTCGTACCGGCTCGTGCTCGCCACGGACCCTCAGCTCGACGAACTGACCGGCAACCGATGGCGTGCCGGGGAGGAGCTCACGGTCCCGGCACAGAGCATCGCGATGTTTGCAATCGCGTGAACCGGGCGGGCCGGACGTCAGTCCCCGGCGTTGCGCACGAGAGCGAGTTCGGCCGGTGAGGCCAACTCGTCGTGGCGCGGCAACACCCTCACGGTGTACCCGAACGGGCCGGAGCGGTCGATCGTGATGGGCCCGGAGAACGTCATGCGTCCCCCACCCAGCTCGGTCACGTCCTCGAGCGTGGCGTAGGACCGTTCGTGGATGTGATCGGTTTCCGAGACGCGCCCGTAGCTGACCTGCACGGTCACGTCCTCGGGAGTCAGTTCGCCCAGATCTACGTACGCGTTGACCGTGAGCTCGTCACCGATCTGTGGTTCCTGGCGCACACCGTGTGCGTCCACGTGCTCGATCCGCAGCTGCGGCCACGCGGTACGCACGCGCTCGACCCAGTGGGCCGTGCCGCGGGCCAGGGCGCCGTCGTCCGTGGTCACGCGCCGGCCGGCGACGCACGCGGGGACGTACAGCTCGTTGACGTAGTCGGTGAGCATCCGCCGGGCGGAGACCTTGGGCCCGAGGGTCGCGAGCGTGTGGCGCACCATGGCGAGCCACTGGTGCGGCACGGTGCTCGCTCGCGACGGCGCGGTGTCGGGTCCGGCCGCGGTCGTGGCGTCCTCGGAACCGTCACCGTAGAACCGCGGTGCCACGTGGCTCTCGATGAGTTCGTACAGCGCGGCGGCCTCGATGTCATCGCGCTCGTCCGTGCCGGCCTTGTTATCTGCGGTGGGGATGGCCCAGCCGTTCTGCCCGTCGTACATCTCGTCCCACCACCCGTCCAGGACGGAGAGGTTGAGCCCGCCGTTGATCGCGGCCTTCATCCCGGAGGTCCCGCACGCCTCGAGCGGACGCAGCGGGTTGTTGAGCCACACGTCGCACCCCGGGAACAGGACACGCGCCATGGCGATGTCGTAGTTGGGCAGGAACACGATCCGGTGACGCACCTGCGGATCGTCCGTGAACCGTACGAGGTCCTGGATCATCCGCTTGCCCATCTCGTCCGCGGGGTGGGACTTGCCCGCGACCACCAACTGCACGGGGCGGCGGGGGTCCAATAGGATCCGCTTGAGCCGTTCCGGGTTGCGCAGCATGAGCGTGAGCCGCTTGTACGTGGGGACGCGGCGTGCGAAACCGATGGTCAGCACGTCCGGGTCCAGCACGGACTCCGTCCAGCCCAGTTCCGCGTCCGCGGCACCGCGGCGCTTCCACGAGGCCCGTAGACGCTCGCGGACGTCGTGCACGAGGCGTTCCCGCAGGGCGCGGCGGGTGGCCCAGAGCTCGGCGTCGGACACGTTGTAGATCCTGCGCCAACGAGCGGCCGGGTTGGTGTCGTTCTCCTCCGGGTCCACGGCCATGCGCCACACGGCGGGGTCGATCCAGGAGGGGACGTGCACGCCGTTGGTCACCGAGGTGATCGGGACCTCCTCGGTGTCGAAGCCCTCCCACAGCCCGTGGAACATGGACCGGGACACGGCACCGTGGAGCTCGGCCACGCCGTTGGCACGCTGGGCGAGCCGCAGCCCCATGACCGCCATGTTGAATTTGCTCGGGTCACCGCCCGGCATGGTCTCCGCACCCAGCTCAAGCACGCGCTCGGAGGGGACATCCGGGGCGAGCCCCGCGGCGAGGACGTGGGCGATCTGATCACGTTCGAAGCGGTCGATGCCGGCCGGGACCGGGGTGTGGGTCGTGAACACGGTCGCGGCGCGCACCGCGGTGAGTGCTTCCTCCCACATCATGGCCTGGGCGTCGGCCCCGGGGTTCATGAGTTCCTGGATCCGCTCGACGCCCAGGAAACCCGCGTGGCCCTCGTTGCAGTGGTAGACCTCCGGCGTGGGCGCACTCGTGATCCTGCTGTGCGCGCGCAGCGCCCGGATCCCTCCCATGCCCAGCAAGAGTTCCTGGTACAACCGGTGGTCGCTGCCGCCGCCATACAACCGGTCGGTGACGTTGCGTGCGGCGTCGTCGTTCTCGCTGATGTTGGAGTCCAGCAGCAGCAGCGGCACGCGGCCCACGTCCGCCCGCCAAATCTGCGCGGACAGCGTGCGGCCCTCGGGCAGCGGTAGAACCACGCGCGCGGGCGTACCGTCCGCTTCGCGCAGCAAGGTAAGAGGGAGTTCGTCCGGGTCCAGCACCGGGTAGGTCTCCTGCTGCCAGCCGTCCCGGGACAGCGACTGCTTGAAGTACCCGGCCTGGTACAGCAATCCCACGCCCACCACGGGCACGCCCATGTCGGACGCGGTCTTCAAGTGGTCCCCGGCGAGGATCCCGAGTCCGCCCGAGTACTGCGGAAGCGCGGACGTGATGCCGTACTCGGCGCTGAAGTACGCCACGGCCGCCGGGGCGTCCTCGCCCTGCGTGCGCTGGTACCACTGGGGTTCGGTGAGGTAGATGTCCAGATCGGCGTCGAGGTCGCGGATGCGCGCCACGAGCTCGGGGTCCGCGGCGATCTGCTGGATCTCCTCGCGCGTGAGCGAGCCCAGGAGCTTGACGGGGTCCCCGTGGACCGCGTCCCACGCGTGCGGGTTGAGTTCGGCGAAGAGGTCCTCGGTGGGCTGATGCCACGTCCATCGGAGGTTCTTGGCCAATCGTGAGAGTGCGGCGATCGACTCGGGCAGGACGGTGCGGACGGTGAACCTGTGGATGGCCTTCACGGTCCCGAGCCTAGCGGCTGTGGCCCCGCCGCTCCACGGGGTCCGACGTGTGACGCGAGCGCGTCGCCGTCGCGTTTCGGGGACCACGGCCACGGCCTTATGAATCGGGGCGTTTGTCGCTAACGTTGGTCTCGTGTCGCAGCAGAACTCACAGCCCCAGGGCCGCCGTCCGTCCTCAGATCCCGTGCCGGATCCCCACGCGGGCGATGCCCACCCGGACGTCGGGTCCCGCTTGACTCCGCCGGTCCCGGCCACGGGCGTTCCCGACGTCGCCCCCTCGGTACGCCGAGCGGAGGCCCACGACGATGCCGCTCGCGTCCCGTCCGCGCCGGAGGCAACCGAAGCGGCGTCGTCCGCCGGTGCCGGGCAGCCGGACGCCCACGCATATGCGGAACCGGGTGCGGCCGAGGAGGTCGCCGCGGTCGTAACACCTACCGAGGACACCGAATCCGAGGCGCAGCCCGCATCCGACCAACAGTCCGCACCCGGAGCGCAGCGCGAGCCCGACACGCAGTACGAGCCCGACACTCAGTCCGCACCTGATCCGCACGCCGAAGCCGCGGCGCAGGCCCCGGCCGAGCAGGACACCGATTCCGGGGACGACGAGCACCTGGCGGACTTCCCGTCGGACGATCTCGTGTACGGGCGGATCCCCGTGACGGACGTGAGCCCCGTGATCGAGGGTGGGCGTTTCCCCGCCACGGCCGTTCCCGGTGAGGACATCCGGGTGAGCGCGACCGTGTTCCGCGAGGGTCATGACTCCCTCGGTGTGACCGCGGTGCTGTACGACCCGCAGGGCCGTGAGACCCAGCGCCGACCCATGACGCTCGTGGCCCCCGGGACGGACCGCTACGAGGCGTGGCTGCGTCCCGAGCACGAGGGCCCCTGGAGTTTCGCGGTGGAGGGCTGGTCGGATCTCTACGACACGTGGCACCACGCCGCGCAGATCAAGTTGGGAGTCGGCCAGGACGTCGAGCTCATGTTCCAGGAAGCGGCCCTGCTCTTCGACGCCGCCTCCAAGGAGTCCGATCGCGCGACCGAGGAGGCCCGGGTCTTCGAGGATGCCGCCGAGGCGATGGCGGACACCGACCGCACGCCGGAACAGCGGTGGGAGATCGCCACGTCCCCGCAGCTCCTGGACTACGTCCGTGAGCGGCCGCTGCGTGATCTGCTCAGCTCGTCGCCGCGCTACCCGCTCGGCGTCGAGCGCGAGGCCGCGGGTCGTGGTGCGTGGTACGAGTTCTTCCCGCGCTCCGAGGGCGCCACGTACGACCCCGAGACGGGCGAGTGGACCTCGGGGACGTTCCGCACGGCCACCGCGGCCCTGGACCGGGCCGCGGCCATGGGCTTCGACGTCGCGTACCTCCCGCCCATCCACCCGATCGGGCGCAACCACCGCAAGGGGCCAAACAACACCCTCACGGCCGGACCCCAGGACCCGGGTTCCCCGTGGGCCATCGGTGGGTCGGAGGGAGGTCACGACACGATCCACCCGGACCTCGGGAGCTTCGAGGACTTCGACGCGTTCGTCGCGCACGCCCATGATCTTGGTCTCGAGGTCGCGCTGGACCTCGCGCTGCAGGCGTCCCCGGATCACCCGTGGGTCGCCGAGCACCCGCAGTGGTTCACGACCCGCGCGGACGGCAGCATCGCCTACGCCGAGAACCCGCCCAAGAAGTACCAGGACATCTACCCCCTGAACTTCGACAACGACCCCGAGGGCCTCGCCGCCGAGGTACTGCGGGTCGTGGAGCTGTGGATCGGCCACGGCGTGGACATCTTCCGCGTGGACAACCCGCACACCAAGCCCCTGTGGTTTTGGGAGTGGCTGATCGCCAGGGTGCGCAAGAACCACCCGGACACGGTGTTCCTCGCCGAGGCGTTCACGCGTCCGGCCATGATGCAGGGGCTGGCCAAGGCCGGGTTCCAGCAGTCCTACTCGTACTTCACGTGGCGCAACACCAAGGAGGAGATCGAGGAGTACCTCCAGGAGATCTCCCACGAGACCTCCGGGTTCTACCGGCCCAACTTCTTCGTGAACACCCCGGACATCCTCACCGAATACCTGCAGTTCGGTGGCCCGGCCGCGTTCAAAGTGCGCGCGGCCCTGGCGGCCACCGCGTCCCCGCTGTGGGGCGTGTACGCCGGCTTCGAGTTGTTCGAGCACGTCGCTCGTCCCGGGGCGGAGGAGTACATGGACAACGAGAAGTTCCAGTTGCGCCCGCGCGACTTCGACGACGCCGTGGAACGCGGCGAGTCGCTCGCGCCGTACATCACGCGCCTGAACCGGATCCGCAAGGACCATCCCGCACTCGGGGACCTGCAGAACCTCACGCTGCAGAATTCCACGGACGACGCCATCGTGGCCTATAGCAAGACCAAGACCGTGGAACGGGACGGCGAGCAGGTCCGGGACACCGTGATCGTGGTGCTCAACACGGACCCGCACAGCGCGCGGGAGGCCACCGTGTGGCTGGACCTCGACTCCCTGGACCTGCGGGGCCAGGACTTCAACGAGGACGGCTCTTTCTGGGTGGACGACCTGATCTCCGGTGCGAGCTGGAAGTGGGGCACCCACAACTACGTGCGCCTGGATCCGTACGTGGAACCCGCGCACGTGCTCAGCGTCCGCCGCGGGGTCAAGTGAGCGAGCGCCGTCGCGATGCGCCTCGACCGCTGAGCGCGGCGCACCACGGCGGCCGGCACCCCGCACCCGTCATGACCGACACGCACGTTTCTCCGAGAGGGCAGTCCAGCCGACCATGAGCACCACTCCTTTCCAACTCAACGCTCCCGGGCTCGCGCACGACCCGGACTGGTTCCGCAAGGCCGTGTTCTACGAGGTGCTCGTGCGAGCCTTCTCGGACGCCAACGGTGACGGCTCCGGCGACTTCTCGGGTCTGATCGACAAACTCGACTACCTGCAGTGGCTCGGGATCGATTGCTTGTGGCTGCCCCCGTTCTACGAGTCCCCGCTGCGGGACGGCGGCTACGACATCTCCGACTACTACTCCGTGCTGGACGAGTTCGGCACCGTGAGCGACTTCAAGCGACTGGTCGCAGAGGCCCACGCGCGGGGTCTGCGGGTCATCACCGATCTGCCGCTGAACCACACCTCGGACCAGCACCCGTGGTTCCAGGCCTCCCGGGAGGACCCGGAGGGGCCGTACGGCGATTTCTATGTGTGGTCGGACACGGACGAGAAGTACCAGGACGCGCGGATCATCTTCGTGGACACCGAGGTCTCCAACTGGACCTTCGACCCCGTGCGGCGGCAGTTCTTCTGGCACCGGTTCTTCTCCCACCAGCCGGACCTGAACTTCGAGAACCCCAAGGTCGTCGAGGCCGTGTTCGACGTCGTGAAGTTCTGGCTGGACATGGGCATCGACGGCTTCCGCGCGGACGCCATCCCCTACCTCATCGAGGAGGAGGGGACCAACTGCGAGAACCTGCCCGGGACCCACGACTTCCTGGTGCGGCTGCGCGAGATGGTGGATCGCGAGTACCCCGGCCGCGTGATCATCGCGGAGGCCAACCAGATGCCGCATGAGGTCGTGGAGTACTTTGGCACGGAGCAGGCGCCCGAGTGCCACATGTGCTTCCACTTCCCGATCATGCCGCGGATCTACTACTCATTGCGCGATCAGAAGGCCGCGCCCATCGTCTCCACCATGGAGCACACGCCGCAGATCCCGCGGGGCACGCAGTGGGGCACGTTCCTGCGCAACCACGACGAGTTGACGCTCGAGATGGTCACGAGCGAGGAACGCCAGGCCATGCTCGGGTGGTACGCCCCGGATTCGCGCATGCGCGCGAACATCGGTATCCGACGCCGCTTGGCACCCCTGCTCGACAACTCCCGCGCGGAGCTCGAACTCGCGCACGCGCTGTTGTTGTCCCTGCCCGGGTCGCCGTTCCTGTACTACGGGGACGAGATCGGCATGGGGGACAACATCTGGCTCGACGACCGCGACGCGTCCCGCACACCCATGCAGTGGACCCCCGACCGCAACGCCGGCTTCTCCACCGCGGATCCGGGCAAGCTCTACCTCCCGGTCGTGCAGTCGCTCGTCTACAACTACACGCAGACGAACGTGGAGACGCAGCTCGCGTCGTCCTCCTCCCTGTTGCACTGGATCCGGCAGATGCTCATGGTGCGCAAGGCGCACCCGGCGTTCGGGCTGGGGGACTACGTCAACGTGAGCACGGACCACGAATCCGTCCTGGCGTTCCTGCGCCGCTTGAGCCCGCAGGACGCGGACGACGGCGTGGGGGAGACCCTGCTGTGTGTGTTCAACCTTTCCCACGTCCCCGCGAGCTGCAGCGTGCACCTGGCCGAGTACGCGGGCCGGGGCACCCGGGAACTGTTCGGCGGTGAACCGTTCGGCTCCTTCTCGGAACAGGGCGACTATCGCATCACGCTCGGTTCGCAGGACTTCTTCTGGCTCCGGTTGCGCACGACCCCCGGCACGGACGGTTCCCACCCCGAGACGGTGGCCATGCCCATCATCAAGCCCGCGCGCAACGAGTGAGCGCGCGCGGGTACGGCCCGCGCGCGAAGCAGTGATTGTCCAGACGAAAGCGGGGGACCCTCCATGACGGATCAGCAATTTCTCGACAGGTTGCGCGACTGGTTGCCGCGGCAGCGGTGGTTCCCGTTCACGGCCACCCCGGACCAGTTGCGCTTGAGCGTCGTGGGCCGCGCGATCCTGGATTCCGGCACCGGATCGCATCGCGGCACGGAACGCATCATGTTCCTGGTCCAGGTCACGGTGGGCGAGCGCAGCGAATTGCTCAACGTACCGGTCGTGCGCAGCACCGAAGCCTTGCCCGAGCTCGAGCGCTTCGCGATCGGCAGCTATTGCTCCGGCGGCCCGGACCGTCCCCTGCCCGAGCAGCTGATCGCGGGTGCGGAGGCCTCGGCCTCGTTCCTGCGCCGCGCCATCTCGCACGCGGGTTCCTTCCGCGAACGACGCCGCTCGGAGCGCTCGCGGACCGCCCAACCCATCACCTCGGAGGACTCCCCGGAGGCCGGTCAGACCGCCGGCGCCCGCGAGAAGGCCGGCGCGTCCGGTCGTAGTGGGGCCCGCGCCGATGCACAGGGCAGTGAGAGCACCACCGCGGACGAGACGGCCAGGTTCCACCTCTACGACGCCGTGGGGGACCCAGGTTTCATGGACCGGGTGCTGCGGATCATGGATGCGCAGCTGACCGAGGGCGGGGTGCTGCGCCACGGGATGGGCCTGCACGGCCGCTACACCGGGGCCATGAACACGGATTATCGGATTGCCTCCGCGGATCAGGTGCGGGTGATCTCCTCAGAGCAGTCCAACACGTCCGTGATTCTCACCCCGCAGGACGCGGAGGACTCGGATTCCGCGCTGGGCGGCGACGCGGTGATCGTGAAGTTCTTCCGCGTGGTGGGGGAGGGGCGCAACCCGGACGTGGAGGTGGGCGTCAAACTCACGTCGCACGGTTCCACCGCGGTCCCGGCCACGGCTGGATGGCTCGACGCCCAGTGGCGCCAGGGTCTGGTCACCACGTCCGGTCAGCTCGCGGTGGCCGCCCAGTTCCTGGCCGATTCGCGGGACGCGTGGGCCATGGCCCTGGACGCGGCGAGCCATGCCCGGGACTTCTCCGAGCTCGCGGCCGAGCTGGGTGCCACGACCGCGCGCGTCCACGCCGACCTCCTCGGCGCCTTTGACCCCGTCACCGCGGACGACGATGCTCGGCGCCGGTTCCTGGACGACCTCGCCTCGCGGATCCGCTGGGCGTGGGAGTCCTGCGGGGACTACTTCGATTCCTACCGGGCCGAGGTCGAGGACCTGCTCGAGCAGCTGTCCCGGATCCGGGAGATCCCCGCCCTGCAACGGATCCACGGTGATTACCACCTGGGCCAGGTGCTGCACAACGACGCCCAGGGGTTCCGGATCCTGGACTTCGAGGGTGAGCCCCTACGACCCATTAAGGACCGTGTCCGCCCGGACGTGGCCCTGCGCGACGTCGTCGGCATGCTGCGCTCGTTCGACTATGCGGGCGCCATGGCCGCGCGCGAGCGGGACGAGGACATGAGCGCCTGGACCGACGCGGTCTCGGACGCGTTCCTCGAGGGGTACGCCCGCACGAGCGGTTCTGGCGTGGACCGGGATTCGGTGCTCTTCCGCGCCCTGTGGCTTGACAAGGGCCTGTACGAAGTGGTCTACGAGCAGCGCAACCGCCCGGGCTGGGTCGCGGTCCCGGCCGGTGCCGTGGTGCGTTCGCTTGAACGTGCGCGCTCCCGTAACGTGAGGCGTGAAACACACGAGAGCCACACACCTGCATCCAGAACCGAGGATTTCGTGACCCCTGAACACCCCGAGAACACCAGCCCCGCGGCGTCGTCGACTCCTACGGGCCCCGAATCCACGCCAACCCCGGCATCCGAGTCCGCGCAGCACGCCGACGGCCGGGCGCCGTCGGCGGAACCGCGCAACGCGCGGGGCGTTGCGTCGGAGGCGACCGGGACGAACGACGCGTCGGCTCGGACCACCGACGGTAATGACGTGACGGCTCCGGCGGAGACCGCGGGCGGGAACCACGCGTCAACTCGGGCCGGGACTTCCCAGCAGAGCGTCGCAGCGGCGTCGGAACGGGAGCACCCCGCGGGCGGGCCCTTACCCGTGAGCGCGGACGTGCTCGCAGCGGTGGCCGAGGGGCGCTACCACGATCCCCACGCGGTGCTCGGGGCGCACTTCAACCCGGACGGTTCGGTGACCATCCGGACCCTGCGACGCTTCGCGACGCACGTCTCGGTGCGCACGCTCAACGGGACGTTCCCCCTCGAGCACGAGTGGGGTGGGATCTTCACCGGCTTGGTCCCCGCGCACGACGAGGGCAAGATCCCCGACTACCGCGTCCTAGTGACCTATGCGGGCAAGGAGCCCGCCGAGGTCGACGACCCCTACCGCTTCGCGCCCACCCTGGGCGAGCTGGACCTGCACCTGATCGGCGAGGGCCGGCACGAGACCCTGTGGACCGTGCTCGGTGCCCACGTGCACCACTACCCGTCCTCCATGGGGGACGTCTCCGGAGTGAGCTTCGCGGTGTGGGCCCCCAATGCCCGGGCCGTGCGCGTGATTGGTGACTTCAACGGGTGGGACGGTTCCGAGCATGCCATGCGCTCGCTGGGTTCCAGCGGTGTGTGGGAAGTGTTCGTGCCCGGCATGGGCTCCGGAGACACCTACAAGTTCCGGATCCGGGCGGCGGACGGCTCGTGGCGGGACAAGGCGGACCCCATGGCCTTCGGCACCGAGATCCCGCCGTCCACCGCGTCGCGCGTGTTCGAGTCCTCCTACGAGTTCCAGGACGACGCGTGGATGCAGGCCCGCGCGGCCAAGGATCCCCACAACGCACCCATGAGCGTGTACGAGATGCACATCGGCTCGTGGCGCATGGGTCTCGGCTACGTGGATCTCGCCCGCGAGCTCGTCGAGTACCTCACGTGGCAGGGCTTCACCCACGTGGAGTTCATGCCCGTCGCGGAGCACCCCTTCGGTGGTTCGTGGGGTTACCAGGTCACCGGCTACTACGCGCCGTCGTCGCGCTTCGGTTCCCCGGACGAGTTCCGCTACCTCGTGGACCAGCTGCACCAGGCCGGCATCGGTGTGCTCGTGGACTGGGTCCCCGGCCACTTCCCCAAGGACGAGTGGGCGCTCGCCAAGTTCGACGGGCAACCGCTCTACGAGCACCCGGACCCCCGCCGTGGCGAGCACAAGGACTGGGGCACGCTAATCTTCGATTACGGCCGCCGGGAGGTGCGCAACTTCCTCGTGGCCAACGCGAACTACTGGCTCGAGGAGTTCCACGTGGACGGGCTGCGCGTGGACGCCGTAGCCTCCATGCTCTACCTGGACTACTCGCGCAACGACGGCGAGTGGGAGCCCAACCAGTACGGCGGACGCGAGAACCTCGAGGCCATCGCGTTCCTGCAGGAGGCCAACGCCACCGCGTACCGGCGCAATCCCGGGATCGTCATGATTGCGGAGGAGTCCACGTCCTTCCCAGGGGTCACCAAACCCACGAGCGCCGGCGGTCTCGGCTTCGGGATCAAGTGGAACATGGGGTGGATGCACGACAGTCTCGAGTACATGGCCGAGGATCCCGTCAACCGGCACTACCACCACAACAAGGCCACGTTCTCCATGGTCTACGCCTACTCGGAGAACTTCGTCCTCCCCATCTCCCACGACGAGGTCGTGTACGGCAAGGGCTCCCTGCTGCGCAAGATGCCGGGTGACCGGTGGCAGCAGCTCGCCAACGTGCGCGCGTACCTCGCATACATGTGGGCCCACCCGGGTAAGCAGCTGATCTTCATGGGCACCGAGTACGCCCAGGAGTCCGAGTGGTCCCAGGAGCACGGCCTGGACTGGTGGCTCTCCGAGACCCCACCGCACCACGGCGTGCAGGAGCTGGTGAAGAGCCTCAACGAGATCTACCGCGAGACCCCGGCCCTGTACGCACGAGACAATGACCCGTCCGGTTTCGAGTGGATCGACGCCAACGACGCCAAGCGCAACACGCTGTCCTTCACCCGATGGGACGACCAGGGCAACCCGCTCGTGTGCGTGGCCAACTTCGCGGGCAACACCCACGAGCGCTTCCGGTTGGGTCTGCCGTGGGCGGGTGAGTGGGACGAGGTGCTCAATACGGACTCTGACATCTTCGGTGGTTCCGGCGTTGGCAACCTGGGCCGGGTCACCGCGGCCGAGGGTGCATACAACGGGAAGCCGGCGTCCGCCGAGGTCACCGTCCCGCCGCTCGCGGTGTTGTTCCTGAAGCCGGCCAAGGGTGCGGGGACCAGCCCGATGGCGCGCGACCGGGACTGATCAGGTCACGCATCATTGAATGCAGAACCCGCGGGAGCACGTGCTCCCGCGGGTTCTCCGTCTCCGGAGGGTTCGCCATCTCCGGAGGGTTCGCCGTCTCAGGTTTGCCGTCTCCGGTGGGGGCGTGTAATGTCTTCCGAGTTGCCACGGCAGCGGCCGCGAAGGTCGAACGGGGCAACGAAACGGAGTTGATCCCACCACTGGCGAGCCGCGCACAACGGCGAGAAGGTGTGCTAGGATGATTCCCCGCAAGCCGCTGAAGAGCGGTGACAGCAGGAAGCAATCGAGAGTTCATTTCGAGTTGCAGCCCGGGTCACCCGCAGCTAAGCTTGCAGATCGCAACCGACCGTTGTGGCCCTGGTGAGGGGCTGTGTGGTGTGGTTTGTTGTTTGTCAACTCAATAGTGTGTCTAGTTTGTTGATACCAAAGTTTTTTTGTTTTTGGTTGATGGCCTGACAGTCCCCTGGGTGTTTTCCCGTTTCCTGGGGGTGTTGGGTGTCAGCTGGGATCCTGCCCTGGTTCTGCTGCGCTGTTTGGTGTGGTGGTGGGGTGGTTTCTGTTGAATGTTTTTTGACGGAGAGTTTGATCCTGGCTCAGGACGAACGCTGGCGGCGTGCTTAA
>NZ_JABFAW010000009.1:408101-413077 GCF_017168375.1 Kocuria sp. KRD140
CCCGGTCCCATCCCGAACCCGGTAGCTAAGACCCACAGCGCTGATGGTACTGCACTCGGAAGGGTGTGGGAGAGTAAGACACCGCCGGGATTAACATGAAAGAAAGAAGTGGTCGAGGCCGCACCCCTTAGGGGGCGCGGCCTCCCACCATTTAACACACCTATTCCTGAGCACCGGCGCGAACACCAAGCCCACCCACGAACACGAAGCCCACTCGCGAGCACCGATGCACGCACGATCACCAGCACACGCCCCCAGCCCGGGGGCTTTTTCCATGTGTCCCATGGGGAGCCTCTCTGAGTCCTTACTCCTTCCGTTCCGGGAATGGGCATTCAACGAATGATTCCCGTTGTCGCCACATCGCATCCCGGTGACGCCTTGCGTGACGCCGCTCACCGCAGATGCAACGATGGGGCCATGAACACCTCATCGAATGACAGCCTGAGAACGCCACTGTGGACCCCCTCGGAGGACTCCATTCGTGGCTCGCGGATGTTCGACTTCGCCCGGTGGGCAGAACGCCGGCACGGGATCGAGCTCCCGGACTATCCCTCACTGCACGCGTGGTCGGTGGAGCAGATGAACGAGTTCTGGCAGGGCGTCTGGGACTACTTCGACGTCGTGGCTTCCCGGCCGGGGGAACAGGCACTGAGTACCTCCGAGAGCTCGGAGGCGCATACGGGGATGCCCGGCGCTCAGTGGTTCCCCGGTGCACGCCTCAACTACGCTGAGAACTCGCTACGGGCGGCCCGCACCCGGCCGGACGACGTCGCCATCATCGGGGAGCACGAATCACGTGCACCGGACACCTGGACTTGGGGTGAGTTGGAAGCCCGAGTGGCCTCCGTGGCGCAACAATTGCGTGATCTCGGGATCGTCCCGGGGGACCGGGTGGCCGCTGTACTTCCCAACCTTCCGGAAACTGCGATCGCCATGCTGGCCACCGCGTCCGTGGGTGCCGTGTGGTCGGTGGTGAACACCGACTTCGGGCCGTCCGGGGTCGCGGACCGCTTCGCGCAGATCGAACCGCGGGTGCTGTTCGTGGTGGACGGCTACGAGTTCGGCGGGTCGCTGCGGGATATGACCGGGAGCTACGCCGGTTTGCTCGAGGTCCTGCCCACCGTGGAGCAACTGATCGTGGTTGACCAACAACCGCGGGACAAGGTGGGCGCCCTGCCGGAGGGGTCGCTGCGCTTTTCCGAGATCAGCGGGCACGACGTGACGCCGCGGTACGAGCAGCTCCCTTTCGACCATCCCCTGTGGATCCTCTACTCCTCGGGAACCACGGGTAAACCGAAGGGGATTGTGCATTCCCACGGCGGGGTGGTCCTGGAGTTCCTGAAGGCCTTGGGGCTGCACGCCAGTCTCGGACCGGAGGACATCGCGTACTACGCCGTGGCCACCACGTGGATGGTCTGGAACATGCTCGTTGGTATCCTGCTCACCGGTTCCCGCATCATCACCTACGACGGTTCACCCGTGTACGGGGGACCGGAGAAGTCCCTCGAGCTGGCGGCGCGCAACGGGGCCACGTTCTTCGGGACGGGAGCGGGCGTACTGGCCATGATGCAGCGCGCCGGCGTGGTCCCCAATGTGAGCATGGACCTCTCCGCGCTGAAATCGATCCTCGTGACCGGCTCACCGCTGCCCGATGCCACGTGGGACTGGGTGTACGAATCCGTGTCCGACACGGTGCGTCTCGGATCCGATTCGGGCGGCACGGACGTCACGAGCGCGTTCATCGGCACGAACCCGTATCAACCCGTGTACAAGGGCGAGCTCATGGGCCCGTACCTGGGAGTGGACGCCCAGTCGTGGGACCGCGAGGGACGGCGGGTGTACGACCAGGTGGGGGAACTCGTGATCACCCGACCCATGCCGAGCATGCCCGTGTTCTTCTGGGACGATCCGGACGGCTCCCGGTATCACGCGGCCTACTTCGACATGTTCCCCGGCGTGTGGCGCCAAGGGGACTGGGTCACCCAGCTCTCGGAGGGCCCGTTCGTGGTGCACGGGCGATCCGACGCCACGATCAACCGCGGGGGGATCCGGATGGGCTCGGCCGATCTGACCCATGTGGTGGACCAGGTGGACGGCGTGGCGGCGTCCATGGTGATCGGGGCGGAACTCGCGGACGGGGACTACTACATGCCCCTGTTCGTGGTCCCGCAACCGGGCACGCGGCTCACGCAGGAGCTCGAGGAACGCATCGTGCGGGCCATCCGCGAGAGGATCTCCCCGCGGTACGTCCCGGACGAGATCATCGAGGCCCCGGCCGTTCCCCGCACCCGTACGGGCAAGCTGCTGGAGATCCCCGTCAAAAGGCTCTTCCAGGGCGCGGACCCGAGCAGCGTCAACCGCGCGACCGCGGAGGACGCCGAGGTCCTGGACTGGTACGCCGAAGCGGCCCGAAAGTACACCTCGGGAGCCTGACGGCGCAGGCCCCGTCCCCGGTGAACCGGGAGCGGGGCCTGCGGCATGGGTGGGTCGGATCAGGACACGATCTTGCCCGGGTTGAAGTTCGTTCCCGGATCCGCCGCGTGGAACAGCCCCTTCATGAGGGCCACACCCTCGGGGGAGACGTCCTGCTCCATCCACGGCTGGTGCTCCACGCCCACGCCGTGGTGGTGGGACAGGGTGGCACCCGAGTCCACGAAGGACTGCTGGATCGCGGACTTGACGATCTCGTACTCCTCGTACGGTTTCTCGTCGTCGAACACGTAGGCGAACGTGAAGTACAGGCACGCCCCCGAGTGGTACGAGTGCGACATGTGGGACATGATCCAGCCGGTCTTGCCGATCCGCTCGTAGGCGCGCTGAGCGGCGTCGTACGCGGCCTTGTGGACCGTGGTCAGGCGCGACCACGGCGCGGCGGTTTCGGAGACGTCCCCCACCGTGTTCTGCTCGAGCAGGAAGTCGCGCAGGTGCGGGGTGTCGAACTTCTTCTGGTCGTAGAGCGCGCCCGGCCCCGACCCCAGGACGACGGCGCCCTGGGCCTTGGCGATCTTCGCGACGGCCTTCTTGCGCTCGGCGACGTCCTTGGGGGTGCCCTCGAAGCACACGTACGAAATGCACATGGCGTCCGTGTCCCACCCGCGCTTGCGCATCACGGCCCACAGGGCGTCCTGGCCCTTGGCGGCGAGCTTGCCCTTGACGGAGGTCGCGGCCTTCTGCGTGGCCAAGGAGAACGCGGTCTCGTGGGCGTCCGACACGCGGGCGAACGTGAGGGGGATCTCCGCCTCGGTATACTGGCGCACCGCGGTCAGGGCCTGTTGCCACGTGGGGAACATGTAGGCGATGACCTCGTGCTCCTGGGGCAACCGGTGCACCTGGACGGTGAGCTCGGTGATGATCCCGAGCCGGCCCTCAGAGCCGATGATCATCTCGCGCAGGCTGGGCCCGGTGGAGGTCGAGGGCAGGGAGCGTAGCACGACCGTGCCGGACGGGCGGACCATGCGCAGGCCGCGTACGATGTCCGCGATGTCCCCGTACTTGTCCGACTGCATGCCGGAGGAGCGGGTGGCTGCCCAGCCGCCGAGCGTAGAGTGGGCGAACGAGTCCGGGAAGTGGCCCAGGGTCCACCCGCGGGCGTTGAGCTGTTCTTCCATCTCCGGGCCCAGCACGCCGGCCTGGATGGTCGCGAGCCCGGAGGTCTCATCGATCTCGAGCACCTTGTTCAACCGGCCCATGTCCACGGACACGATGCAGCGGGTCTCGTCCGCCTCGGCCTGGAGGCTGCGCGAGATGCTCGAGCCACCCCCGAAGGGGATCACCACGAGGTCGTGCTCCACGGCGGCGGTGAGGATCGCGGTGACCTCGTCCTCGGAGCCGGGGTAGACCACCGCGTCCGGGACGCGCGCGAAATCATTGCGCAGTGTCTGCATCAGTTCCAGGACGGACTTGCCGGCCCAGTGCACGATGCGCAGTTCGTCGTCCACGGACACGTGCTCCGCGCCGCTGATCCCGCGCAGGACGGTCAGCACGTCCTCGGACGCGGTGGACGCCGGGACCCGCGCCGTGGCGAAGTCCACGGTGTCCCGTTCGCGCGGCCGCAGGGACACCCCGATCGCGTTCTTGACGAACGGCGCGAAGGCCGGCTTGTTCTGGTAGTCGAAGAACACGCCTTCCTCGCCCCAACCCCACCACTTCTGATGCTTCACGTGTGCCACTGAGGGACAACCTCTTTCCTGGGTCCGACTAGTCCTGGATTCTGTGCCGGTTCGCAGCGTACAGCGCACGCACCGCGGCCTCGATGCGCTCGTTGAAGCTGTAGGCGTTCTCGTTGCCCCGCGCTCGCAGGGGTGCACCCACGGCCACGACCACCGGCGGGCGGCCCCGGCGGGGCCAGCTCGTACCGCGCGGCATGGCCTCGTGCGCCCCGATCAGGGCCACGGGCACGACCGGCACCTGCATCGCCAGTGCCAATGACGCCGCTCCCACCTTGAACGGGGCCATCTTCCCGGTCTTCGAGCGGGTCCCCTCCGGGAAGATCAGCAGCGGGACACCCGCGGCCAGCAGCTTCTTGGACAGGCCCTTGTTCGCGCCCTCACCGCGACGATCCACGGGGAAGGCGTTGAAGATCAGCTGCGTGAACAGTTTCTTGTGCCACGCGGTGAAGAAGTAGTCCGCGGCCACCCCGGTCGCGAGATCGCGGGAGATGTAGTGCGGCACGCCGCTCATCACGAGCGGGGCGTCCAGATGGCTCGAGTGGTTCGCGACGACCACGCACGTGCCCTTGACCCCGTAGGCCGCGGGATCCACCACGTTGGTGCGGGTGATCGTGCGGTTGACGATCCCCCGGAAGAAGACGGTCTGGGTGATCCGGCGCAGTATCCGGCGCACGGGCTGGGTGTAGTGGGCCGCCGTGAGATCCGCCGACTCCGCCGGGGGAGCGGGCGGATCGGGTTCCTGCCGACCGGTGTGGCCCTCGAGGGAGTCCAACACGCGAGGGTGGGGCTCCGGGGTCGACCGAGGCG
>NZ_JABFAW010000009.1:413177-420084 GCF_017168375.1 Kocuria sp. KRD140
GAGCCGGGGCGCTGGCGGGACGCGGCGCGCGGACGCCGGGCGGGAGTGCCGTCGTGCTGCGGGGAGGAATCCTGGGGTGCCATGGGATCAGGCCTGGAGCTCGCGGCGTCGGACGCTCGAGATCTGACGGGAGATCCACCGGACGGTGGGGCGCGGGAGGTGGCGCAGTGCGGTGACCATGACCTTGTAGCGCAGTGTGGGCACCGAGATCACCTTGCCGCGGGCCACGTCCGCGAGGGCCTCCTCCACGAGCCGGTCCGCGTCGAGCCACATGAAGTCGGGGATCGAGGAGCCGGTGATGCCCGCGCGGCTGTGGAACTCGGTGCGGACCCACCCGGGCAGCAGGGCGGTCGCGTGGACCCCCGTGCCGTGCAGCTCCACGGCGAGCGACTCGGTCATGGCGGTCGCGTAGGCCTTGATCGCGGAGTAGTCGCCCATGGTCACGCAGCCCGAGGTGGAGGTGACGTTGACGATCCACCCCGAGTGGCGGGCGGTCATGGCACGGGCCGCGGCCCCCGAGAGTCGCGCGACGGCCGCGCACATGACCTGGAAACCGGCCTCGTGCTGGGAGAAGTCCTGGGCGGTGTAGGGCACCTTGACTGAGAAGCCCGCGTTGTTCACGAGCATGTCCACGGGACGATCGGGGTCCTCGAGCCGCTCGGCCACGTGCAGCAGGTCCTCGGTCTCGGCCAGATCGGCGGTCAGCGTCTCCACGTGGATCCCGTGTGCGGCGCCGAGCTCCCGGGCGGTGCTCTCGAGCCGTTGCGTGTCCCTGGCCACCAGGACCAGGTTGAAGCCTCTGCGGGCGAGGGAACGTGCGAACGCGGCACCGATGCCTGACGTCCCACCGGTCACGAGAGCGGTAAGCATGCCACTAAGATACACTACGGTAGGCGTAGCGCAGCGTCCCCCGGCCCCGCGTGAGCGCCCCTCGGCGAGCCATGACGGAGTATCGAAGGAGCGTCCCGTGAGCCAGCAGTCCTACCTCGCCCGGCATCGCCAGGGTCGGCTCTACGGGCCCGTGGAACAGCCGATCGTGCTGCGCTCGGGCTTCGACGTCAAGGACTTCACGTACCGCGCGCAGGGCAGCCTCCGACCCCAGCTGGACCTCGCCGCCTTCGACCGCGCACCCCTGGACCCGGCCGTGCTCGAGGACCTGCGCTACCTGCGGGACATGGAACGCTCCACCATGGGCCAGGTGCGTTCCGTGGTGGTCAGCTACACCAACAAGGAGTCGCGGGTCGCCGCGTTCCTGACCACGTGGGCGTACGAGCGGCACTGGATCGCGGACGCCTATCAAGCCGTCCTGGACGCCCACGGACCGCACGCCGGGGCTCCCCAGCCGCCCGAGCACTCGTGGGTCGAGCGGGTCGAGACCGCCCTGGACAACCTCTCGCCCATGGTGGACTCCGTGTGGACCAACTTCTCCGGGGAGGCCGTGGTCGCGGGACAGACCGCGCGCGGCTGGTCCCAGGAAGCGAGCACCCGCGCGGTCCTGCGGATGCTCGTACGCCGCGCCGGGCACCCGGAACTGTCCTCGCTGCTGCGGCGCGTGGCCGAGGTGAAGGCCACCCACGAACGCTTCTTCGCCGAGGAGACCACCGCGCGGGTCCGTACCGACCCGCGCGCCCAGCGCTTCGCCCGCGCCTACCTGACCTTCGCATTCCACCCGCTGCGGCCCGTGGGCCTGTCCCACGCCCACGCGCGCCGGTTCCTGCGGGACCTGGCGCCCACGGTCGCGCAGCGACGCGAACTGTTCGCGCTCGCGGACGAGCCCTTGCAGGCCACGCCGGGCACCGCGGGCAGCGAACCCCTGCGCCGGGCCGTGGAACGCGAGTGGCGACTGAGCCGATACGCTCCCCACCAGACCCTTCCACCCGCGTCGCGGTCGGCGCGGGTGGCCACCGCGCCCACGGCGCACCCGTTCCCAAGCACCGGAGGATCCCGTTGACCCAGACCACCACGACTCGCGTCCTGCTCACGGGGGCCACGGGCTTCCTGGGCCAGGCCGTCCTTGAGCGCCTGCTCTCCGGCTCGGACGACATCCACGTGACGGCGGTGGTCCGACCCAAGGGCACGCAGTCCGGTGAGGCGCGCCTGAAGCAGTTGTTGCGCAAGCCGTCCTTCAAGACCTGGCGGGACGCCGTGGGCCCGGAACGCGCTCAGGAGATCTTCGACGCCCGCACGAGCGTGCTCGAGGGCGACCTCACGGGGCTGCGGGAGATCGCGGAACCCTTCGACGTGGTGGTGCACTCCGCGTCCACGGTCTCGTTCGACCCGCCCATCGACGAGGCGTTCCGCACGAACGTGGGTGGCGCCGTGGGGCTCTACGACGCGCTGCGCAGCACGGGTCAGGACCCCCACGTGATCCACGTGTCCACGTGCTACGTGGGCGGGATCGCCAAGGGGTTGCGCCCGGAGGCCTCGGTGGATCACGACGTGGACTGGCAGGTGGAGTACGACGACGCCGTCCGCGCCGCGGACACCGCCCAGGTGGAGTCCCGCTCACCCGAGCGTCTCGAGTCGTTCATCCGGCGCGCCACGAGCACGCGCGGCAAGGAGGGGCCCAAGTCCGTGGCCCGCGCCGCCGAGGAAGCACGCCTGGAGTGGGTGCGCTCCCGGCTCGTGGACCACGGCCGCACGCGCGCGCAGTCCCTGGGGTGGACGGACATCTACACGTTCACCAAGGCCCTGGGCGAGCGTGTGGCGGAGCAGAAGTGGGCCGGAGCCGGGCACCCGTTGTCAATCGTGCGCCCGTCCATCATCGAGTCCGCCCTGCGTCACCCCTTCCCGGGGTGGATCGACGGCTACAAGGTCGCGGACCCGCTCATCATGGCGTACGCGAAGGGCGCGCTGCCCGAGTTCCCGGGCCTGCCGGACTCGGTGCTGGACGTGATCCCTGTGGACTTCGTGGTCAACGCGATCGTGGCCCTCGTGAGGGAGGGGCACCGGGAAGCCAATGGGGTACCCACGCTGCGGGACGCCCAGGATCCGGCAGCGCGGTACTACCAGGTGTGCTCGGGGGCCTCGAACCCCCTGCCGTTCCACCAGATGTACGAGAGCGTGCGCTCGTACTTCCGCGAGCGCCCGCTCGAGGACTCCCATGGCAATCCCATCGCGGTGCCCGAGTGGAAGTTCCCCGCGAACAACTCGATGGAACGCGGGCTCGCGGTCAAGGAGAAACTGGCCGCCGCGGGGAGCCGATTGAGCTCGGTGCTGCCGGCCACGGCGCGCACACGCGAGTGGACCAATTCCCTGCACCGGATGCAGACCGGGCTGGGCTCGCTGCGCACCTACGTGGACCTGTACCAGAACTACACGCGCACGGAGATGATCTTCGACGACACCCACACGCGGCAACTGGACCGCTCCCTGCCGCAGGGCACGCCCGAGGACCAGCACTTCGACGTGCGGGCTATCGACTGGCGGGACTACTGGCAGAGAGTGCACCTGCCCGCACTGACCGAGATGACCCGTGCGTACACCCGGGCCAAGGCGGCGTCGCGCAAGCGGGCCGTGCGCAGTCGGGGACTGAACGAGGGCACGGACGTCGTGGCCGTGTTCGACCTCGAGGGCACCGTGGCCTCGGGCAACATCATCACCCAGTACGCGCAACTGCGCCGCCGGGAGCTGAGCCCGCTGCAGTGGCCCGCGGAACTCACCGAACTGTTCGGCAACGCCCCCACCTACATCAAGGCGGAACGGCGCGATCGGGGCGAGTTCATCCGGGCGTTCCTGCGCCGCTACGCGGGCGTGCCCGTGGCGCGGGTCGAGGAACTGATGAACGGGTCGCTCGGCCGGGTCGTGGAGAACAGCATCCGCCCGGGAGCACTCGAACGGATCGAGGAACACCGGCGTGCGGGGCACCGCACGGTGCTCGTGACCGGGTCCCTGGACCTGCTCGTGAGCCCCGTCGCTGAACTGTTCGACGACGTCGTGGCCGGGCGGATGGACCAGGTGGACGGCGTGCTGACCGGGTACCTGGCGGCCCCGCCGCTCGTGGATGAGGCCCGGGCGCAGTGGCTCAAGCGCTACGCGCAGGACCACGGCCTGGACCTGAGCCGCTCGTACGGGTACGGGGACTCCGTGGCGGACGTGAGCTGGTTGTCCCTCGTGGGCCACCCGTACGCGGTGAACCCCGACCTGCCCCTGTACCGGCGTGCCAAGAAGGCCCATTGGCCCGTGGAGGACTGGAGGAAGGTCTGATTCATGGCGTTCAACATCGACAAGTTCGCGGAGACCTCGGCGCGGGTCAAGTGGTCGGACCTGGACATGGACGAGTTCCTGACCAACCCGCTGTCCGAGGACTCGTTGCGCTGCCTGCGCTACATGTGCGACGTCGAATACCACACCGTGTGCTACATGCGGGACATGCTCGTCACGCCGTCCCACCAGGACCAGGACGTCTCCACCTTCATGACCATGTGGAACCGGGAGGAGTACTGGCACGGTGAGGCACTCGCGGAGGTGCTCGGGATGCACGGGATCGTGGTGGACTACGACGAGATCAAGGCCAAGCGCATGAAGCTCGGCTGGTCCGAGTCGCTCAAGCCTCTCAAGCAGTCGCTGCTGTCCAACATGGTGGGCGTGGACTTCATCGCCACGCACATGGCGTGGGGCGCGGCCAACGAGTGGTCCGCCGTGGCGGCCTACCGGCGCATGGCGTCCCTCGAGAAGCACTCGGTGCTCGCGGTGCTGCTGCAGCGGATCGCCCACCAGGAGTCCCGCCACGTGGCCTTCTACGCGACCCAGGCACGACGCCGCCTGGAAGCGTCCCGCAAGGCCCAGCGCCTCACGCGCTTCGCCCTGCGCAAGTTCTGGGCCCCCGTGGGCTCCGGGGTCATGGACGACCGCGAGGTGGGCCACGTGATGCGCCACCTCTTCGGTGGCGGGGGCGGGGCCCACGAGATCGACCGGTTGGACGCGAACATCGCCAGACTGCCCGGTATGGCGGGACTGCAGATCTTCCGCAGGGCCACGGCGCCGGCCCGCGAGGCGCCCGTCCGGGACACCGTCCCCGCCTGATCATGAACGCGCACCCCGCTGGTTCGCGATCCGCGTCCGCGCCCGAACGCGCCGACGCCGCTTCCGTGGACCCCCGCACGGCCCGCACCGATCGCAAGATCGTGGCGGGGGCGTTGCGCCTGCTCCGGGAGGGCGGGCCCCGGCGGGTCACGATCGAGGCGGTGTCCGCGCGCACCGGCGTGGCCAAGACCTCGATCTACCGCCGCTACGCCAACAGCACGCAACTGTTGGAGGCCGCGCTCGAGCACACGGTCACCGCGACCGCACCGCTGGCGCCGGACGCCACGTGGGAGCAGGCGCTCACCGCGGCCGTGGACATTCTCCTGCGGGACATGGGACTCGGCGTGGCCATCACCCTGCTGCAGGAACCACATTCGGCCACTGCGCAGGTGCTGCGGGCCACCGTGGTGCGCCCACGCTTGGATGCGCTGCGCAAACTGTTGCAACGGGACAAGGACCGGGGACTGATCCGGGACACCGTGGACCTGGACATGGTCGTGGATTTCATCCTGGGGGCGGCGTACGCGCACGTGGCGCGCTACGGCTCGCTGGACGAGAACTGGACCGCGCGGGTGCACCGCGCCGTCACGGACCTGATCACCACGCGACCCGCGGCGGACTAGAACACGTCCTTCTCGTCCGGGCGTTCGGTCAGGTAGGACTGCACGTAGTCCTGGACGGCGTCCTGCGTGGGGACATCCTTGCCGGCCTTCTCCGACATGAACCAGCGGTGCTCGAGCACCTCGTGGATCATCTGCGCCGGTTCCCGTTTGCGCCGCAACCCGGCGGGAACGGCCGCCATGATGGGCACGAAGATCTCGCGCATCCACAACTGGGCGGTGAGGTCCTCGGGCAGACCGGGGTAGAGCGCGTGCCCGAACTGGTCGATGTCCGTGAGGATGCGCCGGGCCTGGTTCTCCTGGGTGTTCAACCCCGTGAGGTGCAACAACCTGCGCGCGTGGTGGCCCGGTTCCACGACCCGCGGGCGCAGGTGGACCTGACCAGACTCGTCCGCGTCCATGGAGGCCTCCTCCACGTCGAAGCCCAGGTCGTTGAGCCGTTGCACGCGCGCCTGGACCCGCCACCGGTCACCCACGGGGAAGGTCTCGGTCGCTGTCAGCTCGTCCCACAGCCCGGTGTAGGTGTCCACGAGCCGTTCCGAGACCGCGAACGGGTCCACCGAGGCCGGATCCACCCCGGCCTGGGCCAGGCGCTGCTGCATGTGCTCCCCGGCCAGCAGGTCCATGACCTCACCGGCCACGTTGGTCCTGGCGAGCTCGATGTCGTACTCGCGCTGACCCCGCGTGAGCTGCGGGTGCAGTTCGCCGGTCTCGGCGTCCACGAGGTAGGCGGCGAACTCCCCGGCGTCGCGTCGGAACAGCGTGTTGGACAGGGACACGTCCCCCCAGTAGAAACCGGACAGGTGCAGTTGCACGATCAGGGACGCGAGGGCGTCCACCAACCGGTCGATGGTCCCCGGTGAGGGGACCTGCTCGAAGATCGTGCGGTAGGGCAACGAGAAACTCAGGTGTTCCGTGACGAGCGCGGCGGGCAGCAACTCGCCGTCGGGGGAGTAGCGGTCCGTGACCACCGAGTCCGGGACCACGGAGGGCGTGGTCATGCGTTGGAGCTTGCGCAGCAGCCCGTACTCGCGCCGGGCATAGTACTGAGTGGTCTCCTTGACCGCCACGACCTTCTCCCCGACCCGCGCGAAGCGCACCACGTGGCGAGAGATCCCGCGCGGGTACGCCGCGAGCACCTGCTCGGGCCAGTCCTCAAGGGGCGTGTCCCACGGCAGGTCCAGCAGGCCCGGCTCCGGGAAGGCCGTGTTGATGGAGACACCGCGGTGAGCGGGCGGGGGGCTCGGCGCCGCGGGCTCGGG
>NZ_JABFAW010000009.1:420184-496461 GCF_017168375.1 Kocuria sp. KRD140
CTCGGGGGACGGGGAGGCGGTCATGTCAGTTCATGCTAGTCACCGCACGGGCCCGCTGCCGGGCGAATTCCGTGAGCAGCCGGGTCAGTTCGTCCGGATCCGCCACGCGCCACGGGGCCGTGGAGTCCTTGGTGCCCACCTTGATCCCCACGTCGTGGGGTCCCAGGATCGCTATGGCGTCCTCGTCGGTGTCGTCGTCACCGGCGAAGACCGTGACCTGCGGGTGCACGGCTCCGCGGATGGCCGTGAGACCGTCCCCCTTGGTCGCGCTGAGCACCGAGCACTCGATGACCTGCTGACCCGGGGTCAATCGCAGGCCGGGCATCGCGGCATAGGCCTCGGTCATCTCGTCCAGCGCTCGCCGGGCGGTGTCCGGGTCTTCCATGGGACGCGTGTGGAAGGCCACACCCGCGGGTTTGAGTTCTGCCCGCGAGCCCGGATAGCGCTGCACGAACCCGTACGTCGCATCGATCGCCCGGTCCAGCAATGCCAACTGGTGCTCGGTCAGTTCGATCTCGGTGTCCGCACCGAAGCCGGGCGCGGCGCCGAGGTCCAGCTCCGCGCCGTGCGAACCGGAGAGCACCATGCGGCGCCGCGGGTCCACTACGGTGCGCAGGAACTCGAGGGGCCGCCCCGAGATGATCGCGACCGTGGTGCGGGGCAGTCCGGCGAGCGCGTCGAGCGCGTCCCGCGCGGCGGGCAGCGGCCGGGAATCCTCGGGGTCCTCGGTGAACGGTGCCAGGGTGCCGTCGAAGTCCAGGGCCAGCAACATGGTGTCGGCCGTGGCCGCGGTGGCGAGGGCGTCCGCGAGCGAGTCAGTCACGATCCGCTCCGGGCGTCGTGTCGGCCGCGGCGCCGTCGTCGTGCGCGGAATCCCGCCCGGGCGCGGCGCCCTGCTCGAGCTCCGGGGCGTGCGCGGCGAGGTCGTCG
The DNA here is from genome assembly GCF_017168375.1 of Kocuria sp. KRD140. Taxonomy (NCBI): domain Bacteria; kingdom Bacillati; phylum Actinomycetota; class Actinomycetes; order Micrococcales; family Micrococcaceae; genus Kocuria; species Kocuria sp. KRD140. The sequence continues at coordinate 421,115 of NZ_JABFAW010000009.1, forward strand.
AGGAAACGGTGGGACCAGTCGACGACGTCGTGCGTGAGCACCTGCCGGCGCATCGAGGACATGCGCTTGCGGGCCTCGGCGTCGGACATGTCCCGCGCGTGCAGCATGGCGGACTTGAGCCCGTCGATGTCGTGCGGGTTGACGAGCACCGCTTGCTTGAGCTGCTCGGCGGCGCCGGTGAACTCCGAGAGCACGAGTCGACCCGAGCGGTCCTGCCGGGCCGCGACGTACTCCTTGGCTACGAGGTTCATCCCGTCCCGCAGGGCCGTGACGAGCATGACGTCCGCGGCGAGGTACAGGGCCACCATCTCCTCGAACGGGTAGCCGTGGTGCAGGTAGCGGACGGCGGTGTGGGAAATGGTGTCGAACTGGCCGTTGATCCGCCCCACCATGCCCTCCACGAGTTCGCGCAGTTGCCGGTAGGAGTCCACGCGCTCGCGCGACGGGCTCGCGACCTGGACGAGCACCGAGTTCTCCACGGAGATCTCCCCGTCCTCGAGCAGCTCGCCGTAGGCCTTGATGCGGTGCCGGATGCCCTTGGTGTAGTCCAGGCGGTCCACTCCCAGGAACACGGTGTCCGGGTTGCCCAGCTCCTCGCGGATCTCCCGCGCCCGGGCCTGGACCTGCGGGTCCGACGCGAGTTCCTTGATGGATTCCACGTCGATCGAGATGGGGTACGAGCCCGCGTTGACGGCCCACTCGGTGCTCTCGCCGTCCGCCGTGTCCTCGGAGAACCGGGCGCTGCCCTTGGTGAACTGCACCCCCAGGTACTTGCGCACGCAGCGCTGGAAGTTCTGGGCGTCCCCGGGGCGCTGGAAGCCGATCAGGTCCGCACCCGTGAGACCCTCCAGCACGGCCTTGCGCCACGGCAACTGGGAGTAGATCTCGGTGGGCGGGAACGGGATGTGGTTGAAGAACCCGATGGTCACGTCCGGGCGCAACCGACGCAGCATGCGCGGCACCAACTGCAACTGGTAGTCCTGGACCCACACGGTCGCACCCTGGGAGGCCGTCTCCGCGGCCCGGCGCGCGAAGCGCTCGTTGACGCGACGGTAGGCGTACCACCACGTGCGGTGGAACTCGGGCGGCGCGATGACATCGTGGTACAGCGGCCACAGCGTGGCGTTCGAGAAGCCCTCGTAGTAGCGCTTGACCTCGAGCTCGGACAGGCTCACCGGCACGAGATGGAAGACGTCGTGGTCGAACGGCTCCAGCGTCTCGTCCGGGGCGCCGTGCCACCCCACCCACGCGCCGCCGCGCTGGGCCATCACGGGTGCCAGGGCGCTCACCAACCCGCCGGGGGAGCGGCGCCACGTGCTGTTGCCGTCCTCGTCCACGTCCCGGTCCACGGGAAGACGGTTGGACACCACCACGAAGTCGTAGCCGTCCTGCGGGACGGGCACCTTCTCAAGAGACTGGTCTGCGGACACGATCGCTTCCTTCCCCGGGGCGGCTGTTCACCCCCATCCTAAGTGTGCGTACCACCGGCACCGGGGGAGAAGTCGCCGACGGGACGGGAGCACGACGCCGCGCCGGTGCGGGGCGGCCGCGACGAGGCCCGAGCGGCATCGTCCCCGGCAGCTGGGAACGGGCTGAATCGGGGCCCCGCCGGGCCCGGGTAATCTGGGGACGAAGACCGACACCCGTGTAGCACATCGGAAGGAAACCCGGGCCCCCATGGCTTCCAAGAACAACACCGCCGGTTCCTCGTCCTCGGACCAGGCCCGGGAGCGGGCACGCCAGATCGCAGACCGGCAGTCCCGCCGCTCCAACGGTAAACCCGTGGGGCTGATCGCCGCCGTCATCGCGCTGCTCGTGATCATCGCGCTGATCATCGGGGTGGTCGTGTGGCAGAACAACAGGGCCAGGATCCCCGACGCCGGCCCCGTGCCCGCGAGCGCTAACCAGTACGGCGGCATCACGGTCACGAAGGACGGGATCGTGCAGAACAGCTCGGACGTCCAGGAACGGGACCTCTCCCAGGAGCCCGAGCCCGCTGCCACCGCGGACACCTCCAAGACGCCCCCGGGGGTCGTGGACCAGGACCAGGCCGCGAGCAACGGCAAGCCCGTGCAGGTCGTGATCTTCCAGGACTTCGAGTGCGTGCACTGCGCCGACTTCGAGAAGCAGAACGCGGACGCGATCAAGCGGGCCGTGGACGCCGGTGACGTGCAGGTGGAGTACCGCAACCTCAACTTCCTGGACCGGGCCACCCGCGATCAGTACTCGTCCCGCGCCGCCAACGCGGCCTACGTGGTCGCCGAGCAGGTCGACAGCGACCAGTACATGGAGTTCGCCCAGGAGCTGTTCAGCCACCAGGGCACCGGCGGCCTGAGCGACCAGCAGATCGCGGACATCGCCAACAAGCACGGCGCGAACGTGACGGCGGGCCAGCTCGGTGAGAACACCTACCGCCCCATGGTCAACGTGATGTCCCGCGAGTCCATCAACAACGGTGTGGCCGGGACGCCCACCATCTTCATCGACGGCAAGCGTTACGAGGGAGGCAACTTCCAGGACGCACTGAAGAAGGCGGTCGACGAGAAGAAGTGACGCGGGCGATGCCCCCGACGCGACGAGAGCCCCGGTCATCCCGACCGGGGCTCTCATCGTCTGTCACGCGGGGACGACGGCGCCGTGCCCGGGTTCGGAGCCCCCTGCCGGATTCGAACCGGCGACCCTCTGTTTACAAGACAGATGCTCTGGCCATCTGAGCTAAGGAGGCACTGCTGCCCAGTGCGATCACGGGACCGCTCCATGGTACTGGACGACGCGCCGAGGGCGGGCACCCGGCGCGCGGGAACCGGCCGGGGCGGCGGGACCCGTCATGCGGTGGCGTGCTACCTACCCATGCCGGAGAAAAACTGCTTCGATGGGGTCATGGAAATCAAGGGAAGAATGGCAGAAGCGTTCAACGACCAGATCACCATGGAGCTGCAGGCGACCGTGGTCTACCGCCAGTTGTCCATTGAGATGGACGTGGCGAGTCTGCCCGGTTTCTCGCAGTGGTTCCGCGCCCAGGCGGCCGAGGAGATCACGCACGCCGAGAAGTTCATCGACCACATCGTGGACCGCGGCGGTGATCCGCAGATCGGGGATATGGCCGGTCCGAACATCGCCGACAAATCCGTCCTGGGGTGCTTCGAGGCCGCGCTCGCGCACGAGCGCAAGGTATCCGAATCGATCCGCAACCTGTACCGGCTGGCGCAGGAAGAAGGCGACATCGATGCCATGCCCCTGCTGCACTGGTTCATCAGCGAGCAGATCGAGGAGGAGGCCACCGTGGAGGAGATCTGCGACCAGGTGCGCCTGGTCCACAACGACGGGCCCGGCCTGTTGCGCCTGGACTCCGAACTGGGTTCCCGGCCAGTCCGGGCCGACTGAGCGCACCTTGCCCGGTCCGGGCGCCCCCGAAAACGCCCGAACACGGAAGAACACGGAAGAACCGGCCCCGCTTGAGCGGGGCCGGTTCTTCCTGCATGGCGGGTACTACTCCTGGGTGCTCTCCACGTCCGCCTGCTCCTCGCGGCCAAAGGCCCACAAGAGCAGCTCGGACGGTTCACCGCGCACGAGTTCCACGCGCCGGGCGGACTTCTTGCCGCCGCGCACCGCACCGAAACCGCCCGCGAGCAGCACCACGGACTCGGACTTCTTGCGCAGCAGTGCCGGGCCCATGAGCTTGAGCACGTTCCACAGGTCTTTCTGCTCGTCGTTGAGCAACTGCCGGGCGTGCCACTGAGGCTGCGCGCGGCGGACGTCCTCGTGGTGGATGAAGAACTCCCCGGTGTTCATCCGCTTATCGATCGGGGACCAGCGACCCGGGGAGAAGAGCGGGGGGCGCTCCACGAGGTCCACGAGCTTCTCCCACGGCATCTCCCGGTAGTCGGCGTCCACCGACTTGGCGTGGCGCCCGAGCACGGGCAGCTTGGGGGAGAGCATCCCGGCGACCGCGTCCGGACGGGAATCACGGATGATCAGGTGGATCGCGAGGTCCCGGGCGTCCCAGTCTTCGCACAGGGTGGGGGCGTCCGGCCCCACACGGCGCAGCAGCGCGGCAAGATGACGACGTTCGACATTGGCGAAGTTGGTCACGTGAACATCCATTCTGTGGGGTGGACCGTCACGTCCACGGTAGACGGGCGCCGCGGTGATTGCCACCGCCGCGCGCGCTCACGAGGCGGGGTCCGCCGCGTTGAACTGCGCCCTGTAGAGGTTGGCGTAGGCCCCGTCCGCCTCGATCAGCTCGTCGTGGGAACCCTGCTCCACGATCCGCCCCGACTCCATGACGATGATCGTGTCCGCGTCCCGGATGGTGGAGAGCCGGTGGGCGATCACGAAGGACGTGCGGCGCTCCCGCAGCGCGGCCATGGCCTTCTGCACGAGCAGCTCCGTGCGGGTGTCCACCGCGGAGGTCGCCTCGTCCAGGATGAGCAGGGACGGTTGCGCCAGGAACGCCCGGGCGATCGTGATCAGCTGCTTCTCACCGGCCGAGACCGAGGAGCCGTCCTCGGAGATCACGGTGTCGTACCCGTCCGGCAGGGCGCGCGCGAAACGGTCCACGTACGTGGCGCGCGCAGCGGCCAGTACCTCCTCGTCCGTGGCGTCCTGACGGCCGTAGCGGATGTTCTCCCGAATGGTGCCGCTGAACAACCACGCGTCCTGGAGCACCATGCCCACCTGTGAACGCAGTTCGTGGCGGGAGAGGTCCCGGATGTCGATCCCGTCCAAGCTGATCCGGCCCGCGTCGATCTCGTAGAAGCGCAGGATGAGGTTCACGAGCGTGGTCTTCCCGGCGCCCGTGGGTCCGACGATCGCCACGGTGCGCCCCGGAGCCACGTGCAGGCACATGTCCTCGATCAGGGGCTCGGCACCCCGGGCCAGGGCGGCCTTGTCGTAGGAGAAGTTCACGTGGTCGAAGCGCACCTCACCGCGCAGCGTGCCCGGCAGGTGGGCGGTGGGCGTCTCCGGTTCCTGTTCGGGGGCGTCGAGCAGTTCGAAGGTGCGTTCCGCGGAGGCGATGCCGGACTGCAACTGGGTGGCCATGCCCGCGACCTGGGACAGCGGCTGGGTGAATTCCCGGGAGTACTGGATGAACGCGGTGGCGTCCCCCAGGGTCAGCTGGCCCGTGGCCACGCGCAGCCCGCCCAGCACGGCGATGCCGACGTAGGACAGGTATGAGATGAACTGCATGACCGGCATGATCGTCCCGGACATGAACTGCGCCCCGAACGCCGCCCGGTACAGTTCCTCGTTGCGCTCGTCGAACTGCTGCTGCATCTGACGCTGTCGGCCGTACGCGTGCACGAGTTCGTGGCCCGAGAAGGATTCCTCGATGTGCCCGTTGAGCTGACCCGTGGCGTGCCACTGCTGTTTGAACAACCGCTGGGAGCGGGTGCCGATGACCCCCGCCGCCACGGCGGACAACGGCAGAGCCACGAGCGCGACGAGCGCCAACTGCCACGAGACGATGAACATCATGACCATGATGCCGAGCACGGTCAGCACGTTCTGCACGAGCTGCGCGAAGGTCTGTTGCAGCGCCGTCTGGATGTTGTCCACGTCGTTGGTCACGCGGGACATCACGTCCCCGCGCTGGCGCGCGTCGAAGTAGCTCAGGGGCAGGGCGTTGACCTTGCGCTCGATCTCCTCGCGCAGGTCGTATACGACCCGCATGACCACGCGGTTGAGCACGTAGCCCTGCAACCACATGAGCACCGAGGCCACGGTGTACATGCCGAGCACCACGAGGATGAGGGTGCCTAGTCGGGTGAAGTCCACGCCCTGTCCCGGGACGAGCGTCATGGCGGACATCATGTCCGCGAGCGTGTCCTGGCCCTGCGCACGCAGCCCGGCCTCGACCTGTTGCTGGCTCGCGCCCGCTGGCAGGGATCTGCCGACGACGCCGGCGAAGATCACGTCCATGGCGCGTCCCAGCACGCGCGGGGCCCACACCGTGAGCACCACGGACAGCACGACGGCCGCGACGACGACGGCGAGCGCAGCCTTGTGCGGGGCCATGAGCTTCACGAGCCGCCCGGCCGAGGCCCAGAAGCGCTGCGGCTTCCGGGCCGGTTCCTGTGTCTCGCTCACCGTTCGCCTCCCGTGGTCTGTTCGGCCGAGAGCTGTGACGTGACGATCTCCCTGTAGGTCTCGCTCGCGGCCACGAGCTCCTCGTGGGTGCCGCGCGCGATGATCCGGCCGTGCTCGAGGACCAGGATGAGGTCCGCGTCCGTGATGGTGGAGACGCGCTGGGCCACCGTGATTACGGTGGCGTGCCGGGTCACGGGGCGCAGGGCGGCGCGCAACCGGGCGTCCGTGGCGACGTCGAGTGCCGAGAACGAGTCGTCGAAGACGTAGACCCGGGGGCGGGCCACGAGGGCGCGGGCGATGCTGAGCCGCTGGCGCTGACCCCCGGACACGTTGGTCCCACCCTGGGACACGGGGGCGTCCAGACCCTCGGGCATCTCGCGGACGAAGTCGTCCGCCTGGGCCACGCGCAGGGCCTCCCACAACTCGTCGTCGGTGGCGTCCGCGCGGCCGAAGCGCAGGTTGGACGCCACGGTCCCGGAGAACAGGAACGGCCGCTGCGGGACCAGGCCCACCCGGCCCGCGAGGTCGTCCGGGGCGTAGTCGCGCAGATCCACCCCGTCCAGCAGCACACGGCCGGTCACGGGATCGAGCAAGCGGGGGATCAGGCTAATAAGTGTGCTCTTCCCGGAACCCGTGGCCCCGACCACGGCCACGGTGCGTCCCGGTTCCGCCGCGAAGTCGATCCCGGACAGCACGGGGTCCTCCGCGCCGGGGTACTGGAACGTGACGTCCTCGAACCGAACGTGGCCCACCGGGCGCGGTGCTACGGCCGGTCGCTGCGGCGGGTGCATGGTGGGGCGGGTGTCGAGCACCTCCCCGATCCGCTCGGCGCACACGACCGCGCGCGGGACCATCATGAACATGAACGTGGCCAGCATCACGGCCATGAGGATCTGCAGCATGTACTGCAGGAAGGCGGTCAGCGCCCCGACCTGGATCTGGCCCTGGTCCACGCGGTGGCCGCCGAACCACAGCACGGCCGCGGTGGCCAGGTGCATGACCATGTTGATCACGGGGAACATCAGCACGAACAGCGCCCCGATGCGCAGGGAGATGTCCGTGAGGTCCTGGTTCGCGCTGCGAAAACGCGCGGTCTCGAACGGCTCCTTGACGAAGGCGCGGATCACCCGGATCCCGGTGATCTGTTCGCGCAGCACCCCGTTGATCCCGTCGATGCGTTCCTGCATGATCCGGAACCACGGCATCAACCGGGAGACCACGAGGCCCAGCAGCACCCCCATTACAGGGATGGACACCCACACGAGCCACGACAGCCCCGGGTCCTCCCGCAGGGCCATGACGATCCCGCCCACGCACATGATGGGCGCCATGACCATGAAGTTCAGGCCCATGAGGGTGAGCATCTGGATCTGCTGGACGTCGTTGGTGGTGCGCGTGATCAGCGACGGCGCCCCGAACTTCCCGACCTCGCGCGCGCTGAACTGCCCGACCCGGCGGTAGACGTCCCGGCGCAGGTCCCGGCCCACACCGATCGCCGTGCGGGCACCGCACCACACGGCCACGACGGCAGCGATCACCTGGGCGAACGCCACGGCGAGCATCACGGCGCCGGCGCGCCAGATGTAGTCGGTGTCCCCGCGGGCCACGCCGTTGTCGATGATCCGGGCATTGAGGCTCGGGAGATAGAGCGTAGCGATCGTGGCCGCCAGTTGGAACACGAGAACGCCCACGACCCACGGGACGTAGGGGCGCGTGAAAGTGCGTAACAAACTCAGCAGCATGACGGTCGATCCTGACGTCGAGCACGGAGGGAGCCGAATACGCGCCCAATATACGCGCGGGCCGGGACACGCTGAACGGACCGGGGCACCCCGGGTGATCCGGGTGTCACGCGCTAAAGTTTCGGTGCACCGAAACTTGCCGTTCCACGCGGTGCGCGGGACGGTGGACCTGAGCAGGAGGACACCATGACGTCGGGCAATCCAGCGCCGCAGGACGCGACCGGTGCGGGGGGTACGACGGCGCGGGCGTCGTCGCACGGGACCATCGCCGCACTCGGTCCGGCGTTCGTGGCCGCGATCGCTTACGTGGACCCCGGCAACGTGGCCGCGAACGTGAGTGCGGGTGCGGGGCATGGCTACCTGCTCGTATGGGTGCTCGTGCTCGCCAACCTCATGGCCATGGTCATCCAGTACCTCTCCGCCAAGCTCGGGATCGTGACGGGGCTGTCCCTGCCGCAGGTCCTAGGCGATTCGCTGCCGCCCGGTACCCGGGTGCTCTACTGGGCCCAGGCCCAGCTCATGGCGATCGCCACGGACGTCGCCGAGGTGATCGGCGGGGCGCTCGCATTGTGGTTGCTGTTCGGCATCCCGTTGCCCCTGGGCGGGGTGATCGTGGCCGCGCTGTCCATGCTCGTGCTCGCGCTCCAGAACCACCGCGGTCAGCGCGTGTTCGAGACCGTGATCCTGGGGATGCTCGGGATCATCACGGTGGGGTTTCTCGGGGGACTCGTGGTGGGCCCGCCCGATCCGCGGGGTGTGCTCGACGGTCTGGTACCGCGGCTGGAGGGCTTCGAGTCCCTGGTGATCGCGGCGGGGATGCTGGGTGCCACCGTGATGCCCCACGCGATCTACATCCACTCCGCACTGAGTCGGGACCGTCACGGCATGGGCCACGCCCCAGAGCGCGTCTCCCAACTCCTGCGCGCGACCCGCGTGGACGTGGTGCTGGCACTCGTGGTGGCCGGTGCGGTGAACATAGGGATGCTCCTGCTCGCGGCCAGGAACCTCTACGGCGTGGAGGGCACGGACACGATCGAGGGTGCGCAGCACGCGATCTCCGACGCGCTCGGGCCCGCCGTGGGGGTCGTCTTCTCCCTGGGGTTGCTGGCCTCCGGGCTCGCCTCCACCGCAGTGGGTGCGTACGCGGGGGACGTGGTCACGGCGGGTCTGTTGCGGTGGCGCATCCCGCTGCTCGCGCGGCGGCTGATCACGGTGATCCCCGCCGTCGTGATCCTGGCGCTCGGCGCGGAACCCACTGCAGCCTTGGTCGGGAGTCAAGTGGTGCTGAGCTTCGGGATCGCGTTCGCGCTCATCCCCCTGGTGCGCGCCACGGGCAGGGCCTCCCTCATGGGCCGCTTCCGCAATGGCCCGGTGCTCGCGGCCATCGGGTGGGTGAGCGCCGCGATCGTGGTGGTGCTGAACGTGGTCCTGCTCGTCATGGGCGTGGGAAATGTGGGTTAGGGGCTAGCAAAACCACATAAACAGACATAAGCTCACATCACACAGGGGTTTCACCGCCGACACCCCGGTCCGTGAGGTGAAGATGTTCGCTGCAGAACGCCACGAGGAGATCACACGCACCGTGAGCCACGAGCGCCGTGTCAACGGTGCGGGACTGGCGAAGCGGTTCGGTGTGACCATGGAGACGATCCGCCGGGATCTCGCCGTGCTCGAGTCCCAGGGGAAACTGCGCCGTGTGCACGGCGGTGCCGTGTCCGTGGACCAGTCCACGAGCGGCGAACAGGGGATGGACTCCCGATCGCGCCTCGCGGCCGATGAGAAACGGGCCATCGCCCGCAAAGCCCTCGAGGTACTCGAACATGCCGAGGCCGGTGCCGTGGTCCTGGATGCCGGCACCACGGTCGAGGCGCTCGCGGACCTGTTGCTGGCCCGGGACAACCACCTGCCCGGCGGGCAGGAACAGCTGATCATCACCCACGCCCTGCACATCGCGGCGAAACTCGCGGACGCCGAGGGTGTGGGGCTCGAGCTCGTGGGTGGGCGGATCCGCAAACTCACGTGGGCGGCCACCGGCTCGCGGGCCGCCCAGCACTACGACCAGTTGCGCCCGGACCTCGCGTTCGTGGGTTGCAACGGCGCCCACGCCTCCTTCGGGCTGTCCACCCCGGACCCCATCGAGGCCGTGGTTAAGGCGACGATCGTGCAGGCCGCGCGCCGCGTCGTCGTCCTGTGCGACGCGAGCAAGCAGGACCAGGAGACCCTCACGCACTTCTGCTCGCTCGAACAGATCGACACCTTCATCACCGACCGCGCTCCCGTGGGGGAGCTGGCCCAAGCCCTCGAAGACGCCGACGTGGAAGTGGTTCTCGCATGATCATCACCGTGACCCTCAACCCCTCCGTGGACCGCACCGTGGACCTGCCCGGCCCGCTGGCCCGCGGTCGCGTGCAGCGCGCGAGCGACACCCGCCAGGACCCCGGGGGCAAGGGTGTGAACATCTCGCGCGCGCTGGCCGCGAGCGGTGTGGACACTGTGGCCGTGGTCCCGGGGGACGGCACTGATCCGCTGTTCACCGCGCTCGACGCCGCGGGGGTGCGCTACGACAGCGTGTCCATCGGTGCGCCCGTGCGATCCAACATCACCGTGACCGAACCGGACGGGACCACGACCAAGATCAACGAGCCCGGCCCCCCGCTGGACGAGCACACCGTGGACCGGATCGTGGAACGGATCGTCTCCCGCGGCGCGGGTGCGCAGTGGCTCGTGTTCGCGGGGTCCGTGCCGCCCGGGCCCGCCCCGGACGTCTACGCCGTGCTGGCCGCCCGCGTGAGCGGCGCGCTCGGTGCGGCCGCGCCGTCGTTCGCGCTGGACACCTCCGGGGACGTGCTGCGCGCGGCTCTCGCCCCGGGTGTCACCGTACTGCCGGACGTGATCAAACCCAACGGCCACGAACTCGCGGAGCTGCTGGGCCGCACCGACGGCGATGCGCTCGAGGCCGATCCGCGCGCCGCAGCGGACGCCGGGCGGGAGCTCGTGGCCCGCGGCGTGGGGGCCGTGCTGTGCACTCTGGGCGGCAACGGTGCCGTGCTCGTGACGCCCGAGGGCGCGTGGCACGCCGTGCACGAACCCGTCACGGTGCGCTCGACCGTGGGCGCCGGCGACAGCGCCCTGACCGGGTACCTCGTGGCCGCCCAGCGCGGGGAGGCCCCGGCCGAACGCCTGCGCCGGGCCGTGGCCCACGGCTCCGCCGCCGCCGCCCTGCCCGGGACGCAGATGCCCACGGTCGCGCAGACCACGCCCGACGCCGTGCGGGTCACGCAGCTGACGTCCGCACGGCAAAGCGCCGCGACACCGGACGTCCCGACGCCGAACCCGGCCGCGCCCCGCGAGACGCAGCCCCGGACCTGATCCACCCACCGCCCCGTAGCCAAGGAGCACCGACATGTCAGATCTGATCAATCCCGGCCTGGTCCTGTTGGACCGGGACCTGGGCGAGTCCACGGAGAGTGTGATCCGTGCACTCGCGGCCACCGTCCACCGGGAGGGCCGCGCGAGCACCGCGGATTCCCTCGCCGCGGACGCCCTGGCCCGGGAGGCCAAGAACGCCACCGGGATCCCGGGCGGGATCGGCATCCCGCACTGCCGCTCCGAGGCCGTCACGCAGGCCACCCTGGTCATGGCGCGGCTCGCCCCCGCCGTGGACTTCGGGGCCAAGGACGGACCGGCGGACATCGTCTTCTTCATCGCCGCACCGGCCGGCGCGGACCAGGAGCACCTCAAGCTGCTGTCCAAGCTCGCACGTTCCCTCATGAAGAAGCCCTTCGTGGCGTCCCTGCGCGCAGCGCAGTCGCCGGAGGAGGTCGTGGACATCGTGGACACGGCCCTCGGTCTCGCTCCGCAGCCGGACGACGCCGCTGCGGCACCCACCGCGGCGACCGGAACCGCGGCCACGGGATCCTCCGCCGCGACCGGTGCCGACGGGTCCGCTGCCACGGGAACCGGCGGTGCCGCTGCCGGCGCAGCCGTAGCTGGTGCGAGCGGTGCGACCGCGGCGTCGAACGCCGGGACGCAGGCACCCACCGGAACGCACGCGCCGCTGACCGAATCCGCGACGTCGACGGCGCCCGATGACGCGGGCGCCCGGGGTCCGCGCAGGCTCGTGGCCGTCACGGCGTGCCCCACCGGCATCGCCCACACCTACATGGCCGCGGACGCCCTGGCCAACACCGCCCAGGAAATGGGAGTGGACCTGCAGGTCGAGACCCAGGGCTCCTCGGGCGCCACGCGTCTGGACCCGGCCGTGATCGGTCAGGCGGAGGCCGTGATCTTCGCGACCGACGTGGACGTGCGGGAGCGCTCGCGGTTCGCGGGTCTGCCGTACATCGCGTCCGCGGTCAAGCGCGGGATCGACGAACCCCGCGAGATGATCCAGGAGGCCCTCGAGGCCGCGGACGATCCCCAGGCGCCCAAGGTCACGGGCGACGGCGGTGAGATCTCCGCCGCCGTGACCGGCAGCGAGGGGTGGGGCACGCGGATCCGCAAGGCCGTGATGACGGGTGTCAGCTACATGATCCCGTTCGTGGCCGCGGGCGGTCTGCTCATGGCGATCGCGTTCATGATCGCGGACCCGGTGCTCGTGGCCCAGCAGGCCGACGACATCCTGGCCACCACCACCCTGGGCAACCTGGGGGACGTGTCCCTGGCCATGTACCTGGGTGCGGTGCTGTTCAAGACCGGCAACCTGGCGATCAGCCTGTTGGTCCCCGCGCTCGCGGGCTACATCGCCTACGGGCTCGCGGACCGTCCGGGCATCGCCCCCGGCTTCGCGGCCGGTCTCGTGGCCAACTTCATGGGCGCCGGGTTCATCGGCGGCATCGTGGGCGGTCTGCTGGCCGGCATCTGCGCGTACTGGCTGACGCTGCCCCGGCTGCCCCGCTGGCTCGGATCACTCATGCCCGTGGTCATCATCCCGCTGCTCGCCACGCTGTTCGCCGGCGGGTTGCTGTTCCTGCTGATCGGCGGGCCCATCGCCGCGTTCATGACGTGGCTCACGAGCCTGCTCGCCGGGATGAGCGGTGCCTCGGCCGTGGCCCTGGGTGCCGTGCTTGGTCTGATGATGTGCTCGGACCTGGGCGGTCCCATCAACAAGGTGGCCTATTCCTTCGCCGTGGCCGGACTGGGTGCCGCGACCGTGACCAACACGGCGCCGCAGGAGATCATGGCCACCGTGATCGCCGCGGGCATGGTGCCCCCGCTCGGGATGGCGCTCGCCTCCACCGTTCTGGGCCGCAAGTACTTCAGCGCCGCGGAGCGTGAGAACGGCAAGACCTCGTGGCTGCTCGGCGCGTCCTTCATCTCCGAGGGTGCCATCCCGTTCGCCGCGGCCGATCCGCTGCGCGTGATCCCCGCCTCGATGGCCGGTGGCGTGATCACCGGTGCCCTGACGATGGCGTGGGGCGTGACCTCGGCTGCCCCGCACGGTGGGATCTGGATCCTGCCGGTCGTGGACGGACGCTGGGGCTTCGTGGCCGCCATCCTGGCGGGCACCGTGGTCACCGCCGTGCTGGTCACCCTGTTCAAGCGCATCGGCAACGTGAAAAAGCACGTGGGCGAGGTCCCCGGGGTTCCGCAGACACAACAAACCGTGGAAGTGTGAGACATCATGACTGACAACGACGTGACCGGTGCCGCACAGCAGCGCGTGGAACTGCGCGGTGTGGGGGTCAGCCCCGGGCGTGTGATCGCCCCCGTGGTGCACATGGCACCCGCCGTGAGCGAGCCGCCCGAGGGCGAGCCGCTCACAGGGGACGCCGAGGCCGCGATCGACCGCCTCAAGGCAGCGGCGCTCGAGGTCAAGGCCGAGCTCAAGGAAAGGGCCGCTCGGGCGCGCGCGGAATCCGCGGCGGAGGTACTCAAGGCCACGTCCCTCATGGCGGGGGACAAGGCCCTGATCAAGAACGCGGGCAAGCTCGTGACCGATCAGCAGCTCAGCCCCGAGCGGGCGCTGTGGCAGGCTGCCACCGCGTACGCGGACCAGATGCGGGCCATGGGCGGCTACATGGCCGAACGTGCCGCGGACATCGAGGACGTCCGCGCGCGCATCGTCGCCCGACTGCGCGGGGAAGACGCCCCGGGCGTGCCCCAGCGCAAGGAGCCGTTCGTGCTCGCGGCCGAGGACCTCGCACCGGCGGACACCGCGGTGCTGGATCCGGACGTCGTCGTGGCGCTGGTGACCGCCTCCGGCGGACCCCAGTCCCACACGGCGATCCTCGCGCGCAACCTCGGGCTGCCGGCTGCCGTGGCCGTCGAGGGGATCCTCGAGGTCCCCGCGGGGACGCCCGTGTTCGTGGACGGTGCCGAGGGCGCCGTCGTCGCGGCACCGGCAGAGCACGAACGCGAGGCAGTGACCGCGTGGCAGCGCGCGGCCGCGCAACTCGCGTCCTTCGACGGCCGGGGCGCGCTCGCGGACGGCACCGAGGTCCCGCTGCTCGCCAACGTGGGCACCGGCGACGACGCCCGCGCGGCTGCCGAGGCCGGCGCCGAGGGCGTGGGGTTGTTGCGCACCGAGTTCTGCTTCCTGGGCCGGGACAGCGAACCCACCGTGGCCGAACAGACCCAGGCGTACGCCGAAATCTTCGCGGCGTTCGAGGGCAAGAAGGTGGTCGTGCGCACGCTCGACGCCGGGGCGGACAAGCCCCTGCCTTTCCTCACGGACACCACCGAGCCCAATCCCGCGCTCGGTGTGCGCGGCTACCGCACCGACTGGACCACCCCGGGCGTGCTGCAGCGCCAGCTCGAGGCGATCGCGGCGGCGGCCCGGGAGACCGGTGCGCACGTGTGGGTCATGGCACCCATGATCGCCACCGCGGAGGAGGCCGCCCGGTTCCACGAACTCGCGAGCGTCGAGGGGCTGCAGGTCACCGGCGTCATGGTCGAGACACCCGCCGCGGCCATCACCGCCGAGCAGATCCTCGAGCGCGTGGACTTCGTGTCGCTCGGGACCAACGACCTCACCCAGTACACGATGGCCGCGGACCGCATGCTGGGTGCACTCGCCGAGTTGAACTCCCCGTGGCAACCGGCCGTGCTGCGCATGATCGAGCGCACCGCGGCGGGTGCGCGAGCGGCGTCTGACGCGTCCGGTGAACACAAGAACGTGGGCGTGTGCGGCGAGGCCGCCGCGGACCCCGCGCTCGCCGTGGTGCTCGTGGGGCTCGGGGTGGACACCCTGTCCATGAGCGCACGCTCGCTCGCCGCCGTCGCCGCCGTGCTCGCCCGCGTGGACACCGCCCAAGCCGAGCGGCTGGCCGCACTCGCCGTGTCCGCCACGAGCGCGCGCGAGGCCAAGGAAGCCGTGCGGGCACAGTTGCCCGTGCTGCACGAACTGGGGCTGTGACCCCGCCCGAACCAGCGTCACCCGAACCGACCCAGCAAGGAGCTGACATGTCAGAACGCATTGCCACCGTGGCCTCCCGTGTGGGGCTGCACGCCCGGCCCGCCGCGATCTTCGCGGAGGCCGCCGGCGAGTACGAGAACCTGGAGATCACCATCCGCGCCGAGGGCGAGGACGCCGAGGAGGGCATGGACGCGTCCTCGGTGCTGTCCCTGATGTCCCTGGGCGCGGCCCACGGGGACAAGGTGGTCCTCGCGGCCGACGGCGACGGCGCCGAGGAAGCCCTCGAGCACCTCGCCTCGATCATCGAGACGGACCTCGACGCCGAGTGATCCTCCCCACCGCCGGCGCCGGGCGCCCCTGTGTGGGCACCCGGCGTCGGCGCTTTCCCGGGGGGTGATCGTCGCATTCCGGTGACCGGGGTCGGGGCCCAGGGCGAGGAGTACGGTGAATCGCATGGTGCGGTTTCTCATTCTGACAGGTCTGGTCGTGGCCACGATTGCCACGGTTCTCGCAGCGGTCTTCGGTCCCTGGGGATGGTGGATCCTCGCAGTCATCTTCTTCCTGCTGTTGCTCGTGGGCATCCGCGATGCGACGCAGCGCAGGCACTCGATCCTGCGCAACTTCCCCGTGCTCGGGCACGCGCGGTTCTTCATGGAGAAGATCCGCCCCGAGATCCAGCAGTACTTCATCGAGCGCAACTACGACGGCAAGCCGTTCAACCGTGACCAGCGCTCGCTCGTGTACTCGCGGGCCAAGGGCTTCAAGGGCGACAAGGCGTTCGGCACCGAGCTCAACGTGAACGAACCGGGCTACGAGTACTTCGTCCAGTCCGTGGCGCCCAAGGCGGCCCCGGAGAGCGAGCACCGCGTGCGCCTGGGCGGGCCGGACTGCAAGCAGCCGTACGACGCATCGCTGCTGAACATCTCCTCCATGAGCTTCGGCTCCCTGTCCAAGAACGCCGTGCTCGCCATGAACAAGGGCGCGGCCATGGGCGGGTTCGCGCAGGAGACCGGTGAGGGCGGGCTGACCAAGTACCACCTCGCCCACGACGCCGACATCATGTGGGAGTTCGGTTCCGGGTATTTCGGCACGCGTGACGAGAACGGCAACTTCGACCCGGAGGCCTTCCGCAAGAAGTCCAACCTGCCGCAGGTCAAGGCCATCAACATCAAGCTCTCCCAGGGCGCCAAGCCGGGCCTGGGCGGCGTGCTGCCGGGCTCCAAGGTGACCGAGGAGATCGCGGAGGCGCGCATGGTCCCCGTGGGCCAGACCTGCATCTCCCCGGCCAGCCACTCGGCGTTCACCACGCCGCGCGGTCTGATCCAGTTCGTGGCCCACCTGCGGGAACTGTCCAACGGCAAGCCGATCGGCTTCAAGCTGTGCGTGGGCTCGCGCGTGGAGTTCCTGGCCATCTGCAAGGCCATGATCGAGGAGAAGGTCACCCCGGACTTCATCATCGTGGACGGTTCCGAGGGCGGCACCGGTGCTGCACCGCTCGAGTACCAGGACCACGTGGGCACCCCGCTCGTGGAGGGTCTGATCCTGGTGCACAACGCGCTCGTGGGTGCGGGACTGCGGGACCGGATCAAGATTGGCGCCGCCGGGAAGATCACCTCGGGCCACGACATCGTGCGCCACATCATCCAGGGTGCTGACTTCTGCATGAGCGCGCGCGCCATGATGATGGCCGTGGGCTGCATCCAGGCCCAGGCGTGCCACACCAACAAGTGCCCCGTGGGCGTGACCACGCAGAACCCCAAGCTCTACAAGGCCCTGGACATCGAGGACAAGGGTGACCGCGTGGAGCGTTACCACCGCCTGACCGTGGAGGAAGCGGGCCAGATCATCTCCACCATGGGCTGCGAGCACCCCGAGGAGCTCACGCGTCAGATGCTGCGCCGCAAGGTCACGGCCACCCAGAGCATCTCGTACGAGACCCTCTACCGCTGGCTCACGCCGGGCGAGCTGTTCGAGGGCGTCGAAGGCGGTTGGGGTGAGGACTGGGATTACGCCGATCCGGACAAGTTCACCCCGGGTCACCCGGGCAAGTACGTGTTCAAGGGCCGCAGCCCGCTGGAACCCGGCGACGTCATGCCGGCGGACGATCGCGAGCCGGCGCTGTCCGGTGCCCGCGGCGGCGAGCGCGGTACCGAGTCCGCCACGCCGCGCACGAGCGGGCCGTCCGCGGGGCAGGCCTCCGAGGCGAACCCCGGGCAGTCCACCGCGGGCACGAGCCGGCGTCCCGAGGGGCAGCCTGGCAACGCGGCCGGTGCCCAGCACACGACGAGCGACCCGTCCCCGGACTCCGATCACGTGGACCCCTCCGACGACTCACGCACCCGCAACCCCGGGCTCGCCTGAGCCCGAGGGATACCATGTGAGGCGGTGCCGCGACAGCGCGGCACCGCCTCACGTCGTCAGTGCCCCCCTGTACAGGATTGAGAGAGCCTTGCGAGAATTCACGGCACGTTTTGCCACCGATCAGGAAATCGCCGAGTGGGACTCCCACGTCACGGCCAACCCCTCGGGTGGCAACCTGTTGCAGTCGGAGGCGTTCGCGCTGGTCAAGAAGGACCACGGGTGGAAGCCGCAGTACGTGGTGTACGAACCCACGGACGGTTCGCAGCCCAGTTACAACCTGGTGCTCGAGAAGTCCGTGCCCGCCCTGGGCAGGCTGTGGTACATGATCAAGGGCCCGGACGTGGCGAGCGTGGACGACATCCCCGGCATCGTGGCGGCCAACGAGCGCTTCGTGGCGGGTCCCGCGCGCGGCGTGTTCGCGATCAAGTACGAACCCGAGATCGTGGCCTCCGACTATGCCGCGGGCGTGATGGCGCGCAGCGGACTCGTGAAGTCCTTCGAGATTCAGCCCAACGACTCCACCGCCGTGCTGGACACGGACATGGACGAGAAGGCCCTGCTCAAGTCCCTGCACTCGCGGGGTCGCAACGCGGTGCGCCGTGCGACCCGCGAGGGCTGCGAGGTGGACCAGGTCCCGCTCACGGAGGAGAACATGCGCGCGATGTACGCGCTCATGGATTCCGTGGGTCAGGGTCACGCCAAGGTGACCCTGCGTTCCTACGAGTACTACCGGGCGTTCTGGAACAATTTTGCCGATCGCGGTCAGGGCCGGCTCTACTTCACGTACGAGGACGGCAAGCCCTCGGTGGGTGCCTACGTGATCTCCTACGGGCGCAAGGGCACCTACAAGGATGGCGGCTCCAAGCCGCGGCGCAAGCAGTACGGGGACTCGCACCTCGTGCAGTGGAGCGCCATCACGGACCTGAAGCAGGACCACGAGATCACCCAGTACGACTTCTGCGGGACCCCGCCCTCCGACCAGCTCAAGAACAAGGAGCACCCCTACTACGGTCTGGGGTTGTTCAAGACGAGCTTCACCAAGACTGTCGTGGATTACGTGGGCGTTTGGGATCAGCCACTCAGCCGCGCGAAATACGCTGTGTGGAACAACGTGGCGGAGAAGGTACAGCGCCAGTTGTGGGTGCGCCGCACGGGTCAGCCCTTCTACTGACCGGCGGCCGCGGCCCCTCCACCCGGCCCCCGCTCGCCCGCAGGCGAGGACGTGGGCGAGCACGGGCGCGCGAGCGGATGCGTGTGGGCCGCACCCCAGCACACAGGAGTCGAACAGTGCCTGCGGCGGCAGGGAAGGGTGATCCCACGTGAGCGTGAGCGAGCAATTGACGCGTCTGGCGCACCAGGGCTACCCGTCCTCGGGTGAGAGCACGGGCCCGCACGCGGTGGACGGTGAACCGTTCGGTCCCGCCGGGGACACCGCGCTGCGCGACGCCGTGCAGCACACGAGTCCGGGGCGTCGTACGCGTTACGCACCGCGCCCCACCGAGGAACAGGCCGCCCGGGCGGAACTGCGTAGCGCGCCCGTGCACACCGACACCCGGACGACGTCGCAGCTGCGGGTCCCCGGCGTCCGTCCCCGCAGCGCCGGGCGCGGTCCCGCGACCGGCACCGGAACGCCGCAGGTCTCCTCCCTGCCCGTCCTCACACCGGGCCAGATCGCCGCCGACCGCGCGGGCCAGGGGCACCGGGCGGCGGTTCCCGCGGCATTGACCGAACCCATCGGCAGCCCGTCCCGGCGTGGCACCGCCCCCGCGAGCTCACCCGTGGAGCGCCCGGAAACCGTGGCGCACGAGCCGGCGCCCGCGACCACCGCGATCTCGCGGGGCGTGTACCCGGCCACCCGGGTCAAACCGTCGCGGGCACCCAAGGCACTGTTGCGCTCCCTCGTGCAGGGGGACGCCGCGCCCACCGCGCCCATGCGTGTGGTGGACCGGCTCACCGCCACACCGTTCCAGCACCTGCGCAAGTTCGGGGACAGCACGGACCGCCAGGCCCGGCGCACCCTGAACTTCGCGCTGCGCCTGGCCGAGACCATGTTCCACTACGGCGCGGACGCGCTGGACGTGGAGAACGCGATCGTCGCGGTGTGCGCCACGTACGGGGTGGAGAACCTGGACGTGGACATCACCAACCAGTCGGTGACCATCAACTACGTCGCGGAGACCACGGCCACGGGCAAACTCACCGCCGCCGGCGAGGCCCCGCGGCGGGTCACCGAGGACACCGGTTCCTCCGCCCACCCCGCGACCGCCCTGGCGGGCACACCCGGGACCACGGGGGAACAGCGCGGGAGCTCCGCGCCGCGCACCGGCCAGGACCCGTGGGGCGATTCTTCGACCTCGAGCCACACCGTGATGCGCGTGGTGCGTTCATGGACCGACAACTACTCGGGTCTCGCGGACTCCCATCAGCTCGTAACCCGGATCATCGAGGGCAACACGCCCCTGCGGGACGCCGAACGGGAGCTCGCCCGGATCAACGCCCGGCCCAAGCCCTACCCCAAGTGGGTCGTGTGGCTCGCCACGGTGATCGCGGCGGGGACCATCACGCTGGCGATCGGCGGCAGCCCGGCCGGTGCGCTCGTGGCCGTGGTCTCCTCCGTGGTGGTGCAGTCCGTCACGGCGAAACTGGGGGCGTGGCGCATCCCGGAGTTCTTCTCCCTCGCGGCCAACGCCCTGGTGGTCACGCTCGGTGCCCTGTTGATCTCGGCGGTGGGGGTCGAGGTGTCCCCGCCCAGGGTCATCGCCGGTGGGATCATCATGTTGTTGCCCACCACCCGCATGGTCTCCACGATGCAGGACGCGATCAACGGTTTTCCCGTGACCGCGGCCGGACGACTACTGTCCACCGCCATGGCGTTCCTGGGGATCGTGGCCGGGATCGCCCTGGGGATCACCTTGTCCGCGCACCTGGGGGTCCCACGGATTGACGTTTCCCAGTCCGGGTTCACACCCGCGGCAGCCATGACCAACACAGTGTTCATGCTGATCTCCACCGCTCTGATCGCGATCACCATGCAGGCGAAGCCGCGTCACCTGCTGCCTGCCGTGGCCGCGGCCCTCGTGGGCCTCGGTTTTTACCACGGCATCGGCAGCTTCGATCCCAGCACACGATTGGCCACGGGCGTGGGGGCTGTGGCGAGCGGTTGTGTGGCCGCGCTGCTCGCGGCGAGGGCCAAGATCCCGCAGGCGATCCTCGCGATCCCCGCGATGACCTACCTGCTGCCCGGGTTGAGCTTGTTCCGCGGAATGTACGCGATCACCGTGGAGAACGAGACCACGGGGAACGGCATCACGGGACTCGTCAACGCCATGGTGTCCATCGTGCTGCTCGCGGCGGGCGTGGTGCTCGCCAAGTACCTCATGCGCCCGTTCATCGAGCGGATGCAGTACCTCTCCCAGCGGCGCAACCGCCGCCGCTGACCGGTCAGAGGATCTTGCCCACGGGCAGCTTCTTCTCCGCCTGGAACGTCTCCTCGGCCCGCCCGGCCGCCCAGTACCCGGACAGGGATACCTGCGAACGCTCGAGCCCGCGGACGTCGAGCAGTTCCTTCCGGGCAGCCTTCATGGTCTCGCGCTCGCCGTGCACGAACGCCTGCACACCCGCGGTGTCCTCGGGCCACGCGGCGTTCGCGAGTCCCGTCACGAGGGCGCGCTCACCGTCCTGCTGAGCGGCGCGGTGCACCCAGCGCACCCGGACGCCCTCGGGGATCGCGAGGTCGGTGAGGTCGAGTTCGTGGGAGGCGTCCTCGACCTCGAGGACGGCTTCTCCTCGCGCCGAGGCGGGCAGCGCCTCGAGGTTCGCGAGCACGGCGGGGACGGCGGCGTCGTCGCCAGCGAAGACGCTCCACGCGGCGGCCGGATCCGGGAGCCACTTGCCGCCCGGGCCGAGCGCCACGATCCGGTCGCCGGGGGACGCGGCATCCGCCCACGGCCCCGCATAGCCTTCGGTGCCGTGCAGGGCGACGTCGATCCACACGGTCTCGGTGTCGGGTTCCGTGTGGCGCAGGGTCATGTGCCGCGTGACGGGCTGGTCCTGGGGTGCGGCGTTTTCGCGCGCGGCCCAGTAGTCGGGGAACGCGCCGGGCGCGGTCGCCGCGAGCGTGGCTGCGGAGAAGAAGACGAGCTTGACGTACTTCTCCGGCGCCTCCATGTCCTGGAACTGGTCGGCGTTCTCGATCCTGCACACCACGCGCACCATGCCCGGGGAGAGCTGAATCCGGTCCGTAACCGTGAGGTTGAGCTGGGGTTTGCGGGGTCGCGCCGGAGTTTGTGCCATGCGTCCAGCGTAGGTGCTGCTACGCGGGCAGTTCCCACGAGACGGGCTGGGCGCCCTGTTGTTGCAGCAGCTCGTTGGCGCGGGAGAACGGGCGGGAACCGAAGAACCCCCGGGACGCGGACAACGGGGACGGGTGCACCGATTCCACGGTGGGCGCCCCACCCAGCCAGTCCTTGGTGCCGCGGGCGTCGCGACCCCACAGGATGCCGACGAGGGGTTGCTCGCGCGCCCCGAGCGCGCGGATCGCGCACTCCGTGACCGCTTCCCAGCCCTTGCCCCGGTGGGACGCGGGGGAGCCCGCGCGCACCGTAAGGACCCTGTTGAGCAGCATGACGCCCTGCTCGGCCCACGAGGACAGGTCCCCGTGCGCGGGCGGTGTGATCCCCAGATCGGAGTGCAGTTCCTTGTAGATGTTCTGCAGGGACCGCGGGATCGGGCGCACGTCCGGGGCCACCGAGAACGAGAGGCCCATCGCGTGGCCCGGGGTGGGGTAGGGGTCCTGGCCCACGATCAACACCTTGACCGCGGACATCGGCTCGCGAAGCGCGCGGAAGATGTGGTCCCCAGCGGGCAGGGTGTGGTGGCCCTCGGCGTGTTCGCCGCGCAGGAACTCGCCCACGGCCCGAATCTGCGGCTCCACGGGTTGCAAGGCACGGGCCCACTCCTCGTTCATGATCTCGTGCAACGGGGGCGGGGTGTTCACGGTGCGACCTCCAGGGCGTGCGGCCTCCGGGTACCGCCCGGAGCGTTAGGGTTGAGCCCATGTCTACCACGGGCGACGGCCTCGACGAGCTCGACCGGGCCATCCTGGACCTGGAGTCCGAGCACTGGAAGTACCGCGGCGCCAAGGAGTCCGCGATCCGCTCCCGCCTGGGGTTGAGCCCCGTGCACTACTATCAGCGGCTCAACGCCCTGATCTCCTCAGAGGCCGCCGCGCGCCACGCCCCCATGCTGATCTCCCGGTTGCGCCGCGCGCGCAATCGCTGAGTGGGTCCCCGGGTGCGCGTGGGATAGTGGGCAGCGCACCGCGGACCCCTGACCGCCGCGGGTCCGGCAGGCGGGGCGCACGCCGTCCCACGGTCCCGGCACCCGCGGGTCGGCGCCCCTGATCCCGCCGTTCGTTGAGGAGAGCCACAGCATGAGCGAGTACCCCCGTGACGAGTTCGACGACGTCCCCGAGGACGGCGCCAGGCAGGGTGCCCACCGAGGCCATAACCCGAATGCCCGAGCGGGGTCCCGGGGCAAGTTCCTGGTCATCCTCGTGACCGGTGTGCTCGCCCTCGTCCTGGGGGCGGTGGCCTTCGTGAACGCCCCGCGCACGGCCCAGGAAGCGCTCGCCCTCCCCGCCGCAGCCGTTGCGGTGTCCCCGGACGACGACGCCGCGGCCGGTGCCTCCGCGGTGGGTGCCGTGGCGCTCGGGACGGCCGCGAGCGACGTCGTGCCCGGAGCCCCCGCGGCCGCCTGACCCGCCCGTTCAGCCGGGGACGAAACCTGAGTCCACTGGACGCAGGGCGTTTGCGGTTCCGGCATGACGAGTGCCACTATGGGATTAGCACTCAGTCGCGTGGACTGCTAACCGGGTCCGGTGGTGGTCGCGCGGCGGACGAGTGACATCACGGTGAGGTGGTTGCGGCGCGGTGAGGATCGCGGCGCGGCACCGTCCGTCGCGGGCATCGTGATGACAAGTCTTGTTTGTCAACCGTCCAGGAGGGACGAAACACATGGCAAAGATGATCGCATTCGACGAAGAAGCCCGCCGCGGCCTCGAGCGGGGCCTGAACACCCTCGCGGACGCCGTCAAGGTCACCCTCGGCCCGCGCGGACGCAACGTGGTCCTCGAGAAGTCCTGGGGCGCCCCCACGATCACCAACGACGGCGTGTCCATCGCCAAGGAGATCGAGCTCGAGGAGCCGTACGAGAAGATCGGCGCCGAGCTCGTCAAGGAGGTCGCCAAGAAGACCGACGACGTCGCCGGTGACGGCACCACCACAGCCACGGTGTTGGCCCAGGCCCTCGTGAAGGAGGGCCTGCGCAACGTGGCCGCCGGTGCGGACCCGCTGTCCCTCAAGCGTGGCATCGAGAAGGCCGTGGCCGCCGTGACCGAGCAGCTGCTGTCCTCCGCCAAGGAGATCGAGACCGAGGAGGAGATCGCCGCGACCGCGTCCATCTCCGCCGCGGACCCGGAGATCGGCAAGCTCATCGCCGAGGCCATGGAGAAGGTCGGCAAGGAAGGCGTCATCACCGTCGAGGAGTCCAACACCTTCGGGCTGGACCTTGAGCTGACCGAGGGCATGCGCTTCGACAAGGGCTACCTCTCCGGTTACTTCGTGACCGACGCCGACCGTCAGGAAGCCGTCCTCGAGGACCCCTACATCCTGATCGTCAACTCCAAGATCTCCGCCGTGAAGGACCTGGTCCCCGTACTCGAGAAGATCATGCAGGCCGGCAAGCCGCTGCTGATCATCGCCGAGGACGTGGACGGCGAAGCGCTCGCCATGCTCGTGCTGAACAAGATGCGCGGTGCCGTGAAGTCCGTGGCCGTCAAGGCCCCCGGCTTCGGTGACCGCCGCAAGGCGCAGCTTGCGGACATCGCGATCCTCACCGGCGGCCAGGTCATCACCGAAGAGGTGGGCCTGTCGCTCGAGTCCGCCACGATCGACCTGCTGGGCCAGGCCCGCAAGGTCGTGGTGACCAAGGACGAGACCACCATCGTGGACGGCGCCGGTACGCAGGAGGAGATCGAGGGTCGCGTGGCCCAGATCCGCGCGGAGATCAACAACTCCGACTCCGACTACGACCGCGAGAAGCTGCAAGAGCGGCTGGCCAAGCTGGCCGGCGGAGTGGCCGTCCTCAAGGCGGGTGCCGCCACCGAGGTCGAGCTCAAGGAGCGCAAGCACCGCATCGAGGATGCCGTGCGCAACGCCAAGGCCGCCGTGGAGGAGGGCATCGTCGCTGGTGGTGGCGTGGCCCTGATCCAGGCCGGTGCCAAGGTCTTCGAGTCCCTCGGGCTGTCCGGGGACGAGGCGACCGGTGCCAACATCGTCAAGGTCGCGATCGACGCGCCGCTCAAGCAGATCGCGCTGAACGCCGGTCTCGAGCCGGGCGTGGTTGTGGACAAGGTGCGCGGGCTCGAGACCGGTTGGGGCCTCAACGCCGCCACCGGCGAGTACGAGGACCTCATGGCCGCGGGCATCAACGACCCCGTCAAGGTGACCCGTTCCGCCCTGCAGAACGCGGCGTCCATCGCCGGGCTGTTCCTGACCACGGAAGCCGTGGTCGCGGACAAGCCCGAGCCCGAGGCCGCCGGTGCGGGCGCGGGTGCCGATCCCATGGGTGGCATGGGCGGCATGATGTGATCTCGCTCTTCTGAGTGAGTTCCGCCCGCTACACGGGTGGGCATTTCGAGAACCCCGGGGACACGTGCTGTCCCCGGGGTTCTCGCATCTCCGGGAGCGCTCGCGCACCCGGGTGCTCTTCGCGCGCCCGGGTGGTGGCCCCGGGGTGGTCCGCTGAACCGCGGGCCAATGCGGGACCGGACGATCGCCTGTCAGCGGCGGTGGTTCAACGTGTCGGAAGGTTTTGCGAGGATGAGCGCATGACGATCATCGCTTCCGCGGACGGCTCCGCACTCGGCAACCCCGGACCCGCGGGGTGGGCCTGGTACATCGATCCCACTTCGTGGCGCGCGGGGGGTTGGGCCCACGGGACCAACAACATGGGCGAGCTCACCGCGGTGCTCGATCTGCTCCGCTCCACCCGGCACCGCGCGGACGAACCGCTGCGGGTGCTGTGCGACAGCCAGTACGTGATCAACTCGGTCACCAAGTGGATGCCGGGCTGGAAGAAGAAGGGCTGGAAGAAGCGCGACGGCAAACCCGTGCTCAACATGGAGATCATGAAGGCGCTGGACCGCGAGCTCTCCGGTCGGGACGTCAGCTTCGAGTGGGTCAAGGGGCACGCGGGTCACGAGCTCAACGAGGCCGCGGACGAGCGCGCCCGCGCCATGGCCACGGCCTACCAGTCCGGCACCGCGCCGGAGGACATGCCCGCGGGGCCGGGCTTCCGGGACGACGCGGGCCGCGGAATCGAGGCGGGAGACGTGGAACCGGATCTTTTCTCCGCGTGGGCCTCCTCGGAGGACCTTCCGGCGGGTCACGCCGGGTCCACGGACTCCCCGGATTCCGGCGGCACCCCCGAGCATCTCATCTCGGACGCGGCCTCGCGTGAGGCCACGGTTCTCGGCCGCGGGAATGCTCCCGGTGGACCGGGGGAGTCCCTGCACCCCGACCTGGTGTGCGTGGACCGGCGAGGTGCCACGGCAGCCCCCGAGTCCGTGCTGAGCATCGTCGAAGCGGCAGGGTGTGAGCCCCGGGAGCTGCGGGTCACGGCCCTGGGCGCGCATGCCTACCACGTGAGCTACCGGCTCGAGGAGACATCCGTCGTGACCCGGCGCAGTTCCGTGTGGGTCCGCGAGGACCAGCACCACGACATGGGCCCATGGCTACTGCGGTACCACCAGGTCACGGCGGAGGTCTGAGCCCGGGCTCACCCGGCGAACATCCGCGCGTTCGCGGCCTCGGTCTCGGCGTACTGGGTGCCCGCGGTCGCGAGCGCCTGGTTGATCTGGGCCACGGCCTGTTCCATCTGGGCCTGCGCGGAGCGCCAGGAGTGGAAGGCCTCCTGGAAGCTGGCCGAGGCGGTGCCGGTCCACGAGGCCTGGAGATCGGCGAGCGTGGCGCTCATGCCGTTGACCTCGGAGCTGAGCCGTTCGATGTGCCCGTGGGCCTGCTGAGACTTGGCGGCAATGGTGTCACTGTCCACGACGAAGTGGGCCATGGTGTTTCCTCCCTGGAGCGGATGCGGTGGCCGGTGGATTGCCGGGCCCGATCCACGCTAGGCAGCACGTGCCGCGCAACGCCCCGGAGAGGGAGGGGATGGGGACTCAGGCGTCCTCGGAGTCCTCGTCCACAGGTTTCGTGTGGGGGATCCGCACGGTGAAGGTCGCCCCGCCGCCGTCGGTCTCCTCGAGTTTCACCGCGCCGTCGTGCTGGGCGATGATCGCGGCCACGATGGACAGGCCCAGCCCCGTGCCGCCGGTCTCGCGGGTGCGGGAGGAATCCGCGCGGTAGAAGCGTTCGAAGACGCGCTCGGCGTCCTCCCGGTCGATGCCGGGCCCGTGGTCGCGTACCTGCAGCACGGAGGTGAACCCGCCGTCCACGGCACTCTCCAGACCCACCGCAAGTTCGAGCGGCGATCCCGCGGGGGTGTAGCGCAGGGCGTTGGTGATCAGATTGGCCACGACCTGGCGCAGCTTGGACTCGTCCCCGTGCACCCACGCGGCCTCGGGCTGGGCGTCGTGCAGCCCCACGACCCGCACCGTGCGGTCCGGTGCCGTGGCGTGGGCGTCGGACGCGGCGTCGTACGCCAGGTGCAAGAGGTCCACGGGTCGCGTGGTGGCGACCCTGCGTTCGTCCAACCGGGCCAGTGTCAGCAGGTCCTCCACGAGCTGGGTCATCCGCTTGGACTCGGACTCGATGCGTTCCATGGCCTTGCCCACGTCCTCGGGCGTCTGCAGCGCGCCGTGGCGGTACAGCTCCGAGTACCCGCGGATCGACACCAGGGGGGTGCGCAGCTCGTGGGAGGCGTCCGCCACGAACCGCCGCAGTTTGATCTCGGAGCGGGTGCGGGCGTCGAACGCGTCCTCGATGTGGCCGAGCATCGCGTTAAGCGAGCCCGAGAGCTGTCCAATCTCGGTCTGGGGATTATAACCCTCCATGCGCTGGGAGAGGTCTCCCTCCGCGATCCGGGCGGCCGTGGCCTCGACCTGCCGCAACGGTTGGAACGCCCGGGTGACCATGACCCAGCCCACGGTCATGGCCGCGAGCAGGGTGGCCAGGCCGAAGCTGAACGTCAGCAACCCCACGCCGGAGATGATCGCGTTGGTGCGGTCCAGGGGTTCGGCCACGACCACGGACATGTCGAACGCCGTGAGCTTGGTGGGCACCACCCGCCACTTGCGCTCGGGGACGCCCACGGATCCCACGGTCTCCGCCTGGCCGTCGTGGGCCATGACGTAGTCCAGGGTCATCCCGCTCAGATCTGGACTCGATCTGTCCGGGGACGTGCCGGTACCGCTGCGAGCGCTCGCCACCACGTTGCCGTTCTGATCCAGCAGGTACCCCGAATTGGGCACCGGTGTGGTCACGTCACCCTGCAGCGCTCCCGTGAGCACCGGGGCCACGGTGTTTACGGACCCGCGCAGTTCCTGGTCCATGCTGGTCACGAGCGAGTCGCGCAGCACGGACACGGCCACGAGCGTGGTCACCGAGATGCTGATGGCCAGCAACAGCCCTGTGAGGGCCATCAGCTGGGAACGCAGGGATGCGGAGCGGAACCGGCGGGTGAGGACGTTCAACGGTTCAGTGGCGCTTGTCCGTCGAGCGCAAGAGGTAACCCACGCCGCGCTTGGTGTGGATCAGGGACGGCTGCTCGGGGTCGTTGTCGATCTTGCGGCGCAGATAGGAGATGTAGGACTCCACGATGGAGGCGTCCCCGTTGAAGTCGTACTCCCACACGTGGTCCAGGATCTGGGCCTTGGACAGCACCCGGTTCGGGTTGAGCATGAGGTAGCGCAGCAGCTTGAACTCGGTGGGGGACAGGTCGATCTCGCGCCCGCCGCGGAAGACCTCGTGGGCGTCGTCGTCCAGGACCAGGTCGTCCACGCGCAGCCGGGAGTCCTCCTCCTCGAGCGGCTGGGTGCGGCGCAGGACAGCGCGGATGCGGGCGACGACCTCGTCCAGGCTGAACGGCTTTGTCACGTAGTCGTCACCGCCCACGGTCAGGCCGGCGACCTTGTCGTCGGTGTCGTCCTTGGCGGTGAGGAACAGGATGGGGAAGTGGCGTCCGGCGGCGCGCAGCTTGCGGGTCACGGAGAATCCGTCGATGTCCGGGAGCATGACGTCCAGCACGGCGAGGTCCGGGTCCTCGGCCTCGGCCTTGAGCAGGGCGTCCCGGCCGTTCGCCGCGGTGACCACTTCGAAGCCCGCGAATCGCAGGGAGGTGGCCAGCAGTTCCAGGATGTTGGGTTCGTCGTCGACGACGAGCAGTTTCGCTTCGGGTGTTTTCGTGTTCACGCCCGTCAGTATCTCCAAGTTTCCTGAATGGATTCTGTTCTCCGGCGGTCCGTTATCTGGAAGGGCGACGCCGCTGCGCGCGCCTCAGCGGGCCGAGCGCCGTCGCGCGCCCCGCAACAGTTCCACGCACATCAGCAGGAAGGCCACGGGGAGGAAGATCGCGGGGAAGACCGTGAACCCGCCCCAGATCACGTGCCCTCCGGCGGCCGCCATGAGCACCGCCACCAGCGACAGCGCGCACATGAACGCGAGGACCAGTGCGACGACGAGCAGGGGGGACATGCCCCGGCGAGGGCTTGGGGAGGTGCGGCCGGATGCGGTGGGAACGGTGGGTTCGGACATGGTCCTCACGGTAGCAAGGACCGGTTACGCGGTGGGTTGAATCCGGGCCCGAGGCGATCATGAGGGGGCTAAACTATTGACTTCGCGAGCCGCCCGCGTTCCCGTCGGTGGCCGCGCAGACACGGCGACGAGAGACTGAGGTGATCCGCGTGCCCACGGGCAAGGTCAAGTGGTTCGACGCAGACAAGGGTTTCGGCTTCCTGGCCACCGACGACGGCCAGGAAGTGTTCCTGCATTCGTCCGCCCTGCCCAAGGGGGTCACCACGGTCAAGCCCGGGACCCGCATGGATTTCGGGATCGCGGACGGCAAGCGCGGTGCGCAGGCCCTGTCCGCGACCTTACTGAGCAAGCCGCAGTCCGTGGCTCGCAACACGCGCAAGCCCCCCGAGGAGATGGCCGTGCTCACCGAGGACCTCATCCGGTTGTTGGACGGGATGTCCAACGGACTGCGCCGGGGGCGCTACCCGGACCACTCGCACGGCAAGAAGATCGCGACCATCCTGCGCACCGTGGCGGATGAGCTCGATGTCTGAGAACACCGCGGAGACCGCTCCGCAGCGACCCGCGGGGCGTACACGCACACCCAAGCAGGACCCGGTGCTTACGGGCGCGGTGGATCTCGCGCGGGAGGCTGTGCTGGCCCCCGTGACGGACGCGTCCTCGGTGGGGGAACACCTCGGTGTCACCGTGCACGAGGACCGGCTGCTGACCCACCTCTTCGACTGTCGCCTGGCTGGCTACCCTGGCTGGGCGTGGTACGCGACCGTGGCCCGGGCCCCGCGCAGCAAGCACGTGACCGTGTGCGAGACCGGCCTCATGGCGGGTCCTGATTCCCTCCTGGCCCCGGACTGGGTGCCGTGGGAGGAGCGGATGCAGGCGCTCCAGGAGCAGGAGGCGCAGGACGAGCACGACTCCCCGGCGGAGGGGGACGAGCACTCGGGCGATGGGCAGGACTCCGCCGACGCCGAGCACGCCGGTGACGGTGACACCGCACCCGCCGAGGGGACCCCCACCGATGGGGAGACCTCCCGCACCGAGGACGAGTACGCTGCATCGGAAGACGCCGAGGACGGCGCAGCATCGTAGGCAGTGGACCGGCCGCCGCCCCCGGGACCCCGCCGCCGGCGGTCCCGGAGTCGGGGATGTTCCGGTCCCTGCGCATCCGTAACTACCGTCTGTGGTTCACGGGTGCGCTCGTGTCCAACGTGGGTACGTGGATGCAGCGCACCGCCCAGTCATGGCTCGTGTTCGATGAACTGACAGATCACGACGCCACGGCCATGGGCGTGGTGATGGCCCTGCAGTTCGTTCCGCAATTGCTGCTCGCCCCCTACGCGGGGGTGCTCGCGGACCGCTACGACCGGCGCCGGATCCTTGTGATCACGCAGGGTGTCATGGCACTGCTGGCCCTGGGGTTGGGCATCCTGTTGCTCCTGGACGTCGCGCAGTTGCCCACCGTGTACGCGTTCGCGCTGGGTCTGGGGATCGTCGCGACGTTCGACGCCCCCGTCCGGCAGACGTTCGTCTCGGAGATGGTCCCGGACACCCACGTGTCCAACGCAGTGGCCCTGAATTCCACATCGTTCAACTCGGCGCGGTTGATCGGTCCCGCGGTCGCCGGTGTGCTGGTCGCCGCCGTGGGCACGGGGTGGGTCTTCATGATCAACACCCTCACGTTCGCCGCGATGATCTGCGCGATCGTGCTGATCGACGCCGCCAAGTTGCGTCCCGCTCCACGCGCGCGGCGGGCACGCGGGCAGATCCGGGAGGGCATCGGCTATGTGCTCCACCGCCCGGACCTCGTGGCGGTCATGAGCACGATCTTCATGATCGGCACGTTCGGGATGAACTTCGCCGTGTTCCTCGCGGCCATGGGTGGTTCCGTGTTCGGGCGCGGCTCCGAGGAGTTCGGCGTCCTCAACTCGATCCTGGCAGTAGGCACCCTGACCGGGGCGTTGCTCTCCGCCCGCCGCGCGCGGGCGCGGTTGCGCTACATCTTCTTAGGCTGCGTGGCCTTCGCGATCACGTGCCTGGGTGCGGCCACCGCCCCCACGCTGTGGGTTTTCGCGCTGTGGCTGATCCCGTGCGGCATCGCGTCGCTCACGATCATGACCACCGCCAACGCCTATGTCCAGACGACCACCGCACCCGCGATGCGCGGGCGCGTGATGAGTCTCTACATGGCCATCTTCATGGGCGGTACGCCGATCGGCGCACCCACCGTGGGGTGGCTGACCGACACGCTCGGGGCGCGGTGGGGCATGGGTGCGGCGGTGCTCGCCGGGGTCGTGGGCGCGCTGATCGGCGCGTGCTTCGCGTGGCGACTGCGCCGGGAACGGCAGCTCGCGGCGTCGTCCACGGCGGCGCCGGGGACGACGTCGCGCGGCTGAGTCCGCTCAGTCCAGGCCGTTCGCCACGGTCCAGTCGATGCACTCCAACAGGGCGCGGACGTCCTCCGACGGTACGGAGACGAACGTGGCGATCCGCAACTGGTTGCGCCCGAGCTTGCGGTACGGCTCAACGTCCACCACGCCGTTCGCGCGCAGGACGGCCGCGATCCGGGCGGCATCCACCGCGTCGTCGAAGTCCACCGTGCACACCACGGGGGAGCGGTGCTCGGCCAGCGTGACGAACGGGGCGGCGACGTCGCTGCGTTGCGCCCAGTCGTAGACGAGCCCCGAGGTCTCGGCCGTGCGGCGGGATGCCCAGTCCAGACCGCCCTGGGCGTTGAGCCAGCCCGCCTGCTCGTTGAGCATCACGAGCCCCGCGAGTGCGGGGGTGTTGTAGGTCTGGTGCTTGCGGGAGTTCTCCACGGCCGTGGCAAGGGACAGCACGTCCGGGATCCAGCGACCGGACGCGGCGATGCGCTCGACCCGCTCGAGCGCGGCGGGGGAGAAGGCGGCGAACCAGATCCCGCCGTCACTGCCGAAGTTCTTCTGCGGGGAGAAGTAGTAGACATCGGTCTCAGAGAGGTCGACCGCCATCCCACCCGCGGCGGACGTCGCGTCGATGACCGTCAGAGCGCCGTCGTCCGCGTGAACGCGCTGTACGGGCATGGCGACGCCGGTGGAGGTCTCGTTCTGGGGCCACGCGTAGACGTCCACCCCGGGCGCCACGCGAGGCCCCTCGGGGCGTGAACCGGCCGGGGCCTCGATGACCACGGAGGGTTCGAGGAACGGTGCGCGATCCGTCACGTGCGCGAACTTGGCGCCGAACTCCCCGAAGCTGAGGTGCTCGGCGCGCCGGGACACGAGGCTGAAGGCCGCGCTGTCCCAGAAGGTGCTGGACCCACCGAGACCCAGCACGATCTCGTACCCCTCGGGCAGTGCGAAGAACTCGGCGAGGCGCTCCTGCACCTGCGCTACCAGGTTCTTGACCGGGGCCTGGCGGTGGGACGTACCCAGCAGCGTGCTGCCACCGCGTTCGAGCGCGGCCACCTGCTCGGCCCGCACCCGGGACGGGCCCGCGCCGAAACGGCCATCCGCGGGCAACAGGGACGGGGGGATCACGGGCATGCTGGTCACGAAGGCTCCTCTGGCGGGCGGTCGGGTGTGTCCCCCATTGTGCCCGCCCGGGGAGTCGATGGCGCGTTCGAGACGCCTGCCGCCAGGACACCCACTGGCTATAATTATCCTGAATCATTCAGACTAGGCTGAACGGCAGCCCCCACCGGGGGTCGTTGACCCGCGCGCTGTGGTGCGCAGAAATCTGAGGACGAACCATGAGCGGCGATCTGATCGACACCACCGAAATGTACTTGCGCACGGTGCTGGAGCTGGAGGAAGAGGGGATCACCCCCATGCGAGCCCGCATCGTGGAACGCCTGCACCACTCCGGCCCCACCGTGTCTCAGACCGTCTCCCGCATGGAGCGCGACGGCCTGCTCTCGGTCGCGCCGGACCGCTCCCTGCAACTCACCGAGGCCGGGCGCACTACCGCTGTGTCCGTGATGCGCAAGCACCGGCTCGCCGAACGACTCCTCGCGGATGTGGTGGGCCTGGACATGGCGCACGTCCACGAGGAGGCCTGCCGCTGGGAACACGTGATGAGTGAGCGCGTGGAACAACGGCTCGTGAACCTCCTGGGGGATCCCGAGAACTCCCCGTACGGCACGCCCATCCCGGGGCGGGGCGAGCACCACGGCACCGGTGCCGCGGCCGAGGTCTTCGACGGCCTCACCCTGCTCGAGGTCGCCGGAGCCCAGGACTCCACGGAGTACGTGGTCCGGCTGCTGCCGGAAGTGGTGCAGGCGGATCAGGAACTCATCGAGATGCTCAGCTCCGCGGGCATCCTCACGGGCTCCAGGGTCACGGCCGAGATCAACCCCGGGGACGAGAACCGGGTCGTGGTGACCCGGGTCGATTCGGGAGTGTCCCTGGACCTGGACTCCGCCACCGCGCGCGCCATTCGGGTGGCCGCCGCCGAGGCTTGATCGCCGCTGCGTCTCTCCGCGGTTGCTTCCGGTGACGTCGGAACGCGACGCGCCGTGATCTTCGAGAAGTTGACCGTGATCTTTCGACTGTGTGGACAATCACGGGTGATCGGTGCGGTTTCGACCTTCGCTCACTGGGTGAGCCCTGTATCACCGCAGGTCAGGAGCCTTTTCCGTGGTGTGGGCTTTCGAGCGGGCGGGCGTGCTGAGGCGGCCGATTGATATCGACGGTCGTGGTAATCCACGGTGATTCATAGCGACCGATGCCCGATGCGTGATCGGCTGTAATCAAAACGTGACATTTTCGTTATCCATCCTGTACAGTCATGCCCGTGCCGATCACTGGTCGGATCGCCACTCCCGAGCGTTCGCCGAGTTCTGCCATGCGCTCCGGGACCCGTACACAGAACATCCGCATGGCAGAAGCGGGGGAACCACTTCCGGACTCGTTGCATCAGACGGGTCCTTGGGGTCAAGCCAGCACGGCACCTAGGTGCGTGCGGCCGGATGTCTCCCATCCGAACCCGACAGCTCACCTCGTAGGCGCAGGGAGGAACACATATGTCTTTCATTAAGCAGAACTCTGCCCGGCACCGCGCCGAGACGAAGTCGCACCTCGTGCGTAACACCACTATCGGTACGGTCGTCGCTGGTGCCGCCGTGGTCGGCCTCGCGGCCCCCGCGCAGGCCTCGAGCGGTCTCGTCGATCTGGGCTCCACGGCTTCCTATGGCTACCAGGCGTCCACCTCCTCGGTGCAGGCCTACAACGCGTCGTACACCATGCAGACCACCAACACCGTGGGCTCCGCCGCCAGCGTGAGCACCCAGTCGAACCACTCCACGGGTGGTCTGGTGGGCACCGCCTACCAGGGCATCGGCGGCGCGTACGTCTGGGGCGGCGTTGGCTTCAAGGCCTGGGACTGCTCCGGCTTCACCCAGTGGGTCTACGCCCAGAACGGCATCAACCTGCCCCGCACCACCTGGGCCCAGTTCGCCGCTGGCACCCCCACCTCCAACCCGCAGCCCGGCGATCTGGTCTCCCAGAACGGCGGCTCCCACGTGGGGATCTACATCGGCAACGGCCAGATGATCTCCGCTCTCAATCCCTCGCAGGGCACTCAGGTTCACTCCGTGAATGCCATGCAGCTGGATGGTTACTACACCTTCCGGTGACCCGGTGACACCGCGCCCGAGCATGATGTGCGGTCCACACCGAGCCACATTGCGGCCGGGTGTGCTGGCCGGGTCCCCGGGCCTCGGTCGGCACACCGCGCCGGAACCACCTGAAAACCGAAAGTAATCTCCCGCCCAAATCCGTGCACCGCTGCTGCGTCCTGACGGATGTGCCGGTCACCGCACACCTCCGTGCCCTGGGTGGACACGAACGTGTTAGGAAACCACACGAATGTCGAACGAAACCGCTCCTCACGCCGCCAAGGGCCTCTTCGCGGGTAAGGCCCGCACCGTCGCCGCCGTCGCGGCCTTCTCAGGTCTGGCCCTCGCGACCACCGTGTCCGTGCAGGCCACGCAGAATGCCTCCGAGCAGGCCCCCGCCGCCGCTGTGTCCGAGGCCCCCGCCTCCGATAAAACCGTCTCCGCGGAACCCGCCGCCAAGGCCGACAAGGCCCTGGAGAACGCTGCCAAGGAGCAGAAGGCCGCGAAGACCGAGAAGGCGCAGCCCGCCGTTCAGGCTCCCGCTCAGCCCTCCGTGGTCCAGGCCGCTCCCGTGGCCGACGTGACCCCGCTGCAGGCTCCCGCCGTTCCGGCTGCAGCCCCCACCGTCGTGACCGCTTCCGAGAACGTCACCTCGGTCGCCGAGCAGGCTCCGGTGGCCCAGGGCCGCCACGCCGCTCCCGCCACCGCTCAGACCGTTGCCAAGGAGGCCGCCGCCGAGCAGCGCGCCGCTGTGGCTTCCCCGGTCATCCCGAACTACGCCCCCGCCCAGGGTGCCGCTGCCGCCCAGCCCGCGTCCTACAAGGCTCCGCAGGCCCCGGCCGCCCCGAAGGCGCAGGCATTTTTTTTTTTTTAGATGTGGTATAAGAGACAGGGCCGAGGCTGCTCCCGCCGCCACCCAGGTGACCACGCAATCCAACACCCAGGCGAAGGCTCAGGCTGCTCCCGCCGCCAAGGCCTCCTCCGTGTCCGGCTCCGCGAAGGGCCAGGCCATCCTGGGTGCTGCCGAGGCTCAGCTCGGTGTGACCCAGGACTGCACCATGCTGGTGACCAACTCCCTCAAGGCCGTGGGCATCAACCACCACGGCTGGCCGGCCAGCTACAAGTCGCTGGGCACCCAGGTCTCCGCGGACCAGGCCCGCGCCGGTGACATCGCCTACTACGCCAACGGCGGTTCCGGCATGGCTCACGTGGCCATCTACGCCGGTAACGGCCAGGCCATCCACGGCGGTTGGAACGGTAACCAGACCGTGAAGACCAGCGCCTACGTGGGCTCCGGCCCCGAGTTCATCCGCGTCGGCTGAACCGGATCGAGTTCGGCACAGCGCTGATCCGCGCGGCGCCCCACCTCGTGTCGAGTCGGGACCGGTTGTGTACCCGATCCCGATGAGAGCGATAGAGAACGTACGGACCCTGTTGACCGCAGGGTCCGTACGTTTTTTCGTGCCCGGAACCCGGAACCCGGACCCCGGACGTGGACCGGCAGCGGTGATCACTCAGCCCTCCTCGCACCCGCCCCCCCCGTCGTGCAGGCGTCGATCGCGGATCGGCCCCAGCGATCGCGCAGCCCCGGCCCGTAGAATGGACGCCATGCCCTCCGATCTCTCCGCCGCCGCACGCACCCCGCAGGACCAGGAATTCACCTACTACGCCGTGGGCATGGTTGCCGGTGCCATCCCGGGGATCGTCGTGGGGTTCATAGTGGCCGCGTTCCTGGGCCACGCCGCCATGTGGTTGTCGGTTTTCGGTGGCGTGGGGATCATCATCGGCCTCGTGGTCGCCACGGTCGTCTTCCGGCGACGCCGCGCGGCCGCCCGGGCAGCCCAGCCCACCTCGCCCGCAGCGCCGGGCGACGACGTCGCCGATCGCCGCAGCTGAGCCCGTCCCACCGGGGACCCGGCACGCCGCTGTCGGCTCTCGTCGCAGACCCACCCACCGGAGAGCCGGGTCGACCTCGCTGGGTATTCGTACGCGTCCGCGTGGCCGTCCAGCCCGGCCCCGAGCTCCACGCGGCGGTGAGTTCTCTCCGTCCCCCGTTACTTCCAATCGACCTCGAAGGCTGGCTCAGGCCGCGATCAGCTGCGTGATCTCCCGTTCCAGGTTCTCCCGGGCGCGGGCCTCCCACAACGTCACCGCACGAGGATCGTGGAACAACGTGTCTTTTTCCAGGAGTCCGCGCAGGATCTCGGCGCGGCCCGCCCTGAACTGCTCGTCCGGGACGTGGGCGTACTCGCGGCGCACCGTGGTCCGATACCGCTCGTACTCGTTCTCGCTGCCGCCCAGCACGGACAGGTCCGCGTCCACGAGTCGACAGGCGTCCACGTCGTTCGGATCCGGGCGGTGGTCCACGGTCACGAGCACGAGCTCCGCCACGCGGCGCCCGATGGCCGCGGGCCACTCCGGGCCTGACAGTCGTTGCCGGGCCAGCTCGGCGGAGTCCCGTTCGTCCTGACCTGCTTGCCCGTCATACACGGCATCGTGGAACCACGCGGCGAGCACGAGCTCCGCGCTCGGGGCGCCGTGGGTGAGCCGGTCGATGCCTTCCAGCACGTTCAGCAGATGCGAAGGCCCGTGGTAGACGCGGTGCGGTTCGCTCCAGCGGCTCAGCAGCTTGGCACCCAGGTCGGGATGCTCGGGGAAGTGGTGCGCCCAGCGGCGCGTGAGGGTCACCGCGAGCTTGGCCGGGCGGCGTCGTGCGGGGACCCGCAGGCCACTGTGGATCAGGAGACGGACGAGTTTCTTGCCGTCTACAGCGAGGGCACCCGCGGCCACAGCGTCAGCGTGGCGGTGCGCAGGGACGTCGTAGTGGTCGCGGTCGAAGGCACGTTCCGAGACCCCCAGGGCGCGGGCGAACTCGTGCAGCTCGGCCAGGGAGGTGTCGGAGATCAGGTGCGAGAACACCGTGCCGTGCGCGGGCCATCGGGGTGGATCGATGTAGACGGTCATGGCTCCATTGTGCGCTGTTCCGATGTGCTCTCAACTCGCGGGGGGAACGCGCCGTCGATACAGTGGTGCAGTGTTGCCCCCGTAGCTCAGGGGATAGAGCACGGCTCTCCTAAAGCCGGTGTCGTTGGTTCGAATCCAATCGGGGGCACCGAGGACGTCCCGCCTGATATCGGGCGGGACGTCGTCATTCCCGCAGTGCATTCCCACAACCGGCCGACCCGCCCAGCGAAACCCGCCTGCCCGGTGAGAATGGCCGACCCCGCACATCAACGGGGATGCATGAGTGGAGTAAAAGCAGCCCGTGGCCCTGAGACCTGCGTCAGCTCAGTTGAATCGCGGCGTGGGGAAGCGCGAGGGGTGTATCCCCGAGCTCAGGCGCGCGGGCGCTGGCCCGGCAGCTTGCCCTCGGAGAAGTCGTCGAGTTTGCGGCGCGTCACGGATACCGCCACGATCACGGCGATCAGCACGAGCAGAGCGAACAACACCCACCGCGCGATCACGAGCCCCGAGGCGAGTGCCACGGCGGACGCGTCCGCGGGGTCGGCCACGGCGGCGTCGAGCACGGTGTTGCCCCCCAGGAAGACCACCGCGTAGACCAGGATGACCGCCCAGTACACCCATTTGCGGGCGCGCTGCGGGGTGTTGAGCCCGGTGAACAGCAGCCAGCCCAGGCACATGAGAAGGGGAGTGAAGAGCCCCGTGGTCGCGTGCACGCCCTCGTACTCGGTGCGGCCGTCCGCGCCCAGGCCGCGGGCGAAGTCCGCGAGGTGGCCCTGGGAGAAACCGCCGGCCATGAGTTCGGGCGCGGTGACGCCGCCGGCAAGGTTTCCGGAGACGCCCTGCAGCACGAGCAGGTGGTAGTAGAGCCACAGCGCGGCACCCACGAAGAACGCGACGCCCACCAGGATCCCGGCCGACGACGCCTTGGTGGGTTCCGCGGCGAGCTCACCGGGGCGCATCTCGTGGACGCTCGCGGGGCGCACTCGGGGTGCACGAGCGGGCGAGGACCCCGCCTTCGCGGAGCCCGCGTTCTCCCCGTACTTCCTGGCCTTCTGCGCTCTGGTCATACCCATGGCCCCATTATCCCCCGGGTTGTACTGTGAATGACTACGGGTACCACGCTCGATGACGAGGTGGTGAACAGGTGCCCCGCGGGCACTGCGGAAGGGTGGTGATGGTCATGGAACTCTCCATCGGCCTGCCGGACGGACTGCTCATGAGCGCGGGTGACGGCACGGAGCTCACCCTGTACGAGGCCGATCACACCACGGTCCGGCGCAGGATCAACTGCTCCGTCCTGGAGGGCGCGCGGATCGCGGACATCGTGTGGTCCCACAAGCTCTCCGCCGTGATCGCCGCCGTTCCGGACAAGAACCAGTTGTTCCGCTGGGACCCGTACACCGACGCCCTCCAGGAGTACGGCGGCACGGGTGAGCCCGGCCGCCGGGACGGGAAGATCGCTCAGGCCAAGTTCGCGGCCACGGTCTCGATCACCGAGGCCGGTGACGGCAAGTTGTGGCTCGTGGACAA
The DNA here is from genome assembly GCF_017168375.1 of Kocuria sp. KRD140. Classification (NCBI taxonomy): domain Bacteria; kingdom Bacillati; phylum Actinomycetota; class Actinomycetes; order Micrococcales; family Micrococcaceae; genus Kocuria; species Kocuria sp. KRD140. The sequence continues at coordinate 460,514 of NZ_JABFAW010000009.1, forward strand.
GGATTCCTCCGCGCTGCGCTACATTGCGATCGATACGGACCGGCCCGACGGCGATCCCCACGTGGTCACGGTCATCGGCCGCCACGGTGCCGGGTACCAGGACGGCCCCGCGGCGGACGCCAAGCTCGCCCGCCCCGAGGACCTGCAGATCCTCTACGACGGTTCCGTGGTGGTCGCTGACACCGGCAACGACGCCATCCGCCATTTGGACCCCTCCGCGGGGGAGGTCTTCACCATTTACGGCGGGCCCGACCAGGACGGGGACGACCTCGACGAAGACGTCGTGCTGCAGGCCCCGGCGCGGGTCACCGTCGCGGATTCGCACCTGTGGGTCGAGGACGCCAACGGGCGCCACCTGTTGGAACCGCGCTACGTGTGATCCGGGGTTGTCCACGGGCCGGTGAGGGCGTCCCCACCGCTGGCTAAACTGGTGCCACCATGGACTTCCTCTCTGACAATCCCCTCCTGTCCGCGGCCTCGGTGCGCTCGGCGAACGCGCCCGACTCGGACGAGTTCTCCCAGCCCACCCCGGCATCCGGGGCTCAACTCGTGGAGGGACTGAACGACCCCCAACGCGCCGCCGTGGAGCACGCGGGTTCCCCGCTGCTCATCGTGGCCGGTGCCGGTTCCGGCAAGACCAGGGTCCTCACGCACCGGATCGCCTACTTGCTGGCCACGGGCCGCGCCCGCCGGGGGGAGATCCTCGCGATCACGTTCACGAACAAGGCCGCCGCGGAGATGCGGGAGCGGATCGTGGATCTCGTGGGGGAGTCCGCGCGCTCCATGTGGATCTCCACGTTCCACTCGCTGTGCGTGCGGATCCTACGCCGCGAGGCCAAGACCCTGGGGCTGTCCACCAACTTCTCCATCTACGACTCCGCGGACTCCCTGCGGTTGATCACCCAGGTGGCCAAGCAGCACGAGTTGGACCCCAAGCGGTTCGCGCCCAAGGCCATCCAGCACAAGATCTCCGCCCTCAAGAACGAGCTCGTGGACGACGAGACCTACCTGGCCCGCGCGAGTTCCTCGGACCCGTTCGAGTCCGCCGTGGCCCGGGTCTACCGGGGCTACACCCAGCGGTTGCGCGCGGCCAACGCCATGGACTTCGACGACCTCATCGGCGAGACCGTGCACATGTTCCGCGCGTTCCCTCAGGTGCTCGAGTACTACCGACGCCGCTTCCGGCACCTGCTCGTGGACGAGTACCAGGACACCAACCACGCCCAGTACGCGCTCGTGCGGGAACTCGTGGGAGGCGGTTCCGAGAACCACCCGGATGACTCCGGGATCCCGCCGGCCGAACTCACGGTGGTGGGGGACTCGGACCAGTCCATCTACGCGTTCCGCGGCGCGGACATCCGCAACATCACGGACTTCGAGCGGGACTTTCCCTCCGCGCGCACCATCCTGCTGGAACAGAACTACCGCTCCACGCAGAACATCCTCTCCGCGGCCAACTCCGTGATCTCCCAGAACGCGGACCGCCGGGACAAGAAACTGTGGACCGCGGAAGGCGATGGCGCCCCCATCATCGGGTACGCCGCTGAGAACGAACACGAAGAGGCTCGCTTCATCGCGGAGGAGATCGACACGCTGCAGGACGAGCACGGGATCCGCCCCGGCGACGTCGCCGTGTTCTACCGCACCAACGCACAATCGCGCTCCCTCGAGGAGATCCTGATGCGCGTAGGACTGCCCTACAAGGTGGTGGGCGGGACCCGCTTCTACGAGCGCAAGGAGATCAAGGACGCCATATCCTACCTGCGCGCGATCGCGAACCCCGCGGACGACATCACCGTGCGGCGCATCATCAACGAGCCCAAGCGAGGGATCGGGGACCGCGCCCAGGGCTCGATCGCGGCGCTCGCCGACCGCGAGGGCATCTCCTTCTCCGAGGCCATGCACCGCTTGGACGAGGCACCCGCCCTGGCCACCCGCTCGGCGAACGCCATCAAAAAGTTCTCCCAGCTCATGGACGATCTCGCGGAACTCGCTCAGGGCGCCTCGGTGACCGCGGTTCTCGAGGCCGTACTCGAACAGTCCGGGTACCTCGAGGCCCTGCGCACGTCCACCGACCCGCAGGACGAGTCCCGTGTGGAGAACCTCGCGGAGCTCGTGGCCGTGGTGCGCGAGTTCGAGAAGGACCGCCCGGACGCGGGCCTCGGGGAGTTCCTGGAACACGTGGCCCTCGTGGCGGACGCGGACCAGATCCCCACCCAGCCCGAACCCGAGGGCGGCGCGAGTGCCCAGCAGATCGCGGAGCAGGTCGCGCAAGCGCGTTCCCAGGGGGTCGTGACGCTCATGACCCTGCACACCGCCAAGGGGCTCGAGTTCCCGGTCGTGTTCCTCACGGGCATGGAGCACGGGATCTTCCCGCACCAGCGCAGCTTCGCCGACGCCTCGAGCATGGAGGAGGAACGCCGCCTCGCGTACGTGGGGATCACCCGGGCGCGCAAACGGCTGTACCTCACGCGCGCCGAGTCCCGCTCCATGTGGGGGCAGTCCCAATTCAATCCCGCGAGCCCGTTCCTGGACGAGATCCCTTCGCGGTTGATCGAGTGGAAGCGCGAGGGCGCCAGCGCCGCGGGCGGATGGGGTTCGCCCGTGCACGCCGGATTCCAGGCCCGCGATCCGTTGCGCGGTTCCTCGTGGGGTGCGGGCGCCGGATCCGGGGCAAGTTTCCGCAGGCTCTCACCGGCCTCCGCCGGGCGCGTGCAGCCCCAGCGGGAGATTCCTTCCCTCAGCGTGGGAGACACGGTGGAGCACAAGGCGTTCGGCCGCGGTTCCGTGGTCGCCATGGAGGGCTCCGGGGACAAGACGGTCGCCAAGGTGCGCTTCGGTGCGGAGGAGAAGCGGCTCCTGTTGCGTTACGCGCCCATGACCAAGGTCTCGTAAGGGGTACGACGCCGCGGCCCCGCCGCGCGCGGTGTCGTCCGGTGCGCCGAAACGCACCGGGTGGCTCGAACCTGCCTGGCGAACCCATCTGGCGGCCCGGTGCAGCCCGGTGTGCTGAGACGCACCCGGATGCTCGAACCGTTCGGGTGGCCCGGCGGGATCGGAGCGCAACCGATCAGGGTTGCTCCCGGCATGGAGACAGTAGAGGCGGTGATCGCTCAGACGAAGATCAACACGAGCACGGTGAACAGCGTGGTCACGCGCAGGGACTCGCCGGAGCGGACGTGGATCACGCCCAGCAGCACGCAGCTCAACAGGGTGGTCACGGCGGCCGCCTGGCCGCCGGCGAGGAAGGCCACGGCCCCCATCGTGAGGCCCGCCACGAGACCGCCCCACGGGACCCACCGGGACCCCTGGAACGTGAGGACCTCCCGGATGGCACGGTGCGAGTACGCCAGCAGGCCCGCGACTAGGAAACTGCGGCCCACCAGGTAGCAGACCCACGCGACCATCGCCAGCCACCCGAGGGGCCCGTACACGTGGAACAGTTGCAGGTAGCGGTCCAGCGGGGCCAGACCCCACGGCGCCCCGATCAATGCGGGCAGCACGATCGCGAGCACCACGGCCAGGACGAAGCACAACAGGATCTCCCGCCAGCGGCGGTGGTCCACCCCGCCGTCGACGCCGACTCGGCCCGCGGCGGCGTCGTCCCGACCCGCGGCACCCCGTCCCACAGCGGCCCGGCCTGTATTGCTCCTGTTCGCGGTGAACGTGCCCGAGGCGGCGTCGTCCCGGCCGTCGACCGCGTCGTCGCGCCCCGCGCCCGCTTCCTCGCTCGGCAGCGGATCGACCCCGCGGCGCCGGGACCAGGCCACCAGGGCGCGCGCGAGCAGCACCCACAGTGCCCCGAGACCCACCCATTCCACGACCTGCCAGCCCAGGGGATAGAAGGTGGATACCGAACCCGTGAGAGTCAGGATCGTCCCGCTGACCACCAACTCCAGCCCGAGTGCCACGAACGAGAAGGTGGCCAAGGAGGCCATGAACCCCGGGTCCGCCTCGCGGGCGTCCCAGATCTCCGGCAGTCCGATGCGTCGCATGCCCCCAGTCAACCAGCCGCTGCCGTGCGGGCGGGAATCCCGGGCCCGGTCCCGCGGTGTCCGCGGGGGCCGGGTGTGACGCGAATCAAGGGCCCATGGCCTAAAATGCTGGGGAGGGCTCTGTGAGCGCAGTGCTGCGCGGCATCCCCCCACATCAGGTCGCTCCAACCGGGGGTTCCCGGTGCGGAACGACACACCTCGACGCAGAAGGACACTTATCCGTGGACCTGTTTGAGTACCAGGCACGCGACCTGTTCGAGAAGCACGGCGTTCCCGTGCTGGCCGGCATCGTCGCCACTACCCCAGAAGAAGCCAAGGCAGCAGCAGAGAAGATCGGCGGGGTCACCGTCGTCAAGGCACAGGTCAAGGTGGGCGGCCGCGGCAAGGCCGGCGGTGTGAAGGTCGCGAAGTCCGCCGACGAGGCCTACGAGTACGCCCAGCAGATTCTGGGAATGGACATCAAGGGCCACACCGTGCACCGCGTGATGATCGCGCAGGGCGCGGACATCGCCGAGGAATACTACTTCTCCGTCCTGTTGGACCGCGCCAACCGCTCCTACCTGGCCATGTGCTCGGTCGAGGGGGGCATGGAGATCGAGCAGCTCGCCGTGGAGCGCCCGGACGCCCTGGCCCGCGTGGACGTCAACCCCGCGGAGGGCATCACCGAGGCCAAGGCCCGCGAGATCGTGGAGCAGGCCAAGTTCGACGCCGAGACCGCCGAGAAGGTCGTCCCCGTGCTCGTCAAGCTCGGTGAGGTCTACACCAAGGAGGACGCCACCCTGGTGGAGGTCAACCCGCTGGTCAAGACCGGCGACGGCGAGATCCTCGCCCTGGACGGCAAGGTCTCCCTGGACGACAACGCCGAGTTCCGCCACGAGGACCACGCGGCGCTCGCGGACAAGTCCTCCGCGGACCCCCTCGAGGAGAAGGCCAAGGAGAACGACCTCAACTACGTCAAACTCGACGGCGAGGTGGGCATCATCGGCAACGGTGCCGGTCTCGTGATGTCCACCCTGGACGTCGTGGCCTACGCCGGTGAGAAGCACGGCAACGTGAAGCCCGCCAACTTCCTGGACATCGGAGGCGGCGCGTCCGCCGAGGTCATGGCCGCCGGTCTGGACGTGATCCTCAATGACCCGCAGGTCAAGTCCGTGTTCGTCAACGTCTTCGGTGGCATCACCGCGTGCGACGCCGTTGCCAACGGCATCGTGAAGGCGCTGGACATCCTCGGTGACTCCGCCACCAAGCCCATCGTGGTGCGTCTGGACGGCAACAACGTGGAGGAGGGCCGCCAGATCCTGCGCGAGGCCAACCACCCGCTGGTCACCTCCGCGGACACCATGGACTCCGGCGCCGACAAGGCGGCCGAGCTGGCCCACTCCGCCAAGTAATCGCCCACGCGAACAGCTATCAGGAAGAAGACATGTCGATCTTTTTGAACAAGGACTCCAAGGTCATCGTTCAGGGCATCACCGGCGGCGAGGGCACCAAGCACACCGCGCGCATGCTCGCTGCCGGCACGAACGTGCTCGGCGGTGTCAACGCCCGTAAGGCGGGCACCACGGTGAACCACCAGGACAAGGACGGCAACGCCGTCGAACTGCCCGTGTTCGGCAGCGTGAGCGAGGCCGTGCAGGAGACCGGGGCGAACGCGTCGATCGTGTTCGTACCGCCGGCCTTCTGTAAGGACGCCGTGATCGAGGCCATCGACGCCGAGATCCCGCTCGTGGTGGTCATCACAGAGGGCATCCCCGTGCAGGACTCCGCCGAGTTCTGGGCGCACGCCAAGGCGAACACCGGCGCGGACGGCAAGCCAAAGACCCGGATCATCGGCCCCAATTGCCCGGGCATCATCTCCCCCGAGGAGTCGCTGCTGGGGATCACCCCCGCGAACATCACGGGCAAGGGCAAGCTGGGCCTGGTCTCCAAGTCCGGCACGCTGACCTACCAGATGATGTACGAACTGCGGGACCTGGGCTTCACCACGGCCATCGGCATTGGCGGTGACCCGGTCATCGGCACCACGCACATCGACGCCCTCGAGGCCTTCGAGGCGGACCCCGAGACCGAGGCCATCGTGATGATCGGTGAGATCGGCGGCGACGCCGAGGAGCGCGCCGCGGAGTTCATCAAGGCGAACGTGACCAAGCCCGTGGTGGGCTACGTCGCGGGCTTCACCGCTCCCGAGGGCAAGACCATGGGCCACGCCGGCGCCATCGTCTCTGGTTCCTCGGGCACGGCCCAAGCCAAGAAGGAGGCCCTCGAGGCCGCCGGTGTGAAGGTGGGCAAGACCCCGTCGGAGACCGCGCAGCTCATGCGGGAGATCTTCGAGGGCAAGTAAGCCCCTCCCGGCGCTTCGCCGCCGGTGCATCCACGACGACGCCGCTCGCCCACCTCGGTGGAGGAGCGGCGTCGTTCGTCGTGGTGCCGTTCGGACGCGAGCGTCAGCCGGTGAGGGACAGCGGCGCGGTTCGTCGTGGTGAGAGTCGAGCGCCGGCCGGACGGGATGCGGGCGCGCGATGAGGACCGTGACTCGGGTCAGGACTCAGGCCAGGACGATGGTCCGATTGCCGGAGATCACCACGCGACCCTCCGCGTGCCACTTCACGGCGCGGGACAGGGCCTGGGTCTCCGCCTCGGAACCCACCGCCACGAGGTCCTCCGGGGTGTGCGCGTGATCCACCGGGATCACGCGCTGCGCGATGATCGGACCCTCGTCCAGGTCCGGGGTGACATAGTGGGCGGTGGCCCCGACCATCTTGACCCCGCGCTCGTAGGCCTGGTGGTACGGCTTGGCGCCCTTGAAGGAGGGCAGGAACGAGTGGTGGATGTTGATGCACCGACCCGCGAGCTGTTGTGTGAGCTCGTCCGAGAGGATCTGCATGTAGCGGGCCAGCACCACGAGTTCGGTGTCGTAGGACGCGGCGATCTCGAGCAGTTGCGCCTCGGCCTGCGGCTTGGTGTGCCGGGTGACGGGCACGTGGTGGAACGGCACACCGTAGAAGTCCACGAGGGGTTGCAGGTCCGTGTGATTGGACACCACACCCACGATCTCGATGGGCAGTGAGCCCACGCGCGCTCGGTGGAGCAGGTTCACGAGGCAGTGCGAGATCTTGGAGACCATGACGAGCACACGGGTTTTGTGCCGGGCGTCCACCAGACGGAAGCGCATGTCGTGCTTCTCGGCCACCGGGCGGAACCCCTCGATCAGGGACTCAGTGGTCACGGTGCCCGGTTCGTTCATGGTGTGGCAGCGGATGAAGAATTCGTCGTTGTGCCGGTCCGAGAAATGCTTGACGTCGAAGATGTCGCAACCCTGCTCCGTGAGGTTCGACGCCACGGCGCTCACGAGACCGTAGGCCTCGGGGCAGTGGACGGTCAGGACGTGTTCATCGGACGTGGGCTGCTGGGCCGACATGAGGGAATACTCCTGGGATCGCGGAACGGGGAACGGAGCGGCCCCGGAGCACGGGATGTCATCCGTCCGGGGACCGCAGACGATCTTATCGCCCCGGGCTACACAGCGCGCGGGATGGTCCGGATCTCGGAAGGGGCGTTAACGACCGGTGGCCGCGGGAGCGGACGGTAGGAGCCCGTCCGGCGCGGGGAGAGGTGCGCCTCTGCGAGAGAACCCGCAGCCACCGGCAGGCGATAACGCCTCAACGGGATCAAGCCGTGGGCTGAGCGGCTACCGACGCACAGCATCAACCACAGAGCACCCCCCAGTGCATGTGTGGCGATTTCCCTGTGCGAAGTCTCCCGTTGCGGTGGTTCGTAGAACCACGCCCCCAGAATATCGGAATTTCTCAGATGACTCGGAGCCGGTGAAATTTCATGAAGTGTGGTTCGCGCCAATCGGCCCACCGATTTATGCGTGTAAATCAGCCGGAAATTGACCCCTTAAAGCCGCTCTGACCTGCAATAACAGGGTTTTTCGCCTAGTGAGCGAAGGTTAACAAATGCTAATGAGCGAATATCTCAACAATACTCACTGCACTTGTAGGCCGTAGAGGGGACAAGTAATGCCTCCTGATTGTGGACACGCACCACTTTTATGTCGCACAAATCACACTTCTGCCCACGGAGAACAGTCGTCGTTCGGTACTCACGAGACCGTCGTGTTGAATGCGAGCCCCAGAAGGTAGGTGGCGATCGCGGCCCCGTACCCAATCCCGAGCTGCCGTAGTCCCCGCCTGAACGGGGAGGCGCCGGAGAGCAGCCCCACGAAACCGCCCGTGATCAACAACGCGATGCCCACGAGCGCCATTCCCACGGCCATGGCCACTCCGCCGCCCAGGCCGAAGAGGTAGGGCAGGATCGGGATGATCGCCCCGGACGCGAAGAAGCAGAAGCTCGACGCCGCCGCCCCCAGATCGGTGCCCAGGGCCTGGTTGTCGTCCGTGGCGGGAAGCTCCTCGCCCGGTTCCGTGTTGAGCACACGACGCGCCTTCTCGTCTTGGAACGACAGCGATGGATCGCAGTCGCAGTCGAAGTGTCCGAGTCGCTCGGCCGCCCGGTGCTCTGCAGCCTTCTCGCTCATGCCCCGGGCCCGGTAGATCAGTGTGAGCTCGTTGGCGTTCAGGTCCAACGCCGGCGCCACGCGCAGGGTCACCTGGGTGGGTTGGGAGGCGTCCAGCAGTTCCCGCTGGGATCGCACGGAGACGTATTCGCCCGCTCCCATGGACAGGGCACCCGCGAGCAGTCCGGCGATGCCCGAGAACAGCACCAGGGAGCTGGACGTGCCCGTGGCGCCCACGCCCATCACCAGGGCCAGGTTGGACACCAGGCCGTCGTTGGCGCCGAACACGGCGGCCCGGAAGTTGCCGGACAACCGCGTGCGGCCATCGGTTGCGAGCGCGCGGATGATCTCCTCGTGGACGGCCTCGTCCGCCGCCATGGCGTCCGTGGCATCCGGGTCCTCGCGGTACGGGGAGCGGGACTCGGCGCGCTGCAGCAGCGCCAGGACGAAGACGGATCCCACGTGCTTGGCCAAGAACATGAGCAGTTGCGCTTGCAGGGCGGGTCTCGCCGGACGATCGGCGTGGGGTCCGAGCAGACGACGCCAGTGTTCGGCGTGGCGGCCCTCCGCCTCGGCCACGCTCTGCAAGATCTCGGCATGGCGGCCCGAGCTGTGGCGGGCCAGGTGTTCGTACGTGGCGGCCTCGGCGAGTTCGTCCGCGAGGTAGTGACGCCACCTGCGGATCTGGGCGGCAGTGGGTTCCGGTGACTCGGGAACGGTGGAGGAAGCGCTGTGGTGCTCGGGCATGTACCCGAATTTTACGCGCGGGTCACCGGCGGTGGTTTCGGGGCTCCGAAGCACCTCGCGCGCCGTCGGCCGTGGATCCCGCCTCGCGCCTGGCTCGCACCTGAACCCGCGCCGAACGCTGTTTGCGCCGCAATACGCTCTGCGCGCCATCGACCGCGGAGCCAGTCAGCCCGCGGAGCCATCCAACCCGTGGGCCGCTCAGCGTGCCGGGACGCTAGGTGGCGACCGGGCCGGGCGACGTCGCAGGATCGCGTAGGCGATCGCGCCCACCAGGATCCCCCAGAACGCGGACACCAGACCGAACGGCTCGATCCCCGGGGCGTTCTGGCCCGCGGCGGTCACGATCACGAGCGGGACGGAAATCCCCACGACCGCGTCGAGGGAGAACGTGGGTAGGTCAGCACCGGGGCGGTGAGCCCCAGGTGCAGGTCCACCGGCATGACGGACCCGGCCACCCACGCGACCACCAAGCCCAGGCCCAGGGCGAGGAACACGGCGTAGCGGGGCGCGAAGCGCCGACCCACGAGGTACCCGATCACGAGCGCCCCCGCCGGCGCCGGGTTCTCGGCGACGGCCGGAGCCACCCGCGTCGCGAACGGCAACAGGACCCCCGCGAGCACCCCCGCGGTGATGGGTTTGGGTACGGCGGCCAGGAGTTTGCCGAACAGCCCGGTCGCGCCCAGCACGAGACTCACGAGGGCGGCGACCACGTAGGCGCCCACGGCGTCGGAGAACTCGTAGTTGCCGAGGGTAGCGCGAGCAGGCGGCTCGCGGTGATCTCCGGGGCGGGGAGCGACCCCACGCCCCAGTGGAACTCGTACGGGTCCCCGCACGCCCGGTGACTGCGCATGCCGGCGAGGACGCTGCGCGCGGCCGCCCGCGGCAGGCACGGTCCGCACGTCCACGGCCGTCCAGGGGCGGTGGGATCGTCCCACCCCCACGACCTCAGCCGCTCCGCGGGACACCACGGCCCGGTGAACTCGGCGGGTCCGTGGGTGGCGGCCGCGGAACGGCCCGCAACGCGCTGCAGGGCGCACTGCACCCCGCGGGGTCCCGTGCGCACCCACGCGGCGGGAACGTCCGGGGTGCCCTCCGGTGGGTCGTACTCGACCATGAGGAAGTCGTTCCAGAGCATCCCGGCGATGGCCCCGGTGAGGACGGACTCCAGCCGGGACCATGGACAGACCGGCGGATCGGGGACGGCGGAGGCAACCCGGGCCAGCACAACACCGATCCCGGCGCGCCGCAGTGCCACCTCGGTACTCGGACCGTGGCCGTGCGGCGTCCTGCTGTGTGACATGCTCGAGTGCCTCCCAACACCGTGATCACGCAACACCCACGGATCGGGTCAGGGGTCCGCGCACGCGGTGCGGGTGCGCCGGGGCCGGCGTGATCTGTGCTCACGCTAACCCGCTGACCGTGCCGGGTCGACAGGCCGGGGGGAGTGTGACTTCCACGGAAAGGACCCCGCGCGGTGTTCCCGCGTGCGCCCGAGCTCGACCGTCGGCGTGATCGGGACCGTGCAGGGTACTCAACGGACCCCGGGGTTCGCTCAGACACCAACCAGCGCGCGGATGTCCTCGGCGTCGAGCGTGGCGGAGAAGAACCGTTCATCGTCGAGCACGGCCCCGAACAGGTCCGCCTTGCGGGCCTTGAGGTCCATGACCTTCTCCTCGATTGTGCCCTGCGCGACCATGCGGTAGACCATGACCTTCTTGGTCTGCCCGATCCGGTGGGTGCGGTCCACGGCCTGGTTCTCCGCCGCGGGATTCCACCACGGGTCCAGGAGGTAGCAGTAGTCGGCCTCGGTGAGGTTGATGCCGAAACCGCCGGCCTTGAGGCTCACCAGGAACACGGGGGCGCGGCCGCTGCGGAACTTCTCGAGCGCCTCCGCGCGGTCCCGCGTGCTGCCGTCGAGGTAGCTGTAGGCGATCCCGGCGTCGTCGAGGCGCTGGGCCACGATCTTGAGGAAACTCGTGAACTGGCTGAACACGAGCGGGCGGTGGCCCTCCTGAACGAGCTGGGGCAGCTGGTCGAAGAGGACGTCCAGCTTTGAGGATGGCGCCTTGGACTCCGGGTCCACCAGGACGGGGTCCAGCGCCAACATCCGCAGGGTGGTCAGCGACTGGAAGATGGTGAACCGGTTCTTGTCGAAGTTGCGCAGCAGACCCAGGATCTTGGCGCGCTCACGCTGCAGCCGGCGGTCGTACGCACTGCGGTGTTCGGGGTTCAACCCCACGGGCAGGACGTGCTCGAGCTTGGGTGGCAGCTGCAGGTCCACGTCCGCCTTGGTGCGGCGCAGCATGAACGGGCGCATCCGGGCCCGCAGCCGGGCCAGGGCGTCCGAGTCCATGGCGCGTTCGATGGGACGCTGGTAGTGCTCGGTGAAACGTTTCTTGGACGGGAACAGCCCGGGGGCGGTGAGCGAGAGCAACGACCACAGTTCGGAAAGACTGTTCTCCATGGGGGTGCCGGTGATCGCGAGACACGTGCGTGCCCGCAGATTCTTCACGGCGCGGTAGGCCTTGGTCCGGGGGTTCTTGACGAACTGGGCCTCGTCCATGATCACCCCGGTCCACTCGACCGAACGGTAGGCCTCCGCGTCCAGACGCAGCAGGGCATAGGACGTGAGCACCACATGGGAATGCGCGGCGGCGTCGGCCACGGAGTCCTTGGTGTGGTTGAGCACGGTGATGTCCAAGGAGGGCGCGAAGCGGCGCAGCTCGGCGGACCAGTTGGCCACCACGGAGGTGGGTGCGATCACCAGGTGGGGCGGCAGCTGCGGGTCCCGGTCCGTGGCGCGCAGGATCGCGGCAATGGTCTGCACGGTCTTGCCCAGGCCCATGTCGTCCGCGAGGATCCCGCCCAGTCCGTGGTCCCACAGGAAGCTCAGCCACCGGAAGCCCTCGTACTGGTAGGGGCGCAGGTTGGCCTGTAGGGCCTCGGGGGCCGGGGGAGAGGGGATTTCGTGCAGGTGGGTCAGTGCGCGCACGCCCTCGCGCCACTGCTCGGCCTGGCGGGTGTCCGTGGCGAGGTCTTCAAACTGCTCCCACAGGCTCGCCTGGTAGCGGTTCAACGCGAGCGGCGCGTCCTTGTCCTCCTGCAGGGTGCGGGCCTCGGCGATGAGCGTGCGCAGCCGCGTGAACTCGGGGCGGTCCAGGGAGAAGTAGGAACCGTCCGGCAGCAGCATCACCTCCTGGCCGCGGTCGAGCGCTTGAAAGATCTGGGAGAACGGGAGGTAGTGCTCACCGACCCTGATGGTGACACCCAGGCCGAACCAGTCGTGGTGTTCGGTGGGCGCGGTGGACACCGTGATCTCGGTGGGTTCGGTGACCTCGCGGTAGGCGGGACTCCCGCCGGTCTCCACGATGCGCAGGTCGGGGATCTTGCGCAGCAGCGGCAACCAAACCCGCAACAGGGTCAGGGCGTCCTGCGCCGCGTACGAACTGCGTTTGAAGTCCAACTCGGGGATCCGGCGGTGCACGGCCTGGACCATGGAGGACTCCCACCGGGACTCGCGGGCCACGGGCTCGTCCCCGAGAGGGTCCAGGGGGCGGAAGGGCAGCCGGATCCGTTCGCGACCCTTCTGGTACTCCCACTCCCACTCCACGCGTTCGGTGAGGTCGTCGTGGTGGATGGTGAGCACGAACTGCGGATCCGCGACCTGGGGCAGCACCAGGGAGTCCTCGCCCGCGATCACGTGCATGCTCTGGTGCAACCGGGGGAAGTAGGTGTCGAAGAACTCCTCCACACCGTCCTGCGGGACCGTGAGGGATTCGGCGCGGTCCAGGAACGAGCGCTGCTGCTGATTGAGGCGGGTGCCCAGGGCGACCAGGTGCAACGGGAACTGGTTGAGGTCCTCCGCGGTGTCCAGGGCCGCGGGGGTCGCGTCCGGGTAGAACAGGCCGTGACCTGGCTGGCCGATGATCCGGGTCCAGCGCAGGGGGATCTCGTTCTCGCCCACGATGAGCTGGGGGTGCAGGGCGAGCTCGCCGTGCTCGCCGGGATCCACGCGCACCTCGAACCGGCCGTCGCGATCCACGATCACGGGTGCTCCCGTGCCCTTGGAGACGAGCGGGATCCCGAGCCCCCGGGCGCGCCCCAGGATGGGCCACAACAGGGGAGAGGTGTAGCGCTCCATGTGCAGCTGGTGCCGGTCCGCAGCGTAACTGCCGCGGTGCGACTCGGAGAGCGCTCGCAGCTCCTCGAACCAGTCCAGTTGCTCCGCGCTCAGGTGCCCGGAGCGGGCGTGGGAGGCCAGGTTGCCCCAGTCGATGCCGGTGTGCACCCACCCGTGGCGCTGTCCGCGCAGCACCGGACGGGCCGTGAGACTCAGCGGGGTCTCCCGGGGTGATTCCTGCCACGCTTTCGGGGTGCGGTTCTGCACCCGGGCCAGGTCCAGTTCGAGGGCCACGGTGGGTCCGGATTCCGGGTCCGCCACGACCCTGTCGGGACTCGTGCCGGGCACGATCCGGGAGAGTTCGCTGCGCCAGTCCGGGGCGGCACCCGGACCGCGGGCGTCCGTGAACTGCGCAGCACCATCCATGGTCCCTACCGTACCGCCCGGTGCGGACACGGCCGGGCGCCGGTGGGCGAGGGCCCGGGCAGCGGCGTCGTCGTCGTGCAAACCGGGGGCGCGGTGGGATCGGGCAGTGAACCGCCGACGGGCGGGAACTTATAATCGACAGGGATTGTCGTGTTTCGAGCGCGCCGCACGGCGCAGACGGAGGATTTGTGGCTGACGCTGCCGGTTTCCACACGGGGGACCACGCAATGGCATCCGGACCCCGGGAAGTCGAGTACCTGCGCTGGAACGACGCCGTGGCGCGGGCATTCTTCGGTCCCAGGAGGGCCGGGGAACTGGTCCACCTGGACCTGGACGAGAAGATGCTCGAACAGATCGGCTCGGAATTCGGCCTGGACGGCCCGGCCACGCTGCGTGCGCTCGCCGACTCCGTGACGCCGCTGCTCGTGACGGACGGCTCCCGCCGGTCCGTGTTCGACGCGTTCAACAAGCTCACCGAGGCGTGGTACCGGACGTCCCGGCGCCAGCTCGAGGACCTCACCAGGATCGGCCCGCCGCCCATCGTGGCGCTGTTGGCCCTGTTCGCCCTGGCCGGGCGGCACATGTCCGCGCTCGCGGCGCGCACGGGCAAGAAGTCCGTGTCCACGTTCTACCTGCCGCTCGCGGTGTTGTTGCAAGCGGGCCAGGACAACGTCAAGGCGCTCGAGACCTCGGTGCGCAAGGACTCCGAGACCTACTGGGACGCGCTGCGCTATTGGCTCGAGGCCTTCGACGGCCAACTCGGGTTGCCGTCCGCGTACGCCGTGAACCACCGTCCCGTGGGCCTCGCTCTGTCCCAGACCCTGTTCGGCCCGTCCGAGCTGCGGCAACTGCACCAGATGTTCGAGGACCTCGAACTGACCACGGCGCAGGGGATGAGCGCGGCGGAGCTCGGGATCTACATCGACTTCTGGCTCGACATCGCGGACACCGATGTGTCCAAGAGCCTGCGCAGCATCTGGACCAACCCCCTCACGCGCGATCCCGCGTTGCAGGTCGCGCTCGCCCAGTTGGACGCGTGGGAGTCCGCCCCGGACGACGCCGCCGCGGCCGCCGCCCGCGGCACGCGGCACCTGGGCTCGCGCAGCCCCGGGTTGTCCCTCACGGACGGCACGGACTACGTGGGCAACCCCATCTACGAACTCGGTTTCGTGGTGCCCAAGCGGCTGGTGCCCGGTCGGGAGGTGGATCTCGCGACCACGGTCGGCCCGCGCACCATGTTCCTGTCCTACATCGGGGACGCGTTCCTGGGGATCTCCGCGTACAACGCCCGCATGACGAGTGACACGCTGCTGTCCGGGCAGCTGCAGATCACCGCGGGGGAGCTCACCCTCACGCGTAATCCACGGCCCGTGGTGGTCTTCGCCAAGGACGCGTACTCGGACACGTTCATCTCCGTGGACCACGTCCCCGCGGCGTGGCCGTGCCGGATCATGGTGCGCAATCAACCTGAATGGGTGGATCAGATCCGCGCGATCCTGGACGACTCGGCCTCTCCCGACTACCGCGTGGTGGGCCCGGGGGAGAACGGGGTCTGCGAGGGCTGGGTGCTGTTCGACGACGTCCAGGTGCTGCGTGCCGGTGACCCCGCGCTGACCGTCAACGACAACTTCTCGGCCCTTGTACCCCGCCTGGTCCCCGCAATCACCCTGTCCGGCGGGCTGCGGATCCCCGGGGACGTGGACCGGTTCTCGGCCCTGCGGCCCCCGCAGTTGACCGTCACGTCCGACAGCGACGACCCCCTGTCCGTGGAGTGCGAGTGGCGTAACCCGCACTCGTTCAAGCTCATGAGCACCAAGCTCACCGCACCCCGGGTGCCACCGTTCCAGGTGAGCCTGGGCGGGACCGATCTGGCCCGCGAGGACGGCCACCTCAAGCCCAACGACTACACGCTGGTGCTGCGTTCCGGGCGCACCGTGAAGCAGCGCCTCGAGTTCCGCGTGCGGGACAGTTCCTACTACATCACTCAACGTTCCCTGGGCTACGACGGTGAGATGGTCCACGTCGCGGAGGAACCGTTGTGGCCCGTCACCGCGGTAACGCGGGACGAGATCCCGGATGAGTACGTCCAGGGCTCGTTCGACAACATGGACCCCCACGAGGCCGCCGTGGACGAGGTCCCCGTGCCCGAGGTCGCCGGGTGGGAGTCCGCCGAGGGGCAGATGTTCCCCGAGCGCAGCAACGAGCTGCCCGAGGCCCCGGACGTGTCCTGCATGGTCACGGGCAAGCACAAAGTGATCCTGCCCCCCATGGATCCCAAGGCCAAGGCGCCGTGGGTGTTCGGGCGCTGCAAGTTCTGCGGGCTCACCAAGCGCTACCCCGGCCGGCTCACCAAGCTCTCGGCGGTGGGTCAGACGGGTTCGGTCGAGGCACTGCAGTTCATCGGCCCGGACGAGGGCGAGTACCCGGGGTCCTGGGCGCCGTTCAAGGACATCCTCACGTTCTTGGGTGGCGGCAAGCGGTCGAGCCTGTCCATCGTGGCGCGCCAGCTCGAGGACTCCGAGCGCTTCGAGGAATGGTTCGTGGGTCACCTGCAGGCCCTCGGTTTCCTGGAGGTGATCCGGGACGAGAACTGGACGGTGCGCCGCTGGCAGGTGTGCTCCCCGGCCCTGACCCAGCTCGTGGACGGCTCCATCCTGCTCACGGGCGGGTGGAAGACCGACCAAGAGGACGCCGTGACGCAGGCGGTCGGGGCCCAGGGTGGTGAGGTCGTGGTGCTGTCCCCGGAGGACCACGCGACCACCATGCTCCAGGATGTGGACCTCGACGCGCTGAGCAAGCTGCTGCCCGAGGGGCTGTGCGACGTGGTCTACGACGCCGGGCCCGTCATGCTCGACACCCTGCCCCCGTTGTCCTCGGTCGTCGCCGGGCTGCCCCTGAAGGAGATGCAGTACAACGGGGTCGCGGAACGCTTCGTGCCCGCGGACGCCACGTGGGAGGCCACGGACGACCGCAACCAGGCGGGGCTGTACCGGATCAACCACCACCACAAGACGCGCTACGCCTACCGCACCGCGGAGGACGTGGTCTCGGGTCACGCCCGTCCCGTGTCCTCGGGGCTCGGCAAGCACCTCGCGGCGCGGGACACCGGCACGGCGTTGGTCAGCTACGATCCCGAGCTGCGGTTGCTCTCCGTGCCCATCGGTGCCGCCCTGCCGGGGCTGTACGGGCGCGCCACGGTGCTGTGCTCGGGGCTGCTGCCCACGCTCGTGGACGAGGACTTCTCCCTGAACTACGGGGACGTCTCCGAGGAGTTCGCGAGCGCCCTCGTGGCCAAGCTGCTGGGCTGACAGTGCCGCCCCGGGCGAACGGGGGTGTGCTCGTGGGGCCGCGCGGCTGCATTCGGCTGCTGCGCGGCCCTCTTCTAAAGTGAGGTGGCGTGCCATGACTAACGGCTGGTAGTAAGGCGCCTCAACCCCGGGTCGTCCGACGTCCGACCCGCATCCCCGACGTGACCACACACGATTCCTCGTCCATCCGTCACCCACGCCCGGGCTCGTCGCCCGTCGCGGATCCGCCCGCCCTGTCCGGGCCCCTCGCTCTGCGCCACCCCGGTTGCCCGTCAACTGGCGGGTCTTCGTGGCCGCGGCAACCCTGCTTGTCTCGCTGTCCGCCTGGGCCACGGAGGCACCCGAGCACGCCGACGCCGTGATCGGCGGCGTGGTCGCGTGGGTCGCCTCCCGGCCGGGGTGGTTCTACATCCTCACGGCCGCTCTCGCGATCGTGTTCGTGATCCTGGTCGCGGACAGCAGGCACGGCACGATCAAGATGGGCCCGGACCACGCGAAACCCCAGTTCAACCTGTTCACGGGGTGGGCCATGTACGCCCTGATGGGCATGGCATTTGGCTACTTCGCCTACCGCTTCGGCATGCCGCTGAGCATCCGCTCCGCTCTCTACCCCTGATCGGGTGCCGGATCCACGGTGCCGCCGGTGACGCCGTGGACACCGCGGCGCTGCTGGGGACCATCTTCGGGGTGGCCACGTCCCTGGGGATCGGGGTGGTCCAGTTGAACTTCGGACTGCGCTACCTGTTCGCCGTCCCCGAAAACCTGGCGGTGCCGTCGGCACTGACCGCCCTGGGGATCCTCATGGCGGTGGCTTCGTGCGTCTTGGGCGTGGACAAGGGCATCCGGCGGCTTTCCGAGCTGAACATCATCCTGGCGATCGGGCTCATGCTGTACGTGCTCATCACCGGGCGCACGGCGTTCCTGCTGGATGCAATCGTCAAGGGCGTGAGCGGATTGCGCGTGGCAGACGCCTCGGTGATGCCCGAGCTCGTGACGGTGAACCCGAACATCACGGTCTTCATGAGCGGTGAACGCGCCGCCGAGCTGATCGCCCAGGACCGGGACACGACCGCCCACTGAGAACCGGGCGGGAGCGCAGAGAAGCGCTCGACACACGCGTGTGGCCCGGATCCGTTCGGACCCGGGCCGCACCGTTCGTGGAGTTCGCGGTCGCGGTGACCGTGTGCGCGTGGACTACGCGGGCATCGGCTCCAGCTTGTAGAAGGACACCCCGCCGGTCACCCGGGAGGCCCCGGGGACCAGGAGTCGGCTGTACTTGGCGCACCACTGGCCGCGCCCCCGTGTGTGCTGTGCGGCGAGTGCGACCTCACGGGCGTCGTCCGCGAAGTACTCGTGCTCGTGACCGTCCGATCCCGTGATGGACACCACGTGCCGGGCGGGGTCCGCCTGAACGGTGACGTCCACCCACTGTTCGCGGGTGTCGGGGTGGGATTTCTGGGTTGTCGTGTTCATGATGTCGGGCCTCTGATTTTTCCGGTCGCTTGCCGGAACCACACGTGTGGCCCCGGCCGCTTCGTCATCCAATCCACCCCTGAACCGAGGGTTGGCGTACGCCGAGTTGGAGCTCTGGGCGCGCGGTGACGTCCTTGTCGTTGCGCGGGCGCATCTCGTGAAGCTGCTTCGAGCCTATCCGTGGATTCGGGGGACCAGCCAGGCGCGGACCGAGAATGTCATCAAAACTTAACCAAGCTTCTGTTGAGTAACATCTGGCACCCGGCGGCGGTTCTCATGGGGTGCGCAGGTCGCTGCGGCGCGTGCCGCGCATCCGGGAGGTGACCGTGCGAGCGCGCTCGTAGTGGCCCAGCAACTGCTCGCACACAGCACCCCACGTGCGCTCCTGCACGCACTGGTGGGCAGTGCGCGCGAAGGCGAGGCGTTTGGCGTCGTCGCCCGCGAGGTCCCGGACGCGCTCGCGCAACCCGGCCAGGTCACCCGGGGCGTAGAGCCACCCGTTACGCGAGGAGTCCACGAGGTCCAGGGGACCGCCGCGGCCCACGGCCACCACCGGGACCCCGGAGGCCATGGCTTCCTGGATGGTCTGGCAGAACGTCTCGTGCTCACCGGGGTGCACGAACACGTCCAGCGACGCCATGGCCGTGGCGAGTTCGGTGCCCGTGAGGAAGCCCTCGAAGTGCGCGTTGGGCAATACCGAGCGCAGCGACTCCTTCCCGGGGCCGGAACCGATGATCACGAGCCGGGTGTCCGGCAGGGCGTCGATCGCGGCGAGGTCCGCGACCTGCTTCTCGGGGGCCAACCGCCCCACGTATCCCACGAGTCGCTTGCCGCCGCCCACGCGCTCGCGCCACGCGTGATCGCGCAGCGCGGGACGGAACCGGCTCGTGTCCACTCCGCGGCGCCACATGTGCACCCGCTGGACGCCATGCTCGTGGAGTTGGCTGATCGACGCCGTGGAGGGAGCGAGCGTGAGGGTCGCACTGTTGTGCATCGCACGCACGTGGGACCACATGGCGGTCTCCAGCACGGACGCCCCGTAGCGTGCGGCGTAACCGGGCACGTCCGTCTGGTACACGGCCACGCACGGCAGACCCAAACCCTTGGCGGCCTGGATGGCCTGCCACCCGAGCACGAACGGGGACGCCACGTGCACCACGTCCGGCGCGAAACGGGCCAGGATGCGCTGCATGCGACTCACGGTGCAGCTCGCCACGCGGACCTCGGGATAGCCCGCGAGCGGCAGAGACGGGATGCGCTCGATCCGCACGCCGTCCACGTGGTCCACCGAGCCCAGGAACAGGGTCTTCTCGTAGGAGGGGGCGATCACCATGGCCTCGTGCCCGTGATCCCGCAGGTGTTCCAGGACGCGGATCACCGAATGAGTGACACCGTTGACGTGGGGGAGGAACTGTTCGGCCACCAATGCGATTCTCACGGTTCCCACTGTGGGCCCGGCGCCTCACGGGGGAGTCACCCGGGGGTGGCCCGCAGGTGAAGTCCGGGCTAACTTCGCTGCCCGTGGTGCGCGGGTGAACGTGAAAAGATGTCCGGTGATGAAACTTCCCTCACTGCCCGGCGTGGTCTCGGGCGTACGCGACCGCTTCACGTCGCACGGTTCGTCCCCCGTGCGCGCCGCCGACGTGCCCCGCCCCGAACCGGACGACTCCCCGGGACTGCCCATGCCGCTCGCGCTGCAGGGCGTGATCGAGCTGCTCGCGGTGGCCGTGGTGGGCCTGTTGCTGGGCACCGTGCTCCTGGGTGCGGTATGGGCTGCGGGGGGCTTCGCGACCCTGGGCGCGGACGGGAGCCTGCAGCTCGCCGGTCAGGTCTGGTTGCTCGCGCACTGCGTGCCCCTCACGATCCAAGCCATCCAGGGCCTGTCGCTGGTCGGTGGCGGGACGGTCACGCTCGTGCCTCTAGGGCTCACGCTGATCCCGTTCGGCCTCGCGGTGATCGCGGGCCGCCGGATCGCCCGGGCGTGCTGGCGCGGTCAGTTCCTGATCCCGTTCTTTGCCGGGATGCTCGCGTACGCGCTCTTCGGGGCCCTCGTGGGCTGGCTCAGCCGCACCGAACAAGTCTCGGTGGACCTCGTGGCGGCCGCCCTGTTGCCCCTGGTCCCGGCCGGGTTGGGCACCCTCGTGGGCGGATGGAGCGCTTCGCGCTCGCTCGCCGCGGTGCTCGGGGCCGACGTCGCGTCCTGGTTGCAGCGCACGAGCCAGCACTCACGCTGGGCCGGTTCCTACGTGTGGGCCGTGATCCGCGCCGGTTTCCTCGCCGCGGTCACCGCTGTGGCGGCCGGTGCCCTGTTGTTCGTGGTGGCGCTCGCGTGGAACTGGGACCGCGTGATCACGGTCTACCAGGACCTCGGTACCGGCGCTGCGGGGGACACCGCCCTGACGGCACTGCAGTTCGGGTACCTGCCCAACATGGTCGTGTGGGCGCTCACGTGGGCCACCGGTGCCGGCTTCTCGCTGGGCACCGGGACCCTGGTGTCGCCGTTCCAGAGCACGCTGGGACCGCTGCCGCAGTTCCCGGCGCTCGCCGCGCTGCCCACCGGTGACCCGTGGCTGTACGCCCCTGCGGTCCTGGGGTTGCCCGTGCTCGCGGGTCTGCTCGCGGGGTGGTGGTTCTGCCGCGAGGGTGAGAACCACCTGGACGACTGGATGGCCATCCGCCTGCCCCTGCGCTGGATCACGTTCGTGCTCTCCACCGTGCTCACGGCGGTGTTCATGGCCGCGGTGGGGGCGGGCCTCGTGACCGCGCTCGCGTGGCTCTCCAGCGGTTCGCTGGGCATCGGCAGGCTCACGGACATCGGCCCGCACGCGTGGCACGTGTTCCTGTGGCTCGGTGCCGAACTCGCGGTGGGCGCCACCGTGGGGTGCCTGGCCGGGCCCTGGCTCGAACGCGAGGGCTACCGTTCCCGCTCCCGCGCCGAGGCGGACGAGCTCCCCGTGCCGGATTCCCCGGCCCCGGAGGACGACGCCGCTGTGGCCCACCACGACGCCCTGCCCGCCGCTGGCGCCGTGCACAGTTCCCGCTCGGCTTCCGGCCCCGGCGCCGGGCAGGATGCTCGCACGGCACCCGGTGGCCGTCCTGGATCCGGGGCGGCCGTCCCGGACGGCGAGGTCACGGCTCGGGGTGTCCGGGGTCTGTTCCGGGGCCGCGCGTCGCGCGCTGCCGCCGAGCCCGAGCGGGAGTCCCAGCCCCGCGGCGGGTCCACGGCCGTGGGACGATCGGCAGACGAACCGGGACTGTCCCGCCGTGAGGAGGCCAAGCGTCGTCGTGCGCAGCGCAGGTCCGAGAAGCGCAAGGCCGCGCGGCTGGCCGCCCTCGACGACGAGCGGGACTGAGACGACGATGAACCGCTCCTGGCGCCGACGGGCTCGGGCGTCCCAGGACGTGGGACTGGGCCGATGACGAACCGCTCTCGATAGCAATGGACTCGCTGGGAGCGGGCGTCTCAGGACCCGGGACCGGCGGAGGTCGGCGAGGTCGCTCCCGGTGTAGCACTCCCCGAAGGGGCAGGGTTCGAGGCGCTCGACGTGGGCGTGACAAGGGAGGCCTCAGGCGTGGCGGTGGCCGTCGGATCGTCCTGCGGCGCACCCGTCTCGAGGGGCGCACCCGAGAAATGCTTCCACACGTTGTCGTTGAGCTGTTGCTCGCACCGGCTGGTCGAGGACAGCGTGAGGGCCCGATCGGTGCATTCCTGGTAGACCTGGGTGGCCGGCCACACGAGCAACCGGGTGCCGCCGCCCAGCGCGTTGATCACACCCCACACGATGGCCAACACCGCGAGCACCGTGATCGGGACCCGTGAGGACGAACCGCGGGAGCGCGCGAGCGCGATGATGCCCAGCACGATCCCGGCGATGGCGAGTACGAGCCCCGCCACGGTGGACCACACGTCACCCACCACGAGTGCGGAGGCGAGCACCGCGAGGGCCGCGGCTACCGCGGCGAACCGGAGCCGAGCGCCGTCAGAGGGGTCCCCCGACTGGGGGCCGCGAGGTGAGGGCTTTTCACCGCGCGGGTCGCCGGCGTGCGGGCCACGGTGCTGCGGGCCGCCGGAGTGCGGTCCCCCTGAGTGGGAACCCCCGGAAGGGGAGCCGCCGGAGGTCGAACCCATCGAGTGCGTGGCGTGGGGCGGCGTGCACCGGTGGCGGGAATCGTGCATACCCACCACTGTAGGCGAGCGGACGGACCGAGCAGCGTCGCGGGCGCAGCACCGCCGCGGCGCCATCGAGGCAGCCTCGCTGGATAGAGTGGGCCCATGCGTTTAGTGGTTCTGGTCTCGGGCTCCGGTACGAATTTGCAGGCGATGATCGACGCCCTGCACCAGGGGGACGTGGAGGTGGATATCGCCGCCGTGGGTGCGGACCTGGAGTGCGCCGGTCTGGACCGGGCGCGCGCCGCGGGCATCGACACCTTCGTGGTGCCGCTGTCCGAGTACCCGGACCGGGAGCAGTGGAACCGTGCGCTGCAACGACGCGTGGCGTCCTACCACCCCGACCGCGTGGTGTTCGCCGGGTTCATGCGGATCGTGGACGCGGAGTTCGTGTCCGTGTTCCCGGGCCGGATCATCAACACGCACCCGTCCTTGTTGCCGTCCTTCCCCGGTGCCCATGCCGTGCGGGACGCCCTGGCCTACGGCGTGAAGGTCACGGGCGCCACGGTGCACGAGGTCGTCGCGGACGTGGACGCCGGACCCATCCTGGCCCAGGTCGCGGTCCCCGTGGCCGAGGACGATACCGAATCCGTGCTGCACGAGCGGATCAAATCCGCCGAGCGCACCCTGCTCGTCAACGCGCTGGCGAAACTGAGCTGGGACGTCACGAGCACCGACCCCGATCTGCCCCGGTCGTAGACTGAACCGGGCTCCGGCCCGCCTACCGTCCGTACCCTCGTCCCCACTGGAGAGCTCGTGAACACTGCCGACCTGAACCGTGTGCCGCTCAAGCGCGCACTGATCTCCGTGTACGACAAGACCGGTCTGGAGGAGCTCGCGCGAGGGCTCCACGACGCCGGCGTGAGCATCGTCTCGACCGGTTCCACCGCCGGGACCATCCGCGGCGCGGGGGTCCCTGTGACCGAGGTCTCCGAGGTCACAGGGTTCCAGGAGTGCCTGGACGGGCGGGTCAAGACCCTGCACCCGCGCGTGCACTCGGGAATCCTCGCAGACCGGCGCAAGCAGGAACACATGGATCAGCTCACCGAGCTCGAGATCGAGCCGTTCGACCTGGTGATCGTGAACCTCTACCCGTTCCAGGACACCGTGCGCTCGGGTGCGGAGCAGGACGCCGTGGTGGAGCAGATCGACATCGGTGGTCCGTCCATGGTGCGCGCGGCCGCCAAGAACCACGCCGCGGTCTCCGTGGTCGTGGATCCCGCCGGTTACCCGGACGTGGTGCGCGCGGCCCAGGAGGGCGGTTACGACCTCGCGGCCCGGCAGAAGCTCGCGGCGGCGGCATTCGCCCACACCGCGGCCTACGACACCGCCGTGGCCACGTGGACCGCCCAGCAGTTCGACCACGACCCCGAGGCGAACTTCTGGCCCCCGTACGCGGGTCTCGCGCTGCAGCGCGCGGAGTCCCTGCGCTACGGCGAGAACCCGCACCAGAAGGCCGCGCTCTACACGAACGACGCCGCGGCGCCCGGGATCGCGCAGGCCGAGCAGTTACACGGCAAGGCGATGTCCTACAACAACTACGTGGACGCGGACGCCGCCGTCCGCGCCGCATTCGACTACGACGAGCCCGCCGTGGCCGTGGTCAAGCACAACAACCCGTGCGGCGTGGCCGTGGCCACCCCCGGCGCGCAGGACCCCATTGCGGACGCCCACCTCAAGGCCCACGCGTGCGACCCGCTCTCCGCGTACGGCGGTGTCGTGGCGGCCAACCGCACGGTCACAGCGGACATGGCCCGCAACCTCAGGCCCATCTTCACCGAGGTGGTCGTGGCCCCCGAGTTCGAGCCGGAGGCGCTCGAGATCCTCGGGGCCAAGAAGAACATCCGCCTGCTCGCGCTGCCCGAGGGCTTCGGCCGCGAGCCCCTGGAGTACCGCGGGGTCTCCGGCGGCGCACTGTTCCAGCAGGCCGACCGCCTCGACGCCGAGGGCGACGACCCTGCCGACTGGACCCTGGTCTCGGGTGACGCCGCGGACGAGAAGACCCTGGCGGACCTCGAGTTCGCGTGGCGTTCCCTGCGAGCCGTGAAGTCCAACGCGATCCTGCTCGCGAACGACGGCGCCTCGGTGGGCATCGGCATGGGCCAGGTCAACCGCGTGGACTCGTGCCGGCTGTCCGTGGAGCGGGCGAACACGCTCGCCGAGGATCACGCCGAACGTGCCCGCGGCGCGGTCGCGGCGTCGGACGCGTTCTTCCCGTTCGCGGACGGGTTGCAGGTGCTCCTAGACGCGGGCGTGCGCGCCGTGGTGCAGCCGGGCGGTTCCATCCGTGACGAGGAGGTCATCGAGGCGGCCCAGGCCGCGGGCGTGACCATGTACCTCACGGGGGCGCGGCACTTCTTCCACTGAGCGGCATCCACCGAGCCGCATCCACTGGGCGACACTCACTGAGCCGCTCCCGCCGGGCTACCGCGGTTTCACCCGGCGTACGACGACGCGCGGTCCCGGGCTTCCGGGGCCGCGCGTCGTCGTGTGTTGCGGTTGTCCAGGCGGGCTCAGGAGAACATGGCGCGGTGTTCCCGGGAGAGCTCGATGTAGTTCTGGGCGTTGCGACTCACGGCATGCTGCTCGTCCACGGACAGCTCCCGCCGGACCTTGCCCGGGACCCCGGCCACGAGGGAACCGGGCGGGATGCGTTCGCCCTCGAGTACCACGGTCCCGGCGGCGATCAGGCTCCCGCGGCCCACCACGGCGCCGTTGAGCACGGTGGCGTTCATCCCCACGAGGACGTCGTCCTCCAGGACGCACCCGTGGATGACCGCGTTGTGGCCCACGCTCACGCGCTCGCCGATGGTCGTGGGGTGGTCCGGGTCCGAGTGCACCGTGACGTTGTCCTGCAGGTTGGAGTTCGTCCCGATCCGCAGGGGGGAGCGGTCACCGCGCACCACGGCGCCGTAGAAGATGCCCGCCCCGGCACCCACCACCACGTCACCCACGATCGTGGCGTTGGGTGCCACAAAAGCGGAGCGGGCCACGGAGGGCCGGTGCTGACCGTAGGGCAGGATCAGGGGTTCGCGGGCGGCGTCGGCGCCCGCGGGCTCGGAGAACTGTGTCATGAGCCATAGCATAGTGCGCGCTCGCGCTCGTCACGACGCCGCCGGTAGCCGCCACGCGCCCGCCGCGTGGCCGGGGCTCGGCCCGGTGTGCGCCCGGTGAGCAGGCGCACCCGAGCCGCGCGGCGTTGTCGTACGGCCACGGTTCGGGGCGGGGCTCAGCCTTCGCCGGCGTCGGAGATGAACCGGCGCCGCAGGGCGGCCATGGCCTTCTCGGGACGCCGGGACTCGCGGTGGCGCAGTGACACCGAGATCTTCTGCCCGCCCTTGAGCACGTACTCGGCGCCGTTGACGTGCACCGTGACTGGATCCGCCTTGACCGAGCTCGCCTCGAGCTCCAGGATGTCGTGGTCCAGCGAGACCTCGATGACCTGACCGCAGTACAGGACCGTGAAGTCCACGGCGTCCAACTCGCGGGGCAGGGCGGGCTGGAACTCGAGCCACTGGCCCCGCACGCGCAGCCCGGCGTACGCGCGGGTGATCACGTCCACCGAACCGGCCATGGCACCCAGGTGGATGCCCTCACCCGTTGTGCCGCCCTGGGTGTCGTCCATGTCGATCATGAGCGCGTCCTGGAACGAACCCCACGAGCGGTCCGGGTCGAGCCACGCGAGCACCGCGGCATTGACCACGCGGGACAGGGACGAACCGTTGGAGGAGCGCGCGATGTAGTGGTCCACGGTGCGCTGGATGGCGTCCAGGTCCGTGGTGTAGCCCATGCGCGCGAGTTCCTCGATCAAACCCTCGGGGCCCAGCAGGTACACGAGCATGATCGTGTCCGCCTGCTTGGAGAGCTTGTAGTTGTTGGTCAGGTCGCCCTCGTTCTCGAGCAACAGGTCCAGGCGGCCGATGTTGCGGTACTTGGTGCGGTAGAAGTCCCAGTCCAGTTCGGCGAGTTCGTCGTAGCCCTCGAACTGCGCGATCGTGCCGTCCGCGTTGAACGGGACGTACATGTTCTCGGCCATCTTGAGCCACTTCTGGACCTCCTGCGGGGAGATCTCGAAGCGGGACTCCAGGTCCTCGCGCTGGTGCTCGACCATGTCGTGGAAGATGTGGGCCGAGTGACGGAACAGCCAGGACGTGAGCACGTTGGTGTAGGCGTTGTCCTTGAGCCCGCCACCGTGCTGGCCCGCGGGGCCGTCGTGGTACTCGTCGGGGCCCATGACACCGGAGATGTGGTACTTGCCGTCGTGCGAGTCGTACTCCGCGAGGGACGCGAACAGGCGGGTGATTCCCACGATCAGCTCGGTCCCGTGGCCGGAGAGCCAGTCGATGTCCCCGGTGGACTCGTAGTACACCCACGCGTTGTACGCGATCGCCAGGCCCACGTGGAACTGGCGCCACGAGTTGTCCGGTAGCCAGCGCCGGGAGTGGTGGTTGTACAGCTCGGGCGGGGTCTCCTCGCGCCCGTCGGAACCGGACTGCCATGGGAAGGCCGCGCCGTAGAGACCGAAGTCCCGGGCATGCTGTTGGGCCATAGCCAGGCGCCGCCACCGGTAGGAGAGCAGGGACCGGGTCACGTGCGGCTGACGCATGTTGATCACGGGCAGGATGAACAGCTCGTCCCAGAAGATGTGGCCGCGGTAGCCCTCACCGTGCAGACCGCGGGCGGGGATGCCTGCGTCCCGCAGGGACAGGTGGGGGGCCAGGGTCTGGGCCGCGTGGAACAGGTGGGTGCGCACTGCGAGCTGGGTGGCCACGTGCTCGGGGGTGTCCTCCGCGGCCTCCAGGGTGACCTCGTAGCGGTCCCACAACCGGGCCCACTCGATCTCGTGAGAGGCCAGCAGCTTGCGCACCCCGAACGGCGTGCGGTTCAGCTCGGCGAGCGCTCCCTCGCGGGGGGAACCGATCGCGGCGTCGCGGCTCGTGACCACCGCGGTCGTGCTGTCCACGAGCACGGGGTTGTGCGGGTCGATCTGCACCGTGTAGCGGCGGAACTCGATCCCGCCGGGGCGCACCTCGCGGCGCTCGCGCACGGGGGTTTCGGACTCGATGCGCGTGCGCTGGGCCATCGCGATCTCGATTTTGGACTGGGAGGTGCGCACGAGGGACAGCAGGGTCTCGTGCTCGTCCGGCAGGGTCGTGGACTCGAGTAGCGCGAGGTGGTGGGCGTTGAGTTCCCGGTACTCGGCCACGCCGCTGTTGGTCACGGCGGGGTCCACACCGGTGCGCACGTGCAACCGCCCGCTGAATCCACGCGAGACGATCCGGGTCTCCTGGGCGCCCAGGTGGCGGTAGCGCAGGGACACCAGGCGGCGCTGGGTGATCTCCAGGCTGCGCGGGGGTTGGTCCGCGCCGGGGTCCTCGTCCGCTTCCGTGAGCACGAGCGTGCGGGTCAGCAGACCGCGGCGCAGGTCCAGTTCCACGCGTTCTTCGGAGGGCTTCATCCCGCCCTCGGACCACCACTGGCCCTCCGCGAAACGCAGGTCCAGGTGCAGCCAGTTGGGCACGTTGACCATGGACTCGTGTTCCACGTCCCGGCCGTTGATGTGGCTGAGCACCCGGTTGAACACGCCAGCCAGGTAGGTTCCGGGGTAGTGGACGGTGTTCGCGGCGAACTCACAGGCCGCGCCGCGCACGCCCATGTAGCCGTTGGCCAGGGTCAGCAGGGCCTCGCGGCGGGGCTCGGTGGCGGGGTCGAAACCGTCGAACACGAGCGCCCACGGGTCGTCCCGGCGCGCGCCCAGGTCCAGCTCGGCGACGTCGTTGAGCACCACGTGGGCGCCCGCGCGGTAGAGCCGTTCCCGGGCACCGTCCCGGTTGATCCCCACGACCAGGCCGAAGTCGCCGGCGGCACCGGCCTGGACGCCGGCCACGGCGTCCTCCACGACGACGCTCTCGCCGGGGGCCACGCCCAGCAGGCGTGCGCACTCGAGGAAGGTGTCCGGGGCGGGCTTGCCCGGCAGGTCGTGCGAGGCGGCCCAGTTGCCGTCCACGATGCGGTCGAACGAGTGCTGCAACCCGGCGGCCTCGAGGACCACGGCGCTGTTGCGGCTCGCGGTCACCAGCCCCACGGGCACACCGCCCTCGCGCAGCCGCTCGATCAGGGCCACGGTGCCCGTGAACACGCGCACACCGTGCTCGCGCAGCTCCTCGTGGAAGAAGCCGTCCTTCGCGGCGGCCTGGCCCTGCACGGTCCAGTCACCCGGCTGCGGGTCCTCGTGGCTCTGGGCCTCGGGGAGCATGGTCCCGCGGGCGGCGAGCAACGCGCGGACGCCGTCCTCGCGACGTCGTCCGTCCACGTACGTACGGTAGTCACCGCCCATGTCGAACGGGCGCCGGTCCACCTCGGTGGCCGGGGCTACGGGCTCGAGGCGGGGATCGGTCAGCAACCGGTCGAAGAGCTTCTGCCACGCGCGGGCGTGCACCCCGGCGGTGTCGGTCACCACACCGTCCATGTCGAAGATCACGGCGGCGTACGGGGTGCGCACCACGTCTACGGGTTCCGGCGGCGACTGGCCGTCGGTGATGCGCGGCATGGAAGCGGTGAACGGGGCGGTGGGAAGAACGTTCACGGCGCGAGAACTCCTAACACGAAGGATCAGGACGTGGGGCGGGACGATGCGAATGCTCGCGCTCGCTGAGCGAGAGCGGCAGCCCGGCTGCGCTGTGACGGCTGCCGCGCGCAGGGGGTACGCACGCGGTACGGGTACACATGCTACCCGCATTCGCTCCCCTGGCGGGAGCCCCCCGCCGAGGGCCCGGACGATCCAGAAACTCTACGAGCATCGCCGCGCTCGTGCCCCCGCCGTGCTGAGGCGCAACACCGCGGCGCGCGGATATGCTGGAGCGGACCCTCCCGCGCACAAAGAAGGTGGAGCATGACGGAATCCCTGGGACACCCTGTGACCAATCAACCGCTGTCGGAGGTGGACCCGGACGTCGCACGGGCCATCGAGGACGAACTGGGGCGCCAGCGCTCCACGCTCGAGATGATCGCGTCGGAGAACTTCGCGCCGCGCGCCGTGCTCGAGGCGCAGGGCTCGGTGCTCACGAACAAGTACGCGGAGGGCTACCCCGGCCGTCGCTACTACGGCGGTTGCGAGTACGTGGACGTCGTGGAGAACCTCGCTCGCGACCGCGCGTGCGAACTGTTCGGGGCGGATTACGCGAACGTGCAGCCGCACTCGGGCGCCCAGGCGAACACCGCCGTGATGGCCGCGCTCATGCAGCCCGGTGACACCCTCATGGGGCTGTCCCTGGCCCACGGTGGGCACCTGACCCACGGCATGAAGATCAATGTCTCGGGCAAGCTCTACAACATCGCCGCGTACGAGGTGGACCCGGACACCTACCGCATCGACATGGACAAGATGCGCGAGCAGGCACTGCAGGCCCGGCCGAACGTGATCGTGGCCGGCTGGTCCGCCTACTCGCGCCAGCTGGACTTCGAGGCGTTCCGCTCGATCGCGGACGAGGTGGATGCCAAGCTGTGGGTGGACATGGCCCACTTCGCGGGTCTCGTGGCCGCGGGGCTGCACCCCAACCCGGTGCCCCACGCGCACGTGACCACCTCCACGGTGCACAAGACCCTCGCGGGCCCGCGCTCCGGTGTGATCCTCGCGGAAGCGGACCTCAAGAAGAAGGTCGATTCCGCGGTGTTCCCCGGCCAGCAGGGCGGGCCCCTCATGCACGCGATCGCGGCCAAGGCCGTGGCGTTCAAGATCGCCGCCACCGAGGAGTTCCGCGAGCGCCAGCAGCGCACGATCGAGGGCGCGCAGATCCTCTCCGAGCGGTTGAACTCCCCGGATCTCGCGGAGCACGGTGTGTCCGTGCTGACCGGCGGCACGGACGTGCACCTGGTCCTCGTGGACCTGCGCAACTCCGAGCTGGACGGCAAGCAGGCCGAGGACCTGCTGCACCAGGCGGGGATCACGGTCAACCGCAACGCGGTACCGTGGGACCCCCGCCCGCCCATGACCACGTCCGGGCTGCGTATCGGGACCCCGGCGCTCGCGACCCGCGGTTTCGGCGTGGGCGAGTTCGAGGAGGTCGCGGACGTGATCGCCGAGGCCCTCAAGCCCGGTGCGGACGTCTCCGCCCTGCGCTCGCGCGTGGACGCCCTGACCGAGCAGTTCCCGCTGTACCCCGGCCTCGAGGAGTGGTGAGATGACGGCCCAGGTCCTCGACGGCAAGGCGACCGCGGCCCGGATCAAGGAAGAACTGACCGAGCGCGTGACCGCACTGCGCGAGCGGGACATGGTGCCCGGTCTCGGAACCGTGATCGTGGGCGACGATCCCGCCTCGCACTCGTACGTGGCGGGCAAGCACCGCGACTGCGAGCAGGTGGGGATCGCCTCGATCCGTAAGGAACTGCCCGCGGACGCGTCCCAGGAGGAGCTCGAGCGCGTCATCGACGAGCTCAACGACGATCCCCGGTGCACGGGGTACATCGTGCAGTTGCCCCTGCCGCCGCACATGGACACCAACGCCGTGCTCGAGCGCATCGATCCCGCGAAGGACGCCGACGGGTTGCACCCCACGAACTTGGGGCGGCTGGTGCTCAACGTCAACGAGCCCATCACGTCCCCGCTGCCGTGCACGCCGCACGGGATCGTGGAGCTGCTCACGCGTCACGGGGTGGACCTCGCGGGGCGCCACGTGCTGGTGATCGGCCGCGGTGTGACCGTGGGTCGGCCCATCGGTTTGTTGCTGACCCGCCGGGAGATCAACGCGACCGTGACCCTGGCCCACACGGGCACCCGCAACCTGCCCGAGCTGCTCGCGCAAGCGGACGTCGTGGTGGCCGCGGCGGGGCGCCCGCACATGATCGGGGCGGACCAGATCAAGCAGGGTGCCGTCCTGCTCGACGTGGGTGTCTCCCGGGTCGAGGACACGGAGACCGGCAAGAAGAAGCTCACGGGGGACATCGACCCGGCCGCCGCCGAGCGCGCCTCGTGGCTGTCGCCCAACCCCGGGGGCGTGGGTCCCATGACCCGGGCCATGTTGCTCGTCAACGTGGTGGAGTCCTGCGAACGGGCCGTCGAGTCGGCCTGATCCCGTAGCCTTCCGGTCACGACGCCGCGCGGCCGTCTCGTTCGTTCGAGCCGGCCGCGCGGCGTCGTCGTCCCCGGGGTCTGTGCGGCACGCGGGCGGCCGTAAAGCCCGGGAGTCCGCGGTCCGAACACGTGCCGGGAACGAGGTGCGCGGGGCTCAGCCCCGGGATGGCTCCTCGGGGGTGTGTCGGCGCATGTCCGCGATCCCGATCCCCATGGCGATCAGCACGATCACAGTGATCACCGCGAAGCTCGCCGTGAACGCGGCATCCCAGTCGGCGCGGGCGAGCACACCGAAGGTCACCGCCGTGATCAGGGCGGTGCCGATCGCGGTGCCCAACCGAACAGCCCGAACGCCTTGGCGCGCTCCCGACCCTGGAAGTACTCCTGGATCATGCCCACCGTCTGGGGGTTGAGCATCCCGGATCCGAGGCCCTGGATCACCCGGCCGATGTTGAGCACCGTGGTGTTGGGCGCGAGACCGCACAACAGCGAGGCCCCTGCGAAGACCGCGATCCCCGCGATGAACAGCTTCCGGCGGCCGAACACGTCCCCCGCGCGGCCGCTGGCCACGAGCGGCACCCCGAACGCGAGCGCGTACCCGGTGAGCACCCACTGGAGTGCCGAGGAACTCGCCTCCAGCTCCTGCTGGATGGAACTCAGGGCCACGTTCACGATCGAGACGCTGATGAGGGACATGAACAGGGGAACGAGCAGGACCCACAGGATGCGGCGTCGTTCGGCGGGGTCCAGTGCGGGGGAGTCGTCCCCGGGGGAGCGCGGAGAATCCGCGGAAGATGTGCTCACCCTCTCTTGATACCCCCTCGGGGCCCGGTTGTGCCAAGGGGCTCGGGCGACGTCGGCGGGTCGGGTCCCCGGGGACCGGCCCGATTCGGTGCGCCCCGCGCGGTTTGAGACAATGGGTTCATGCAGTCGATCGGATCAGCACACACCCGCGCCACCGACTCCCCGGACGCTCCCCGCACCGGACGCACCGCCCTGTGGGGGACGGTGATCGGGCTGGCCGTCCTGGCCGTGATCTTCGCGGTGGCCCTGATCCAGGCCGCCAACTCCAACTCCCTGCTCGGCTGGATCCTCGCGGGGATTGCCCTGGGCTGGCTCATGCTCGCGGTGTGGGCGCTGAGCATGGTGCGCAAGGCCGCGGCGTACGGCCGTGAGCAGGTGCGCCAGGCGCAGGAGCAGTTCCAGGCCCAGCACGGCCGCGCTCCCGCCGCCTCCGCGTCCGCCGGCGCGGGTCAGTCCCTGCGGGACGAGAAGCTCGCCCACGGCATGCAGGTGATCCTGGTGCAGTCCAAGGTCGTGAAGGAACAGCTCTCCGGCGCCGAGCCCGATCCTGAGCAGATCCAGCGGGCCCTGGAGACCATCGACATGACCGCGGCCAACGGGCTGCGCAGCCTCAAGGACTCCTCGAAGCCCGTGAGCGGTACGGTGGTGGACTGAGAACCACCCCGTAACGAGCGAGGAGACACAGGCACATGGCGGATTCCCAGCAGACGGTGCGCATTGCCACGGTGAACGTGAACGGCATCCGAGCGGCGTACCGGCGCGGGATGGCGGACTGGCTCGCCCCGCGCGGCGTCGACCTGTTGTGCCTGCAGGAGGTGCGCGCGCCGGACAAGATCACGCGCGAGCTGCTCGACGAGGACGTGTGGGACGTGCGGCACACCGAGGCCGCCGCCAAGGGCCGCGCGGGCGTCGCGATCGCTACGCGCCGCGACGCGTTCGACGGCGCCCTGCTTCCCACCGAGTCCCGCGTGGGCATCGGGGACGAGTACTTCGACGACTCCGGGCGCTGGATCGAGAACGACGTCCGCCTGCCGGACGGCACCACACTGACCCTGGTCTCCGCGTACGTCCACTCCGGCGAGGTGGACACACCCCGCCAGGACGACAAGTACCGCTTCCTGGACGCGATGCTCACCCGCATGCCGCAACTGGCCGAGCGCGGCGATCATGCCCTCGTGGTGGGTGACCTCAACGTGGGCCACACCGAGCGGGACATCAAGAACTGGAAGGGCAACGTCAAGAACGCAGGCTTCCTGCCGCAGGAACGGGCGTACTTCGACAAGTTCTTCGGGGACGTGGGCTACGTGGACGTGGCCCGCAGCCTCGCCGGGGACGTCCCTGGGCCCTACACGTGGTGGTCCTACCGCGGCAAGGCGTTCGACACGGACGCCGGGTGGCGCATCGACTACCACATGGCCACCCCCGGGCTCGCCGCGGCCGCCCGGAGTGCCGTCGTGGACCGGGCCGCCGCGTACGACACGCGCTTCTCCGACCACGCTCCGCTCGTGGTGGACTACCGCCTCTCGTGAGGTCCCGTGCGTCGGCGGACGACGACGCCGCTGCCCGCACCGCACCTCCCCGCCTCCCATGACCGAGAACCGAAAGAAGATGTCGACCGTGACCGAACAGAACACCGCCCCGAACCCCACACCCCGCGTGGTGTCGGGCGTGCAGCCCTCCGCGGACTCCCTGCACCTGGGCAACTACGTGGGAGCGCTGCGCAACTGGGTGGACATGCAGGACGACAACGACTGCGTGTTCTTCGTGGCGGACCTGCACTCGATCACCGCGGGCCAGGACCCGGCCACGATGTCCGAGCGCACCCGGGTCACGGCCGCGCAGTACATCGCCGCGGGCATCGACCCCGAGCGCTCCACGCTGCTCATCCAGTCCCAGGTGCCGGAGCACACGCAGTTGTCATGGGTGCTCAACTGCATCACCGGTTACGGGGAGGCCGCGCGGATGACCCAGTTCAAGGACAAGTCCCTCAAGCAGGGGGCGGAGAACACCACGGTGGGGTTGTTCACCTACCCTGTGCTGATGGCCGCGGACATCCTGGTGTACCAGGCGAACCAGGTCCCGGTGGGGGAGGACCAGCGCCAGCACCTCGAGCTGACCCGCAACCTCGCGCAGCGGTTCAACTCCCGGTTCGGTGAGACGTTCGTGGTCCCGGACGCCAAGATTCTCGAGAACTCCGCGAAGGTTTACGACCTCGCGAACCCCACGGCCAAGATGTCCAAGTCCGCGCCGTCGGATGCCGGGCTCATCCGCCTCCTGGATCCCGCGAAATCCAACGCCAAGAAGATCAAGTCCGCCGTGACGGACGACGGCACCGAAGTGCGCTTCGACCGCCAGGCCAAGCCGGGGATCTCCAATCTGCTGACCATCTACTCGTCCCTCACGGGCACCCCGGTGGACACCCTCGTGGCCGAGTACGAGGGCAAGATGTACGGCCACCTCAAGGTGGACCTGGCCGAGGTGGTCACCCAGACCCTGGACCCCATCCAGAAGCGCGCCCAGGAACTGCTCGACGATCCCGCCGAGCTGGACCGGCTGCTGGCCCGGGGCGCGCACAAGGCCCGGGAGATCGCGGCCCGCACGGTCACGGACGTCTACGAGCGGATGGGCTTCCTCCCCGGCGCGTGAGCCGCCGGGCGGGGCCCCGTGCGGCACGCCGTGTGGCGCCAGACGCCGTGGGATAGTCTGGACGGGGCCGACCTGAGGAGGATCGTGTGAGCGAGGGACATCCTTCCCCCACCGTGCGCCCGGGCCGGGTGTACGCGGGTGTGGTCATCCGGCTGCCCGAACCCATGGGCCAGGAGTTGCAGGACTGGCGTTCGTCCTTCGGGGACGCGCAAGCGGGCTCGGTCCCCGCGCACATCACACTCATGATCGCCGAGCGCGGGGAGGACTGGGCGGACCTCGTGTCCCACATCCGGGAGGTTGCCGACCGCTGGCAACCGTTCCACGTGGAGATCCGCGGCACGGGGACGTTCCGACCCGTGACCCCGGTGGTCTACCTGCGCATCGAGGGCGGTCACGACCAATGCGTGCAGTTGCACTGCGATCTGAGCGAGCACCACCTGGAGTCCGCGTCCCCCTTCGACTTCCACCCCCACGTGACGCTGGCCCACGGCACCACGGAGGAGGGGCTGGACCGCGCCCAGCACGTGCTGCGCACGTACCACGCGTCCTTCCTGGTGGACCACATCGACCTCTACGAGGGGGACGAACACGGTGCGTGGCACGTGCGGGACCGCCTCCCCTTCGGCGGGGCCGGCACGGACGACCGTGACGCACACTGACCCGCCCCCGGTG
>NZ_JABFAW010000009.1:496561-532424 GCF_017168375.1 Kocuria sp. KRD140
AGAGGTGTATAAGAGACAGCGCCCCCGGTGGTCCCCGCCCTCACGGACCGCACTGGACTGCACGCGGAACACCGGCGCCTGCGCGAAGTACGCCGACAGCTCGCCGCCGAGGGGGCACCCCTGGGCAGGCGGGCTGGCGCCCTGGGTGCGTGGTTCTTCGCGCGGTTCATGTCGGTGTTCCCCGTGCGCGTGGTGGCGCACTACATGTTCCACGGCGGGCCGCTCATGTCCGCCGGGCTCGCGTACCAATTGCTCTTCGCGTCCTCGTCCCTGCTGGTGATCTGCTTCGCAGCACTCGCCACGTTCCTGGGAACCGACTCGCCGCTGCAGCAGACGCTCGTGGCGGGTCTGGTGCAGAACATCCCCGGACTCCTGGACGTGGGGGACGGTAACGGGGGAGTCATCCCGCTGAGCCTGCTCGAGAACACGGGGCCCTTCACCGTGGCCTCCACCGTGGCGCTCGCGGTGCTGTTGTTCACCGCGTGGCGCTGGGTGGCCGGGATCCGGCTGGCCACGCGGCGGATGTTCGAACTGCCGCCCGCCCCCGGGGTGCCCGTGGCGGCCGTACCGCGCGATCTCGCGTGGCTCGTGGTGATCGGGATCCTGCTGCTCGCCTCCGCGACCGTGAGCGTCTTCGCGTCCGGCGCCGTGGACGGGGTGCTTGGGTGGCTCGGTCAGCTCGGTCTCACGCGCCTGCAGCCGTGGTTGGACGGCGGGGCCAAGTCCGCGGTCACGCTCGGCGTGGGTCTGCTCGTGGACATCCTGATGAGTCTGGCCCTGGTGAGCGGGGTCGCCCAGCTCAAACTGCATCGCAAGGCCCTGCTGGCCACCATCGTCACGGGTGCCCTGGGCTCGCAGGTGCTGCGCTACGGTGGCAGCGAAATCATCGCCCGCAGCGCGGACAACCCCTATCTGCTCTCGTTCGCGGTGCTCGTGGGTGTACTGCTGTGGTTCAACCTCTACGGGCAGGTTCTGTTGCTCGCGGCCGCCGTGGGCGCGCTCGTGCAGGCGGACATCCGAGGGGCCCGCGCCCAGCCGGAGCGCGAGGACCGGGCCGTCACGGTCGTGGCGGCGACCTCCCTGCCCGATGCCGCTCGGGGCCTCGGACACGCAACTCCCGTCCGCTTCGACAGGCCGGTGGCGGGCAGCAGCCCCGCGGTAGGTAGTGGCCCCGCGGCGTCGTCGTCGGAGAGCTGAAAGCCCGGGAAAGACCGCGGCCCCG
Source organism: Kocuria sp. KRD140 (assembly GCF_017168375.1). Classification (NCBI taxonomy): domain Bacteria; kingdom Bacillati; phylum Actinomycetota; class Actinomycetes; order Micrococcales; family Micrococcaceae; genus Kocuria; species Kocuria sp. KRD140. Next base: position 497,784 of record NZ_JABFAW010000009.1, read on the forward strand.
GGATCCACGAGGGATCCCGGGGCCGCGGTCGTGCCACGAGGGGTCACAAGGCGGAGGCGAAGACCGCCTTCTTGACCTCGGCGATGGCCTTGGTCACCTGGATGCCGCGGGGGCACGCCTCGGTGCAGTTGAAGGTGGTACGGCAGCGCCACACGCCTTCCTTATCGTTGAGGATCTCCAGGCGCATGTCACCGGCCTGGTCACGCGAGTCGAAGATGAACCGGTGCGCGTTGACGATCGCGGCCGGGCCGAAGTACTGCCCGTCCGTCCAGAACACCGGGCACGAGGACGTGCACGCGGCGCAGAGGATGCACTTGGTGGTGTCGTCGAAGCGCGCGCGGTCCTCCTGGGACTGGAAGCGTTCTCCGGTGGGGGTGTGGTCCTCGTTCACCAGGAACGGCATGATCTCGCGGTAGGACTGGAAGAACGGTTCCATGTCCACGATCAGGTCCTTCTCGCACGGGAGGCCCTTGATGGGCTCCACGAGGATGGGCTTGGACAGGTCCAGGTCCTTGAGAAGGGTCTTGCACGCGAGCCGGTTGCGGCCGTTGATGCGCATGGCGTCCGAGCCGCACACGCCGTGTGCGCACGAGCGGCGGAAGGACAGGGAACCGTCCAGCTCCCACTTGACCTTGTGCAGGGCGTCCAGCACGCGGTCGGTGCCGTACATGGTTAGGTTCCACTCGTCCCAGTGCGCCTCGGAGCTGAACTCGGGATCATAGCGGCGGACCTTGAGCACCACGTCGTACGTGGGGATCGACTCCTCGCCCTTGTCGCCGGGCTTCTGAGCGTCCTGGGTCTGGTTCTCGGTGGCTGCAGTGGACATCAGTACTTACGCTCCATCGGCTCGTAGCGGGTCATGATCACCGGCTTGGTCTCCTGCCGGATTCCCGCGGTGGGGGACGACGGGTCCTCGTACACCATGGAGTGGACCATGAAGTTCTCATCGTCTCGGTTGGGGAAGTCCTCGCGGAAGTGACCACCGCGGGACTCCTCGCGGTGCAGGGCGGCCACGGACATCACCTTGGCCAGCTGCAGCAGGAAACCCAGCTCCACGGCCTCCAGCAGGTCCAGGTTGAACCGCTTGCCCTGGTCCTGGATGGAGATGTGGGAGTAGCGCTCCTCCAGAGCGGCGATGTCGTCCAGGGCCGTCTGGATGGTCTCGGCCGTGCGGAACACCTGCATGTTGGCGTCCATGGTGTCCTGCAGGTCCTTGCGAATGGCCGCAACCTTCTCGTCACCGTGCGGGCTGCGCGCGTTGTTGAGCAGCGCCTCGGTGCGCTCGGTGGCGTTGTCGGGGATCGGCAGGAACTCGGCGTCCCGCGCGTATTCCGCGGCGTAGATTCCGGAGCGCTTGCCGAACACGTTGATGTCGAGCAGCGAGTTGGTGCCCAGACGGTTGGAGCCGTGCACGGACACGCACGCGACCTCACCGGCGGCGTAGAGACCGGGAACCGTGTTCTCGGAGTCCTGGAAGACCTCGCCCTTGATGTCGGTGGGGATGCCACCCATGCAGTAGTGCGCGGTGGGGAACACGGGCACCGGCTCAGTGTAGGGCTCCACACCCAGGTAGGTGCGGGCGAACTCGGTGATGTCCGGGAGCTTGGCGTCGATGTGCGCCGGCTCCAGGTGGGTCAGGTCCAGCAGGACGTAGTCCTTGTTGGGGCCGCAACCGCGGCCCTCACGGACCTCGTTGGCCATGGAACGGGCCACGATGTCACGGGGGGCCAGGTCCTTGATGGTGGGGGCGTAGCGCTCCATGAAACGCTCACCCTCGGAGTTACGCAGGATGCCACCCTCACCACGGGCGGCCTCCGAGACCAGGATGCCCAGGCCCGCCAGGCCCGTGGGGTGGAACTGCACGAACTCCATGTCCTCGAGGGGCAGGCCGTTGCGGAACGCGATCGCCATGCCGTCGCCCGTGAGGGTGTGGGCATTGGACGTGGTCTTGAAGACCTTGCCCGCGCCACCGGAGGCGAAGATCACGGACTTGCACTGGAACACGTGCAGCTCGCCGGTCGCGAGATCGTAGGAGACCACACCGGCGGGGCGGCGGCCCTCCGGGGTGTCCACCATGATCAGGTCCAGGACGTAGTACTCGTTGTAGAACTCCACGTTGTGCTTGATGCACGTCTGGTAGAGGGTCTGCAGGATCATGTGACCGGTACGGTCCGCGGCATAGCACGCGCGGCGGACGGGGTTCTTACCGTGGTCGCGGGTGTGTCCACCGAAGCGACGCTGGTCGATCTTGCCCTCGGGGGTGCGGTTGAAGGGCAGTCCCATGTGCTCCAGGTCCAGCACCGCGTCGATGGCCTCCTTGGCCATGACCTCCGCGGCGTCCTGGTCCACCAGGTAGTCGCCACCCTTGACGGTGTCGAACGTGTGCCACTCCCAGTTGTCCTCCTCGACGTTGGCGAGGGCGGCGCACATGCCGCCCTGGGCCGCACCGGTGTGGGAACGCGTGGGGTAGAGCTTGGTCAGTACGGCAGTGCGGGCGCGCTGGCCGGATTCAATGGCGGCACGCATGCCGGCGCCGCCGGCGCCGACGATTACCACATCGTACTTGTGAACCTGCATACCAGATGTTCTTTCTATGTGGGTGAGTGGGAGAAGTATCGGGTCCCGGCCGCTCGGGCCGCGACGACGCACGACGGCGGAGCCGGGGGCTCCGCCGTGGCCGCGATCACGCTCCGGGGCAGAAGGACGCCAGCAGCGCGGGGTCCGCACCGGCGGGGCACGGCTCGAAGGTGAAGATCACCATGGTGCCCAGCAGGATCACGAAGCCCGAGGCCACGAAGAGCAGCACCTTGAGCCAGAAGCGGGTGGTGTTGCGATCGGCGTAGTCGTCGATGATGGTACGGATACCGTTGGTGCCGTGGAGCATGGCCAGCCACAGCATGACCAGGTCCCAGACCTGCCAGAACGGGTTGGCCCACTTGCCGCCCACGAACCCGAAGTCGATCGCGTGCACGCCGTCCCCCACCATGAGGTTGACGTAGAGGTGACCGAACACGAGCACGAGCAGCACCACGCCCGACATGCGCATGAACAGCCACGCGATCATCTCGAAACTGCTGCGGGACGAACCGGCGCGGTTGTACTTCACGCCGTCCACCTGAAGGTCCCGGCTGCGGGGGACGCTGATCTTGGTCTTGAGAGGAGTGCTCACGGAATTAACCCCCGAAAACGACTGAGAGGTGACGGATGAGGAACGGGATCATCACGATGACCCAGAGGGCGATGACGCCCCAGAGCAGGCCCTTCTGGTTCTTGGTCCCGCCCTTCCAGAAGTCGATCAGGATGATGCGCAGGCCGTTGAAGGCGTGGTAGACGATCGCGGCCACGAGGCCGGCCTCGCCGAGACCCATCACGGGGTTCTTGTAGGTCGCCATCACTGCGTTATACGCCTCGGGGGATACACGCACGAGAGCGGTGTCGAGGACGTGGACCAGCAAGAAGAAGAAGATGGCCACGCCGGTAATACGGTGGGCGACCCAAGACCACATGCCGTACTGGCCGCGGTAAAGGGTGCCCCTGGTTGAGTTCGCCACGGAATGTCCTCCCTGTGTCGCTCGTCGTCGTGCGCACCGAAGAATGGTCGAAGAAGAAGGCAGCGTTCTCGCGCGAGTGCACGGCGATGGCGGAGCCCTGGCTGGCTCTGTCATGGATGATGCGGTAGTTCTCGTCAAAGATACCAGCCCCCCGCACATTTCCTGACAACGTGTCTGCAAGTGTGCCCCCCGGAATAGCGCGGAATTAGCGCATTGTTCTGTGTCTGAATCGGCTCCGGCCGTGCGCCGTCCGAACGCCCCGCGAGCGGCCGTCAAGCGGCCCCACGACCTCCGTGCGTAGGGTCCGCCGGCGACGTCTCACGGGGCCTTCGAGGGACCCTCTCGCCCGGGTGCGGGGTCGGGCCCGCGAAGGCTCACGGGAAGTCCCCGTGGGCCGGCCGGCCGCGTCGTGCGTGGGCACACCCGGCCCGTGTGCGGCCCGTACCCCGGGATGTCACGGGTGACGCATCCAGGGCCGCCGGGGGAGGGGGCCGTACACTGACCGTCGTGACTTCGCCATTGCAACGTTTCCATCCGTTCATCCCCGCGGGCGGGGTGGGTTCACGGCTGTGGCCGCTGTCCCGTGCGGATGCCCCCAAGTTCTTGCTGGACCTCACGGGCTCCGGCTCGTCCCTGCTGCGGGCCACCTTTGACCGGCTCGCGGGCCTGTCCGCCGGTCCGGTCATGGTCGTGACCGGGCGCTCCCACGCCGGGGCGGTGCAGGAACAGCTGCCCGAGCTCACGGCGGACGACCTCGTGCTCGAGCCGTCCCCCAAGGACTCCGCGGCGGCGATCGGCCTCGCGTGCACGCTCATCGAGCGCCGCGACCCCACCGCGATCATCGGTTCGTTCGCGGCGGACCACGTGGTGGAGCCCGCCTCGGCGTTCCAGGAGGTCGTCAAGGAAGCGGTGCGGGCGGCGGACACCGGACGCATCGTCACGATCGGGATCACGCCGTCGTCGCCCGCCACGGGCTTCGGCTACATCAAGGCGGGGCAGTCCCTAGGACTCGATCAGGCACCCCACGCGCTCGCCGTGGAGCAGTTCGTGGAGAAGCCGGACGAGGAGACCGCGCGCGCTTACGTGGCCAGCGGGAAGTACACGTGGAACGCGGGCATGTTCGTGGCGCCCGTGGGTCTCATGCTCTCCTACCTGCGCCGCAGCGAACCCGAGCTCGCGCGGGGCCTGGACCGAATCGCGGACGCGTGGGAGACCCCCGAGCGGGACGCCGTCGTGGACGAGGTGTGGCCCACCCTGACCAAGACCGCGATCGACTACGCCGTGGCCGAACCCGCCGCCGCGGCCGGGGACGTGGCCATGGTCCCCGGGGACTTCACCTGGGAGGACGTGGGGGACTTCGCGGCGATCAACCGGCTCAACAAGGTGGACCCGCGCACGGACGCGCCAGTGTCCATCCTGGGCCAGAACAACCGTGTGCTCACGGACGAGTCCTCCGGGATCGTCGTGTCCGACACGGGGCGGTTGATCGCGCTGATCGGCGTGGCGGACATCGTGGTCGTGGACACCCCGGATGCCCTGCTGGTCACCACGGCCGAGCACGCGCAACGGGTCAAGAACGCGGTGGACTCCCTCAAGCGCAACGGCGACACGGACGTCCTGTGAGCCCCGCCGCCGCCCGCGCTGAATCACCGCGCGGGGTCCCGGCGGTACTGTGACACACATGTTGGATCTGCCTCTGCCGTCCGCCGACGACATCGGACTGCCCCCGGCCATCGGCCCCCTGCTCTCGCACTACCTCCCGGACCTCGTGCGCTTCCGCCGGGACATCCACAAGCACCCGGAACTGTCCTACGAGGAGTACCGCACCACGGACCGGATCGTGCACGCCCTCGAGGCCGCCGGGTTGCACCCCGTGCGCTTCGAACGCACCGGGTGCTACGTGGACGTGGGTCGCGGGCCCGTGATGGTGGGCCTGCGCGCGGACATCGACGCCCTGCCCATCCTCGAGGACACGGGCCTGGACTACGCGTCCGTCAACGAGGGCGTGATGCATGCGTGCGGTCACGACATCCACACCACGGTCATGCTCGGGGTGGCCCGCGTGCTCGCCGACGTGCACCGTTCGTCCCCGTTCGCGGGCACCGTGCGCGTGGTCTTCCAGCCGGCCGAGGAGAAACTGCCCGGCGGCGCCCTGACCATCATCAAGGAGGACGTGCTGGCCGGCGTGCCGCGGATGTTCGCCCTGCACTGCGAACCCAAGGTGGACGTGGGCCAGGTAGGCACGCGCATCGGGGCGATCACCTCGGCGTCGGACACCATCCGGATCGAGCTGTCCGGACGCGGCGGGCACACGTCCCGCCCGCACCTGACCGAGGACCTGGTCTACGCGATGAGCCAGATCGCGATCAACGTGCCCGCGGTGCTCTCCCGCCGCGTGGACGTGCGCTCCGGGGTGGCCGTGGTGTGGGGTCAGATCCACGCAGGTGTGGCACCCAACGCGATCCCCATGTCCGGTTTCATGTCCGGGACCATGCGTTGCCTGGACGCGGACGCGTGGTCGCGCGCCGGGGACATGCTGGACGAGGTCGTGGAGCAGGTGGCCGCACCGTACGGCGTGAACGTGGACCTCGAGCACATCCGGGGTGTGCCGCCGGTGGTCAACGGCGAGACCGAGACCACCCTGCTGGAGATCGCCGCGCGGGCGGAGCTGGGGGAGGAGAGCATCCTGCTGGTGGAGCAGTCCATGGGCGGGGAGGACTTCGCGTGGTTCCTGCAGCACGTCCCCGGCGCCATGATGCGCCTGGGGACCCGGGCTCCCGGCGGCCGCACCTACGACCTGCACCAGTCCGACTACGCCCCTCAGGAGGAGGCGATCGGCTGCGGCGTGCAGGTCATGGCCTCCACGGCGTTGCGCGCCATCCGCTTGCGCGTGCGCGAGCTCGCGGACGCGACGACGACGCCGGACGCCCCGCAGCCCTGACACGCCCGCGGTGAGCGTACTGCTGGGTACTTCCGGGGCTACACTGAGCTGACCTATGACCCGTCTCACTGCACGGGTCACCGCCCGGGGACACGGGCCGGTGACCCGTGCACTGTGTTCCCGGGTCACGACCCACATCTGATCCCAGCCCGACCGGAGGACCTCATGACCACTCGACGCTTGCGCACCCTGGGGACGCTTGGCCTGGCCGGGGTCACCGGCCTGGTCCTGGCGGGTTGCGGTGCCGCCCCGGACAACGCCGGCGACAGCAGCGCCCAGGCCTCCGACTTCAAGGGCTGCATCGTCTCCGACGACGGCGGTTTCCAGGACCGTTCCTTCAACCAGAGCTCCTATGAGGGCCTCAAGGCCGCCGAGGAGCACAAGGGCATCCAGATCAGCCAGGCCGAGTCCCAGTCCGAGACGGAGTTCGAGCCCAACCTGACCTCCATGGCGCAGCAGGGCTGCAACCTCACGGTCTCCGTGGGCTTCCTGCTCGCGGACACCACCAAGAAGGTGGCCGCGGCCAACCCGGAGAAGCACTTCGCGATCGTGGACGACAACTCGATCAAGGCGGACAACGTCAAGCCCATCGTCTACAACACCGCCCAGGCGGCGTTCCTGGCCGGGTACCTCGCGGCGGGCACGTCCGAGACGGGCAAGGTCGCCACGTACGGCGGCATGGACATCCCCACCGTGACCGTGTTCATGGACGGTTTCGCGGACGGGGTGAAGTACTACAACGAGAAGAACAAGGCGGACGTGCAGGTCCTCGGGTGGAACAAGGACTCCCAGAACGGCACGTTCCTGAGCTCGTTCCAGGATTCTTCCAAGGCCAAGACCGTCACGCAGAACCTCATCGGCGAGGGCGCGGACGTGGTCCTGCCCGTCGCCGGCCAGGCGGCCCAGGGCACCGTGGACGCCATGACCGAGGCCAACCGCAGCGGCAAGAACGTCCGGCTGATCTGGCCGGACACCGACGGCTACGAGACCCTGGACGCCGGCAAGGAGTTCCTGCTCACGTCCGTGCTCAAGGAGATGTCCACCTCGGTCGAGGACGTCGTGACGCAGGCCGCGGACGGCAACTTCGACAACACCCAGTACGTGGGCACGCTCGAGAACGGTGGTGTGGGCCTGGCCCCCTACCACGACCAGCAGGACGAGGTCAGCGAGGACCTCGACAAGCAGGTCCAGCAGCTCAAGCAGGACATCATCGACGGCAAGGTCACGGTGCAGTCCAAGAACGCCCCCACCGCCTGAGCGGGCGGGCCCGGCAGGAGCAGAACAGTGCAGTTGAAACTGACGGACGTCACCAAGAAGTTCGGTGACTTCACCGCCAACAACCGTGTGAACCTCACGGTGGAACCACATCAGATCCACTGTTTGCTCGGTGAGAACGGTGCGGGCAAGTCCACGCTCATGAACGTGCTGTACGGGCTGTACGAGCCCACGTCCGGCACGATCGAGATCGACGGCGCGCCCGTCAGTTTCTCCGGCCCCGGCGATGCCATGGCGGCCGGGATCGGCATGGTGCATCAGCACTTCATGCTGATCCCGGTCTTCACGGTCGCCGAGAACGTGGCCCTGGGTCACGAGAACACGCGCGGGATGTCCCTGGACCTGGAGACCACCCGGGCCCGGATCCGGGAGATCTCCGAACGCTACGGCTTCGCGGTGGACCCGGACGCCGTGGTCGAGGACCTGCCCGTGGGCGTCCAGCAGCGGGTCGAGATCATCAAGGCCCTCGTGCGGGACGCCAAGGTGTTGATCCTGGACGAGCCCACGGCCGTGCTGACCCCCCGGGAGACGGACGAGCTGCTCGAGATCATGCGGCAACTGCGGGACAACGGCACGTCCATCGTGTTCATCTCCCACAAGCTGCGCGAGGTCCGGGCGGTGTCGGACGTGATCACCGTGATCCGGCGCGGGGAAGTGGTCGGCCAGGTGGGTCCGGAAACGTCCACGGACGAGCTTGCGGCCCTGATGGTGGGCCGGGACGTCTCCCTGACCGTGGCCAAGGACACCGCCCACACCACCGGGACCGCGCTCGAGGTGCGCGGGCTCACCGTGGTGGGGGACAACGGCGTCGTGCTGCTGGACAATGTTGACTTCGACGTCGCGCCCGGCGAGATCCTGGCCGTGGCCGGTGTGCAGGGCAACGGACAGACCGAGCTCACCCAGGCCCTCGTGGGACTCGAGGAGCAGGTGAGCGGTTCCGCGCGCCTGGACGGGCAGGAACTCGTGGGGCTGCGCACCCGGGAGATCCTGGCCAGCGGTGTGGGTTTCGTGCCCGAGGACCGTTCCACGGACGGGCTCGTGGGCACCTTCACCGTGGCCGAGAACCTCGTGCTGGACCGCTACCGGGAACGGGAGTTCGCGGCGGGACCGTCCCTGCGCCTCGGTGCGATCAGTGGGCACGCCGGCTCTGAGGTGAACGAGTACGACATCCGCACCGGATCCGTGGACTCTCCGGTGGCCACGCTGTCCGGCGGCAATCAGCAGAAGGTCGTGATCGCCCGCGAGCTCGGGCGGCCCCTCAAACTGTTCGTGGCGTCCCAGCCCACGCGCGGTGTGGACGTGGGATCCATCGAGTTCATCCACAAGCGCATCGTGGCCGAGCGGGACAAGGGCACCGCGGTGCTCATCGTGTCCACCGAACTGGACGAGATCTACGCACTCGCGGACCGCATCGCGGTGTTCTTCCACGGTCGCCTCATGGGTATCGTGGGCCCGGACACCCCGCGCGAGGCCCTTGGGCGCATGATGGCCGGTGAGCCCGCGGACAGCGTGCTGCCGCCCGCGCCGTGGGATCACTCGCACGACGACGGCGGGTCCCCGGCGGGCGGCTCGACGGCCGCACCCGCGACCGCTCCCGCTCACGCGGGCGACGCCGCTGCCGTCACCCTGGATGGGGACGGCCTCGATCCCGGCTCCCACCCCACCGACCGAACCACCGACCGACCCGAGGGGAACCGCACGGCATGAGCGCGTCCACCGCACCGGCCACCTCCGATCAGGTCTCGGCCCCGCCACCCACCGAACTCTCCGCTGAGGACCCGCGCCGCACCCTGCTAGGCTCCACCCTGCAGTCGGTGCTCGCGGTCGTCGTGGCGCTGATCCTGGGCGGGCTGCTGATCGCAGTCACGGACGAGCGCGTCCGCCAGGCCGCCGGGTACTTCTTCGCCCGCCCCGGGGACACGCTCTCCGCGATGTGGCGAGCGGCCTCGAGCGCGTACATCGCCATGTTCTACGGCGCGGTGTATAACCCCAACGGCAGCACGCTCGCGGACCGGTTGTACCCGCTGACCGAGACCCTGACCGTGGCGACCCCCCTGATCCTCGCGGGTCTGGGCGTGGCCCTCGCGTTCCGGGCCGGGCTGTTCAACATCGGCGCCCAGGGACAGATCCTGATCGGTGCCACGCTCGCGGCGTGGGTTGGTTTCGCGTGGCAGTTGCCCGTGGGACTGCACCTGCTCGCCGTCGTCGTCGCCGGCGCCGCGGGCGGTGCCGTGTGGGGCGGGATCGTGGGACTGATCAAGGCGCGCACGGGCGCGCACGAGGTCATCCTCACGATCATGCTCAACTACGTGGCCCTGAACCTCGTGGCGTGGTTGCTCACGCTGCCGGGGTTTCAGCGCGAGGGCTCGTCCAACCCCATCAGCCCGCCCGTCGCGGACACCGCGATGTTCCCCAAGCTGCTGGGTGACCACTTCCGGTTGCACTGGGGCTTCGTGGTGGCCGTGCTGGCCACCATGGCCGTGGCGTGGCTGCTCAACCGTTCCACCGTGGGCTTCGAGCTGCGCGCCGTGGGAGCGAACCCCCGCGCCGCGCGTACCGCGGGCATTTCCGTGACCCGCGGGTTCGTCGTCGTCATGCTCCTCGCCGGCCTGCTGGCCGGGCTCGCGGGTACCGCGCAGATCGCCGGTACGGAACACTCGCTGACCTCGGGCGTGGCCGCGTCCTTCGGCTTCGACGCGATCACCGTAGCCCTGCTCGGCCGCTCGCGTCCGTGGGGGACGTTCTTCGCGGGCATCCTCTACGGGGCCTTCCGCGCCGGTGGCGTGACCATGCAGTCCATGACGGGGACCAACATCGACATCGTGCTGGTCGTGCAGTCCCTGATCGTGCTGTTCGTGGCGCTGCCCCCGCTATTCAAGTTCGCTACCCGTCGCTCGCAGGAGGCCGCCGCGTGAGTACCGCTATCACTTCGCAGTCCTCCGGTCCTTCGTCCGGATCTCCGGAGCACGCGCCCGAAGCCGCTCTGGCCACCTCCGCCGCGAACCGCGCCGTGGGTGTGCGGACCCTGCGGCCTGCAATCGGCCTGGGTGTCCTGGCGCTCGTGTCCCTGATCGTCTTCGCGCTGAACGCCTCCGGGCAGAGGGTGGACTTCCGGTTCTCGAATGACGGCGGTGCCATCCGCCTGCCCGACGTCTCCGTGCCCTCCGCCCCCTACGGTTGGGTAGTCACGATCGTGCTCGCCGCCCTCGCGGTGTACGCGGCCGTGCAGGCGCGCAAGCTGCCGCGCTGGGCGGTGATCGTGGCCGGTTTCTTCTTCGTGACCGGGTTCCTGGTGTGGATCGTGGGCACCGCCCAGACGCCCAGCATCTCCATCACGGCGTTGCTCGCCGGGTCCGTGGCACTCGCCACGCCGCTCGTGTTCGGTTCCTTGGGCGGTCTGCTGTGTGAGCGCTCGGGCGTGGTGAACATCGCGATCGAGGCCCAGCTGCTCTTCGGCGCGTTCTCCGCCGCGGTCGCAGGGACTGTGGCGGGCAACCCCTGGGTGGGTCTTCTCGCGGCCATGCTGGGATCGGTGCTCGTCTCCGCCGTGCTCGCCCTGTTCGCGATCCGCTACCGCGTGAACCAGGTGATCGTGGGCGTGGTGCTCAACGTGCTCGTCTCCGGCCTGACCGGGTTTCTCTTCGCCACCGTGCTCGAGCCCAATGCGGCGTCCTTCAACGCTCCCGACCGGTTGCCGCACGTGCGCATCCCGGTGCTCGCGGAGATTCCCGTGGTGGGTCCCGTGCTGTTCGACCAGTCGGTGATCGGCTACATCATGTACCTCGCGGTGATCGTGGTGTGGTTTGCGCTGTACCGCACCCGGTGGGGCCTGCGCACCCGCGCGGTGGGGGAGCACCCCAAGGCCGCGGACACCCTGGGTGTCTCGGTGAACGCATTGCGCGTGCGCAACGTGCTGCTGGGCGGTGCGGTGGCCGGTCTGGGCGGGGCGTTCTACACGCTCGTCTCGGTGTCCGCCTTCACACGGGACATGACCGCGGGCGCCGGTTACATCGCCCTGGCCGCGCTGATCTTCGGTCGCTGGAACCCCGTGGGTGCGCTGCTCGCGTCCCTGCTGTTCGGTTTCGCGTCCAACCTGGAATCCATCCTGTCCTTCCTGGGCACCCCGGTGCCCAGCCAGTTCCTGGCCATGCTGCCGTACGTCGTGACCATCCTCGCGGTGGCGGGCCTCGTGGGCCGCTCCCGCGGCCCGGCCGCCTCGGGCGAGCCGTACACCAAGGAATAAGGACCACCGCGGTCCGACGACGCCGCCGCGCGCGCCGCTCGCACGGCCACGCGGCGTCGTCGTGCGGCAGTTCGACCGCGGGACCGAGCGAATACGGAACCGAGCAATCCTGAAGACCGAGCGACGAGGAGAGCGAACGATCATGAGTGAATCCCACAACCCGGTGGACGAAACCACGTGGCGTGACCTGCAGCGTGCCGCCACGGACGCCCTGGCGCACTCCTATTCGCCGTATTCCCAATATCCGGTCGGAGCGGCCGCGCTCGTAGACGACGGCCGCGTGGTCACGGGTGCGAACATCGAGAACGCGTCGTACGGGGTGACCCTGTGCGCCGAGTGCTCCATGGTGAGCGCGCTGTTCATGTCCGGCGGGGGCAAGCTCGTGGCGTTCGTGTGCGTGGACGGTCACGGAGAGGTGCTCATGCCGTGCGGGCGCTGCCGGCAGCTGCTCTACGAACACCGGGCCCCGGGGATGGAACTGCTCACGGTCAGCGGGGTCCGCACCATGGACCAGGTGCTCCCGGACGCGTTCGGGCCGGAGAACCTGTAACCGGGGCGGAGCGACGTCGAGCCCGTCACGGACCGGCGCACGGGCCCGGTTCCCGGTATCCGCGGAGTCCGCGCCACCTATACTTTGCAGGAAACCAAGCCCGGCTCTGGAAGGGAAACGAACACGTGGGTCTGAGAGATCTGTTCCGCAGCAAGAAGAACGACACCCCGACACCCCAGCCGGCTCCCGGCGCCCGCCCCGTCGACCCTGCGGCCGCTCCCCAGAGCGCGCAGGGCGCTCCCGAGGCACCGCAGCAGGCGCAGGAGAACGCGCTGCGTCGTCATGATCCGAACGCAGTCGCCCTGCCGGAGTCCGGTGCGCTGCGCAACCTCGTGGAGCTGTTGCTGTCCCGCGGCGCGGACCGTGCGCGGCTGACCCTCGTGCAGTCGGGCAACATCATGACGCACCAGACCCGCCAGGCCGTCGGGGATGCCCAGGACGAGGTCGAGAACGGCACCGTGGACCAGGGCTCGCCGCTGTTCGACGACGTCGCGGATCTCTACACCCAGGCCATGAACACCCCCGTGGGGCCGTGGCGTCAGCTGGACCTGATCGCCGCCAACCCGCACGACGGGCAGCGCGAGATCACCGTGACCTACGACTTCCCCAACGGAGAGTCCCGCACGGAGCAGTATGTGCACGGCGCCCCGGCGGAGGCGTCGCAGCATGACCCGGTGGCCGGGGCCCCCGTCGTCGACGGCGCGCTCGCCCAGGACTCCCGGCCCGCCGCCGGGACAGTCCCGGCTGACACCGCCCAGGTCGACGACGATGCCGTGCGGGTGGTGCCCGAGCATGGGCCGAGCGAACCCGCCGAGGACGGCGAGGTGCTCACGGCCGGTCACGCGGCCCCCGTGGTCGCCGAGGACACCGACCCCGCGCCCGTTGTGGAGCACGAGCAGTCCGAGCCCGCGGCACCGGTCGTGCAGGACGAGTCCCTTGAAACGCCCGCGGTGGCCGATCGGGATGCCGCCGAGCTCACGGCGCAGCAGGAAGAGGCCGAGCAGCTCCAGCGGTCGGAGCCGCTCGACGAGCGGGGACAGTTCGAGCAGCGGGAGTCGGCCCTCGACGCCGAGCCCGTCGCGCAGACCACCGAGGATCGTCCCGAGGTGATCGACGCGACCGAGGAGTCCCTCGAGACCGCTCCCGTCCACGACACCGCGGACTACGAGTCCGCGGAGCAGGGGCTCACCGACGAGCAGTCCGCCGCCACCCACGACGTGCACTCCGATTCCGCCACCCAGGCCGTGGGAGCGGGCGTGGTGGGCATGTCCACCGCGGACGAGACCGAGCTGGGCGCGCGGAACACCACCAAGGAGTCCAGCCCCGAGGACCTCCCGGCCCACGTGGACGAGTCCGAGTTCGGCATGGAGCCCGCCGAGAACCTGGTTCCGGCCGCACCCGCCGGGGACACCGAGGACGACCCCGCGAGCGCACCGCAGGTCGCGCTCGCCACGGACGTGGCGCCGTCGTACCGCGGGGCCGAGCCGGAGCAGAGACTCGACCCGGACGCGTTGGCCCCCGGCAACCTCGCGCTGACCACGGGCGACGTGATCTCGCGGCTGGCGGACGCGCAGCGGCACCTGTTCGATTCCGAGGGCACCGCGCGGGACGTCTCCACCGTGCTGATCCGCGTGCGCGCCCTGGGCACCTATTACGACGCCCTGACCCACGTGCGCCTCAACGGGTTCTGGGATCAGCGCCCGACCTTCGAGTTGGTCCCCGAGGACCTGCTCAAGGTCCAGGAGCTCAAGGACGACTCCTACGTGGAGGGCTCCGGCGCACCGCTGGCCATGATGTTCCGCTTCCGCCCGGGCGTTCCGCCCGAGGTCACGTTCGACTACTCGGACGAGGAGGCCTTCGTGCGCTACGAGCAGCGTCTGCCGGGGCAGAACTACCTCGAGGAGCTGCGGATGTACCCGCGCACCGGCTCCAACATCCCGGAGCACGTCAACGAGGCACTGCAGGACTGGAACTACTGATCCATGACCACGAGAACAACTCCCGAGGCCCCCGCCCGCACCACGGACGGGGGCCTCGGGCCACACCGCCGGATCTGCCTCCACGATCACCTGGACGGCGCGCTGCGACCGGCCACGATCATCGACCTCGCCGCTGGGATCGGCTATGAGCTGCCCGCCACGGACCCCGCCGCACTGGGTCGGTGGTTCCGGGACAGCGCCAACTCGGGCAGCCTGGAGCGATACCTCGAGACCTTCGCGCACACCGTGGCCGTGACCCAGACCGCGGACGCGCTGCGCCGGGTGGCCCGCGAGTACGTCGCGGACTGCGCGGCGGACGGGATCGTGCACGCGGAAGTGCGCTGGGCTCCGGAACAGCACGTGGCCGGTGGCCTCACGCTCGACGCCGCCGTGGACGCCGTGCAGGCCGGGCTCGCCGAGGGAGTGGCCCAGGTCAAGGCCGCGGGCGGTCACCTCTCAGTCGTGCAGATCCTGTGCGCCATGCGCCACCTGGACCGCTCTCTCGAGATCGCCGAGCTCGTGGTGCGCCGCGTACGCGCCGCGGCATCCGATAACGCGGCGTCGGACACCACGACGGCGCACGGGGGCGTCCCCAGCGAACCCGCACCCGGGTCCGTGGTCGCGTTCGACCTAGCGGGACCCGAGCGTGGTTTCCCGGCGTCGGATCACCGCGCGGCCCTGGACCTGCTCGCGGAGAACTTCATCCCCGTGACGCTGCATGCGGGTGAAGCGGATGGTGCGGAGTCCATGGCGGATGCGCTCACCGCCGGACGCGCCCTGCGCCTGGGTCACGGCGTGCGGTTGCTCAACGAGGACCCCGATGCGCGGTCGCCGCTGTCCCGGTGGATCCGCGACCGCAGGATCGCGCTGGAGGTCTGCCCGTGCTCCAACCTGCAGACCGGTGCGAGCGCGGTGTGGGGGGACGACATCGCCCATCACCCGGCCACCCGGTTTCTGCGGCACGGCTTCGCGGTCACGATCTCCCCGGATAACCGGCTCATGAGCGACACCTCCGTGGGCAACGAGCTCGAGCTGTTGCGTGAGCAGGCGGGGTGGGACGAGGCCGATCTGGTCGCGGTGCAGCGCAACGCGGCCCGCGCGGCGTTCGTGCCGCGGGCCTATCAGGAATGGCTCGAACGCCACGTGACGGGTGAGGACGCATGACGGCGCCCGAGGAACCGACACGAGAGGCGCCCGCGGGGTCTGTGACCCCGCACGATGAGTCGGCGCAGAAAGCCAGGACGGGGAACATGACCGCCCATGACCCGGCGGTGCCGGACGGAGGCTCCGCACCGGGCGCGGAGTTCGAGCGGCTGCTCGCCGTCATGGACCGCTTGCGTTCGCCGGGCGGGTGCCCGTGGGATGCCGCCCAGACCCACGAGTCGCTGCTGCGCTACCTCGTGGAGGAGAGTTACGAGGTCGTGGAGGCGGTCGAGGCGCTCGAGCCGTCCGAGCGGCGTCGTACCGAGCTCGTGGAGGAACTCGGGGACGTGCTGCTGCAGGTCGTCTTCCACTCGCGCATCGGCCAGGAACACCCCGACGGGCAGCGCTTCGACATCTCGGACGTGCTGGCCGCGGTCACGGACAAGCTCGTGCGGCGCCACCCCGCGGTGTTCCCACCGGGCGACGACGCCGCGGCGCGCCAGGCCGCGGGGACGACCGCTGCGACTGCGGGCGCTGTGAAGGCGACCGCTGCGGACAGCACCGTTGTCGAGGGCACCACCCTGGACAGTGCCAGCCCAGGCGGCACTGGCTCGGATGTGACGGGCGCGGGCAGCGTCGTCGTCGGCAACGGGACACCGAGCGATGCGGAACTCGCCGCGCGCTGGGACGCAGTGAAACGCCGCGAGAAACCCCAGCGCACGCGGATCTTCGACGGCATCCCGCCGGCGCTGCCCGCGCTCGCATACGCCGAGAAGGCCCTGTCCAAGGCGCGCCGGCACGGCGTGGCCGGGCTCCCGGAACCGCGCCCCGAGTCGGACGAGCAGGACCGGCAGGCGGAGGAGGACGCGCTGGGGGAGGAGTTGTTCCGCCGCGTGCAGGACAGCTCCGCGCGCGGCCTCGACGCCGAGCGCGCATTGCGGACGGCGGTGCGACGGTTCGTGCGTGACCACGACGCACCTTTATCGCCCGCACCCAGCGACGCTCGGTAGGCTAAAGACCGGGGGACCGCCCCACGGGTCGACGACCGACAAGGAGATTTTCATGGCAATGAT
The DNA here is from genome assembly GCF_017168375.1 of Kocuria sp. KRD140. Classification (NCBI taxonomy): domain Bacteria; kingdom Bacillati; phylum Actinomycetota; class Actinomycetes; order Micrococcales; family Micrococcaceae; genus Kocuria; species Kocuria sp. KRD140. The sequence goes on from NZ_JABFAW010000009.1 coordinate 514,539, forward strand.
CATTGCGCTGCAAGCCCGCCAGATTCTGGACTCCCGTGGCAACCCCACGGTCGAGGTTGAGGCACTGCTCGAGGACGGCAGCTTCGGGCGCGCGGCCGTGCCCTCCGGCGCGTCCACCGGTGAGTTCGAGGCCGTGGAGCGCCGCGACGGCGACAAGAAGGTCTTCCTGGGCAAGGGCGTGCTGGACGCCGTCCACGCCGTGGACGAGGAGATCGAGCAGGCCGTGGTGGGCCTGGACGCCTCCGACCAGCGCGCCGTGGATCAGGCCATGTTGGAACTGGACGGTACCGACAACAAGGCCAAGCTGGGCGCCAACGCGATCCTGGGCGCCTCCATGGCGATCGCCCGTGCGGCTGCGAGCTCCGCAGACCTGGAACTGTACAAGTACCTGGGCGGGCCCAACGCGCACGTGCTGCCGGTGCCCATGATGAACATCCTCAACGGCGGTTCCCACGCGGACTCCAATGTGGACATCCAGGAGTTCATGATCGCCCCGATCGGTGCTCCCACGTTCTCCGAGGCCCTGCGCTGGGGTGTGGAGGTCTACCACAGCCTCAAGTCCGTGCTCAAGGACCGCGGGCTGGCCACCGGTCTGGGTGACGAGGGCGGCTTCGCCCCGAACCTGGAGTCCAACGCCGCCGCGCTGGACCTGATCCTCGAGGCCATCGAGAAGGCCGGGTACAAGCCCGGTCAGGAGATCGCGCTGGCCCTGGACGTGGCGTCCTCCGAGTTCCACGAGAAGGGTTCCTACACCTTCGAGGGCCAGAAGCGTTCGGCCGAAGACATGTCCCGGTACTACGCCGAGCTGGTCGAGAAGTACCCGCTCGTGTCCATCGAGGACCCCCTGGACGAGAACGACTGGGAGGGCTGGGCAGCGCTCACCGAGCACATCGGGGACAAGGTCCAGCTCGTGGGTGACGACCTCTTCGTGACCAACCCGGAGCGCCTGGGTCGCGGCATCGACGAGCACGTGGCCAACGCCCTGCTCGTGAAGGTCAACCAGATCGGCTCCCTCACCGAGACCTTCGACGCGATCGAGCTCGCCCAGCGCAACGGCTACCGCTGCATGATCTCCCACCGTTCCGGCGAGACCGAGGACACCACGATCGCGGACATCTCCGTGGCCGTGAACGCGGGTCAGATCAAGACCGGTGCCCCGGCGCGTTCCGAGCGCGTGGCGAAGTACAACCAGCTGCTGCGCATCGAGGAGGAGCTCGGCGATTCCGCGACGTACGCCGGCGCCTCCGCGTTCCCCCGCTTCACCGGCAAGTGAGCTGTGCGGCGGCCCCCGTGCCGCCGTGGGTTCCCTGACGACGACGCCGCTCGCCCCCGTTCCCGGGGCCGGGCGGCGTCGTGCTGCGGGTAGACTGACCGAGCACGAACCACCCACGTCACCCGGGAGGCACCCATGGTCGGACCACCCCGCGCGAACCGCGCGGCGGGCGCTCGCGGGACGCTCGGCGCAACCCTCCGCGGGACACGCAACGGTCCGCGAAACGGGACTCGCTGAGGGACACCCCCTCCCAGGACAGCGCTGGCGGCTCGTCGACGCTCGCGGCCCCCACACCCGCCCACTCGTTCAACGGGCGCCTCGTGGCCCTGATCGTGGTGGCCACGCTCATCGTGTTCTTGGCCGCGCCCACCACCAAGATCTTCTTCGACCAGCGCGCGCAGATCTCCGCGCTGCAGCAGAGCATCGCCCACGAACAAGAGCGACAACAGCAGCTCAAGCACGAGGAACAACTGTGGGGGGACGACTCCTACGTGGAGCAACAAGCGCGTGAGCGGATGTCCTACGTGATGCCGGGGGAGAACGCCTACCTGGTGCTCGGCGCGCAACCGGGCGTGCGCCAGAGCGTCGAATCCTCCGCCGAGCAGGTCGAGGCTAGCAAGCCGGCGTGGGCGGACGGGCTGTGGCAGTCCGTGGTGGACTCCGCGTACCCGCCCGAACAGATCACCCTTGAACCGCAGACCCGAGGAAGTGGCAATCAGTGACCGCAGCGGCCCATGAACACCGCCCGTCCGTGACCGATCAGGACCGCACCGTGGTGGGACACCAGCTGGGTCGGCCCCCGCGGGACGTCGTGGAGATCGCGGCGCGCTGCGTGTGCGGGAACCCGCTGGTCGTGGCCACGGCCCCCCGGTTGAGCAACGGTTCCCCGTTCCCCACGGTCTTCTACCTCACGCACCCCGTGATCACGTCCGCGGTGTCCCGGCTCGAGGCCGAGGGCACCATGTACGGCATGTCCGACCGGATCACCGAGGACCCGGAACTCGCCGAGCGGTACCGGGCCGCGCACGAGCACTACCTGGAGCAGCGGCGCCGGATCGGGGAGGAAGCGGGGATCGGCGAGGTTCCCGAGATCGAGGGGATCTCCGCGGGCGGCATGCCCACGCGTGTGAAGTGCCTGCACGTGCTCGTGGGGCACAGCCTCGCGGCCGGTCCGGGGGTGAACCCCCTGGGGGACGAGACCCTCGAGCTGATCTCCGACACCTGGTCCCGGGACCGCTGCGCATGCGATCCCGCGTGGCGCAGCGCGGACTGACCCTCGTACGGCGTTCGCCCCGGTGGGGTGACGTTCCCGAGGGGCGGTCCGATCATGACTGCCCCGATCACTCATGCGCGATCATGCGCGATCATGCGTGTGCCGTGACCAGCGCGGGCATGGGCGGCGGCGCGTTCGCTGGTCAGAGTCCCGGGTCGGGGTCCACGGCGCGCAGCGCCACGTCCACACCGCCGCGCGCGGACTGCCACAAGAACCACCCGAGCAACGTCAGCGTCCCCGCCGCGCGCCGGAGCTACGTGCGCGCGGCCGCGGTCCAGAGCGACCCCAGCCCCGTGCCACGGCACCACGATGCCCGCCGCGGCCATGAGCAACCACGAGACCAATTCGCCGTCGGGCCTGCGGCGCGGATCGCGCTCCGCCGTCCATACCAGCCATGTGAACCGCATGAGCAGCAGGGTGGAACCGGTGGCCACGAGCGGCAGGATCGAGTCCAGGCCCACTCCCAGTACGGAGATGGGCGATACGGCTTCCTTGGACACGTGCGTGTCGAACGCGTCCGGGGTCAGCGTGGCGCCAGCGACGGCGGCCAGGTACGTGCCGATGTTGCCCACGAAGGACAAGAGCATGAAGGCGGTGAGCGCACCGTGGTGCCGTTCGGTGTGGCGCAGTTTGAGCTACGTCAGGGCCAGCAGGGACCCGCCGTACAGCAGCGCGGCGATCGACAACAGGGGCCGGGCCACGGCGTCCACCGAGAAGCGGGTGCCGAACAACAACCACGGGACGTCCACGGACTCGCCGCCACCGAACACCGCCAGCAGCCCGGCCGGCACCGCGGCCAGTGGGGCATAGAGGGCGGCGCCGCGGCGCACGGGGGCCGCGCGCTGTGCCGGGAGCACTCCCGCGAGCACCACGACGGCGAGCACCGCGATCGGGACCAGGAACGTGAGGGCGAAGAGCATCGGCCGAGCACCCCCTCTGCGACCTGGCGAGCGATCTGCAGCGGAGCGAACTCGAGCGATGCCGCGAGACCCACGAACACGGACGCGGCCGCGGTGATCGCGGTGGGCACCAGCAGGCTGGCCGGTTCCCGCATCACGACGGTCGCACCGGGCTGCGCGGCCGTGCTGCCGCCGGACGTCGCAGGGGAAGCATCCTGGTCAGCGGGGTCGCGGAACCACATGTGGTAGACCGCCGGCAGGAAATACATGGCGTTGAGCAGAGACGAGGCGATCAGCACGCCCACGACCCAGGGGTGTTCCGACTCCAGGGCACCCAGGCCCAGCATCCACTTGGACACGAAACCGGCGGTCACGGGCAGACCGATCATGCCGAAAGCGCCCACGGTGAAGGCCGCGGAGGTCCACGGCATGTGCCGACCCAGACCGTGCATCTGCGAGAGCTTGGTGATGCCCAGGGCCTCGGCGAACAGTCCCGCGCAGAAGAACTGGGCGATCTTCATGAGTCCCTGGTGCACCAGGTGCACCACACCGCGCGTGGTCCCCGCGAGCGTGACCAGGGAGATCCCGACCACCACGTAGCTGACGTGCCAGACCGTGGAGTACGCGAGCCGCTTCTTGAGGTCCTCCTGGCGCAGGGCCTGGTAGGGGCCGTACAGGATGGTTAAGCACGCGACGATCAGCAACGGGGTGAGCACGCCCAGTTCCGAGGCCACGTGAATCCCGTACACGTCGTCCACCACGCGCACGATCCCGGCGGTCAGCGCGATCTCCACGGTGAGCATGGCCGCGAAGGACCATTCCGGGGACCACCGCAGCCGCGCGTTACCGAGCGAGACGGCCAGCGCCCCGGTCATGATGAAACCGATCACGCCCACGATCAGTAGGGGCCGTAGCCACCGGCCGGTCAGCCGGTCCAGGGGCACCCCGGCGCTGCGCAGCAGGATGAGCGCGCCCGCCAGCACAGCCCCGGACTGGAACGCACCGCCGGAGTCCGAGCTGCCCAGCCGCAGCCACACGAGGATCACGAGCACCCCCAGACCCAGGAAGGACATGGCCTGCACGCTGCGCGCGCGGGGGAGCACGGTGGCCGCGGTGGTCGCGAGTACGGCGACGCCGAGGGCCACGTCGAGGGCGATGAGTTCGGTCACGGGGCGGGCCGCCTCGGGTCCGCGGTGCCCGGCGCGCTGGGCTCATCTGCCGTGCGAGCGGAACCCCATTTCGCCCACCGCGGGGGAGGCGCCGGGGCCGTCAAGGGTGCGAGCGACGTCGTGCTCCGTGGCCCCAGTGCGGTCAGGGCGTGCGCCGAGACGGACGCCGAGCCGAGGGTGAGCACCCACGCGATCGCGAGCAACGCCGCGCTGGACCAGCTCCCCAGGTACACGGCGGCGCCGACCATGATGAGTCCCGGGCCCAGGTTGTCCGCCTTGGTGAGCGCGTGCAGTTGACTGCGTATGTCCGGGAACCGGATGAGCGCTGCCGTGCCCGCGGTGAAGAACAACACTCCGCACACGATCAGGACGGCGCTGAGGCCGGTGATCATGCGCCGTCACCGCCTCCAAGCGGCGCGGGGCTCGTCCTCGCGCCCCGAGCGGCACCGGGGGTGCGCGCCGCGGTCAGTCGGACGACGGCCGTGAGCGAGGCCAGCCCGATCAGCACCACGGCCACGTCCGGGAATCGCGACGACGCCGCGGGCCCAGCAGCACGGTCAGCAGCACCACGAGCGCGGCGCCGGTGGTACCGCGCAGCAGCAGCGACAACAGCCAGCGGTCGGTGACGGGGCGGCGGGCCGTGACCACGAACGCGACCACGACATCAACCAGGAGCACCACGAAGACCGCGGTGAGCAGGATCTCGAACACATCGGCTCCTCGGATCGCGGGTCACCGGCTGCGCAGGTGATTTACGGGGGAGGGGGCGGAAGTGCCCCGCGACGCGGGTAAATTGGTGCCGGGCCGGTCAACCGGCACGCTCCCACCGAACCGAGGATCCATCACCCATGCGCGTTGCGGCCATCGACTGCGGTACGAACTCCATCCGTCTGCTCATCGCGGACGTGAAGGACAAGGACGGTCACCTCGAGCTCAAGGACAGGGTGCGCGAGATGCGCATCGTGCGCCTGGGCCAGGGTGTGGACGCCACCGGCTGGCTCGCCGAGGCCGCCCTCGCGCGGACCTTCGCCGCCGCCGAGGAGTACGCCCGGCTCATCACCAAGCACAAGGTGGACGCCGTCCGGTTCGTGGCCACGTCCGCCACGCGCGACGCCGGCAACCGGCAGGTCTTCGTGGACGGGATCAGGTCCCGCCTGGGGGTGACCCCGGAGGTCGTGAGCGGTGACGAGGAAGCGGCGTTGTCCTTCCGCGGCGCCCTCAACGCGGCCGCGGGACTGACCCCGGAGGACCGCGTGCTCGTGGTGGACCTGGGCGGCGGTTCCACAGAGTGCGTCCTGGGGTCTCCGGATCACGTGATCGCCGCCCGCAGCGTGGACGTGGGGTGCGTGCGCATGACCGAACGCCACCTGGGGTCCAACCCGCCCACCGAGGAACAGCAACGCCTCGTGCTGCGGGACGTGGACGAGGCCATGGACACCGTGGCACGCACCGTACCGCTCGAACTGACCACCCGGCTCGTGGGTGTCGCCGGGACGGTCACCACGGTCAGTGCCATGGCCATGGGCCTGAGCCGCTACGACGAGGACCGGATCAACGGCAGCGTCCTGGACAGCGACGTCGTTATCCGCGCGTGCCGGGAGCTCACCGGGATGACGCGGGAGGAACGCGCCGAGCTGGGGTTCATGCACGAGGGTCGCGTGGACGTCATCGGGGCGGGTGCGCTCGTGTGGCGCCGGATCATCGAACGTGTCTCGGACGCGACCAACGGGCGCGTCAGCACCGTGACCGCGAGCGAACACGATATTTTGGACGGAATCGCCCTGTCCCTCGCGGCCTGAGATCACGGGCCGGTCGCCGTTGCACCCCGGCACACCACCCGCGGGCGCGCGGGGGAGCGGACGCCCGCGCCGGCACCCGGTGTGGACGGGCCCGGAGCGGAAGCGAGCCGGAGCGGACGGGTCAGCGGGCGACGTCGTCGTGACGCCGGGCGGGGGGCCGGAACGTCGGCCGCCGGGAGCGGTCGGGAACGCGCGTGCAGCGCGGGAAAGCAAGAGGGGTCATGGGACGGCTGAGAACACGCGGCGCGCTGTCACTCGCCGCGGTGGGCCTGCTGGTCGGCGGAGCAGGTGCCGCCCCGGCGCTCGCCGTGGAACCCATGCCCGCGCCGTCGGTACCCGTAGAGACCCCCATCGCACCGCCCCCGGGCGACAAGGTGCCCGTGGAGACGGTGGACGTGCGCCAGGAGGAGTACTGGCTGGACGACTACGGCGTGCGGGACGCGTGGAAGTCCGCGACCGGCAAGGGCGTGAAGATCGCCGTGATCGACACCGGCGTGGACGGCTCCCACCAGGATCTCAAGGACGCAGTTGGTGAGGGCACGGACGTCTCGGGCGTGGGCAAGGCCAACGGCCAGGATGGTCTGGGCGCGGAACCCGAACACGGGACGCTGGTGGCCTCACTCGCGGCGGGACGCGGTCACGGACCCGCGAACCAGGACGGTCCGGGCGGGACCCGGGGCATCATCGGCGTGGCCCCGGAGGCCGAGATCCTGCCCGTGTCCCTGTGGGTCGGCAGCGAGCACCCCGGCGCCCGCGACATCGACGAACAGATCCCGGACGCCGTGCGGTGGGCCGTGGACCACGGCGCGGACGTGATCAACATGTCCCTGGGCTCGAACGCCACGGGGTGGCCCCCCGCGTGGGACTCGGCGTTCGCGTACGCGGAGGAGAAGGGTGTGCTCGTGGTCGCGGCGGCGGGCAACCGGGGCTCGGGGCTGAACCAGGTGGGGGCGCCCGCCACGATTCCGGGGGTGCTGTCCGTGGGCGGCGTGGACCGGTCGCGCACGGCGAGTTGGGACTCGTCCTCCCAGGGCATCTCGATCGCGGTGGCCGGGCCCAGCGAGGAGATGGTGGGTGCGATCCCAGGGGACGGCTACGCCCGGTGGTCCGGGACCTCCGCCACTGTGCCCCTCGTGGCCGGGACAGCGGCGCTGATCAAGCAGAAGCACCCCGACCTCACGGCCGCTGGGATCGCCCAGCGGATCGTGGACACCGCGCACGACGCGGGAGCGCAGGGCAAGGACCCGCTCTACGGGTATGGGATCCTGGATGTGCGCGCGGCCGTAGAGGACGACGTCCGGATCTCCGACACCAATCCCCTGGGCAGCGTGCGGCAATGGATTGCGCAGAACCGCCCGCCCTCGCAGACACCCACACACGCGGCAGGTGACCGGGGAGGCCACCCCACCCGTGGCGCAGGCACCCCTCAACGAGACCGGCGCGCTACCCGTGGTGATCCTCGTCAGCTTCGGGGTGATCGTCGCGGGCCTCACCGTAGCCGCGGTCCTGCACATCCGCAGGCTCTCGCGCTGATTTCACGATCAGCTCACCGGACCGCTGACACCGCGTCGGCAAAACCGTGCCACGGTGAGTAAACTTTCGGGTATGGCTTTCAATCAACTTGCTAAGGACCGTCCGCGCCTTCTCATCGTGGGTGGCGGTTACGTCGGTTTCACACTGGCGCAGAAGCTGCAGACCCGCATTAAGGAGTCCGGCGGCGTGGTCACGGTGGTGGACCCCAACCCGTACATGACCTACCTCCCGTTCCTGCCCGAGGTCTCGGCCGGCAACATCGAGGCGCGCTCCGCCGTGATCCCGCACCGTCAGCACCTGGCCGACTGCGAGTTGATCACCGGCCGCGTGGAGAGCATCGACCATGCCAACCGTACGGTCACCGTCCACGGCATCGACGAGGGCCCCGAGTTCGAGCTCACGTACGACGAGATCGTGCTCGCCGGCGGTTCCAACACCCGCACGTTCCCCATCCCGGGGCTCGCGGACAAGGCCATCGGCATGAAGACCATCGAAGAGGCCGTGTCCGTGCGCAACTGGGTGCTCGAGCGCATCGAGGTGGCTTCCCTCACCAACGACGAGGACGAGAAGCGCAAGGCGCTGACCTTCATCGTGGTGGGCGGCGGCTACGCCGGTTCCGAGACCATCGCCGAGCTCGAGGACATGGCGCGTTCGGCCGTGCAGCGCAACGACCTCCTGAAGGTCTCGGACCTGCGCTTCGTGCTGGTCGAGGCCATGGGCCGGATCATGCCCGAGGTCTCCGAGGATCGTGCCGAGAAGGTCGTGGCCGAGATGCGCGCCCGCGGCATCGAGGTGCTGCTGAACACGTCCCTGTCCGAGGTGGACGGTGACCTGGTCAAGCTCATCAACATGCAGGACAAGTCCCCGGCCGGCGAGATGGCCACGGACACCCTGATCTGGACGGCCGGCGTGCAGGCTGCGTCCTTCGCCAAGAACAGCGACCTGCCCATCGACGACCGCGGACGCGTGCGCGTGGGCGCGGACCTGCGCGTGACCGGCGACGACGGGCCCTTCGAGGGTGCCTGGGCCGCCGGTGACATCGCCGCCGTCCCGGATCTCACGGGCGCCGGCCCCGGCGGGTTCTGCGTCCCCAACGCGCAGCACGCCGTGCGTCAGGCCGCGACCATGGCCAAGAACATCATGGCCGCGCACAAGGGCGAGCCGCTCGAGGACTACTATCACGAGAACCTCGGGTCCGTGGCGGGTCTGGGTCTGTACAAGGGTGCCGCCACCATCCGCGGCATCGACCTCGGCGGTCTGCCGGCGTGGGCCATGCACCGCCTCTACCACGGGTACGCGATCCCCACGGTGGAGCGCAAGGTGCGGGTGTTCACGGAGTGGGGCGTGAACCTGCTCTTCGGCCGTGACACCACCCCGCTGCGTCACCTGCGGGACCCCCGCCGCGCCTTCCAGAAGGCCGCGGGCGCGGACGTCCCGGCCGAGAAGGCGAGCCTGTAACACTCCATCGCACCGAGCCGGTGGGCCCGCGCACCCGCGCGGACTCACCGGCTCGGTCACGCCCCCATAGCCCAATCGGCAGAGGCAGCGGACTTAAAATCCGCTCAGTCTGGGTTCGAGTCCCAGTGGGGGCACCGATTCCGCACCCGCGGGGGCCCTGTTCGCTCAGCACAAACTCCCAGGTTCCTGTGACGCGTCAATGTTAGGCTGAAAGAACAGCTCGCCCACGCCTCGAAAGGACGTCCCATGGCCGGCGGAAACCCACTGCTACGCGACTTCAACAAGAAGAACGGCACCGCGACCACCCCGGATATCTCCCGCGACCCCCGTTACTCACCCGAGAACCTGGAGAACCTCTACAACGCGCCCGCCGCGGGTCCGGACCGCACCGGACGCATGAGCTACGACGACGTCGTCATGCGCACCTCGCTCGTGCTCGGTTGCGTAATCGTCACGGCCGTGGTGGGTTGGGTCGCCCCGGTGCTCGCGCTGCCGGGCGCCATTGTGGGTCTCGTGCTGGGTCTGGTCAACGCGTTCAAGCGTGAGCCCAGCCCGCTGTTGATCACGCTCTACGCGCTCGCCGAGGGCCTGTTCCTGGGTGGCATCTCCCGCATGTTCGAGGGCGCCTACCCGGGCATCGTGGTCCAGGCGGTGATCGGCACCCTGGCGGTGTTCGTCTCCGTGCTGGTGCTCTACAAGGTGGGCGTGCTGCGCTCCTCCCCGCGCGTGACCAAGTTCTTTATGGTCGCACTGCTGGCCTACGCCCTGTTCGCCCTGGTGAACCTGGGCACGAGCCTGCTGGGCGGCTACAACATGCGCTACGACGCCACGATCTTCGGCATCCCGCTGGGGCTGTTCGTGGGCGCGATCGCCATCCTGCTGGCCGTCTACAGCTTCGTGCTCGACTTCGAGAACATCAGCGACGGCGTCAAGCGCGGTATTCCCAAGAAGGCGGCATGGTCCGCGGCGTTCGGGCTGACCGTGACCCTGATCTGGGCCTACGTGGAGATCCTGCGCGTGCTCTCGATCATCCGCTCCATGAGCGACTGACTCCCATCCCCGCGCGTCGCTCGGGGCCCTCAGGGCCCGGTGACGTACGCCGGAATGAGAAGCGGCGGCCCAGTGGGTCGCCGCTTCTCGCGTTGTGGGGATCGTTCACATGTAGCGGATCTCGAGTTCGCGCGGGGGCAGGTTGATCGCGCGGGCGGGGATGTTATTGCTCGCGGCTCGTCCCACGAACAGCCAGCCCAGGATCTCCTCGTGCTCGTCCAGACCGTAGAACTCGCGCACCACGTCCCGGTCGTAGGGCTCGCGATGGGACCAGACGGTGGCCCATCCCTGCGCGTAGAACGCGGCTTCGAGGATCCCGCGGGCGGCGTACACGTCCCCGCGCTGGTCCTTCTTGGACTGCGGCAGTTCCGGGTGGTGGCGGAAGATGATGGCCAGGGCCACCCCGCCCCGGGACGCCCACTGCAGGCTCCCGCGATACGCGGCCAGGACCCGGATCTTGCGACCCTTCAACCGGGGGACGGGGCCCGAGAGGGCGGGGACGGACGTGAGGCCCGCCATGGCCGCGGCCAGCAGGGACGCGGCCTGCCCGCTCGTCGCGACCACGCGCCAACCCGTGGGGCGCTCGTCGTACTTGGCGCCGGCGGCGGCCCGCAGGACGGCCTCGAGCTCCTCACGCCGCGGGGCCTCCTGTGTCAGGACGCTCGCGGGGCGGCGTTGGGACAGGACGCGCAGCAGTGTGGTGGACATGACGCCCATTTTGTCACCCTCGGCCCCGCACGCCGGTATCAGCACGTTGCGCGATGGTGTCATGATAAGGGCATGCCATCCAGTGTTACGACGTCCCACGCGGGCTCATCCCCGAACCCCGTGGTCAAACGTCTCCAGTCCGACACATCCTCCGAACTCGTCACCCAGCACGACGGCGCGTCGCCCCCCTCCACGGGGCCCAACGCCCCTGACGCGCAGACCATGGTCACGACCCCGGTCCGGATCGCGGCCGCGTGGTCGTGGCGGATCTTGCTCATCATCGCCGGTGTGGGTGTGGTGGGGTGGCTGCTGAGCCACGTGACCACCGTGTTCATCCCGGTGCTGTTGGCCGCGCTGCTCGCGGGGTTGCTCTCGCCGGCCGTCCGCTGGCTGCGCTCCAAGCACTTCCCGTCCGCGCTGGCCGCGATCACCGTGGAGCTCGGACTGATCCTGGGGGTTCTGGGCCTGTTGGTGCTCGCGGGTCAGCAGATGATCGCCGGTTTCGCACAGCTCTCCGACAGCGCGGTGGCCGGTTTCCAGCAGTTGATCGGAATGCTGGAGGACAGCCCCCTCAACATCTCCACGGACAACATCAACCAGTGGCTCTCGGACATCGGGGCCACGCTGCAGCGCAACTCGGACGCCATCCTCTCCGGCGCGATGACCTTCGGCTCCACGGCGACCAACATCGTCACGGGCACGATCATCATGCTGTTCGTCCTGCTGTTCTTCCTCATGGACGGCGAGAACATTTGGCTGTTCCTTGTCAAACTGTTCCCCCGCCGCGCCCGCCCCGCCGTGAACGGTGCCGGGCGCAAGGGCTGGATCTCGCTCGCGCAGTACGTGCGCATCCAGGTGTTCGTGGCGTTCGTGGACGCCGTGGGTATCGGGCTTGGTGCGTTCCTGCTGGGTGTGCCGCTGGCGCTGCCGATCGGTGTGTTGGTGTTCCTGGCGTCCTTCATCCCCATCGTGGGTGCCGTGGTGACCGGTGCGGTGGCCGTCCTGGTGGCCCTCGTGGCGATCGGGCCCGGTATCGCGCTCGCCATGCTCGGTGTGGTGCTGCTCGTCCAGCAGGTCGAGTCCAACGTCCTGCAGCCGCTCGTGATGGGCAAGGCCGTGGCCCTGCACCCCGTGGCCGTGTTCTTGGCGGTGGCCGCCGGTAGCGTGCTCTTCGGGATCGCCGGTGCGCTGTTCGCCGTGCCCCTGATGGCCATGCTCAACACGATCATCCGCTACCTCGGCAGCCGCGCCTGGGAGCGGGACGAGGAGATCGCGTGGCAGCCCTTCATGTACCCGTGGGAGATCAAGAAGGCAGCCAAGAAGCAGGACCTCACGCGCGAACAGGTCATGGCCCAGCTGCAGCGTTTCCGCGGCAAGCGCCATCGTGAGCGCCAGAACGCGGAGAAGAAGCGCGAGGAGAAGCACAAGAAGGAAACCAAGCACAACGCGTCCATCGAGGCGGACGAGGTGGGTTCGGGGGACTCCCGGAACGTCTAGTCCCGCACGGCGTAATACCATGGAACGCGGCGTCCTCACCCCGGACGCCGCGTTCTGTGTGTCCGCGCCGAGCCTCGAGGTCGTGATCCACCCCGGGTTCGCGCGTTTCGAACGAGCCGCAACGGCCGACTACCACGAAAGAAGTTCTCTGTGGGCCTCACTGATTTGCCCGTCTCGGTGGCCGACGTCCGCCACGCCGCGCAGCTGCTCGACGGGGTGATCGAGACGACGCCGCTCGCGCACTCCCGGGCGCTGTCCCGCATGCTCGGCTCCGAGGTCTACCTCAAGTGCGAGAACCTCCAGCGCGCCGGGTCGTTCAAGGTCCGCGGCGCGTACGTGCGCATGGCCCAGCTCTCCGACGAGGAGAAGCGACGGGGAGTCGTGGCGGCGTCGGCCGGCAACCACGCGCAGGGCGTGGCGCTCGCGGCGGCGAAACTCGGGATCACGGCGCGGATCTACATGCCCCGCGGAGCGGCCCTGCCCAAGATCGCGGCCACTCAGGACCACGGTGCGGAGGTCGTGCTGCATGGGTCGAACGTGGACCAGGCGCTCGCAGAGGCCCAGCGCTACGCAGACGAGACCGGCGCGGTGTTCGTCCACCCCTTCGACCACCCGGACATCATCGCCGGCCAGGGCACCCTGGGTCTCGAGATCCTCGACCAGCTGCCCACCGTGGACACCGTCATCGCCGGTGTGGGCGGGGGAGGGCTGCTCGCGGGAGTGTCCGTGGCGCTGAAGGCCAAGGCACAGGAGCAGGGCAAGGACATCCGGGTCATCGGGGTGCAGGCGGAGAACGCCGCGGCCTACCCGCCCTCGCTCGCCGGGGACGCGATCGTCACGCTGTCCAAGGTCTCCACCATCGCGGACGGCATCGCCGTGGGCCGGCCCGGACAGTTGCCGTTCAACGTGATCCGCCACCTCGCGGACGACGTCGTCACGGTCTCCGAGGACTCGCTCGCCCAGGCGCTGATCTTCATGCTCGAGCGCAACAAGATGGTCGTGGAACCCGCGGGTGCCGTGGGTGTGGCGGCGATCCTCGAGGGGGCGCTCAAGCGTGAGTACCCGGATCTGGGGACCACTGTCGTGCTGCTCTCGGGCGGCAATATCGATCCCATGCTGATGCTCAAGGTGATCCAGCGGGGTCTCTCCGCGGCGGGGCGCTACATGACCATCAAGATGATGCTCACGGACCGCCCCGGTGAGCTCGCCCAGATCTCACAGATCATCGCGGACATGGACGCCAATGTGACCGGGGTGAATCACACCCGGATCGGGGGCTCGTTGTCCATGGGGGACGTGTCCATCACGATTGACATGGAGACCAAGGGCCACGGGCACTGCGATCACGTGATCGACGCCCTGGAGTCCCACGGCTACCGACCCGTGGTGGTGCACTGAGCGGGAGGTGACCCGCGCGGTGCGCGTGCGTCAGCGGCGTCGTCCGCGCCGGGCCGTGAAGTACGTGACGAACGCGGCCACGAAGGTGGCGAACCACAGGATGTTGCGCAGGCCGCCGGTCGCGTTCAGTGCGGGGTCGTCCTGACCCAGGAAGTGCACGACGATCGCGGCGATCCCCAGCAGCGCGGTGAGGATGATCAGCGGGACCGTCCACGAGTTGGGGGTCCGGTTCCAGTGTGTGACCACGGGGGAAACTCCTAGCGAGGCTCGACGGGGCGTGCTTCGATCCTACGGGCCACACCCGGGCGACTCATGGACCGTGTCGAGCCGCGTAAGACTCCTGGGCCGCATCGGGTCGCGCACGACGAAGACCACCTCGCACGTGCGAGGTGGCCTTCGTGATGAACCGGGGTCGATCAGCGGCTGAAGGGCTTGGCCTTCAGGATCTTCACCGTGATGTCCTTGCCGTTCGGGGCCTTGTAGCTCACGGTGTCACCGACCTTGTGGCCGTTGATCGCGGCACCCATGGGAGAGCGCTCGGAGAAGACCTCGAGGTCCGAACCGCCGGTGAGGTCTTCGGCGACCTCGCGGGAACCCATGAGGAAGGTCATCTCGTCGCCCGCGATCTCCGCGGTCACGACCATGCCGGCCTCGATCACGCCGTCGTCCGCGGGGGCCTCGCCCACCTGGGCGTTCTCGAGCAGCTGGGTCAACTGGGCGATCCGGCCCTCGTTCTTGCCCTGCTCCTCGCGTGCAGCGTGGTAGCCGCCGTTCTCCTTGAGGTCACCCTCGGAACGCGCCTGTTCGATCCGGTCCACGATCTCCTGGCGGTACGGCCCGGAGATGTGGTCAAGCTCCTTCTTGAGCCGGTCGTAGGCTTCCTGGGTGAGCCAGGCTCCCTCATTAGTAGCCACGGTGCCTCCGTTCTCTGGTGTCCGTCGCCCTGACGGACACGTGTAGAAAAACCCCGCCCCGGGGCGAGCCGAGTGGCCCAGCGCGTCCGGGTCGGGGATGTGATCTCCGTCCAGTCTAGTGGAGTCCGCGCCCGCGGCCCAAAGCGCGTGCGGGGGTGCGGTGGGTCATGCAATCCGACGTCATGGTTCCCGTCACGGATGTGGCCGGTCCGAAGCTGCGCGGATGGTCAGTCAGGAATTACCCGACCACCGCGGGAGGCTCAGCCAGCACTCTCCCAGCACGAGTCGACCCCCGCCGTCGTGGCCAGGTTCGTGGTGCGCAGGGGCACCCGGTGGGTGCTCGTGCGGCCGTTGAGTTGGTCGTCCGGCAATTGGCCGATCGTGACCTCGGTCCAACCCACCACGGCATACTGCTCGTTGAGGGCCTCCACCGCGCACGTGACGGTCTGGTCGGGGTCCTTGGTGAGGTCGAAGTCCGCGTACACGTGCCCCGAGTCCGTGATCTGGAAGCTCACGTCCTTGAACACGGGCCGCTGGGAGTTGCCCCACACGATCCACACCACGAACAGCGCCGCCACCAGCGTGGCCGCGGCCGCGATCAGCATCCAGCCACGGGTGCTGGGCCCGCGGCGGGGGGAACGGGCGACGGCGCGGTGTCCGGTCCCGTAGCGCTGTGCGAGCGCCCGCTGGGTCGCGGAGGTGCCAGGGGCAGTGGCGCCCGTCTCCGGCCGGGAGGTAGGCCGGGGCGTCGCAGAACTCATGGCGACCACTGTACCCAGCGCGCGTGTGTGGTTTCTGGGAGGCCGGTCGCCGTGCGGTGCGCGGCAGCCGTGATGGGCACGACAGCTCCGGCAGCACGCGCGGCGTAAGATACCGGGGATTGCATTTTTCCCGCGATGACGTCTTGGAGGCATCCGTTCGGTGACGGATTATTCACAGCTTCGATTGTTGGCCATCCACGCCCACCCGGACGACGAGTCCAGCAAGGGTGCCGCGACCATGGCACATTACGCCCAGCTGGGCGCGCGCGTCATGGTGGCCACGTGCACCGGTGGCGAGCGCGGCTCGATCCTCAACGCCGAGATGGAGGGGGACGTCTGGGCCGAGCGTGACCTGCCCGGGCTGCGTCGTCACGAGATGGCCGCGGCCGCGAAGGCCCTGGGCGTGGAGCACCGGTGGATCGGGTTCACGGACTCCGGTCTGCCCGAGGGGGACCCGCTGCCCCCGCTGCCGTGGGGGTGCTTCGCCCTGCAACCGCTCGAACGCGCCGCGGCCCCCGTGGTACAGCTGGTGCGTGAGTTCCGCCCGCACGTGATCCTGAGCTACGACGAGAACGGCGGTTACCCGCACCCGGACCACATCCAGACCCACAACGTGGCCATGGAGGCATACCAGCGCGCGGGGGACCCGCAGGCGTACCCCGAAACGGGTGAGCCGTGGACCCCGTCCAAGCTGTATTACGACCGCGCGTTCAACGTGGAGCGGTTCATCGCACTGCACGAGGCCCTCGAGGCCCGCGGACTGCAGTCCCCGTACGCCCAGCGCATCGCCGCGATCCAGGAGTCGGACCCGGAGGGTCACCGCCCGCCCATGCCGCGCCACGAGACCACCACCAAGATCGAGTGCGCGCACCAGTTCACCGTCCGGGACGCGGCCCTGAGCAGCCACCGGACCCAGGTGGACCCCAAGGGCCTGTTCTTCGCGGTCTCCGCCGAGACCCAGGCCGAAGTGTGGCCGTGGGAGGACTACACGCTCGCGGAGTCCCGCGTGGAGACCTCCCTGCCCGAGACGGATCTGTTCGCGGGCGTCATCGACGCCGCCTCGACCCCCCGGAAATGAGCCTTCCCGTGTCCACGCTGCTGACCGTCCTGACCGCCGCGACGCCGGCCCCGAGTCCGGAGAACACCCTGCGCCCGGGGTTGGACCCCAGCCAGGTCTCGCCGGGCCTCGTGGGCTTCCTCATGACGTTCCTGCTGGCCGCCGCCGTGGTCCTGCTCGTGATGGACTTCAACCGCCGTAACCGGCGACTGCGCTACCGCGCCCAGTACGCCGAGCAGCGCGCCGCGGAGGATCACGTGGGTGGCTACGCGGACGATGCCGCGGCGTCGCCGTCGCGCACGTCCCGCACCGGTGGGTCGAGCGAGGGCGATGTCGCCCGCCCGCCTCGCGCGGGTGACCGCCGGGACGGTCCGCCCCGCGACTGACTGCCACGGGCACCCCGCCCCGCGCCAGACTCCGACGGGCGCCCTTTTTTTTTTTTAGATGTGTAGAAGAGACAGCAACTCCACGAGTCCCTACCTGCTGCAGCACGCGGAGAACCCCGTGGACTGGTGGGAGTTCTGCCCCGAGGCCTTCGAGGAGGCCCACGCGCGGGAGGTGCCCGTCCTGCTGTCCGTGGGCTATGCTGCGTGCCACTGGTGCCATGTGATGGCCCACGAGTCCTTCGAGGACCCGGAGGTGGGGCGCTACCTCAACGAACATTTCGTGGCGATCAAAGTGGACCGCGAACAACGCCCGGACGTGGACTCGATCTACATGGCGGCCACCCAGCTGCTCACTGGTCAGGGCGGCTGGCCCATGACCGCGTTCCTGACCCCGCGGGGCAGGGTGTTCCATGCCGGGACCTACTACCCGCCGCGTCCCGTGCAGGGGCGGCCGTCCTTCATGCAGGTCCTGCGGGCCGTCGCCGAGGCCTGGACCGAGCGCCGTGACGAGGTGTTGCGCGGGGCCGAACAGGTCTACGATGCGCTGTCCCGCCACCCCGAACTCGTGGACCGGATGCTCGCCGACGCGGGTCCGTCGGTCGTGCGCGTGGAGGGTGGCGAGGCCGCCGAGGACGCCGCGGAACAACTCACGGGAGCTTGGCTCGACGGCCTCGAGGTCGCCCGGGACGCCGCCCATGAGGGCTTCGGAAC
>NZ_JABFAW010000009.1:532524-537727 GCF_017168375.1 Kocuria sp. KRD140
CGCCCACCCTGGACGCCCTCACGCGCATTGCGAGCACTGCGCACCGCGATGCCATGGCTGGGGATCCCGCGTCGGCGAGCGCGCACGCTGCTTCCGGCCACGACGACGCCGCGGCGCAGCACGCGCGCACCGCACGTGATCTGTTGTGCGCCACGCTCGACGCGATGGTCACGGGGGCGCTGCAGGACCATGTGGGCGGCGGGTTCTTCCGGTACTCGGTGACCCCGGACTGGTCCCTGCCCCACTACGAGAAGATGCTCTACGACAACGCCCAGCTGCTCGGCGTGCTGGCGCGCACCGTGGCGCTGCTGGAACGTACCGGCACGGATGCCACTCGCGCGGCCCGTTACCGCCGGGCCGCAGAGCTGCTGGTCGAGTGGCTCGAACGGGAGGTGATCACCCCCGAGGGCGCGTTCGCCGCATCCCTCGACGCGGACAGCGATCCCGCGTCCGACGAGCCGCATGCCGAACGTGAGGGTGCCTACTACACGTTCTCGGGTCACGCCGGAAGCCCCGCAGGGGGTCGCCCCGCGCCGGCCACGGCGGCCTGGGGTGAGGCGGGTGCGGTCACGGGGATCCTGGACGAGTCCGTACGGCAGGAGCTGTGGCAGCGGCGGATCACGCGCACGGCGCCCCACCTGGACGACAAGATCGTCACGGCCTGGAACGGCATGGCGCTCACGGGACTCGCGGACGCGGGTGTGCTGCTGGGGCACCCCGAGTGGATCGAGCTGGCCGCCACGGCCGCCGGTTTCCTGTGGGAACGGCACCGGGACTCCGCCACGGGACGCATCACGCGCACGTCACGCGGCGGCGTCGTGGACCCCCACGAGGGCCAGCTCGAGGACTACGCGCGCTTCGGCGCCGGGCTGCTCGCGCTGTACCGGGCCACGGGCGAGACCGCGTGGTACGAGCGCAGCCGCGCCCTCGCCGAGGTCGCCGTGAAGCGTTTTGTGCGCGGGAGTACCGTGCTCGAGTCCGCCGAGGTGGACCCCACCCTCGCGGCGGCCGGGGCCACGGGCCGTGCGGAGCCGTTCGACGACGTCGCCGCGTCCAGTTCCGCGGTGCTCTCCCGGTGGCTCACCGAGCTGTCCCAACCGACGATCGGTGAGCGCCAGGCCCGGGATGTGGTTGACGCCGTGACCGCGCCCGCGACCGGGGTGGTCCTGAAAGCCCCCACGACGGCCGGAGGCATGGTGTCGGCCGTTCTGGCCGACGAGCATCCACCGGCCCTGTTGCAGGTCGTGGACGCGAGCGCCGAGCAGTGGCGCGAGACGCTCGACGCGGTCGGTGCGGCACGCGTGCTGGATGTCCTGGTCCTGGACGGGAGTGCGGCGCCGTACGGGGTTCCTGCGGCATCGGAACCCGGCTACACAGTGTGGTTGTGCCGGGACGGACGCTGCGAACTTCCCGTCCGTTCCGTGCCCGACGTGAGCGCACTCGTCACCCGGATCCGCGCGGAGCGGGGCTGAGCGCACCGGGGCGCTGCGTCGTCGTCGGCATCGCGTGGACGACGCAGACGTCACCGCGCCGAGCGGTCCCCGCACGCCGAGCGCCGTCGGACCTCTGACCGGGGCGTCACACATCGCTCACGCGGCGAACATCGCGAACATGATCGCGATGTAGTGGCAGACGAAGCCGCCGATCGTGCACGCGTGGAAGACTTCGTGGAAGCTGAACGTCGCCGGGAGCAACCGGGGGCGCCTGGTCGCATAACACACCGCACCGGCGATGTAGAACACGCCGCCGCAGATCAGCAGGACGGTCGCGGGGACGTTCACCGCGAAGAACGCCGGGAGGTAGAGCAGGGCCAGGCACCCCATGATCACGTAGAGCGGGGTGTAGAGCCATCGCGGCGCGCTCATCCAGAAGACACGGAAGATCACGAGCAGGGCACCGATCGTCCAGATCACGCCGAGCAGGATCGTGGCGCCCCGCACCGGGAGGAAACTCACGGCCAGGGGCGTGTACGTCCCGGCGATGATCAGGGCGATGTTCGAATGGTCCATCCGCCGCAGCACCGCGTTCATGCGCGCGCCCCAGTAGAAGCGGTGGTATACGGCCGAGGTACCGAACAGCATGATCGCCGTGATGGTGTAGACCAGACATGCGAGACGCAGCTCCACCGTGGGTGCCACGACGATGGCCACCACACCCAGCACCGCGGCCACAGGGCTGAAGCCCGCGTGGATCCACCCGCGCCAGGACGGTTTCTTCTCCACCGTGAGGGGACCGTTACGCGTGTGGCGCACGATCGTCACCGGGCCGGGAGCGGTGCGCTTCTCGGTGCGTTCGTCTGACATGGTGGACACCACTGCCTCTCATGGGTGCCCCGCGGATACGGAGCTCGGGGGTGCTACTGGATTGGGTCTGCCCTACAGGTAGTTTAGGGGTGTGAATCCGTGTGGACCGGGCCGACTCAGGGGAGGAATGACGCTGTGAAACTTCCCCGTGTCATGTATTCCTTCTACGAACACCGCTTGGCGCGCACCCTCACCGCGGACGAGTTGCCGCATCACGTGGGTGTGCTCGTGGACGGCAACCGCCGGTGGGCGCGCCAGTTCGGGGCCACCACGGAGGAGGGCCACCGGGCGGGCGCGCGCAAGATCGTGGAGTTCCTGCGCTGGTGCCACGAGCTGAACATCCAGGTGGTCACCCTTTACATCCTCTCCACCGAGAACCTCAACCGTCCGCGCGAGGAACTCACGGCCCTGCTGGAGATCATCACCAACCTCATGTGCGAGCTGCAGGAGGAAGGGATCTGCCGGATCCAGCCCGTGGGTGCCCTGGGAACCCTCCCGGAGAAGCTCCAGGAGCAACTGCTGAACAGCGCACAGTGCACGGTGGACAATCCCGGCCCCCACCTGAACATCGCTGTGGGGTACGGGGGGCGGCAGGAGATCGTGGACGCGGTACGCGAGGTGCTCACCGATGCCGACGCCCGCGGTGCGTCGCTCGCGCAAATGGCGCAGGAGCTCAGCGTGGAGGACATCTCCGCACACCTCTACACGCGCGGGCAACCCGATCCCGACCTGCTGATCCGCACCTCCGGCGAACAACGCCTCTCGGGCTTCTTGATGTGGCAGTCCGCATACAGCGAGTTCTACTTCTGCGAAGCGCTGTGGCCGGACTTCCGCCGGGTCGACTTCCTGCGGGCCCTGCGCGATTACGCGCGCCGTCAGCGCCGATTCGGGGGCTGAGCGGGCCCTGCCGGCCCCGTTCACGGGCCCGTGGCGGATGTTAACGCGCCGTTCACCGGTGGGGCGCGCCACCCTTGATCGGCCTCCCTAGCGTGAGAGGTGCCGGACACACCGGCCAAGGACTTCGCAGGGAAAGGGCCTCATGAGCATCGACACCCCCGTAACCCCCGTCCGATCCGGCGCGCTCGAGGAGGACGGCTCCGCGGCCGGTGTGCGCACGTACGTGATCGACACGTCCGTGCTGCTCTCGGACCCGCGCGCTGTGTTCCGCTTCGCCGAGCACCGCGTGGTGCTGCCCGTGGTGGTGATCACCGAGCTCGAGGCCAAGCGTCACGACCCGGAACTGGGGTACTTCGCGCGCAAGGCGCTGCGGTTGCTGGACGACCTCCGCGTGACTCACGGCGGCCTGGACCGGCCCGTGGACCTCGCGGACGGCGGGTGCCTGCAGGTGGAGCTCAACCACGTCGCGGACACGGTGCTGCCCCAGAGTTTCCGGCTGCGGGACAACGATTCACGCATCCTCAGCGTGGCCGCGAACCTCTCCGGCGAGGGCCACGACGTGTGTGTGGTGTCCAAGGACCTGCCCATGCGGCTCAAGGCCTCCGCCCTGGGACTCGCCGCGGAGGAGTACCGCGGTGAGTGGATCGGTGGTGACGACGCCTACACGGGCGTGGCCCATCTGGACGTCGCGGACGACGTCGTCTCCGTCCTCTACGCCGAGGGCCGCACGGAAGCGCCGGGCGCCCGGGAGCTTCCCGTGAACACGGGTCTGGTCCTGCGCTCGTCCGCGGGCAGCGCTCTCGCCCGGACCGAACCGGACGGGCAGGCGCGCCTGGTCGCCGCGGACCGGGACGTGTTCGGGGTGCAGGGACGCTCGGCCGAACAGCGGTTGGCCATCGACCTGCTGACCGACCCCGCCGTGGGCATCGTCTCGCTGGGCGGTCGCGCGGGAACGGGCAAGTCCGCGCTCGCGCTGTGCGCCGGGCTCGACGCCGTTCTGGAACGCCGGGAGCACCGCCGGATCATGGTGTTCCGCCCGCTCTACGCGGTGGGTGGCCAGGACCTGGGCTACCTCCCCGGCACCGAGGAGGAGAAGATGAACCCGTGGGGTCAGGCGGTCTTCGACACGCTGTCCTCCGTGGTCTCACCCGCGGTCGTGGACGACGTCGTGGCGCGCGGGATGCTCGAGGTGCTGCCCCTGACCCACATCCGCGGGCGGTCCCTGCACGACGCATGGGTCATCGTGGACGAGGCGCAGTCGCTCGAACGCAACGTGTTGCTCACCGCCCTGTCCCGGATCGGGCAGAACTCCAAGGTGGTGCTCACCCACGACGTCGCCCAGCGGGACAACCTGCGGGTGGGACGTCACGACGGCATCATGGCCGTGGTCGAGGCGCTCAAGGGTCAGCGGTTGTTCGGGCACGTGAGCCTCACGCGCTCCGAGCGTTCACCCATCGCGGCCCTCGTGACCGACCTGCTCGAGCGCCAGGACGTGTGACCCGGCGACGCCGGGCCGGGAGGGCGGCGTCGTCCCCCGCCCGGCCTGGTCGTCCCGAGCCCGCGGCGTCGTCGTCAGGTCCGAACGGGCTGCGCGCCCTGGACACCCGAGAAACGCGGCCCCTGGGGAATCCGCCCGGTGCGGATCACGGGCGGCGGCTCAGGCCGGGAGCACGGGCCACGGCACGTGACGGGAGACGTCCGTGAGGTTGAAGTCCTGCTGCGTGAACAGGTCGTCCAGTTGGTATTCGTCCACCGCCTCGATCACGAGCCGGTGGCCCTGACCCGCGTACGGTCCGCGCAGCACGTGGGAGTAGACACAGACGCCGGTCGCTGTGTCCACCGCGATCCGCGTGGGACCCGGGGCGAGCGGGTGGTTCGCGGTCACGGGCCGGTAGCGCACGGTGGGCTCCACGGTCGCGCACCACACCCGGCGTTTGGCGAAGGCCCCGGCCACCACGGAGGACAACTGCGAGGGGCGCTGCTCCGGGAGGTAGGGCGGGGTG
>NZ_JABFAW010000009.1:537827-582853 GCF_017168375.1 Kocuria sp. KRD140
ATTCCACGGGGTCCAGGATCGCCTGCCAGCGCCCGCCCCCGAAGATCGGGTCCCCGTAGGCGGCCTCGGGGCGGCGGAGCACGAGGCCGTCGTCGTCGTAGACCGGTGAGACGAGCGCGGGAGGCAGCAACCAGGAGCGGGACGTGTCCGTGACGTAGAAGTCGTCCCGGGAGCGTTCGAGGGACGTACTCGCGTACAGCACGTCGCCCTGCAGTGTCTCCACGCGCACATCGGAGGGCCGGCGCAGCCACACGCGCACGGGGTGGGCGGCGGTGTCCGGATCCTCGCTCACCCAGTACAGCGTGAACCGCACCGTGTCCCAACGCCACGGGGAGGACCGGCACAGCGCGGCGAAGGACTCCTCGGACACGGTCGATCGGGCGGACCTGTTCTGCCAGGGAGCGATCATGGGCCCAGTCTACGAACCCGTTCTCCACACGGCTCGTAATCCGTGACCCGCACCACAGCAGGGTGCCTAGGATGAGTTTATGCTTCAGCCCGACACTGCGGGCATCGGCGGGTTCGTGGGGGCGCACCTGCAGGAAGCCACGGTCGGCGCACAGCTGGCCGCGGTGGCATGCGCCCTGGCCGTCATGGTGCTCGCATGCACAGGAGTGTGGCTCGCCGCCACCGACATCCGATACCACCGCCTGCCGGGGCGAGTGGTGCGCCCGCTGTATCCCGTGACCGTCCTCCTGTTGGGCGCCTCCGCCGTCCTCGCCCACGACACCGTGCGCCTGTGGTGGATGCTGTGGGGTCTGCTCATCATGAAGGGACTCTTCCTGGCCCTGCGGTTGATCAACCCCGCCGGCATGGGAATGGGGGACGTGCGGCTCGCGGGGGTCCTGGGGCTGCTCACAGGATTCTCGTCCGTGACCCATACGGTGCTCGCGCTCGCGGCCACGTTCGTGCTGGCCGGGCTGTTCTGCGCCGTACTGCTGATCCTGCGCCGCGCCCGGGCGAGCAGTCGCATCCCCCTGGGGCCGTTCATGATCGTGGGAAGCTTGGGTGTCGTGGCGTTCCTGTGAACGCCACCCGCGCAGTCGTACCCACCCAGGAGGAGACACCCGTGCCCGTTCCCGAGTTCATCGCCCACCTGCGCCTCAAGATCGATCACGACCTGTTGTGGTTGCCCGGGTGCACCGCCGTGGTCCTGCACGAGGGCCGGGTGCTGCTGGGGCGGCGCGCGGACAACGGGAACTGGGGTCTGATCACCGGGATCGTGGAACCGGGGGAGGACCCCGGGGTCGCCGCCCGCCGCGAGTGTCTCGAGGAGACCGGCGTGGAGGTCACCGTGGACGAGCTCGTGCGGGTCAAGGCCGGGGACGTCGTCGAATTCCCCAACGGGGACCGCTGCCAGTTCCTGGACCACACGTTCCTGTGCAGTTACGTCTCCGGCGAGGCGCGGGTGGCGGACGACGAGTCCCTCCAGGTGGGGTGGTACCCGGTGGACGAGCTGCCTCCCATGCCGGAGCACCAGGCCGACCGGCTACGGGCCGCACTGGAGTTCACGGGGCGCACGGGCTTCGAGTGCTGACGTCACGGCCGCGCCGAAAGAATCGGGCACGTGAGACGCCCCGGCGGTGCACCCGGGGCGAGGGGGGGGGCGCGGAAGCAGATCACCCGCCCCCCCCAGGGAGCCGTCGGGCACCGGTGGCTCAGGCCAGTTCGGCCTCCGTGGCCCGTCGTACCAGGCCGTAGCGGCGGCGGAACTCGCGCACACCGGCGTCGTCGGAGGGACGCAGCTCCCGGCTGGCGGAGCGTGACCACCGCGGGAACTCGCCCGCGGCCCACGCCTTCTGGCGGGCGGCGCCGAGCGCCACGTACTCGCCGGTCTCCAGCACCGTCACGGGCATGCCGAGGGTGTCCGGGAAGACGCTGCACAGCGCCTCGGACTTCGCCCCTCCGCCGATCAGCAGGACGTGCTGGACCACGTCCACGCCGCGCAGGATATCCAGGCAGTCCGCCAGGGAGTCCGCCACGGACAGCACCGCGGAGCGCGCTAGGTTCTCGCGGGTCATCGACGCGCGCGTCATCCCGCCCAGCCGCCCGGAGGCGCTGGAGCGGTCAGTGGTGAACTCTCCACACAGCATCAACGTCAGCCAGTCGTGGGGGAGCATGACACGCTCCACGCGGGCGGCGGCCTGCGGTTCGTTCTCCCGCAGCCACGCGAGCTTGGACAGCGTCATGGACGGGACCGGGGCCATGCCCAGCTGATTCATCCATCACTGGATCCCGTGCTCTTCGATCATGCGGGTGGCCTGGGGGTCGCTGCGGATGTCGTTCCACAGTAGGGCGTCGTGGACGGGGTTCCCGTCCCCGTCCACCGCGACCATGCCGTGCTGCTGGCCCGCGACGGAGACGCCCACGACGTCGTCGTGCTCAGCCACGCCCGCCTCGCCCCACGCCGCACGCAGCGCGTCGCGCGGCGGGGTCCTCGTTCGTGCCGTCCGGGTGCGGCGCGCTGGCTGAGGTCACGGTCCGGCCGGTGGCCGTGTCCACGACCGGCACCTTGCAGGACTGGGGGAGTCGATGCCGACGACCGCGCTGGTCATGGTGTCCGCTCTGAGGGCGAGGAAACGGCCGGTGAACGATCGTGCCGATCGGGAGCGGACCGACAGCGGGAACGGCGGGTGCCGGTGGGAGCGCCCGGCGGTTCAGTCCTCGCGGGGCGGTGCACTGGCGCGCAGAAGCTGTTCCACCTCGTCACGCAAGGCCGTGTCGCACACGAGGTGGCTCGCCAGCCCCCCCCCCGCACCGCGGCGAGGACGGCGGGGGCCCGTTCCGCTCCCGAGGCGACCCCGATCCTGTGGTGGGCCGAGCGCACCTGCGCGACGCTTGCTGAGACGACCATCCCCGCGATTGGAGTGTCCAGCTCGTGGCCGGACTCGTCAAGGAGGAGGCCGGAGACCTCGGCCACCTCTCCGGCCCGCGCCGCCGCCCGGGCCAGGTCCTCGCTCACACGCGGCCACACGGTCGAGGTGCCCGGCGACCACCCGCCGATGGCGAGCACGGCGACGTCGAGCGAGTCCGCCCGTCTCAGCGCTACGTCGATCTCGGGAGACTTCTTCAGGGCCGCGGCCTGGTCGACCACGAGGGGCGCCCACAGGGGCCGCGCGGTGCGGCTGCGAAGCTCGGCGAACAGGCGCGGTGACTCGTTCTCCGTGGTGTCGTCCGTGCGCGGGGCACCGGCGAGCTGGACGATATCGTTGTGCGGCAGCTTGGGGAGGTGCTTCACCGCGTGCTGCAGGGCGTCGGACCAGGAGATCCCGAGGGTGTCCCCGTCCCGGGGCACCCGCGTGATCTCCCGGGGAACGGCCCGGCCCAGGGCGTCCCGGTCGGCGGGCCACCTGGAACCGGGAGAGCCCGGACCGCTTGCCCAGGGAGATTTTGGAGGCGCCCTCCACGAAGTAGCCGTGCGCCAGGTTGGCGAGCAGGTGCCGACGCCGCCCGGGGTCGGTGGGCGGCCAGGGGTCCTCGGCGGTCATGGGACACCGCCTCCAATCCTGACGGGAGCGAACAGGGTCACTGCTCCCGTGATCCTATATGGTCCGGGTCACACGCTTCCGGGGCCTCGCGGCACCCGGCGGCACCGGCGCGGTGTGGTCCGGCTACGGCAATGGGGACCCGGTGGCAGCGTGCCACCGGGTCCCCATCCGCGTGCGCCGTCGTGAGGGCGACGGCCGCGGGTCAGCCGCGCGGGATGTTGCGCAGGTTGGAGCGGGCCATGGAGACGGCCTCACCGACGCCGCGGTTGAGCACGATGCGGGACATCGCTGTGGCGAAGCCGAAGACCTGGTCCTTCTTGATCTCCGGGGGGATGGACAGGGCGTTGGGGTCGGTGATGACCTCCACCACGGACGGGCCCTGGTGGGCGAGTGCGGTGGTGAACGCGGACTCGAGGTCCTTGGGCTTCTCCACCCGGATGCCCTGCATGCCCATGGCGGTTGCGATCTGCGCGTAGTTCGCCTGGGGCACGTCCACGCCGAAGTCCGGTAGCCCGTCCACGAGCATCTCCAGCTTGACCATGCCCAGCGTGGAGTTGTTGAACACCACCACGGTCACGGGCAGGTTGTAGGTCGCCAGCGTCAGCAGCTCGCCCATGAGCATGGAGAGCCCGCCGTCGCCCGACATCGAGATGACCTGGCGTCCCGGATGGGCCAGCTGCGCGCCGATCGCCTGCGGCAGGGCGTTGGCCATGGACCCGTGCAGGTAGGAGCCCAGGATGCGACGAGTGCCGAGCGGGTTGATGTAGCGGGCGCTCCACACGTTGCACATACCGGTGTCCGCGGTGAACACGGCGTCCTCGGCGGCCACCTGGTCCAGGATGGACGCGGCGTACTCGGGGTGTATAGGCGTGATCTTCTCGACCTTGCGGGTGTACGCACCCACGGCCTTGTTCATGAGCTTGTCGTGCTTGGCCAGGGTCTTGTCCAGGAACGAGCGGTCGGACTTGACCGTGAGCTCGGGCAGCAGCTTGAGGATCGTGGATTTCACGTCACCGTGCACGGGGATGTCCACGCCGGTCCGGCGCCCGATCACGGTGGGATCGGTGTCCACCTGGATGGTGGTGACGTCCGGGAGGAACTGGTCGTACGGGAAGTCCGTGCCGAGCATGACCATCACGTCCGCGTCGTGCAGCCCCTCCGCCGCGGCGCCGTAGCCCAGCAGCCCGGTCATGCCCACGTCGAACGGGTTGTCGTACTGGATCTGGTCCTTGCCGCGCAGCGAGTGGCCCACGGGCGCCTTCAAGGTGTCTGCGAGGGCAATCACCTCGTCGTGGGCGCCGGCCACGCCGATGCCCGCGAAGATCGCGACCTTTTTGGCCGAGTTCAGGGCCTTGGCCATGCGCTCGACCGTCTCGTCTGAGGGGACCACGGCGCTCGGTGCCGGCACGGCGAACGGGCGGGCTTCCACGGCGGCGTCAGAGTCCGCGAGATCACCCGGCAGCGTGACCACGGAGACGCCCGGGCTGGTGACGGCGAACTGGATCGCGGAGCTCACCACGGCGGGGCACTGCTGCGGGGTGCTCACCAGCTCCGAGTACACGGAGCACTCGGTGAAGATCCGGTCCGGGTGGGTCTCCTGGAAGTACTCGGAGCCGATGTACTGCGAGGGGATGTGGGAGGCTATGGCCAGTACGGGCGCACCGGAGCGGTTGGCGTCGTAGAGCCCGTTGATCAGGTGCAGGTTGCCCGGCCCGCAGGAGCCCGCGCACACGGCGAGCTTGCCGGTCAGCTGAGCCTCGGCGCTCGCTGCGAACGCACCGGCCTCCTCGTGGCGCACGTGCACCCAGTCGATCCCACCCTTGGCGGAGCCGCCGGTGCGGCGCACGGCGTCCACGATGGGGTTCAGGCTATCGCCCACCACGCCGTAGATCCGTTCCACACCTGCTTCCACTAGCTGCTGGACGATCTGCTCTGCAAGTTTCACACTGTCTCCTCGGGGGAACGGCCCGCCGCGGGAGCACCCGGGCTGGCATCACGAATGTCTCTGCCACCCAGGGTAGTCCCGGATCCTTGCGGTCAAAGAGATCTGTGGGCAACGGAACACCGGTGCGTGCGGCGTCCCACGAGGGCCCCGCGGCCGCTCGGTCCCGCGCCGCCGCGCGATCGCCCCGTACATGACATGATGGAGCCCGTGAGCATTCGCACACTTACCCCGTCCGATCGTGAGCCCACCGTGTCCCATGCGGGGACCACGGCGTCGCAGTTCCACGTGCATCTGAGCGGCCGCGGGAACGCGGGAGCGCCTCGGGCTATGTCGCGCATCAGCGGGGCGGTGGGGGAACACCCGGGTGCGGGTGCTCGAACCGTGGCACGGGCGCAGCGTTCCTGCGCCGTGGCCGGCGCCACCGGGGTCTCCCGGTGCGCGGCCTCCTCACCCCGGAAGGCGTGACCTTCCGTAGGACCTCCCCGACCGCTCGGCGGTCAGGAGGTCCCCGCCGCGACGAAGAACTCGGCCACCCGGTGAACGGGTGGCCGAGTTCTGCCGTTGACGGGGTGCCGCGAGCACGCCCCTGTTTCCCGGGGCGCTCACCGGGGGCCGGTGAGCGCCATACGGGACGAGCGGATCAGTGCTTGCCGGTCATCGTGGTGACGTCCAGGGCCTTGTCCAGCTGCTCCTCGGTGAGCTTCTCGCCGTCCACGTAGCCGAGCTCGATGGTGGCCTCGCGCACGGTGACCTTGTTGGCCACGGCGTGCTTGGCGATCTTCGCGGCGGCTTCGTAGCCGATGGCCTTGTTCAGCGGGGTCACGATCGAGGGGGAGGCCTCGGCCAGGAAGCGGCAGCGATCCTCGTTGGCCTGCAGCCCGTCCACCATCTTCTCCGCGGCCACGCGGGAGGAGTTGGCGAGCAGACGGATGGACTCGAGCAGGTTCGCGGCCATCACGGGGATGCCCACGTTCAGCTCGAACGCGCCGTTGGTGGAGGACAGCGCCACGGTGGTGTCGTTGCCGATCACCTGGGCGGCCACCTGGATGGTTGCTTCGCAGATCACGGGGTTGACCTTGCCCGGCATGATCGAGGATCCCGGCTGCAGGTCGGGGATGTGCAGCTCGCCCAGGCCCGTGTTCGGCCCGGAACCCATCCAGCGGATGTCGTTCATGATCTTCATGTACGAGTACGCGATGTTGCGCAACTGTCCTGAGGCCTCCACCAGCCCGTCGCGGTTGGCCTGCGCCTCGAAGTGGTTGCGGGCCTCCGTGAGGGGCAGACCGGTCTCCTCGGAGAGCAGCTCGATCACACGCGCGGAGAAGCCGTCCGGGGTGTTGATCCCGGTACCCACGGCCGTGCCGCCCAGCGGCACCTCGGCCACGCGCGGCAGGGACGCGTCGATGCGCTCGATGCCGTAGCGCACCTGGGCGGCCCAGCCGCCGAACTCCTGACCCAGGGTCACGGGGGTCGCGTCCATGAGGTGCGTGCGCCCGGACTTCACGACGTCCTTGAACTCCGAGGCCTTTTTCTCCAGGGAGATCGCGAGCACGTCCATGGCCGGCTTGAGGTCGTTGATCAGCGCGTTGGTCACGGCCACGTGCACCGAGGTGGGGAACACGTCGTTGGAGGACTGGGACGCGTTGACGTGGTCGTTGGGGTGGACCTCCACGCCCTCGGACTCGAGGGAGCGCGTGGCCAGGGTCGCGAGCACCTCGTTGGTGTTCATGTTGGAGGAGGTCCCCGAGCCGGTCTGGAAGACGTCGATCGGGAAGTGCTCGTCGTACTGGCCAGAGGCCACGGCGTCCGCGGCGTCGCGGATGGCCTGGGCGCGCTGGGCGTCGAGGACACCCAGTTCCTCGTTGGCCGTGGCGGCGGCCTTCTTCACCTGCGCGAGCGCCTTGATGTGCTCGCGTTCCAGGGTGGTGCCGGAGATCGGGAAGTTCTCCACGGCGCGCTGGGTCTGGGCTCGGTAGAGCGCGTTCTTGGGGACGCGGACCTCACCCATGGTGTCGTGTTCGATGCGGTACTCGGTGTTTTCTGCCATGGCCCACAGTTTAGGCCCACGGCCCCGTCCTCAGCCTTCGCGGTCGCCGTACTACCGCGGTGCGGAGGACGACGACGCCGTGTGCCCGGGAGCGCGCGGCGTCGTCGTCATTCAGCAGGGCATGGGAGGTGAGATCCGGGAGGGGGACTCACGCGTCCCGGAACGCCGGGTCGTTGCTGTAGACGAGGTCCGCCTGGCCGTCCGAGAGGTGGTAGAACACGCCGACCACGGCGGCTTCGCCCCGGGAGACCGCGCCGGAGATCGCCGCGGACTGGTCGAGCATGCGCGCCGCGGTCTGCTTGGTGTGCTCCACGACCATGTCCTGTAGGTCCGTGTGGCCCTGCCTCCGGGCCTCGAGCACCGACGGCGTGATGCGCTCCACGAGGTCCCGCTGGAAACCGCGGGGCAGTTCCCCGGATTCCACGGAGGCCTTGGTCGCGGTCACGGCGCCGCACGAGTCGTGGCCGAGCACCATGATCAGCGGCGTGCCGAGGACCTCGATCGCGTACTCGAGCGTGCCCAGGACGGCGTTGTCGATCACCTGGCCCGCGGTGCGGATCACGAAGGCGTCGCCGAGCCCGAGATCGAAGATGATCTCCGCGGCCAGGCGGGAGTCGGAGCACCCGAAGATCACCGCGAACGGCTTCTGGGACTGCGCGAGGTCCTTGCGGCGCTGGGCGTCCTGGTGGGGGTGCAGGGTGTCACCCGAGATGAACCGGGCGTTGCCCTCCCGCAGTTTCCGCCAGGCCCCCAACGGGGTGCGGGGTGTGTTCTCCACGGCAGACGGCTGAGTGCTCACGCTGATCTCCAAATCTCGAAGGCACGATGGCTGGGCCGGGTCGGCTCGCTCGGGTCCTAGACTAGCCCCGGTTCCGGGACCTCGGTTCGACGGCGTCGCTGCGCCCGGTCCCGCTGCCCGGCGTCACTGCCCGGACACGGCCCCCGCGACGTGCTCGAACTCGGCGCTCGGGGCCTGGCCGCTGAGCACCACCGTGGAGTCCTTGAGCTCACCGACCCACGCGGTGAACTCGTCCTGCTTGCCCGACGCGTCACGGTGATGGATCTGCCATGTGATCCCATTGACCGTGCGCTCGTCCGTGGGCGGGATCAGCTGGGTGCGCTGCGCGAGCCACGTGGGATTGGACCGGGCGGTCTGCGCCATGTCCACCAGGTGGTAACCGGGGGAGAGGAAACCCACGTTCCACAGGGGGACGCCGTCCTGGGACTGCGCCTCCCAGCGCGCGTAGTTGGCGCTCCACCCGTCCCCCAACGCCGGGGCCGCGGGGGTGAACGGGGCCTGGTCACCCGCAAAGCGCGCCTCCTCGCTCACGTCCACATGTGCTCGGTAGGGCTGGGCATCGGGCTTGGGCTGCAACCACAAAAACGGCAACAACAGGAGGATGAGCACGAGCATGGAGATGACCATGCCGCGGATGGGTGCGTTGATCCGCGAGGCCTGCTTGCGGGTGAGCTGCGGGACCGGCGCCTGACCCGCGTCCGGGGTGGCGGCGTCGTCGGCCGCGGCGGAGGCGGGCGCGGCGTGCGCGTCGCGGGGATCGGGGGAGGACCCGGCACCGGGACCGGAAGCGGAAGAACTCACGGACCCATTGTGCCGTGCTCCCGGGGACCGGCCCAATCCTGGGAACCCGAGGATATGCTGGACGTACGTGTCATGGTGGTGCCGCCGGGGCCCGGCAGGCGGCCACCGGGGCGACCCGAAACTCGAATGTGAGGAACAACGTGGCAGAAGCGACCCAGCAGAGCAGAGCGGGCAATGTGGCGGACCGGAATTTGGCCTTGGAACTGGTGCGGGTCACGGAGGCCGCCGCGATCGCGGGTGGCCACTGGGTGGGCGCCGGTGACAAGAACAGCGCGGACGGCGCGGCCGTGGACGCCATGCGTTCGTTCCTCTCCACCGTGGACTTCAACGGCACCGTGGTGATCGGTGAGGGCGAGAAGGACGAGGCCCCCATGCTGTTCAACGGCGAACAGGTGGGCGACGGCAAGGGCCCGGCTTCGGACGTCGCCGTGGACCCCATCGACGGCACCCGGCTCACCGCTCTCGGCATGAACAACGCGCTAGCCGTGATCGCCGTGGCGGACGGCGGCTCCATGTTCGACCCCTCCGCGGTGTTCTACATGGACAAGCTCGTGGTGGGCCCCGAGGCCGCCGATCTCGTGGACCTGCGCCTGCCCGTCAAGCAGAACGTGCACCTCGTGGCCAAGGCCAAGGGTGTCAAGGCCAACCAGGTCACCGTGTGCGTCCTGGACCGCCCCCGCCACCAGGGCCTCGTGGACGAGATCCGCGCGACCGGTGCCCGCACCCGCATGATCCTCGACGGGGACGTCGCCGGGGCGATCGCCGCGTGCCGCGAGGGCACCGGCGTGGACATCATGATGGGCATCGGCGGCACGCCCGAGGGCATCGTGACCGCGTGCGCCGTCAAGGCCACCGGCGGTGTGATCCAGGGCCGGCTGGCCCCCACGGACGACGCCGAGCGGGAGAAGGCCGCCGCCGCAGGACTCGACGTGGATCGGATCCTCACCACGGACGAGCTCGTGACGTCCGACAACTGCTTCTTCGCCGCCACGGGCATCACCGACGGCGACCTGCTGCGCGGTGTGCGCTACCGCGGGCGCACCATCACCACCCAGTCCATCGTGATGCGTTCGCGTTCGGGCACGGTGCGCATGGTCGAGGCCGAGCACCTGGCCAAGAAGTGGGAGAAGTACGAGCGCAATCAGGGCTGATCCCCGACACTCTCTACACACCGCGCGCGTGTTCACCCCGGTCGGGGAGGGCACGCGCGCGGTGTGTGCCCGGCTATGCTGGAACGCGTTGTGGGCTTGAGGAGAGGAAACCCCGTGGCGCTGAGCGTGACCCCCTGCGGAAATCGGAAGACCTGGGACGCCCGGGTCCGTGTCACGGGCGGACACCCCGAACTGCTGTGGGGCATCGGTGACGCCGAGGCCCTGACCGCGCAGGACGCCAGGGTCGAACGCGTGGCCGTGGACCGGGGTCAGCAGACCGTGGGCTACAGCCAGTTGGTGATCCTGCGGGAGGACCTGCACACGGTCGTGGACGCCCGGTCCCTGCACGTCAAGAATCCGCGCCACCTCACGGAGGTCCTGGCCGCATTGCAGGACCACGCCCGCACGGCACACGAGGCCGCCGTGTTACGGGTGAGCCCGGACACCGACGCCACCCCCGAACTCACCGAGCTGCTCACCGGCGCGGGCTACCGCCGCGCGGACAAGCCCCGCAAGGGGGAGGCCGGACCGCGTCACCTCGTGGTGCGACTGGGCGAGACCGAGGGTGAGCTGTCCAAGCGGTTGTCGGATGACACGCTGCAGCGCTGCCGCGCCGGGCTGCGTGATTCCGGCGTGCGGGTGCGCCGGGTGCGCGCCTCGGACCGCGATCTGTCCAACGTGGGTCTGCGCAGTGAGTACATCCGTGAACTGTTACGCGCCGTGGGGGAGAACTCCGTGTTTCTCGTGGCCACCGAGCACCTCGAGGACGGGACGGAGACCGCCCTGGGGTACCTGTGGTTCGTGCACACCGGGGAATCCGCCATGATCTACCGGCTGGGTTTCACCGATCGCGCCCGCCAGCTGGGCGTGGACGACGCCCTCCTGCTCACGGGCCTGGTCCAACTGCAGCAGCGCCAGGTGCACAAGGTGCTCGCGGGGGACCCCGACCGGCCCTCGCAACCCATGGTGTTGCGCGAGCTCGCGACCGAGGAGCACGAGGCCCCCGGCACGTGGGAGTACCCGCTGCTCGGCGAGTTCCAGGTGGCCGGCCGCGTGGAAAAGACCCGGCGCCGGTTCCTGGGCAGACGCTCGAAGAACGCGGCCCCCGACGACCTGTTGCCGGAGCAGCCCGCGGTCCGCGACGCCGCTGCACCCGAGCCGACGACGTCGGCCGCGGCCCCCCACAACGTGCCCCAGCCGGCACGCGCCGGGAACGCGACTGCCGGGTCCGCGGCTTTCGAGGGCTCGCCCGTCGAGCCATCCGACAGTCTTACCGCAGCGCGGTCCCGTGAGGACGACGCCGCGCCGTCCTCCCGGACGAGCCCCGGGGTGGACGCCGATCCGGATCTGGTGCGCTCCGCGGATCAGCTCCCGGGCGGTACATCGAAGGACTCCGGGGCGGCCCGTTCACCACGCTCGGCTCGGGGCGGCATGATCACGGGCATGCTTCCGGGCCCGCGGGCCCGCCGCAAGCGGACCGCGCAGTCCACCGGCACACCGGTCACCGGAACCCCGATCACGGACGGGGACACGCAGAGCGCTTCGCGGCGTCAGAGCGCGGCCGCCGGACTGCTGCGTCGCGCCGTCGAGGAGGGCCGGGCGGCGGTCCGCGACGCCGCCCGCTGGTGAACGGGTCCTGACCTGCGGCGCACGCCGTGGACGGTGTGGACGACTCGCGCGAGCCGAGGCGCGCGGCGCGAAGAGGGCCGTGCCTGGCCGCACGGCGCGGCCGGGACGAGACGCGGGAGACGAGCCCCGCCCGCCCGGGACGAACTCTGCCGGCGCGGGGTGGGACTACTTGCGGCCCGAGACCACGTTCGCGGCGCGCGCGACCAGCGACCGCGGGAGCACGCCCGTGAGGGCGTCCAGGACGTAGTACGCGCGCGGGAACACGAGCCGGGACCGCTTCTTGTCGAGTGCCGTGAGCGTCGCGGCCACGAGGTCGTCCGGATTCGCGGAACGGCCCAGCTCGATGGCCTGCGCATTGGCGACCGTGAAGAACTGGGTGTCCACGGGACCGGGGTTAACGCTCAACACGTGTACGCCGTGCTTGCGGGCCTCCACACCCACGGCGAGGCTGAAGCGGTCCACGAACGCCTTGGACGCGCTGTACGTGGCCATGGACGGCAGGGGCTGGAAGCCCGCCACGGACGCGATGTTCACGATCGCGCCGTGCCCCGCGGCGGTCATGGCACCCAGGGCGGTGTGGGTCAGCGTCATGAGGGCCCGGACATTGACCGTGAGCTCCTCGATCTCGTGGTCCAGGTCCAGGTGGGCGAACTCGCCGTGACTGCCGAAGCCCGCGTTGTTGATCAGCAGGTCCACGGGGTTGCGTTCCAGCACGTCCACGATGGTGTCGATCCCCTCGGTGGTCCCGAGGTCCGCCACGACGATCTGCGCGGTGCCGCCCGTGACGGTCTGGGACAGTTCCGTGAGCTTCTCGGTGCTGCGGCCCGTGAGGATCAGGCCGTAGCCGCGCTCGTGCAGGGCATGGGTGAAGGAACGTCCGATGCCACCGGTGGCACCCGTGATCAGGGCTGTGCGAGTCATGCGCCCACCTTACGCTCGCGCAGGGTGCGCAGTTTGCCCCGGGCCGCCCCGAGGGTCTCACGGCCCGCACGCACCGCACCGTAGGCGGTGTAGCCCGCGCGGGAGACCGGCAGGTCCCACGTCCCCGGGTAGGACACGGGCTCGCCGCCGAAGGACTTCTTGAAGGACGTGAAGCCGTACCACTCGTGTTCGGGCCCCGCGCCCTCGGGAGCGGTGCCGAAGAGGTCGAACCACGTGAGCCCCTTCTCCTTGGCGTCCATGATCATGGTCACCACGAGCGGGATCCCCGCCGAGAGCTTCCGGTGGGTCTGGTCCGTGGCCGCGTGCGCGTAGGTGCGGGTGTCCTCGGAGTCGTACACGAGCGAGGCCGCGATCGGCTCACCGTCCAGCTTGGCGAGGTAGAGACTCGCGGCACCCGCGGGCATGAGCGATTCCGCGACGGCCCGCAGGTAGTCGTCATGCTGCCGATTGAAGTTGCGCCGCTTGGCGGTCGCGTCCAGGAAGGTCAGCAGGTACCGCACGTCCGCGGGATCCTCGGAGCGCTCGATGCTCACGCCCTTCTTGTGGATGTTGCGGTAGAGATTGCGGTTGGTGGACTTCATGTCCTTGAGCAGGTCCTTGGCGTCCTTGCGCAGGTCGATCAGCTGGGTGTGTCCCGGTTGCACCTGGCGCGGCGCGAGCTTCATGCCTCGCCGCTTGAGCGATGCCTCCGGGGTCTCCAGACCGTCCACCGGGTGACCGTTGATCGGCTCCACGCGCACGAACCAGCACCGGTGCGCCTCGGCCTGCGCCGTGAGGTCCGCCAGAGCGGCGTCGAACGTGTGCGGGGAGTCCGCTTCGGGGCCGTACGGGCAGTACAGGTACCGTCCGGTGCGCCCGCCCTCGACGGTCGCGAGGTACCGCCAGCCCGGCCCATTCGCCTGGATCACGCGGTGTCCGATGCTTTGCTGAAACCGTGCCCATTCGGGGGACTGCAGGATGTTCGCCACGCCCCCAACTGTACCGAGTGCGCGGGTCCGGGGTGCCGGGTCAGGGGACCGAGCACGTCCCGTTCGGCGACAACTGCTCCTGCGCCGGTGCCTTGAGCGCGGCGGGCACGACCACGGCCGTCCCGACGCCCGCACCGCCGCCCAGCGCGGACACCCCGCCCGCTCGCGCCGCACCCTGGGAACCCACGGTGCCGGGCGTGTCGGCGGACGACGCCGCTGCGTCGCCGCGCGCGCCCCCGGCGGCCTGGGCGTCGTCGCCGTTCGCGTTCGCCAGGACCCGGGAGACGTCGGATTGGAATTGCGCGTAGTCCGGATAGGTGGGGAAGGACTGGTCGTAGTAGGGAGGACCCGCCGCATACGCCTGCAGCTCGTGGTCCTTGGCCTTCGTGGCCACGGTGACCATGGAGCCGATCGAGGACTGCGGGATGTCCGTCTCGAGGATCTGCTGGCCAGAGCTCGCGAGCTCGTCGAACTTGGTGGCCACCGCGACCGGGTTCAGCTGCGCGAGCATCGCGGCCTGGACGCAGCGCTGCCGGGCCTGGCGGTCGTAGTCCGTGGCGCCCTCGCGGGAGCGGGCGTACCACAGGGCGTGGTAGCCGTCCATGTGCTGGGTCCCGGGCTCGATCCACCCCAGGATGGGGTTCTTCAGCCCCGTGTCCAGGTTGGTCCCGCCGCCGATCGGTACGCGGCCACCCACGTTGATGTCGATCCCGCCGAGCGCGTCCACGAGGGACGCGAAGCCGTCCATGTCGATCAGCGCGTACGCCTGGATCTTCAGGCCCGTGACGCCCTCGGCGGCCTCCTTGGTGGCCTGCGCCCCGGGATCGGCGACGTCCGGGTAGAGGTCCTTGTGGTTCTGCATCACGTCCGTGTAGACGGCGT
The DNA here is from genome assembly GCF_017168375.1 of Kocuria sp. KRD140. Taxonomy (NCBI): domain Bacteria; kingdom Bacillati; phylum Actinomycetota; class Actinomycetes; order Micrococcales; family Micrococcaceae; genus Kocuria; species Kocuria sp. KRD140. Next base: position 552,480 of record NZ_JABFAW010000009.1, read on the forward strand.
TCATGATGCACTCGTCCCCGCAATTGAACCCCTCGGGGTAGACCGCGTTCATGGGGGAGTCCGCCGGGAACGGGACGTTCTGCAGGTTGCGGGGCAGGGAGATCGTGACCGTCTGCCCCGAGGAGGCGTCGATGCTGAGCACCGTCATGGAGTCCGGGCGGCGGCCCTCGCGGTCGTCACCGGCGTCACCGCCCATGAGCAGGATGTTATAGCGCCCGTCCGCCGGGGCGAACGGCATGCCCCCGCCGAAGATGTCCGAGACCGCGTTGCGGGCCACGGAGACCAGGTGCGCCGCGTAGCCGAGTCCCCCTCCGGTCACGAGCATCGCGAGCACGGTCACGAGCACCACGGCCCGGCGCGTCCCGTCCCCGAGCAGCCCGGGTCTGATCAGGCGCAGCGTGTCGAACCACAACAGCACCCACCCGATCGCGAGCGCCACGAGGCCGTACATGAGCACCGCGGAGGTCACGGTGTTGGTCAGCAACCAGATCAGCGCGCTGCGCCACACGACCCACAACAACAGGGCGGCGAGCACGAGCGCCCACACCACGGCGGTCACGCGCACGGCGATCCGCCCCAGGCCGCGTCGGCCCGCCACGAGTTGCGCGGAACCGGGCACGAGCAGCGTGGTACCCAGCAGCCACCAGGCCCGCTTGGTGCGGGTGGCGGGTGCAGCGAACCGGGGACTCCTGAGGGGATCCCCCACGCGGGAACGCGATCGTCGCGGCCCGTCGCCCGGGTGACGCTCGGCGGTGGCGCCCGCGGGCGGCTCGTCCGATGCGGTGTGGGAGCCCGACGCCACGCTCTCGTAGGCCTTGGTGGCCGTGGGATGGGGGGCGGCGTCGTCGGGCCGGTCGCTGGATCCGTTCACGTGCAACTCCGTGCTGAAGGGGAAGTCGGTGTTGCGACGGGCCATGGGTGCGGGCCCGCCGGGCCGGGATCCATCAGAGGAGAACGGATCCCGACCCGATCATTGTGCCTTGTCCGCCTGGGTCCGGGCCGACAATGCACCCCGAAGGGGGTGGCGCTCAGTCCTGGGAGGCGGTTCCGCGGCTCACGGCGTCACGCAGCACGGAGCCCTTCCGGTGCGCCGCTTCCGAGAGCTCCTGTGCGAAGTCCCGCAGTCGTTCCCGCAGGTCCTGCCCGGACGCGTCCGACGCCGATCCCAGCACCCGGGCGGCGAGCAGACCGGCGTTGCGGGCGCCGTTGATCGACACCGTGGCCACGGGAACCCCCGCGGGCATCTGCACGATGGACAGCAGGGAATCCATGCCGTCCAGGGTCTTCAACGCCACGGGCACCCCGATCACGGGCAGCGGCGTGACGGACGCGAGCATGCCCGGCAGGTGGGCGGCACCGCCGGCCCCGGCGATGATGACCCGCAGGCCACGCTCGTGGGCGGTACGGCCGTACTCGAGCATCTCGGTGGGCATCCGGTGCGCGGAAACCACGTCCGCCTCGTACGGGACCCCGAGTTCCTCGAGGGCCTCGGCCGCGGCCCGCATGGTGGCCCAGTCCGAGTCCGAGCCCATCACGAGACCCACGCGCGGGGCCTCGTCCTGACCGGACGGGACCGCACCCCACGGTTGCCGCTCGGGAGCATCGCTCACGTCGGTGGGTCGCACCCCGCGGTCCTCGCCGTCGCGCAGGATGCTCGCCGCGTGGGTCGCGATCTCCCGCAGCCGCTGCACCTCGTGGGCGCCGCCCACCACGTTGACGTGACCGATCTTGCGCCCCGGGCGCACGGACTTGCCGTAGTTGTGGATCTTGGCGCGGGGTTCCGCGCTCAGTGCCTGCGGATACGCGGCGAAGAGGTCCTGGTTGTCCCCGCCCAGGTAGTTCTTCATCACGGCCGCCCCGGCCACGACGTCCGTGGTGCCCAGGGGCCAGTCCAGCACGGCGCGCAGGTGCTGCTCGAACTGTCCCGTGACGGATCCGTCCATGCTCCAGTGACCCGAGTTGTGGGGGCGCATGGCGAGCTCGTTGACCGCGAAACCCGCGTCCGTCCCGGGGGTCTCGAACAGCTCCACGGCCATCACTCCGGTCACGCCCAGTTCCTCGGCCAGCCGGACCGCGGCGTCCTGTGCCGCGCGGGCCACCTGGGGATCCAGGCCGGGGGCGGGGGCGATGACCTCGTCGCACACCCCGGCCACCTGGATGGACTCCACCACGGGCCACGCCACGGTCTGCCCCGAGGGCCGGCGCCCGACCATCGCGGACAGTTCCCGCGAGAACGCGACCGCTTCCTCGGCGAGCAACCCGGCGCCGTCGTCCTGGCCGGTGGCGCGTTCGAACCACTCGGCGGCGGTGCCGGTGCCGGCGTCCTGCGGGCCGTCGACCTTGAGGACGCCCTTGCCGTCGTACCCGCCGCGCGGGGTTTTGAGGATCACGGGCCAACCCACGCGCTCGCCGAACGCCACGAGTTCCTGCGGGGAGTAGACTTCCTGCCACTGCGGATTGGGCAAGCCCAGCTCGGCGACGGCGCGGCGCATCACGAGCTTGTCCTGCGCATGCACCAGGGCGGACGGCCCCGGACGCACCGCCACACCCTGCGCCTCGAGCGCGCGCAGATGCTCGGTGGGAACGTGTTCGTGGTCGAACGTGAGCACATCCACGTCCGCGGCGAAACGCTGCAGGGTCTCGAGATCCGTGTAGTCACCTGTGGGTGCCGTGCGCACCGCGGCCACGGCACTGACCTCCGGGCCCTCGGCCAACACGCGCAGTTCCACGCCGAGAGCGACGGCGGCGGGGGCCATCATGCGGGCCAACTGCCCGCCGCCCACCACACCAATGACAGGACCGGTAATGGGAGAATTCACGGTTTCAGGCTAGCGCCACAGCGGACGTTCAGCCATTTCGGAGTACGATGCACTCAATCTTCCTGCGGAGGCCACATCATCCGTGTCGTGGCGGGTCACGGGTCGGCGGCGGGCCACGCCGGTGCGGCCACCCATCCCTCTTCCCCGAGCGTCAGATTGGGATCGAATCTTGAACAAAATGTTTGATCGCGCACACGCGCTGTGGAATCTGTTCGTCAAAGAACTCGCGAAGTTCGGGGTTGTGGGTGCGGCTGCGTTCGCCATCAACGCGGGCCTGGTCTGGGTACTCATGCACACGCAGTACTTCGCGGAAAGCCACATCAAGGCCAAAGTGGTCGCCACGGTCGTGGCCATCATTTTCTCGTGGGTCGCCAACCGGTTGTGGACCTTCCGGGACAAGCGCCAAGAGGACAAACGCAAGGAACTCGTGCAGTTCCTGGTGGCCAACGGCATCGGCATGGGGATCGAACTCGGGTGCCTCGGGGTCAGCTACTACGTCCTGGGCCTGACCTCCGCGACCGCGTCCTTCATCTCCGGCACGATCATCGGTACCATCTTGGGCACGATCTTCCGCTACTTCGCCTACCGCTTCTGGGTGTTCAGCACCAAGCTGGACCAGGACCCGGACTTCGCGAGCAGCCCGGACCAGGAACTCGCGTTCATCACCGGGCAGATCCCCGTGATCCCGCAGCGCGAGGACAAGACGCCCCGACACGACGACCCGGCATCCCACCACGGGAACCCGGCGCCGCGGCCCGAGGACACGGTGGCGAACACCCTTCCCGAGCAGGACGTGCGCCGCGCGTCCTGATCCGCGAGGACCGTCGAACAGGGCGCCTGCACCAGACAAACGCCGGCCGGACCACCGCCGGTCGCGCGGCCCGGTGCAGGCGCCACCGTGTTTCGGTGTCAACCGCGGGTTGCGCGCTCCTGGTCCAGGACAGCGGCCGTGGCGTCCTCGGGACGCGCGGTCAGCAACACCGCCCCACCGGCCGTGATGATCCCCAGGGTCCGCAGGGCCGCGTTCTCGCCCCAACCCTCGGTGAGCGGCAGGTACACGGTGCCCTCGTCGGTTCCGGCGAGCTCCAACGCTCGCGGCAGTACCTCCGCGTGGGTCACCCCGGACGGCAGGGCCACGCTGTCGGGTTCCGGGTTCTCGAGACCCCCGTACATGTCCGGTTGGGCCCGGACCTCGTCGCAGAAGTCCACCGCGCCCTGGGGCAGGGGCCCCGAGCACTCGAAGGCCAGTGCGGGTTCGGCGACCACCAGCAGGGTCTGGGCCGCGGCGTCGTCGTCAGGGTGAGACTCCGGGTACGCATGGACCACCGAATCCGGTTCGGGATGACGCGTGAAGTCCACGCGCGCACCCGCGCGTAACGCCGCGAACGTGAGCACCGCGAGTCGCCAGTGCGGCACGGGGGAAATCGTGAGGACGTCGGAGGCGCCGACGTCGAGCTCGTCCACGAGCAGCCCGGCGGCCTTCTCGACCCAGTTCACGAGGACCCGCCCGGACAGCTCGACCCGTTCGGCGCCGTCGCGCCAGATCAGAGCGGGGGTGGGGCGCTCGGCCACGGTCTGCAGGGCCTGGGTCAGGTCTGTCGGTGTGCGTCCCACGAGGAAACTCCTTAGGGTATGTGACGGAACCACGGGTTCCCGGACGGCGCGCCGGTGGACCCGGGAAGCCCAGGATACTCGGCTTGACTCAGTAGGACTTACACGCGTGTAATTAGGGGATCCACCGGGATATCGACGGTGTACGCCCCTACGTGGCGGACTCGTTTTCGGTCGGGACAACCGGGCTGGTTGAGGACATTTGAACAGCGAACGCGTGGGACGGAAGGAGTGACATGGGAGAGGCCGCACGCCGCCAGATCGATGCTCGGGAGGACTACGAACCCGGGTCGACCGGGGGTGCAGCTCCCGTGGACTGGTTCGTGGATCCCGTGGATCAAGCCCGGGGGGACTCGGGTGTGACCACACTGGACGATCTCGCCACGGCCTTCCTGGCCGCACACCCCGAGGTCGCCGGGGACGTGCTCCTGCGTTCCGACCGCAAGAAGCCGCGTGAACCGCAACCCCCCGTGAGCACCCCCCAAGACCTGAGCACCACCGAGGTCCACGACGTCCAGAGCGTGGACGCCTCCGTGTGGCAGGCCGTGGCCGGGCTGTACTCCGTGAGCGAGGGTGACGCCGAGGGCGAGCTCGCGTGGCAGACCGACGCCCTGTGCGCCCAGACCGATCCCGAGGCCTTCTTCCCCGAGAAGGGCGGGTCCACCCGGGACGCCAAACGCGTGTGCGAGGCGTGCCCCGTGAGCGGCAAGTGCCTGGACTACGCCATGGCCAACGACGAGAAGTTCGGGATCTGGGGCGGCCTGTCCGAGCGCGAGCGGCGCAGGCTGCGTCGCCGGGGACGCTGAACCCCGTGGCTGCTCCCGAGACTCCGCGGCGCACGTGCTCCAAGCAGATGTGCAACCGTGACGCGGTGTGCACCCTGACCTATGTCTATTCCGATTCCACCGCGGTGATCGGTGCCCTGTCCGCGCGGCGGGAACCGCACGCGTACGACCTGTGCCCCGTGCACGCGGACTCCTTGACGGCACCCAAGGGCTGGCGCGTGGTGCGCCTGGAGTCACCGGACGGCTGGAGCCACGACGACCTCGACGCTGTGGTGGAAGCCGTCCGACCGGACGAGGATCCCGCACCCCACCGCACGGCGCGCGGTACGTTCCTGGGCGCCGTGCGACCGCCCGGGGCTGCGCGACCCTCGGGCCCGTCCCTGTCACGGGGTCCCGTGTTGCGCGACGTCTCCTACCAGGGCCGCGATGACGAATCCCGGGCCGACGCCGATTCCTCCGGCCCCGCGGGCGATTCCGGTTCCGCCGAAATGCCCCGTTCCGAGGGCTCCGCGGGCGCCAATGGCGTGCGCCCGGCGCGTCATGTTCCCATGGGCCGTTCCGGGGTGAATACCGGCTATTCTGTAGCGACGCGTACGATTGCGAACGCAAATACGCAGGTGGGGCAGCGCATGGACTTCGTCCCCCTCCCCGCAGCCCTGCGCACCCCGCACTGGCGGCGGCCGTAACCCGGTTGCCCCGTCCGGGTGGGCTGCGAGACCGTGATTCCCACGGCCGCCGTTCTCCCCCCGATGTGAGGTGCCCATGAGACTCCCTTCCCACCACCGCGATCCGCTGCCCGGGACACCGCGCGAGCCCGCGCGTCCCGCCGGGGCGAGCGCGCGGCGTCGTCGTCCGGGCATCGCGTGCCTCGCTCTCGCAGGGCTCCTGGGCCTGAGCGCGTGCGCCGGGGGGAACGACGCCACCCCGGCAGCGCCGTCGTCCGCCGACGCCGCTCCATCGAGCCCCGCGCCCACGAAGAGTTTCGGGACCGTGCGGGTCGAGGTGAGCCCGGCCGCCGACACGAGCATGGTCAACCCCGTGGACCCCGTGGTCGTCACAGCGGACGGCGGGGAACTCACGGACGTGACCGTGAGCGCCGCGGGCTCGGGGGAGCGGGTCGAGGGCGAACTCGCGCAGGACGGCCACGAGTGGCGCTCGAAGGCGCCCCTTGCGTTCGACGAGACCTACACGGTGGACTACACCGCGCGCTCCGGGGACCGGGACAGCACGGGGCAGTCCGTGTTCAGCACGGTGGACGCCGCCCACGAGGCGGACGTGGCCCTCAACGTCAAGGACGGGCAGACCTACGGCGTGTGGCAGGTCGTGGAGTTCAACTTCTCCGAGCCCGTCATGAACAAGGACGAGGTCGAGAAGGCCGTGACCGTGGACGGGGCGCACCGCGACGGCGCGTTCCGGTGGTACTCGGACCGCAAACTACGCTTCCGCCCGGAGCAACCGTGGGACCCGAACGCCAAGGTCACGGTCACCGTTAACATCCTGGGCAAGGATCTGGGCAACGGGATGATCGGCAACGGCAACGAGACTGTGTCGTTCAGCACCGGTGCCGAGCAGCGGGTGTTCGTGGACAACAACACCAAGACCCTCGTGGCCTACGTGAACGGCAAGGAGACCGGTCGCTGGCCCGTGACCCTGGGCAACCCGGACTGGCCGTCCACCACGGGCAAGAAGGTCATCATCGAGCAAGCGGCCTCCTACGAGTTCAAGGCGTCGTCGCTGAACCTCAAGCCCGGCGACCCCCACTACTACCCGCCGTTCGACGCGTCCAACGTGTCCCGGCTGACGTGGAGCGGCGAGTTCATCCACCAGGCGCTGCCGTCCGCGATGCCCGTGCTGGGCGTGGCCAACGTGTCCCACGGGTGCGTGGGGATGCCGCCGGAGGGTGCGGCCTACATTTTTGAGACCTTCCGCCCGGGTGACATGGTGGAGGTGGTCAACACTGACTACCCCCAGGCCGATCCCGACGATGGCTACGGGGACTGGAACATCCCGTTCGAGCACTACTCGGACGAGGACTGGCACGGAAACTGGTGATACAGCCCGGTGAGCTCCTCCATCCCACGCGGCCCCTGGCCCCGCCCCACCGCGGTGCAGCGCATCCTCCAGGGATTCCTGGCACTCACTCTGCCCGTCCTGCTCGTGGCGCTGGGGGTACGACTCGTGGCCACCCCGGTCTTCCTGTGGCTCGAGTACCACCGCCCCGGCTTCCCCGCTGACCACTGGGGGATGAGCACGCAGGAACGGATGACGTTCGGTTCCTACGGGATGGACTACATCATGAACCTGGCCCCGCCCGAGTACTTGGGCGGTCTGGTGAGCAGTGAGGGCGGCATGGCGTTCACCCCGGCGGAGGTCTCTCACATGCGGGACGTCCAGCACGTGATGTCCTGGGGGCTGCTGATCGCGTTCGTCCTGCTCGTGCTGAGCGTCCTGGCGGCCTGGTACCTGCACCGGGCGACCCCGGGGACCGCCTCTTCCGCGTGGTTCGCGGGCTCGTGGCTCACCGTGGTCCTGTTGCTGCTCACGGCCGTGTTCGCGGTGGTGGGGTGGCAGAGCTTCTTCGCGGCGTTCCACTCCTTGTTCTTCAGCTCCGGGACGTGGACCTTCAGCATCTCGGACACCCTGATCCGGCTCTATCCCACCCAGTTCTGGATCGACGCCGCGATCGCCGTGGCGCTCGTGGCGCTCATCGGGGCGTTCGCGGTCATGCTCGCCACGACCCGCCGGATGCGGGCGGCACGCTCTTTCAGATCCACGAGGTGAACCACATCCGCCAGCGCCAGTGCTCGTAGGGAATGGTCTGGGCGGTCCACACGGGCCAGAAGAACACCGCGAGCACCACCACGAGCAGCAGGAACACCACGCTCACCCTGCGCCAGCGCCGCGCCCACACCGGTGAGATCACCTGCTCGTGCACCGCGGCGGACGGCGTGCCCGCGGTGGCACCCAGGCGGGGGACCGCGAGCTTGCCTGTGAGCACCCCGATCGCCCCCGTGATCAGCAGGACCATGGCGGGGAAGTAGGACAGCGCGTAGAAGAAGAACATCGTGCGTTCCGGGTAGAGGAACCACGGGAGGTAACCGGCCGCGTACACGCCCACGAGGGCACCGAAGCGCCAGTCACGGAGCACCGCCCACAACCACAGTCCCAGCAGCACCGCCAGGATCCCCACCCACCACACGGCGGGGTTGCCCAGGTTGAGGATGGCCTGGCTGCACGACTCCACCGTGCAGCCGTCCACGCCTCGTCCGGGGGATTCGTAGAAGTAGGACGTGGGGCGGGCCATGACCGGCCACGTGGCCGGGCCGGCCATGTACGTGTGGTGCGAGGACAGCCCCGCGTGGAACGAATAGGCCGCCACGTGGTACTCCCACAGGGAACGTAGGGCGGTCGGGAGCCACTGCGGGCCGTCGCCCGGGTTCAGCTCGGCCCAGTTGCGGTTGTAGCCCGTGCTCGTGGTGAGCCACCCGGTCCACGTGATCACGTACACCACCGCGCCCACGCCGATCATGCTCAGGAATCCCCACGGGCCGTCCTTGAGCACCGCACCGGCGAACCAGTTCTTGACCCCGGCGATCCGCCGCGCGTTCATGTCCCACAGCACCGCCAGGATCCCGAGCGCGGCGATGCTGAACAGCGCGTTCCACTTCACGGCCGCGGCCGCACCGCACGCCACGCCCGCGGCGATCCGCCACCACCGCACGCCCAACCACGGGCCCAGGACGCCGCCGGGGCCGCGGGCGAGCAGGCGGCGTCGACCGTCGTCGCGGTCCAACAGGACGAAGACGAAGGCGAGCAACAGGAAGAACATGAGGAAGACGTCCAGCAGGGCCAGGCGGGACTCCACGAGGTGCAGCCCGTCCAGGGAGGTCAGCACACCGGCGATCGTGGCCAGGGTGACCGAGCGGAACAACAACCATCCCGCGCACCAGATCACGGCGATGGACGCCGTGCCGAACAGGGCCGCGGAGAAGCGCCACCCGAATGGGTCGTCCGCGCCGAACAACCACAGCCCGATCGCGATGAGCCACTTGCCCAGGGGCGGGTGCACCACGAAAGAGGGGTGACCCTGTGTGTCTGGGATGTTCCCGGAGACGAACCCCTCGTCCGCGCCCTCGGGCCATTGCTGCTCCGTGCCGTGGAGCAGCAGCGAGTAGGCGTCCTTGAGGTAGTACGTCTCGTCGAAGACCACGGCGTGCGGCCACGACAGGTGCGCGAAGCGCAGCACCCCGCCCAGCAGGGTCACGAGCGCCAGGGGGACCCACCAGTACCGGGGCAACCGGGTGACCGCGGGGAGCAGGCGGTCGCGCACGGAGGGGGCCACGGGTGCGGTCGAGGCGGGGGAGAAGACAGTCGAGGGCACGGATCCCATCGTAGGGTGCACCCCTGGAGATTCAGCCCGGCCACGGTGGCGTCACAGCGTTCGACCGGCGGACCTTCGTAGAGTGGACGGGTGAGTTCACAGACATCGACGACCACCCCCGGCACCGAGGACCACCGCCCCGGTGCCGTGGTGGTCGTGGGCACCCCCATCGGCAACCTCTCGGACGCGTCCCAGCGGCTCAAGGACGTCCTGCACACCGCGGACGTGCTGGCCGTGGAGGACACCCGCACCCTGCACCGCCTGGCCTCCGGGCTCGGCGTGACCGTGACCGGGCGGGTGGTCACCCACCACGAACACAATGAGAACGCGCGCACCGGCGAACTGCTGGACGAGGTGCGCCGCGGTCGTACCGTGGCCGTGCTCTCCGACGCGGGCATGCCCACGGTCTCCGACCCCGGGTTCCCGCTCGTGCGCGCCGCGGCCGAGGCGGACCTGCCCGTGAGTGTGCTCCCCGGGCCCTCGGCGGTCCTCGCGGCGCTCGCGGTCTCCGGGCTGCCCACCGACCGGTTCACGTTCGAGGGCTTCCTGCCGCGTAAGACGGGCGAGCGTGCGGCCCACCTCGCGACCCTGCGGGACGAACCCCGCACCATGGTCTTCTACGAGTCCCCGCACCGTCTCGCGGAGATGCTCACCGCGCTGCGGGACGCCCTGGGCGCGGACCGGCGCGCGGCCGTGTGCCGCGAGCTGACCAAGCTGCATGAAGAGGTGCTGCGCGATGACCTCGCGGGTCTGGTCGAGTGGGCCGCGAACAACCAGGTGCGCGGGGAGATCGTGGTGGTCGTGCATGGTGCCCCACCGGCCGTGGCTCCCGAGCCCGAGGACCTCGTTCAGGAGGTCGAGCACCTCGTGGCCACGAGCGACGTCAAGCTCAAGGCCGCCGCGCGCGAAGTGGCCACCGAGCACGGGGTGAGCACACGCAAGCTCTACGACGCCGTGATCACCGCGCGCGGTCAGAACTGACCCGACCCGCGGTAACGGCGCGCAGATATGTAGGACGACCGTCTCGCCGACGAGTGCCCCTCGGGTCGGACTTGCCGGTCTCCGTGCAGTGATGACGGGGCGGCCTCGGCCGCCGCGCGGGCGGGACGGACCCGCCCGCGCGGCGTCGTGGTCACCCGCGCGGGCCGCTCCACAGCGACGCCGGCCACCAGTCGGCGCGCAGCCGCCCGCCGCGCGAGGCCCGCTTCCGGAACTCGTCCCGGACCAGCGTGAGGTCCTCCGGCGTGGTCCGCGGGGTCCAGCGGGAGTCCGGGGCGCCGTAGCTCGCGGATTCCAGGTCCGCGACGAGGTGATCCACGGCGGTCTGCGCCCCCGGTAGCCCCGCCGCGAGCCGGCGCGCCCGCACGCGAGGCGTGTCGGACGCGGGGGAGGTGACGCCGTGGTCCTCGGCGAGCGCGCGGAACTCGTCCCACGCGGCGTTGGCCCGGCGCTGCGGGGTCAGGGACGCGTCCTGCAGTGCCGCGAGTCGCGCCCGACGACGCCGCCCGCGCACCACCCGCGGCGTCGCCGCGAGGGCCAGCAGCGCGAGCAGACCGAGCACCCCGGTCACGAGCCACCACGGCACCGCAGCGGTGGTCGGCGCCGCCTCGTCCTGGGGTGATGGCTCCTGCGAGGGGTCGTCCCCCGGTTGCTCGCTGGGTTGTTCACTCGGCTGATCGGACGGCTGGTCGGAGGGTTCCTCGCTGGGCTGTTGTTCGGGCTCGTTGCTCGGCGCCGCGGTCTCCTCCGGGGTCTGCGAACCCTCCCCACCCTGGTCCTGGGCCGAATCCGGCGCGTAATCGGGGGTGCTGGGCACCCCGGGGGTGGGCTCGAAACGGACCCAGCCCACGCCCTCGAAGTACAGCTCGGGCCACGCGTGGGAATCGCCCGTGCTCACGGGGAAGGAACGGCCGCCGTCCGGGTCCTCGACCGGGGCGGTGGGCAGGTAACCCACGGCGACCCGCGCGGGGATACCCACTTCCCGGGCCATGAGGGCCATGGCCGGGGCGAAATGCCCCGAGTACCCCGTGCGGGTGCGCATGAACTCGTCGAGTGATCCCATCCCGCCGGCGTCGTAGCCCTGGGCGAGCGGCGCGGTCACGTCGTAGCGGAAGTCGTCGCGCAGGTGGTTCTGGATCGCGAGGGCACGGTCGTAGTCCGTGTCCGCACCCTCGGTGAACGTGCGCGCGGCGTCCGCGACCGATTGCGGGCGGTTCGCGGGCAGCCGCAGGTAGTCGCCGAGCTGCGGGTCCGACGCCGCCGACGGTGCCGCCCGCAGTGCCTCCGGGGTGGCTCGTGACAGCACGGACGTGACCGTGTACTCGGCCCCGGACATTCCCGTGGACTCGCTGAAGATGGACAGGTCGCGGGGATTCCACGCCCACCCCTCGTCACCGAGTCCACTCACGGCCACCGGGGCGTAGGGTGCGGGCAGCCAGTGCTCGGAGAAGTCGTCGAACATGACCTTGGCCGAGACCTCGGTGCCGCGGGGGACCGGGTTGCGCGCGGCGTCGGCCAGACCCGACAGATCGCCGTCCAGGTTCTCGACGTCCGGGAACCACTCGTCCTGGTCGAAATCGGAAAGGGTGAGCAACCGCATGTACTGGGGCTGGTCGTCCGAGGTCGTGTACGAGAACCGCCGGGTGTGCTCGACCGAGCGCAGGTCCTGACCCACCGCGCGCAGCGGGCCCACCCCGGAGGCGCGCTCCGCGGTGAACGAGCTGCCCTGTGGGAAGGCCCCGTTGAAGAATCCGGGCATGACCGCGGGGACGAACAGCACCACCGCGAGTACACCGGCGATGACGAGCAGGGCGCGGGGGAGTCCTCCCGGGGTCGGGGCGATGCGCTGGGCGCGCGTGGCACCCCAGAACCGTGAACCGGCCAGCAGCGCCAGGGCGGCGAGCGCGGCCGCGGCCAGACCGAGGGCAGTGACGCTGCCCGGCAGGGTCAGCGCGGGGAGCACGAGCAGCGCCAGGATCCCCAGGCATGCGAGTCCGGCCATGCGCAGACCCACGAGGACGGTTTCCATGAAGACGGTCACCAGCCCCACCAGGGTGCACAGCACGAAGGCCAGCCCGGGGTTCGGGCCGTAGGGGGCGGCGTCGCGGGAGATGAAGTCGCCGGAGGAACGCCACAGCTCACCGGCCGCGGTGAAGGTCTCCCCGGTGGGGATGAAGCCCAGCAGGGCGTGGGAAGGCAGGTGCACCACGGTCAACGCGAGCAACAGGGCGGCCAGGCCCAGGACCGTGACGAGCGGTGAGGGCACGCGCAACCAGCGGGCCGCGCCCGTGACCACGAGCACCGTGAGCACGGTGGCCGCCACGGAGGGCAGCCACCACAGGCCGTTCAACGCACCGGCCATGCCCACGCAGCCCAGGGCGATCGCGGCGAGCAGAAGCAGACTGAGTTCGATCACGCGGGGCCGGGGCGGACGCGCTCCCTGGATGTGCTGATCGTGCGGAGTGCGGGAGTGGCCGGCGGAGCTCCGGCCGTCCTGAGCAGCCCGGAGGCCGGTGGCGTCGGGGGTCACCGAGCGGCCCTGAGCCGTGGGTGCCGCGGTGGCGGTCGCAGCCGCGGCGGGGGCCCCCGCGGAGGTGGCGTCGTGGTCCGCGTGGGGCGTGGGATCGGGGGCGCTCATGCGGTGGCCCTCCCTCGGGCGTGGCCCATCATCTCGTCCATGCGCAGCTGTCGGGTACCGGGGTCGGGCGGCGGCGGAGTCAGCAGGGTGGCCCCGCGGGTGGTCGCGAGCCATGCGGCGTCCACGTCCGTCCAGCGCGTCACCAACACCACGGACCACCCCGCGGACTCGAACACCGCGGCGCTGTCGGGGCGGTGCGCGGGGGCGTCGATCACCATGATGACCGAACACACCGTGCTCGCCGCCGCTGCCGTGACGTAGCGCCGCGCGGCCGCTGGGGAGAGTCGGCCCGTGAGCAGCAACAACGGGTGGGAGAGCCCCTCCCGTTCGAGGCGCTCGGTCAGGGGATCGGTCGACGCCTCGGATTCGGGCCGGCTCACGAGGGCCGCTCGGGAGAGGCCGTGGACGACTTCCGTGGCGGTGTCGTCGGTGACGTCCGTGTCCCGCAGGTCGGCCACCGGTGCCTCGCCGCGGGGCATTGCGCGGCCCTGGTCGTCGAGCGCGTGCACCACGGTCTCGCGGCGCGTGAGGTGCTCGATCACGGACGCCGCCGCGCGCACCGCCCACTCGAACTCCTCGGTGGATTCGAGCACACCGGCCCACACACGAGCGCCCGGCCAGTGTTCGGCCGCGGAGTCCAGGACCACGACGGCGCTGCGCGTGCTGCGCGGGTCCTCCTGGCGCACCATGAGCTGGCCGTGCTTGGCGGACGCCGCCCAGTGCACCCGGCGCATGGGGTCACCGTGGCGGTACTCGCGGGTCATCACGTTGTCGGGTCCCGGTTGCGGTTGGGCGCGCCGGGACGGGTCGTTGCCGGATTCACGCGCCATGGTGACCCCGTGCTCGGTGAGGTCCTCGGGTTCCGGGGCCACGTACAGCGACGTCCGCTCGGCCACGTCCAGCAGTTCGGTCACCACGCCGAACGGGTCGCCCACGCGCACCGTAGCCGGACCCAGTTCGTGGATCCCCCGACGCCGCGGGCGCACCGTGTACGTGACCGGCGCCCCGGACACCGGTACCGAGACGTCCTGGTCCCGGCCCAGCAGGGGGTCCACGGTCTCGTGCACGTCCACGGCGGCGACGGCGCTCGTGCGGCCCGAGCGGAGGGTGCCCCTGCGGTCCGCGTCGGTGGTGTCCGGGCCTGCCCCGCGGCCGGGGTTCGCGGCATCCGCCGGGCCATCGCCCATGCCACCCGTCAGGCCGCCTCCTGCCGTGCCCATATCGTGGACCGCGGGGTCCACCGGGTCGTGGGTGGAGCCTGCTCGAGCGGCACCCGAGGTACGGTTGCGCGCGGAGAAGGCGGAGCGACGTCGTACGCGCAGGGCCACCTGGGCGGCGTCGCCGAGCGTGACGAGCGGCGGGTCCACCGAACGTTTGAGCAGGACGCGAGGTTTGACGAGCCACATGGCCAGGGAGGACAGCAGCGGCACCATGCCCAGGAACAGGGACAGCGCCAGGACGTCCTTGCGGCCGAGCCACGTGGCGGCGGCCAGGCACAGCACGGCTGCCGCCAGGAAACACCACCCGCGCACCGTGAACTTGGCGCGTGAATCTACCCGCGCCTCGGGAGCGGCGGCCTTCATCGGGTCTGGGGGGCGTCTTCGGTGGGGACGCGGACGTCGGAGAGGATCGTGCGCACGATGTCCTGGGCGCTGTCCGCACCCGAGCGACGCTCGAGGAGCAGGCGGTGGGAGAGTACGGCCACCGCGACGTCCTTGACGTCGTCCGGCAGCACGTGGTCGCGTCCGGCCAGGGCGGCCTGCGCGCGGGCGGCCGCCTGCAACTGCAGGGCCGCGCGGGGGCTCGCCCCCAGGCGCAGGTGCGGGTGCGTGCGGGTGGCCTGGCACAGTGCCACCACGTAGCGGCGCACCGGGGTGGACACGTGCAGCGAGGCCACGTGGCGTACGAGGTCGCGGGCCTCCTCGATGTCCACGACCGGCCCGAGACCCGTCAACGGGGAGCCTGCGCCGTGATCGCGCAGCATGGCGACCTCGGCGTCCGCGTCCGGGTAGCCCATGGAGATCCGCGCCATGAACCGGTCTCGCTGGGCCTCCGGGAGGGGGAACGTGCCGTCCATCTCCACCGGGTTCTGGGTGGCCACGACCATGAACGGTTCGGCCAGCCGGTACGTGGTGCCGTCCGCCGTGACCTGGCCCTCCGCCATGGCCTCCAGCAGCGCGGACTGGGTCTTGGCCGAAGCGCGGTTGATCTCGTCCCCGATCACCACGTTCGCGAACACCGGGCCGGGTTTGAACTCGAACTGGTTGCGGGTCTGGTCGTACACCGACACACCCGTGATGTCCGTGGGGAGCAGGTCCGGGGTGAACTGGATCCGGTTGATCGTCCCACCCACCGCGCCGGCCAGGGTACGGGCCAGCATGGTCTTGCCCACGCCCGGGACGTCCTCGACCAACAGGTGGCCGCCGGCCAGCAGGGTCAGCAGGGCCGTGCGGGTCTCGGCGGGTTTGCCGTCGATGACCGAGTTCATGCGGTCAAGGATGGCCTTGGTGCGGGCGGCGAACTGCTCCATTATTTCCTCGTCTCACGGGCAGGGGGATCCGGGGGTGTTTGTCCCCATGTTCGCAGGTATTTGCTAGGTGCGGGTGCATTGCGAACGGGGTCGGGGCCCCTTCCTCACCGAGCGGCGCACGGATGCGGTTGCCCGGGGCCGGGCGGGAGCGCGTCATCTATCGTGGAGGGGTGATTGAGACACCCGTATCCGAATCCGTGTGGGACCACGCAGCCCGACCCGAGCCCGTGGCGGGACAGACGCCCGAGGCGTACACCGTGGAGCGGTACGCGGTCGCCGATTCCGGTGACGACGTGCCCAACGGTGAGGGCACGGAGCGTCGTGCGCACACGGATGCGCAAGGACGACGTCGCAATCTCACGTTCCCTGCGCTGCCGGAGCCGTTGCCGCACCCCGTGGTGGACAACCACACCCACCTGGACATGCAGGACGGGTTGGTACGGGTGTCCGTGGTGGATGCGATGGCCACGGCCAGGGACGCCTCCGTGTGCGGGGTGGTCCAGGCAGGGTGCGACGTGGAGTCGTCGCGATTCGCGGTGGCAGCGGCGCAGACGGTTCCGAGGGTGCTGGCAGCGGTGGCGCTGCACCCGAACGAGGCCCCTACCTTGGCCGGGTCGGGTGTCTCCGGAGACCTGGATGCACCGGCTCCGGCGGGTGACGGCTCGGCGAAGGGGTCCGGAGCGGGGCGCTTCGAGTCCGATGGACCAGGGGAAGTTTCCGCGGCTGGGCGTTTCACGAGGGCACGCGACGCGGGTTCAACGGGCGGGCGCTCGCTGGACGAAGCGCTCGCGGTGATCGATGAATTGGCGGGGCAGCGTAGGGTGCGCTGCGTCGGGGAGACGGGAATGGATCGTGTGCACACCCCGGAGTCGGGGTTAGCGGTGCAGGAGGAGTCGTTCCGGGCGCACATCGAGATAGCCAAGCGGCACGGGGTGGCCATGCAGATCCACGACCGTGAGGCACACGAGGACGTGGTGCGCATCCTCCGTGATGCCGGGGCTCCCGAACGTACGGTGTTCCACTGCTTCTCGGGGGACGCGGAGCTCGCGCGGTTGTGCAACGAGAACGGGTGGTACATGTCGTTCGCGGGAACCGTGACGTTCAAGAACGCGGCACCGCTCAAGGCAGCGCTGCGGGAAGCGGATCCGGGGCTCGTGCTGTGCGAGACGGATGCGCCGTTCCTCACGCCGCACCCGTTCAGGGGCCGGCCCAATGCGCCGTACATGGTCAACTACACGGTGCGGGGGATGGCGGAGATCCTGGACGCGGATCTCGAGGAGCTGTGCCGGCGGATCTGGGAGAACTCGGAGCGGGTGTACGGGCAGTTCTGAATTCGGAGCGGGTGTGCGGGCAGTTCTGAGGGGCTCCCACCCCGCGGGCACAGGTGCGGGTGCGGATCGCGCAGGCACGCCACGTAGGATTGACCGGTGACCGAGCCCAGTACCGACGGCCCTCTCCTAGGCCCCGCCGAGATTCGAGAACTCGCCGAGCAAGCGGGGATCCGCCCCACCAAGACGCTCGGTCAAAACTTTGTGATCGATCCCAACACCATCCGCCGGATCGTGGCCGCCGCCCACCTGGGGCAGGACGAACACGTCCTGGAGGTGGGGCCCGGCCTGGGGTCGTTGACGCTGGGGCTGTTGGCGGCGTCGTCGTCGGTCACGGCCGTGGAGATCGACCCGCCCCTCGCGCGGCAGCTGCCCCAGACCGTGGAACGGTTCTTCCCGAGCGCTGCGGACCGGTTGTCCGTGGTGGAGGCCGACGCCGCCCGCGTGCGTGAGCTGCCCGGCGAGCCGACCGCGCTCGTCGCGAACCTGCCCTACAACGTGGCCGTGCCGGTGCTGCTGCACATCCTGGAGACCTTCCCGACCGTGCGCCACGGACTCGTGATGGTCCAGGACGAGGTCGCTGACCGATTGGCGGCCGGGCCCGGGTCGCGCGTGTACGGCGTGCCGTCCGTGAAGGCCACCTGGCACGCGCACGTGAGCAAGGCCGGGGTGATCGGCAAGAACGTGTTCTGGCCCGCCCCGAAGATCGCGTCCGGGCTCGTGCGCTTCGAGCGCCGCGAGCCCCCGGTCGCCGAGTCGCTGCGCCGGGACACGTTCGCGGTGGTAGACGCCGCATTCGCCCAGCGTCGCAAGACCTTACGGGCGGCGCTGAGCGGCTGGGCGGGGTCCGGTGCCCGCGCCGAGGAGATCCTGCGCGCCGCCGGTGTGGACCCCGCCGCGCGCGGTGAGCGGCTCGACGTCGCCGACTTCGCCCGGATCGCGGCGGCCGCCGGGACCGTAAGTTCAGAGGGGACGGAGGAAGTGGCCGGAGCCGATAGCCGACCCGGAGAAGTTCCGGGGAACCTCACGACTCCACGAACCGCGTCTGCCACTGGGACGGCGCCGGACGAGCACCCCGCGGAAGCCGTTGAGACCGCGCCCCGAGACCGGTCCGGAGTGAACGACGTACCTGCCACCGACCCGGGGGAGCACCCATGAGCCCCACACCGACCCGGGTCCGCGCGAGCGCCCCGGCCAAGACGAACCTCGTGCTGCACGTGGGCAGCCCCACCCCGGACGGTTACCACCCCCTGGAGACCCTCTTCGTGGCCGTGGACCTGCGGGAAACCGTGACGGCCTCCGTGAATCCCGCGCTCGCCCGTCGTGGGGTGGGGATCCGCATCACCGTGGAGGCCGAGCGCGGTAGCGAGTACGCCCGCATGGTGAGCGAGGGAACCGCCCGCCTCTCCGATGTCCCCCTGGACGGGACGAACCTGGCCGTGAAGGCCGCGCTCGCGGTGTGCGAGGCGCTGGACGTCCCCGTGCCCGGACTCGAGCTGCATGTCCGCAAGGCCGTGCCGGTCGCCGGCGGCATGGGCGGGGGATCCGCGGACGCCGCCGCCGCGCTCGTGGCGGTCAACGACCTCGTGGCCCGCCACGCGGGCGTCGCCCCAATGGATACGGACGAACTCCTCCGATTGGGCGCCGGCCTGGGCGCCGACGTGCCGTTCATGCTCCTGGGAGGTGCCGCGATCGGCCGCGGCACGGGAACCGAGTTGGAGTCGGTGGCCGCGGAGGAGCAATTGCATTTCGTTTTCGTCCCCCAGGACCAGGGCCTGTCCACACCGGCCGTGTACCGCCAGTGGGATGCCAATCACACGGTGACGAACGCATCGGCGAGGAGTGCCCCGCGCACCGGCATCGCACCCGACCCCGTCCCCACCGCGGTGCTCACGGCCTTGGCCGACGCGGACCCCGATGCCCTCGCCGCCCGGATCCGCAATGACCTCCAGGGCCCCGCGATCCAGTTGCTACCCGAACTCGAGGGGCTGCTCAACCACGGCGTGGAACTGGGTGCGCTCGCCGGATGGGTCTCCGGGTCGGGCCCCACGGTGTGTTTCCTGGTGCGCTCGCGGGATGCCGCGCGCCGCCTCGTGCTCGACTTCGTGCGGGAACACCGCCACGCCCTCGCCGTGGCCGGCCCCGTGCCCGGCGCGCGGGTCGAATCGCGCGAATGAACCCGCCCGCCGGGGTGTCCCGGGGCAGAATCGGGTCAACGTAGGCGCGTCACCACGGTTTCGAGGTCTGGGCCGGCCCGGGCGGTGCACTCCCCGAGCCCCCGGGTGAGGAGTCAATCTTGGCCATCCGTCCGCAGCAGGTCCATCCCGTTCCCGAGCCACTCGTGCGCGCACTCGAGGCCCTGCGTCACGAGCTCAACATCCCCGACGACTTCCCACCGGCCGTGCACGACGCCGCCGTGGCCGCTGCCGCCGCACCGCGCCTACCGTCTCTGGACCGCACGGACCTCGAGCTCGTCACGATCGACCCGGAGGGCTCCCGGGACCTGGACCAAGCGGTGCTCATCGGCACCGCGGATACGGGTTTCACCGTGTGGTACGCGATCGCCGACGTCGCCGCGTTCGTGCACCCGGGCGATCCGATCGATGTCGAGGCCCACCGCCGCGGCCAGACCCTCTACGCCCCGCACCAGCGCACGCCGTTGCACCCTCCCGAACTCTCGGAGGACGCCGCGAGTCTGCTGCCGCACACCGTGCGCCCTGCCGTGCTGTGGGAACTGGGGCTGGACGAACAGGGCGCACTCCGCAGCACATCGGTGCGGCGGGCCCTCGTGCGTAGCCGCGCCCAGCTGACCTATCGAGAAGTACAGGATCGGCTGGACGCGGGGACCGCGGACCCGTCCCTCACACTGTTGCGCACCGTGGGGCAATTACGGGAACGGATCGAACGGGAACGCGGCGGGGTGAGCCTGCGCATCCCCGAGCAGGAAGTGGTGATCGATCAGGAGCAGTGGCGCGTGGTCCACCGCAGTGCGCTGCCCGTGGAGGGGTGGAACGCCCAGATCTCGCTGCTCACGGGCATCGCCGCCGCGCAGTTGATGCTCGACGCCGGCACGGGCCTGTTGCGCATCTTGCCCCGGGCGGCCGACTCCGCGATCCGCAAACTGCGGGCCACGGCGGCCGCCCTGCGCATCTCGTGGCCCGAGGACGTCAGCTACCCGGAATTCGTGCGCGCACTCGATCCGCAGCTCGGGACCCACGCGGCCATGCTGCACGCGTGCACCCTGTTGTTTCGGGGGGCCGGTTACGAGGCGTTCCACGGCGCGGCCCCGGAGCATCGCGAACACTCGGCCATCGCGACGTCGTACGCGCATGTGACCGCGCCGCTGCGCCGACTCGTGGACCGCTACGGGAGCGAGGTGTGCCTCGCGATCAGCGCCGGGAACCCCGTTCCCGATTGGGTGCTCGAGGCGCTGCCGCAGCTGCCGGCCGAGATGGAGGCGTCCGCGCGCAAGGCCTCGGCGTACGAGCGTGGGATCGTGAACATGGTCGAGACGCTGGCGCTGTCCGCGCACGTGGGCGAGGAGTTCACGGCCACCGTGGTGGAGGTCAAGGACGACGGCGCTCGCGGCACCATCATCATCCGCGAACCCGCCGTTGAGGTCACCCTCAAGGCCCCCGATTTGCCGCTCGGCAAAGAGCTCCGGGTGCGTCTCGTGCGGGCCGACGTCGCGGAGGGCCGCGCCGAGTTCGAACTCGTGTCCGACGTCGCCGGGTGACGCCGCCTGGTCCGGTGCCTCGTCGCAGTGACCGGTCAGGCGGCGTCGTTAGCCTGGGAGAGAAGTGATGACGAACGACAGGAGGCAGTCATGTCCGTGGTGAAGATCAATGCCATCGAGGTCCCCGAGGGTGCCGGCGCCGAGCTCGAGGCCCGGTTCGCGGCGCGCAAGCACGCGGTGGACGGTGAGCCCGGTTTCGAGGGGTTCCAGCTGTTGCGCCCGGTCGCGGGGGAGAACCGCTACTTCGTGGTGACCACGTGGGCCACCCAGGAGGACTTCGAGGCGTGGCGGGACGGTAATGCCAAGGCCGCCCACGCCGGGGGTCAGCGCAAACCGGTGGCCACGGGTGCGTCGCTGCTCGAGTTCGAGGTCGTGGACCTGTAAGGCTCCCGGACTGGATCGGTCGGGAAGCGGCCGCGGTAGTAGCTGGGCGTGACGCCGAAGTGCCGCACGAACGCGCGGCGCAGGGTTTCGTCCGTGCCGAAGCCGGACAGTCGCGCGGTGTCCATGACGCCGTGCCCGCGGTCCAGCAGAGACTTGGCGGTTTCGACCCTGACCTGTTCCACGAATTTCCCCGGCGATACGCCCAGCTCCGCGGTGAACAGCCGGCTCAGATGGCGCACGCTCATGTGCGCGCGCCGGGCCAGCTCCGCCACCGGGGGTGCGGCCGCGGGGTCGCTCACGATATCGGCGCACAGCTCGCGCAGGGGAGCGGACGACGGCGCGGGCCAGTCCAGCGCGGCCGAGAACTGGGACTGCCCTCCCGCGCGCTGCATGTAGACCACGAGTTCCCGGGCCACGCCGTGGGCCAAGTTCCGCCCGTGGTCCACGGCCACGAGTGACAGGGCGAGGTCGATCCCGGACGAGATGCCCGCGCTCGTGAACACGGCTCCGTCCCGCACGTACAGCTCGTCGGGGTGTACGGTCACTACCGGGTAGCGGCGGGCCAGCTCGGCGGCGTGACGCCAGTGGGTCGTGGCCCGGCGTCCGTCGAGCAGGCCCGCCTCGGCCAGCGCGAACGCCCCGGTGCACACGCTCGCCACGCGGTCGCTATGGTCGGCGACGGCGCGCACTGCCGTGACGACGCCGTCCGGCACCGGGCGCGTGGCGAGGGATTCTCCACCGGCCACCAGCAGCGTGCCGATCCGGGGTGCGCCCTCCAGATCCGCGAGTGATTCGGTCGCGATCCGCGCGCCCACCGACGTCTCGACGTCTCCGCCGGACGGCGAGACGAAGCGCACCGCGTAGTCGGCACCCGCGGAGTTGGCCGCGGCGAAAACCTCAGCGGGTCCGGAGACGTCCAGCAGGGTGACCCCGGGGAACAGCAGAACGACGACGTGATGGCGGGCTGTCATGTGTTCAGTATGTCCGAATCCGAGGGGTTCCTGTCACTGTGGACCTGGCGGACGGGTGTGCAGCGAGCCCACAATGGAAAGGTGGGGCAGCGCGGCTCCTCAGCTGCAGCGGCCCCTGCCCGCCCATGCACGGCCCGCCCAGAACAGGAGTCAGCTCATGACCGACACCATTTCCGGCATCTCCGTCCCTGACAGCAAACTCGCCCGGGAGATCACCGAGTACATCCGGGACAACGAGGACGACCTGCTCTACCACCACTCCCGCCGCGTGTTCTTCTTCGGCGCGCTCGTGGGGCAGGCCCAGGACCTGAGCGTGGACCACGAGCTGCTGTATGCGGCGGCCATGTTCCACGATCGCGGCCTCACGGATACCTACTCCGACTCCATGCTGCGTTTCGAGGTGGACGGCGCGAACGAGGTCCGCGAGTTCCTCCTGGAACGCGGTGCGTCGCAGGAGCGGGCGCACAACGCGTGGCTCGGGATCGCGCTGCACACGACCCCCGGGGTGCCCGAGTTCATGGCCCCGGAGATCGCTCTCGTGAGTGCGGGTGTGGAGACGGACGTGCTGGGCATGCACTTCGACGAGCTCACGGACGCCCAACGGCAGGCCGTGGTGGAGGTCCATCCCCGCCCGGACTTCAAGAACCAGATCCTCAAGGCGTTCAACGACGCCAACGTGCACCGCCCGCACTCCACGTTCGGGAACATGAACGCGGACGTGCTGGAGCACTTCGACCCGGAATTCAAGCGCGACAACTTCGTGGAGATCATCAAGGCGAACCCCTGGAGCGAGTGAGCTCCGGCTCGCTCGTCTACTCCAGCGCCTCGCCCAGCTCGAGCCATCGCAGCTCGAGTTCGTCCAGCTGCTCCTGCAGTTCGGACTTCTGCGCCGCCAGCTTGCCGAGCCCTTCGAAGTCCGAGGGGTCCGCGGCGGCCATGGTCCCGTCCAATGCCTCGATCTGCTCGCCGAGTTTCTGCATCTTGCGTTCGACGGCGCCCAGTTCCTTCTGCGCGGCCCGCGCCTGCGCGCCGGACAGCCGCGGCTCGGAGGGGGCGGCGCCGTCGGAGGCAGGGGCAGTGCCAGAGGAGGAAGAGGACGCCGCAAGCGGGTTGGACGCCCCGGAGGAACCGGCTGCGGTGCCGGACGCCGCGGTCGCCGAGAGGTTGAGGTACTCCTCGACCCCGCCGGGCAGGTGCCGGAACCGGCCGTTGATTACCGCGTACTGCTGATCGGTTACCCGCTCCAGGAGATAGCGGTCGTGGGAGACCACTAGCAGGGTCCCGGGCCACGTGTCCAGGAGATCCTCCATGGCGGCGAGCATATCCGTGTCCAGGTCGTTGGAGGGCTCGTCCAGGATCAACACGTTGGGCTCGTCCAGCAGGATGAGCAGCAACTGCAGGCGCCGCTTCTGTCCACCCGAGAGGTCCTTGACCGGGGTCTTCAGCTGCGCGGAGGAGAACCCCAGCCGCTCCAGGAGCTGGGTGGGGGTCATCTCCTTGCCCTCGGTCACGTAGGAGGTCTTCTTCCGGGCGACGACGTCCGAGACCCGGTCGTTCGCGACGTCCTCGAGCTCGGCGAGCTGCTGGGTCAAGGTCGCGATCTTGACGGTCTTCCCGCGCTTGACCCGCCCCGTGGTGGGCTCCACGGCACCCGTGACGAGCCCCAGGAGCGTGGACTTGCCCGCGCCGTTGACGCCCAGGATGCCCGTGCGCTCCCCGGGGGCGATCAACCACGTGACGTCCTGCAGCACGCGTGTCCCACCGGAGGCGCCAGGCGAGGCGCCCGACGAAGCGGCAGTCGCGGCGCCGTCGTCGTCCGCGGAAGGGCCGGACGGACCGGACGAACCCGCGGAACCGGAAACGGCGGGGGAGGGGAACTCCACCGACACGTCCTCGATGTCCACCACGTCCTTGCCCAACCGGGACACCGCCATGCGGGACAGCGACACGGAATCGCGCGGCGGCGGGACGTCGGAGATCAACTGGTTGGCGGCGTCGATGCGGAACTTGGGCTTGGACGTGCGCGCGGGTGCCCCGCGGCGCAGCCATGCGAGCTCCTTGCGCATGAGGTTCTGCCGCTTCTGCTCCACCACGGCGGCCTGTCGGTCGCGCTCCACGCGCTGCAGTACGTACGCCGCGTACCCGCCCTCGAAGGGTTCCACGATCCGGTCGTGGACCTCCCACGTGTCGGTGCACACGGCGTCCAGGAACCAGCGGTCGTGGGTCACGACCACGAGCGCGCCGGCGTTCCTGGACCAGCGGTTGTTGAGGTGTTTCGCGAGCCACGTGATGCCGTCCACGTCCAGGTGGTTGGTGGGCTCGTCCAGGAAGATCACGTCCCAGTCGCCGGTCAGCAGGCTCGCGAGCGCGACCCGGCGGCGCTGCCCGCCCGAGAGCTGCCCCACGGGGGTGTCCCAGTCCACGTCCGAGACGAGCCCGGAGATCACGTCCCGCACCTTGGGATCCGCGGCCCACACGTAGTCGGGTACGTCCCCCACCACGGCGTGGCCCACGGTCTGGTCCGGGTCCAGCGTGTCGGCCTGGTCGAGCATGCCCACGGTCGTCCCGCTGCGCACGGTCACCCGCCCGGAGTCCGGTGCGATGCGCCCCGCGAGCAGTCGCATGAGAGTGGACTTGCCGTCCCCGTTGCGACCCACGATCCCGATCCGGTCGCCCTCGTCGATCCCCACGGTGACCGAGTCGAACACGGTCTTGGTGGGGTACTCGAGATGTAAGTTTTCTCCGCCGATCAGATGAGCCACCCGGCAAGGATACAAGCGCGCACCGACGGGCCGCGGCGTCGTCCCCCCGCCCCACGGGCGTGCGAGACTGTGTGCCATGCACGACGCAACAGGACGCGGGGAGACGCCCGCGGGAACCGTCCTGGACGATCCCCAGGGCCTCGCCGAGGCGGTGGCCCGGATCCGTGAGTTCCCGGGGCCGGTGGAGATCACGATCGGCGGGGACCACCCCGTGGGGCCGCACATGGGTTCGCTCGTGCGCCGCCAGACCGCTCTACGCCTGCGCGAGGCCGGCGCGGAACCCCTGTTGTTGCGCGCGCCCGTGGCCGTGGACGACGACATCCCCGACGAGGGCGTGCTCGCGGCCGTGGACGACGCCCTGGAGCTGTGCCGCGGTGTGGGCGCCGGGTGGCTCGTGCTCGCCCTGGGCGGGGTGGCGCACCGGGGGCGGCAGCGGCGGCGGCTGTACTCGATGCTCGCCGCGCTCGCGGAAGCAGCGTCCCACCGCCAGGTCAAGCTCATGGTGCAGAACAGCACGATCGTGGAGGAAGTGGGCATGCTCATGGCCCTGCTGGACCGCGAGTACGACAACGGCGCGCTGGACGTCACCGCCCCGGACGTCACCTCCATGGCGTGGGACGTCTCGCGTTCCCGGGCCGCCGGACAGGCCGACAACGCCGCGTGGGAGTACGTGCGCCGCGCCGCCGCACGCGCCCCCGTGCTCGTGCGTGGGATCACCGTGGAGGACACCGAGACCCTGTCCCGGGGGCTCCCCGGATTCGAGGAGAACCGTGCAGCGGGGCGGGTTCTGCTCGTGCTGACGCGCTGAACGCAGATGATAAAGTGACGTCTCGTGCGTCCTCCGGGCGCACGCACATGTTGGCGCCCGCGGGTGACAACGCTCCGCCATGGTGTAATTGGCAGCACACCGGCCTTTGGAGCCGTGAGTCTAGGTTCGAGTCCTAGTGGCGGAACGCACGATACATCGAGGCGTAGATGGCCCCCACCGCCTCACGAGCAACCAGAGGAGTCTGCTCCGTGAGCACCATTGACACCGCGAGCACCGGGCAGAACCCCGCCGCCGTCATCGTCCTGGCCGCGGGTAAGGGCACCCGCATGAAG
This sequence comes from Kocuria sp. KRD140, assembly GCF_017168375.1. Taxonomy (NCBI): domain Bacteria; kingdom Bacillati; phylum Actinomycetota; class Actinomycetes; order Micrococcales; family Micrococcaceae; genus Kocuria; species Kocuria sp. KRD140. Next base: position 578,525 of record NZ_JABFAW010000009.1, read on the forward strand.
TCCAAGACCCCCAAGATCCTGCATGAGATCGGGGGTCGTTCCATGCTGGGCCACGCCTTGAAGGTGGCCCGCGAGCTCGCGCCGCAGCGCATCGTGGCCGTGATCCGTCACCAGCGCGATCTCGTGGCCGAGCACATCGCGGCCGTGGATCCCAAGGTCCTGACCGCGGACCAGTCGGACGTCCCCGGTACCGGTTCCGCCGTGGACGCGGGCCTCGAGGTCCTCGACGCCGAGACCCCCGTGAGCGGCACTGTGCTGGTGACCTACGGGGACGTCCCCCTGCTCATGGTGGACACGCTGCGCGAGTTCGTGGCGCACCACGACTCCCACGGCAACGCCGTGACGGTGCTGACCGCCGATCACCCCGAGCCCGGCAAGTACGGCCGGATCCTGCGGGACGAGCGCGGCGAGTTCGCCGAGATCAAGGAGTTCAAGGACGCCACGGACGCCGAGCGTGCCGTGAGCGAGGTCAACTCCGGGATCTTCGCGTTCGACGCCGCGGTGCTGCGGGATGTGCTCTCCCGCGTGGACACCGACAACGCCCAGGCGGAGAAGTACCTCACGGACGTCCCGCGTCTCGCGCGCGAGGCCGGCCACCGCGTGGACGCCCTGAAGATGACGGATTACATGGAGCTCGAGGGCGCCAACGACCGCGTCCAGCTCGCGGCACTGGGGCACTACCTCAACCAGCGCACCCTGGAAATGCACATGCGCAACGGGGTGTCCATCGTGGACCCCGCGACCACGTGGATCGACGACACCGTGGAGCTCGAGGCGGACAGCACCGTGCTACCCGGGACCCAACTGCACGGGCATACGCGGGTCGCGGAGGACGCCGTCGTGGGCCCCGACACCACCCTGACCGACGTGATCGTGGGCCGCGGAGCGCACGTCACACGCACCCACGGCAGCGATTCCGAGCTGCGCGCGGGCGCCACGGTGGGCCCCTTCGCGTACCTGCGCCCCGGCACGGTCCTGGGCGAGGACGGCAAGATCGGCACGTTCGTGGAGACCAAGAAGGCCACGATCGGACGCGGCTCCAAGGTCCCGCACCTGTCCTACGTGGGGGACGCCACGATCGGGGAGAACTCCAACATCGGCGCGGCCTCGGTCTTCGTGAACTACGACGGCGTGGCCAAGCACCACACCACGATCGGCAACGACGTCCGCATGGGTTCGGACAACATGTACGTGGCCCCCGTGACCGTGGGCGACGGTGCCTACTCGGGTGCCGGGACCACCGTGCGCAAGGACGTCCCCGCCGGGGCCCTGGTGCTCACGGAGGGCAAGCAGGTCATCGTGGAAGGATGGGTGCAGGAGCACCGTCCCGGAACCGCGGCGGCACGCGCGGCCCAGGCCGCTCAAGACTCTGACCGCGACGACCACGCCTGAGTCCGGGCGCACGGCACGCGAGCAGTGATCCACAGGAATTCAAGGAAAGCGAGTTCACATGACCGGCATCACCAACACGGGTTCGAACCGCATGGTTCTGCTCTCGGGTCGGGCCCATCCCGAGCTCGCCAACAACATCGCCCGTGAGCTGGGCACCGAACTGGTCCCCACGGACGCGTACGACTTTGCGAACGGTGAGACCTACGTGCGCTTCGGTGAGTCGGTGCGCGGCGCGGACGCGTTCCTGATTCAGTCCCACCCCGCTCCCATCAACCAGTGGTTGATGGAGCAGCTCATCATGCTGGACTCCCTCAAACGGGCGTCCGCCAAGTCCATCACCGTGGTCAGCCCGTTCTACCCGTACGCGCGCCAGGACAAGAAGCACCGCGGCCGCGAGCCCATCTCCGCTCGCCTGATCGCGGACCTCTACAAGACCGCGGGCGCGGACCGGCTGATGTCCGTGGACCTGCACACCGCGCAGATTCAGGGTTTCTTCGACGGGCCCGTGGACCACCTCATGGCCATCCCGCTGCTGAGCGACTACGTGCGCTCCGTGGTGGATGTGAACAACGTGACCGTGGTGTCTCCGGACACCGGCCGTGTGCGCGTGGCCGAGCAGTGGGCCGAGCGCCTGGGCGGTGCCCCGCTCGCGTTCGTGCACAAGACCCGGGACATCACCGTGCCCAACCAGGCGGTGTCCAAGGAGGTCGTGGGCAACATCAAGGGCCGCACGTGCGTGCTCATCGACGACATGATCGACACCGGCGGAACGATCACCGGCGCCGTGAAGGTGCTCAAGGACCAGGGCGCGAAGAACGTGATCATCGCGGCCACGCACGCTGTGTTCTCCGGTCCCGCCGTGGAGCGGTTGTCCTCGTGCGGCGCGGACAAGGTGGCCGTGACCGACACCCTGCCCGTGCCCCCGGAGCACCAGTTCGAGAACCTCGAGGTGCTCTCGATCGCCCCGCTGATCGCCCGTGCCATCCAGGAGGTCTTCGAGGACGGATCGGTCACCAGCCTGTTCAACGGCCGCTCCTGACAACCGCCGGTGACCGCTATGACGCGGTTTCCGGTATGACGAAGGCCGGGGCGGCACATGCCACCCCGGCCTTCGTCGTGCTCGGGAGTCGTGGTGTCCGGGGCGCATCACCCCGGACACCACGGCATCACAACCGGCTGATCCGGGTCCCGCCGTAGACGGTGTTGTACCCGATCACGTATCCGTTGGAGAACTGCTGACGGATCTCGTAGCCCGCGCGGTACTCGTCGGTCGTGGGATAGCCCAGGCCGCGCTCCATACCGGACTTCGCCCAGCGCTGACCGATCGCGCCGTACTCCTTGATCGCGCGCGAACCCGTGCGCGGGGACCACATGAGCTTGGTGGACTTACCGGACGGGGTACGGAAGACCTGGTAGGCCCCGCCCGCCAGCGAGCGCTCCTCGGTGATCGGGAAGCCGTAACCGCGTTCCCGTCCGGCGCCGATGAACTTCCCGCCGATGCTGCTCGTGTTGCGCACCATGTGCCCGCCCGTGGTGCGGTGCCAGTACGCGGTGGACTTCACGCCGTTGCGCACGAACTCTTGGTACCGGCCGCCGTTCGCGGCGTTGGCCTCGGGGCCCACCGGGGTGCCCCACTTCGCGGCGCCGCCCGTGGCGCGGTAGATCGCGCCGATGCCGCCGGCTACGGAGTAGCCGGTCGCGCGCCCGCCCAGCGGCTTGTAGTTCGACGACGATGCCAGGGCCTGCAGCTGCGCCCACGAACCGCCGTACACGTTCGAGTCACCCGAGAAGGGCCCGCTGTCCGTGTACTGCCAGATGTCGTAGCGCGACCAGCCGTTGGGGTACCACTGGGGTGCCATGACGCCGTAGGACGCGAGGTGCAGGGGGTGGTCGTTGAACTGCGCCGTGTTGCCCGTGCAGGTCTGCCACCAGTCCGCGGTCGTGTAGATCGCGGGCAGTCGACCAGTGCGCTGCTTGTAGCGGTCCGAGAAGGACTTGATCCACGCGGTCATCTGCGGCTGGGACATGTTGTAGCACGTGCCACCCAGGGAGGCGTACGGGTTGTACTCGATGTCCAGCAGGCCGGGCAGGGTCTTGCCGTCCGAGGACCAGCCGCCGCCGTTGTTGATGAAGAAGTCCGCCTGGGCGGCACCCGAGGACTGTGAGGGCAGCGCGAAGTGGTACGCGCCGCGGAACATGCCCACCTCGTACGAGCCCGTGTATTGGTCGTCGAAGGCCTCGGAGTGATAACCGGTCCCCTCGGTGGCCTTGACGTAAGCGAAGCGCGCGCCGGCGGCGTATTCCGCGCTCCAGTTCACGGCAGGCTGCCACCCGGAGACGTCCATGCCCTGGATCCCGGTCGGGATCCAGTTGTTCTCCCGGATCACGAGGGACATGGAACCGGCCGGGCCGATGCCCGTGGTGCCCGCGGCCTGCGCGGCGGCACTCGCGGTGGCCTTCGGGTTCGCGCTCGCGGACGGCGTGGCGGGGGTCTTGGGCGACGGCGCCGCGGTCGACGGCGCGGCGGAGGGTTTCGCCGCCTCGGGGCCGAGGACGTTCTCGGCCACCTTGTCGAGTTCCTTCTCGGACGCCTCCGAGAGGTTGGTCGTGGTCGCCATGGACTTCATCTTCTGGCCCATGGTCGCGCCGGGATTCTTGTCACCGGTCTTGGGTGGGGCCGTGGGCAGCTGGGGGTCCTTGACAACCGTCTCGAGTTCGTGGGTTTCCACGGAGACCACTTTCCCCTTCTCGGGATTGAGGTTCTCCGCGGGATCGTTGGCCGCCGTGGCGGGGATGAAGGTGGTCAGTGCCAGGACCGCGGCGGTCACGGCAGCGGGCAGCACTGATTTTCGGGGGGAGATCATACGCGTAGCCTTTACTGCGTGTGGGGGGGGAGCCACTCGTGGGGGGGAAGGCGAGCGGCCAGGGGGACGCCCT
>NZ_JABFAW010000009.1:582953-635308 GCF_017168375.1 Kocuria sp. KRD140
CGAGCGGCCAGGGGGACGCACTAGAAAGTGTAAGTGGTCACCCAGGAATTTGATGTATCTCACACGCAACGGTCATCACGATTGCATTTCGAGAAGAAATACTTCTGATTTCGACCTCAGTAGGCGCCTTCGGATGCGAAGACCGCGCGCACGGTCCGCAGCATGATGATCAAGTCCTGCACCGGCGACCAGTTGTCCACGTAGTACAGGTCCAGGCGCACGGTCTGGTTCCAGTCGAGGTCCGAACGACCGGAGACCTGCCACAGGCCAGTGATCCCGGGGCGCACACGCAAGCGGCGGTAGACGTGCTGCTCGTACTTGTCCACCTCGCTGGCCAGCGGCGGGCGGGGCCCCACGAGGGACATGGTGCCGTTGAGCACGTTGATGAACTGCGGCAGCTCGTCCAGGCTGAACCGGCGCATCCACTTGCCGGGTGCGGTCACGCGGGGATCATCCTTCATCTTGAAGAGCACGTCCCCCTGAGACTCATTGGCGGCCATCAGGGCGGCCTTGCGTTCCTCGGCGTCCGTGTACATGGAACGGAACTTGAGCATCCGGAACCGGGTGCCGTCAATCCCCACGCGCTCCTGCGCGAAGAACGCGGGACCGCCGTCGTGCGCCTTGACCAGGATGCCCAGCACGAGCATCACGGGGAAGAGGATGATCAGCGCGGCCAGAGAGCCGGTGACGTCGATGATGCGCTTGACGATCTTCTTGGACCGGGTGAAACGCGGGGTGGCCACGTGGATCAGCGGCAGACCCACGAGCTGCTGGGTGTGGATCCGGGGTCCGGCCACGTCCGTGAGCCCGGTGTTCATGACCAGTCGGATCCGCTCGTCCGCGAGCGCCCAGCCCAGGTGGCGGATCTCAGTGGTGTTCAGGGGTACGGCGGCGGCCATCACGAGCGTCTCGATGTCGTGCTCGCGGCACGCCTGCATGATCCCCTGGACGCTCGGGCGTTCCTCCGGCGCGAGTGCGTTGACGGGTACCCGCACGGAGTGCAGGGACTGCGGCAGTTGGTGGTGCGAGGTGGGCATATAGACCGCCACGGGGTTGAACCCGGCGTCCGGGCGACTCTGCAGCTCTCCAACAAGTTCCACCGCCCCCGGGAAGCGACCCACCACCATGGTGCGGGACATGTTGAGCCCGTTCTTGCGCCGCTGCATGAGTTGACGCCGCGCCCACATGCGTCCTGCGAAAAGGGCCAGTGTGCCGAGAGGCAGTGCGATCAGGATGTACCCGCGCGCCGTGGGCACGTTGAAGGCGTAGGAGGCGATGGCGATCGCGGCGAACAACGTGAGCGAGGCCGTGACGAGCTGCTTTGCCTCCTCCGCACCGTTACCGATTAGCCGCACACCGCGGGTGCCGCGCAGCTCGAGCCACAGCCACCACCCCACGGCCAGCAGCAGCCCCACGAGCCAGTAGGGCACGGGCAGCACGTCCACCTGCAGCAACCCCTGCAACCAGCCGAACCGCAGGGCCTGGGCCGCGGCGAGCGCGAGCACCAGGGACAAAGCGTCGTAGATCCTCAGTTCCGTCTGGTAGCTCTCGCGCCACGACAGGTGCTTGTGTTTCTGGCTTGCATGCTGGAACACGGTCGACGAACCTTCCCCCAAAACCGTTCGACGGCGAGACGCCCCACGCGCTCGCTCCGATGCGTGGACCGTTCCCAACGAGTCCCCGCACCGCGGTGTTCATCTCCCCCGAGATTTACGCCCGCTAATTAGTCAACATACTCTCTCACCTGCTCGAATACCCCCAGAGTTCATGAATCAGTACAGAATTGTGGACATGTGACGTCCTTGACGGGGCCGTGTCGTCGCCCGCTTGGGGGTCAAACCCGGAGGCGGCGCCGGGGGTGGGGCACGTGCTATTGTGGGCCCGTTGCCAAGGCGAGGGGGCGGTCGTCCCGCCCCGTTATCGACGACGGCTTGTGGATCCTTACGATCTACCGCGACCGGTGAGTGCATCCCGAGCGGTGGGCGAGTGGGGTACCGCACCACGTCGGTCGTAACAACGTTCGGGACGCACGGTGCGAGCACCTCCACCGTGACTCGGACGGTCTGACGGTAACCAACCAGACCCACGATCGAAGGAGAACCGCCATGGTGGACGTCATCACCATTCCCGCGACCCTGCGCACCGAGTTCGGCAAGGGCTACTCCCGCCGCGTGCGCGCCAACGACCAGATCCCCGCCGTGATCTACGGCCACGGTGCCGAGCCGCTGCACGTGATCCTGCCGGGCCACGACATGATGCTCGCGTCCCGTAACTCCAACGCCGTGCTCGAGATCGACGTGGACGGCGAGGGCCACCTCGCGATGATCAAGGACGTCCAGCGCCACCCCGTGCGCCCCGAGATCCTGCACATCGACCTGCTGACCGTGCGCCGCGGTGAGCGTGTCGAGGTCGAGATCCCCGTGACCGTCGAGGGCGAGGTCGCCGCGACCGCCGTGCACAACGTGGAGGAGAACGTCCTGCTCGTCGAGGCCGACGCGCTGAAGGTTCCTGAGAACGTCGTCGTGGACATCGAGGGCCGCGAGGCCGGCGAGCACGTCTACGCCGCGGACATGACCCTGCCCTCCGGTGTCACGCTCGTGTCCGACCCCGAGCTGCTGGTCATCAACGTGTCCGAGCCCGTGGAGCAGGACCTGGGTGAGGAGCCGGAGACCGAGGACGCCGAGGGCGAGACCGCGCAGGAATCGTCCGAGGAGTCCTCGGACGACGAGTGATCCGAGTGATCGCCCGTCCGTAACGGGTTGAGGCGATGTGATGAGCGGCGGCAAGCACCACGTGTGCCTGCCGCCGCCGTCGTCCCCGGGTCCGGACACGGCCCCGGCAACGAACAATCCGACACTCGATACGGTGCGGGACGAACGAGCGGGGCCCCCGCCCGGAAGAAGGGACACGAGATGACGCAGCGGACGCTGGTCGTGGGACTGGGCAACCCGGGGGACCGCTACGCGGGGACCCGGCACAACATCGGTGCCATGGTCGTGGCCGAACTCGCGCAGCGCGCCGGCGTGAAACTCTCCGCCCACAAGGCGCGCGCCGCCGTGGCGGAGACCCGGATACGTCCGGGGGCGCCGCGACTCGTGTTGGCCCAGCCCCTGAGCTACATGAACGTCTCCGGGGGGCCTGTGAGCGCGCTGGCCAAGTACTACTCCCTGGGTGCGGACGATCTCGTGGTGGTCCACGACGACGTTGACCTGTCCTTCGGTGCCGTTAAGCTCAAGCGCGGTGGTGGGGAGGGCGGTCACAACGGGCTGCGGGACATCACCAAGGCTCTGGGAACCAGGGATTACATCCGGGTTCGCGTGGGCGTGGGTCGACCCCCGGGACGCATGGATACCGCCGATTATGTGCTCAAGCGATTTTCCGGCGCGCAGGCCAAAGAACTGCCGCTGCTCGTCTCCGACGCCGCCGACGCGGTCGAGATGCTCAGCGAGCGGGGACTCACCGACACGCAACAGCATTTCCACGCCAGATTGTCCTGACACCGGGCCGGGTTCTCGCGTCCGGCCCGCGCCGGCCGGTGACACCGCGGACCCGGCCCATAGTGACGGTGGGCTCAACACTGCGTAATCACCATTCGTCACCGTGCTCGCACCGGACTACAGTCGAAATGCCCGCAGCGTTCGTCAAGGAGCGGAAGCTCGTAAGAAGGAGTCATGCCCACAACCCCCTTGGACAACGAGCAGGTCTTGAAGCTGAAGCAGGATTTCCCGCTTCTCACCGAATCGCAGGTGGCGGGTCATCCGTTGGTGTACCTAGACACCGGTGCCACCTCCCAGGTGCCCCTGGCGGTCGCTGACGCGGAACGCGACTTCACCCTGCATCATCGTGCAGCGGTCCACCGCGGCGCCCACACGCTGGCCGTCGAGGCCACGGATCTCTTCGAGGACGCACGGGCCACGATCGCGCACTTCGTGGGTGCGGACCCTTATTCACTGGTCTGGACCTCCAACGCCACCGAGGGGCTGAACCTGCTCAGTTACGCGATGTCCAACGCGACCGCAGGTTCCAATGGTTCCGAGAACGCGGAGCGGTTTCGAGTGGGGCCCGATGATGAGATCGTCACGACCCAGGCGGAGCACCACGCGAATTTGATCCCGTGGCAGGAACTGGCAGCCCGCACGGGTGCGAGCCTGCGCGTGGTTCCCGTGGACGCGCGCGGTCTGATCACGCCCCAGGCGGTTGCCGACACAGTCTCGGAGCGCACCAAGCTCGTCGCGTTCACTCACGTGTCCAACGTGACCGGTGCGATCACGGATGTGCAGGCCATCGTGGGGGAGGCCCAAAAGATCGGCGCGCTCACGGTTCTCGATGCGTGCCAATCCGTGCCGCACATGCCCATAGATTTTCCCGCGCTCGGCGTGGACTTCGCCGTGTTCTCCGCGCACAAGATGCTGGGTCCCACGGGCATCGGCGCGCTCTACGGTCGCCACGAGTTGCTCAATGCGCTGCCCACGTTCCTCACCGGCGGCTCCATGATCACCGAGGTCACCACCGAGCACGCTCGCTATCTGGACTCGCCCGTCCGCTTCGATGCCGGTACCCAGCGCATCAGCCAGGCCGTCGCCTGGGCTGAGGCCGTGCGATACCTGCAGGCGATCGGCATGGGCCGGATCGAGGCGTGGGAGGCCGAACTCGGCCGCCGGTTGGCACGAGGTGTCACCGAGATCGACGGCGTTCGTCTCCTCGGTCCCGAACCCGGGATGGAGCGCGTGGGCCTGGTCAGCATTGACGTGGCCGGGGTGCACGCGCACGATGTGGGTCAGCTCCTGGATGCCGCGGGAATTGCCGTGCGCGTTGGTCACCACTGCGCCCAGCCGCTCCACCGCGAATTGGGCCTCACGGCCAGCACACGCGCAAGCACGTATTTGTACAACACCACCGACGACGTCGATCGCTTCCTCGACGAGCTTTCGCGTGTTCGCGGCTACTTCCGGGCGGAGGGCTCATGAGCGCTGAATTGGACCAGCTGTACCAGACCATCATTTTGGAGCACTCGCACAAGCGCAGTGGGGAGGCGAGCCAGGACGTTTCATCGGCTGGTGAGCGCAGCGGAGTGTCGCATCAGTACAACCCCACGTGCGGTGATGAAATCACCGTGCGGGTGACGGTGACAGGCGGGGAGACCCCCACGGTGGAGGCCGTGGAGTGGAACGGTGAGGGCTGCTCGATTTCCATGGCGGCGGCGTCGGTGTTAGCGGAAACGGCACCGGGAATGAGCCTGCCCGAGCTGGACACGTTGATTGAGCACTTCCGTGACATGCTGCGGTCGCGTGGCCAGGTGACTCCGGATGAAGAGATCCTGGGCGACGCCGCTGCTTTCGCGGGGGTGTCCAAGTTCGTGGCGCGCGTGAAGTGCGCGATGCTCAGCTGGGTGGCCGTCGAGGACGCCGTGAAGCACGCGGCGTCCAAGACCGTCTAAACGGTACCTAGTGACCCGTCTGTCGTGGAGGGGTTGCGGGCCGGGGCCTCCCTCACAGAGATTCGTGGGTTACCGGACATGCCCGGCTGACTTCAGATCACGATCACATTCGGTCCTGGATCCGCCAGCTGCCCGGGCCGGTGGCGGTGATCTACACGGCCGGCCCCATCGGTTTCGGGTCATCTCGGGTGTTGAACGCAGAAGGGATCCGGTGTGTGGTGGCGGCCCCTTGAAGCTGCAACGGTCTTTTGGGGACCGGGTGAAAACTGATGCGAAGGACGCGGTGCACCTGGCCTGGTTGCTGCGTGTGGATGAGGTCACTGGCGTGGTGGTGCCGTCGGTGGAACAAGAAGCCGCCCAGTTTCTGGTACGGGCCCGGGAGGGCTGCCGTTCAGATCTGATGCGCGCCCGCCACCGGGTCTCGAAGCTGCTGCTACATCATGGGATCGTCCATGAAGGTGGGGCAGGCTTGGACCGGGGCCCATCACGCGTGGCTGGCCCGCCAGTACTTGGAATCCCCGGCCACGCGGATGGCTTTTGATGCCGAGCACGAGACGGTTCTGGCCACTGCCGACCGCCGTGACCGACTGGATCAAGTGATTACCCAGATGGCCGCCGAGTCCCAATTCACCGAGGTCGTCCACCGGCTGGGGTGCTTGCGCGGGATCTCCACACTGACCGGCTTCGGGCTGGCAGTGGAGATCGGGGACTGGCACCGCTTCACCGGTAACACCATCGGGGCCTTCGTCGGGCTGGTGCCCTGCGAGCACTCCTCCGGAACCAGCAGAGTACGAAGACCGATCACCAAGACCGGTAACACCCATGCCTGGCGGCTGCTGGTTGAAGCAGCCTGGCACCGGCCGGGTGGTGCTGGTCCTTGGCCGTGATGGATGAGCAGATGGGCGGGGCCGCCACCGGATAGGTCTCCCGCCCCTACAAGCCGACCCGCCGGTGGTCCCGGGAGGTAGCGCGTGGAGCGACCCGCGATACAACTATGAGCAGCAGCACGACGTTCCTGTTGCGGTGCCACGCTCGATTGTAGACACGCGGTCCGTTCTAGCCGAACACCGTCCTGCGGTACCCAACCCGCGCATATCAGTCTGACCGCGCGTCGCCACCTGACATGCTTTCCGACCAGCACCGGCTGGGCCAACAAGAGGCGCCGCCCGGATAGCTTCCGGACGGCACCTCACCCTGCCCTCTCGACAGAACTCCCCTGCATATCAGTTGTCGTAGACGTCCGGATCCACGCCGTGGGCCCGGATTTTCTTGTACTTGGCGTTGCGGGTCAGCAGCATGATGCCACCAATGACGGCGGCCAACATGGAGCCGAACAGAATCCCCACCTTGGCGTGGTCGCCGTGGGGGCTGCCCTCTCCGAAGCTCAGTTCGCCCACGAGCAGGGACACCGTGAACCCGATGCCCGCGACGATCGTCATGCCGAACATGTCGAACCACGTGTAGTCCCGGTCCTTCTCCGCGGACGTGAAACGGTCCATGAACCACGCGGCACCGAAGATGCCGATGGGCTTGCCGAGCAGTAGACCGGCCACGATGCCCAGGGCCACCGGGTCCGTGGCGGCGGAGGTCACACCGTCCCAGCCGCCCACGGCCACACCCGCCGAGAAGAACGCGAAGACGGGGATCACGAAGCCGTTGGACAGCGGACGGAAGCGGTGTTCGAGCGCGGGCGCCAACCCCATGCGCGGGTCCTCCTGACGGATGATGCGCGGCTTCTGCTTGAGCACGGGGACCATGAAGCCCAGCAGCACGCCCGCGATCGTGGCGTGGATCCCGGACTCGTAGACCAGCCACCACGTCACCACACCGATGGGCAGCAGGATGACCCACGCGGCCCAGTGCCGGGCCATGAACCACCCCATGAACTTGTGGGTGAGGAACCAGTACAGTGCCAGCAGCACCGCGGCCCCACCCAGGAACGGGAAGTTCACGCTCTCGGTGTAGACGAACGCGATGATCGCGATCGCGATGAGGTCGTCCACGACCGCCAGGGTCAACAGGAACGTGCGCATGGCCACGGGAAGGGACGAACCCACGACCGCGAGCACCGACACCGCGAAGGCGATGTCCGTGGCGGTGGGGATCGCCCAGCCGTGCAGCGCGGTGCGCTCCGAACCGGCGGCCAGGTTGACCCCCAGGAAGATCAACGCGGGAACGAGCACGCCGCCGCACGCGGCCACGACCGGCAGGATCGCCTTACGGATGTTGTGCAGTTCCCCGTCCACGAACTCGGTCTTCAACTCCAACCCCGTGAGGAAGAAGAAGATCGCGAGCAGCCCGTCCGAGGCCCAGTGCCCCACGGTGTGCTGCAGCCCGGCCACACTCGGGCCCACCTCGGTGTCACGCAGCCCGAAGTAGACCTCCCCCCACGGGGAATTGGCGATCACGAGGGCCAACACCATGGCGATCAGAAGGAAGAGACCGCCGGTGGTGTCCCGGCGCAGGAAATTCGTGAAGGATCCACCGGAACCGGAGGACGTCTGCGTGTCTGTGCTCAAGACAAGGAACTCCCGTCACGTGGTTCACAGGTGAACCGCGGTTGTCGAGTAGGACGAAGGATGGCCGGGCGGGCACCGATGGTGCCCGCCCGGCCATCCTAGACCCGCGAGGCGCTCAGTTCTTGATGATCCACGCCTCGGCCTGGCGGGCCTGCAGGGTCAGGGCCTTGCCGATGTAGGGCTCGGCGGCCGCGGCGATCTTCTTGCCCACGAGCGGGATGTTGGCCTGCACCTCACCGGTGACGTCCACCGAGGTCTCGTCCTCACCCAGGGGCTTGATGGTCTGGTGCGCGGTGGCTCCCACGGGCAGACCGGCCACTTTGATCTCGGTGCGCACGGTACGGGTACCGTCCGCGGCGGGGGCGCCGTACGTGTCCACCTGGGTGAGCTTCACCCCGCCCTTGACGAACTTCTGCGCCACGTCCGGCAGCTTGTCCGAGCCCATGCTGCGCACGGTGGTCGCGGTGAACGCCGTGGAGGTGTCCCCGTTGACCTCGAAGGACTCGAACTGCGTTCCGGCCAAGGCGCTCACGTGACGGACGAAGGCCTCGTCCACGAACGTGGCCAGGACGGTGTCCACGGGGGCCTTGATGGTGGTGGAAGCGTTGACGGACATGGTGCTCCTCAGGGTCGTCGCCGAATCGTCGGTTTCCGCGCGCCATGGGACACGGTGCGCGGGCTGCCCTCATCCTAGTCATCGGTCCCGCGACCGCGGCCTCCCGGATGCGCCGCGCAACCTGGGAAACCGGCACAATGGACTGTGTGAACCCGCATCCCGCCTCCGCTCCCGTCCTGCTCGCGTGCGCCCACGGAACCCGCGACGAGCGGGGACAACGCGCCGTCGCCGCCCTGGTCGAGCAGGTGCGTGCGGCCCTTCCCGAGGTGGACGTGGTGGACACGTGGGTGGACGTCCAGGAACCCGACCTGGTGGCGCGCACCCGGGAACACGCCGAGCATCCCGCGGTGGTCGTGCCGCTGTTGCTCTCCGCCGGGTACCACGTGTTCGTGGACATGGCCCGGGCCGTCCAGTCCTCACCACAGCACGTCGTGGCCGCGGCACTGGGCCCCGACCGGCGCCTGGCGGGCGTGATGGCCCGGCGGCTCACCGAGGCGCTCGACGCCGCGGGCGCACCCGGTCTCGCACCGGCCGATCGCGTGCTCATGGTCGCGGCGGGATCCTCCGATCCCCGTTCGCGGGACGATTGCGAGCTCATGGCCCGATACCTCGGCGATGCACTGGGCACGCCCGTGACGGCCGCCTACCTCTCAGCGGCGCAGCCCTCGGTTCCCGATGCCGTGGCCGCCGCGCGCGCGGAGCTCGGTCAACACTCCGAACGGCCCGGCTCCCACGGTCGAGCATCGCGCCCGTACGCAGCGCAGAGCTCGGAAACCACGCCAGCCGATGCCGGGCGCGTGCTGCTCGTCCCGTACCTCCTGGCGCCGGGCTTCTTCCACGGTCGCGTCCTCACGGCCGGCGGCGACGTCGTGGCCGAGCCGCTACTCGTCCACCCCGGATCGGTGCCCCCGGAACTCATGGAGCTCACTGTGGAGCACTACCGCGAGGCGGCCTCCCGCGCGTGATCGCACACGGCCTTGACCATGGCCCCCAGGCGGAACCGCTCGGGCACCACGGCGTTCGTGATGCCCGCTTCCTCGAGCGGTTGTACACACACCGGCCCGATCGCCACCGCGGTGCACCGGCCCTCGCGTAATGCGCCCACCAACTCGTCGTACGCGCCCACCGAGCGAGCGGCGTCGAACAGCGCGTCCACGGCGGGCGCGGCGGTGAACGTGACGTAGTCGATCTCCCCGGCCACGACGTCGCGCACGAGCCCGGCCAGTCGGGAACCCTCGTCCGCGGACCCCCACTGATAGGGCGCCACCACGCGCACCGCGATCCCACCCGCGCGCAACCGCTCGAGCTGCTCCTCGTCCGTGGTGCCGTGCACCTGCACGGTCACGGTCGCGGGGCGCTGCGCTGCCGGATCCCCCGCGAGCACGCGGCCCACGAGTTCCGCGGTGCGCCCGGACGCACCCGTGTACGCGCACGTCACGCCCTTGGCCTGCAACTGCCCCCGGGCCTTCGCTCCGCGTGCCATGACGACGACGCCGCGCAGCGTCTTCAGCAGCTCGTCACCCAGCCCTTCCTGCTCGGCCACGCGCAGCCACCGGTCGAAGCCGTAGCCCGTCGTGACGAGCACGGCGTCCGGGGGAGTCGCGATCGTCTCGCGCACGGTGGCCAACACGGCGTCGTCCTCGTCCACCGGGGCGAGCTTGAGCGCGGGCGCGTGGAGCACACGTGCCCCGTGGCGTTCGAACGCCCCGCCCTGCTCGGCGGCGCGGCGATGCGCGGTCACGGCCACGGTCAGTCCGGTCAGGGCGGGGTGCTCAGCTGTTGTCATGTCTCCAGGGTACGAGCGGGCCGCCCGGTGCGAGTCCGGCCGTGGGAACGGGTGTCGGGTCCGCGCGCTCGCGTACGGGGCTGACCTCGCGTGAGTCCGGCCGACCCGGTGCACTTCTTGCGAGGGCATGGTCCGGACGGGGCGCTCGCGGGGGATCGTGTCCGACGTCCCGAGTAGGCTGTAGCGCGTTCCGTCGCGCCCGTCATGGGCGCGGGGCCACAGGTCCCGATCACCGCACCCACCAGGAGTCAGCCACCCATGTCCCTGACCGGTCTGCTCACCGCGCTCTCCGAGGACCGCAGCTTCGCGAACATCCGCGCGCAGGCCGCCCGGCCGCTCACGGAACGCTCCGCCGAGACGATCATCAGCGCGACCGACGGCTTGCGCGCGCCGGTGCTCGCGCAGATCGCGCGGGGGCTCGCGGACGGGGCCGGGGCAGCGTCGTCGTCCGACGGGGCCAAGGGCGGTTCCGCGGGGTCCACCCCGATCCTGCTCGCCGTGACCGCTACGGGACGTGAGGCCGAGGAACTGCAGTCGGGGCTCGCGTCCTACGTGCCCGCCGAGCAGATCGCGAACTTCCCGTCCTGGGAAACCCTGCCGCACGAACGACTCTCGCCGCGCTCGGACACCGTGGGTCAGCGATTGAGCGTGCTGCGGCGCCTGGACCACGCGCAGGACGGGGAACAGCCGCTGCGCGTGGTCGTGGCGCCGGTGCGTTCGGTGCTGCAGCCCGTGGTCGCCGGGCTGGGTGCCATGAAACCGGTGACGCTGCGCACGGGCCAGGAGTACGACTTCCAGCAGCTCGTGACAAGTCTTGCCGGGGCAGCGTATTCGCGCGTGGACATGGTGACCCGCCGCGGTGAGTTCGCGGTGCGCGGTGGCATCATCGACGTCTTCCCGCCCACCGAGGACCACCCGGTGCGCGCGGAGTTCTTCGGGGACGAGCTCGACGAGATGCGGTGGTTCGCGGTCGCGGACCAGCGCACGCTGACCGATGCCGAACACCCGTCCGTGATCGTGGCGCCGCCGTGCCGCGAACTACTCATCACCCCGTCGGTGCAGTCGCGCGCCGCCAAGCTCAAGGAACAGCTGCCGGGCGGGCGCGAGATCCTGGAGCGTATTGCTGGCGGGCAGTACGTGGAGGGCATGGAATCGCTCGCGCCACTGCTCGCGGACGAGATGGTCCAGCTCATGTCCCTGCTGCCCGAAGGCTCCATGACCGTGGTGCTCGAACCCGAGAAGGTCCGGGCCCGCGCGCACGACCTCGTGGCCACCAACCAGGAGTTCCTCACGGCCGCGTGGGAGTCCGCCTCGGGCGGCAACGACGCCCCGCTGGACCTGCACGCCGCGCTCGACGCCGACGACGGCGCGTCCCGCACGCTCGCCGCCGGGTCCTTCCACACCGTGGGGGAGGTCCGGGAACTCGCGCTCGACCGGTCGGTGGGGTGGTGGTCCGTCACGGGGCTCAACGTCAACGCCGTGACGACCTCCCAGATCGACGCCGACACCGCGGACGAGGAGGTCCGGCTCGCGGACACCGACGCCGACACCCTGACCGTCACGGCGCGCGAACCCACCCGGTTCTCGGGGGACGTGGAAGCCATGCTGCGCTTCCTGGGGGAGCGCGTGCACGACGACTGGCGGGTCGTGCTCGTCACGGACGGCCCCGGACCGCTGCAGCGGCTGAGCGAGCTGCTGCACGGGGCGGAGATCCCCGCCGCCCAGTGCGACAGCCTCACGGAGGTGCCCCGGGCCGGTCTCGTGGAACTGACCACGGCCCGCGCCGGACGCGGGTTCGTCATCGAGGCCACGCGCACCGCCCTGCTGACCGAGGCGGACGTGCTCGGGCGTTCCACCGCCTACGACAACCGGGCGCAGCGCAAACTGCCGCAGCGGCGCAAGCGCAACCAGGTGGACCCCCTGGCCCTGCAGAAGGGCGACTACGTGGTGCACGAGCAGCACGGGATCGGGCAGTTCATCGAACTCGTGCAGCGACCGATCGCCGGGGCCATGACCGCCCCGGGTCAACCCAAGCCCGTGCGCGAGTACCTCGTGCTCGAGTACGCGCCGTCCAAGCGCAACGGTCCCCGGGACCGGTTGTTCGTGCCCACGGAGCAGCTCGACCAGGTGAGCACGTACGTGGGCGGGGAAGCGCCGTCGTTGTCCAAGATGGGTGGCGCGGACTGGAACAAGACCAAGCGCAGCGCCAAGAAGGCCGTCAAGGAGATCGCCAACGAGCTGATCCGGCTGTACTCGGCGCGCATGGCGTCCAAGGGGTACGCGTTCGGCCCGGACACCCCGTGGCAGCGCGAACTCGAACAGGCCTTCCCGTACGTGGAGACCCCGGATCAGCTCACCACGATCGACGAGGTCAAGGCGGACATGGAACGGCCCATCCCCATGGACCGGTTGATCTCCGGGGACGTGGGCTACGGCAAGACCGAGGTCGCGGTGCGCGCGGCGTTCAAGGCCGTGCAGGACGGCAAACAGGTGGCCGTGCTCGTGCCCACCACGCTGCTCGCCCAGCAGCACACCGAGACCTTCGCCGAACGCTTCTCGGGCTTCCCGGTGCGCCTGGCCACGCTGTCCCGGTTCCAGAGCGCCAAGGAGTCCAAGGCCACGCTCGAGGGACTGCGCTCCGGCGCGATCGACGTCGTCATCGGGACCCACCGACTGCTCTCCAAGGAGACCCAGTTCAAGAACCTGGGCCTGGTGATCATCGACGAGGAACAGCGTTTCGGCGTGGAGCACAAGGAGAAGCTCAAGGCCATGCGCACGGATGTGGACGTCCTGGCCATGTCCGCGACCCCCATCCCGCGCACGCTGGAGATGTCCATGACGGGCATCCGTGAGACCTCCACGCTCGCGACCCCGCCCGAGGAACGCCACCCCGTGCTCACGTACGCGGGGCCCTACACGGACAAGCAGGTCTCCGCGGCCATCCGGCGTGAGCTCATGCGCGAGGGCCAGGTGTTTTTCATCCACAACCGTGTCTCCTCGATCGAGGCGCAGGCCAAAGCGCTCGCCGAACTCGTCCCCGAGGCGCGGATCGCGGTGGCCCACGGGCAGATGAGTGAGTCGCGCCTGGAGCAGATCATCGTGGACTTCTGGGAGAAGAAGTTCGACGTCCTGGTGTGCACCACCATCGTGGAAACGGGCCTGGACATCGCCAACGCCAACACGCTGATCGTGGACCACGCGGACCGCTACGGGCTGTCGCAGCTGCACCAGTTGCGCGGTCGCGTGGGCCGTGGGCGTGAACGTGCCTACGCCTATTTCCTGTACCCCACGGAGAAACCGCTCAGCGAGACGGCACTGGAACGGCTCAAGGCCGTGGCCGCCCACAACGAGCTCGGCTCGGGTTTGCAATTGGCCATGAAGGACCTCGAGATCCGCGGCGCGGGCAACCTGCTGGGCGGGGAACAGTCCGGACACATCGCGGGCGTGGGCTTCGACATGTACCTGCGGCTCGTGGGGGAGGCCGTGGCCGAGTACCGCGGCGACCAGGACACGGGTCCCGCCGAGATGAAGATCGAGCTGCCCGTCAACGCCCACCTCCCGCACGACTACGTGCCCGGTGAGCGCTTGCGGCTCGAGGCGTACCGCACGATCGCGAACGCCGCCACGGAAGAAGCCGTCGCGGAGGCCGGCGAGGAACTCAAGGACCGTTACGGCCCGCTACCCACCCCGGTGGAGAACCTGCTCGACGTCGCCCGGTTGCGGATCCGGGCGCGCGCCGCGGGTCTCACGGACGTGGCCACCCAGGGCACCATGATCCGGTTCTCGCCGGCCGAGCTCACCGAGTCCCGCGAGATGCGCCTGACCCGGATGTACCCGGGCGCGCAGGTGAAGTCGGTCCCGGGGGCGGACACCCGCATGGCGCTGATCCCCAAACCCAAGACCGCGCGGATCGGGGGCAAGGACCTCGTGGACGGGGAGATCCTCGCATGGGCACGGGAGGTGCTGGACGCGATCTTCCCTCCGGTACAGGCACCTACGGAGGAGGTCTCGCAGTAGGGATAGCGCGGCCCCGTCCGGGCGCCGCCTCGCCCGGGTACTGACTCACCCCGGGTACCTTGGCGCGGCCTGCTCGCAGGTCCGCACACGGAAACAGCCCCGCTCATCCGGGTGGACGAGCGGGGCTGTCGTGGATGTGGTGCGTCAGTGGCTCACGTTGTCCTGGCGCTGACCCGCGCCGATGGGCTGGCGGGCCATCTCGGAGGCGTCGCGCGGGAGGTCCAGGGTGACTTCCTTGCCACCCGTGGAGTGCTTGGCGGTGCTGCCATTGAGGATCGTGGTGGGGACCATGAGGGCCAGACCGTAGGCCAGGATCCCGAGCAGGAACAGCAACCAGCTGTCCGGGTAGGACGCGAAGAGGTAAAGGCTCACCAGGATGGTGATGAAACCGCCGCCGAAGAGGATGGCGTTCTTCACGACGTCGTCCTGGCCAGAGTACTGCGGCTTGCGGCGGGACGCGGAATCGTGGTCGGAGCGGGCGGCCCGGTGGTCGTCGGTCACCGCGTGGCTGCCATCTTCCACCGTGCGCCCAGCGGAGTACTGATCGCTCGTGTGTGTTTCGGCTCTTCTGACCATGAGTTCACCCTTTCAGACCGCCGCGGCGGGCCCATTACGTTCCTGCGCCAAGTCTAGTGCCTGGGACCGGAACTTGCCGACATTCCGTCGATATCGAGCACCCGAACCGGCGCGCGTTCTCACAACTTCGCGACGACGTCCGCGAGCAGCCGGGAGATCCGGGGACCGGCGGCCTGGCCGGCCTCGAGCACTTCCTCGTGGGACAGGGGCTCGTCGCTGATCCCCGCCGCGAGATTGGTCACGAGGGACATCCCCAGCACCTCGAGGCCGGCGTGGCGCGCGGCAATCGCCTCGAGCGCCGTGGACATGCCCACGAGGTCCGCCCCGAGCACCTTGGCCATCCGAACCTCCGCCGGCGTCTCGTAGTGCGGTCCGGTGAACTGGGCGTAAACGCCTTCGTCGAGTCCGGGGTCCACCTGGTGGGCGATGTCCCGCATCCGCCGAGAATAAAGGTCGGTGAGGTCCACGAAGGTGGCGCCTTCGAGCGGGGAGTGGGCGGTGAGGTTGATGTGATCGCGGATCAACACGGGGGTCCCGGGCGCCCATGCGGGGTTCAGTCCGCCGCATCCGTTCGTCAGGATCATGATCTCGGCTCCGGCCGCGGCGGCCGTGCGCACGCCGTGGGCCACGGCCCGCACACCCTTGCCCTCGTAGAAGTGGGTGCGCGCCCCGATCACCAGGGCGTGATCCCCGTTCGTGAGCCGGATGGAACGCAGGGTGCCGCCGTGGCCCTGCAGGGCGGGGGCGGAGAAGCCGGGGATCTCGGTCGCGGGGATCTCGTGTTCGGTCTCACCGATGAGGTCCGCGGCACCGCCCCACCCGGAGCCCAGGGTCAGGGCGATCCGGTGCCTCTGCACGCCGGTGCGCTCACGCAGGACGTCCGCGGCGCGGCGGGCGAGGTCGAAGGGATCCGTGCAAGCCGTTGCGTTCTCAGTCACGGTCACCACTCTAAGCCGCGATCCACCGTTCGGACGTGAAAGGCCCGGGCAAGGGTCCTGCCGGCAAGGGGTCGTCCTCAACGATCGGCGGGAGGTGCACCCCGCACCACGTGGCCATTGAGCGGAGGGGCCGGATCGGACGCGGGCGGGCGCTGCCGGCGGAGTGAGGCCGTGAGAACCACCCCGACGACCAGGACGACGACGAGGACGACGAAAAGGACGAAGCCCAGAACGACAACGAGAGCGACGGTGGACATGTCTCCTCCTACGACGTGTGTTCGCTGACTCGGCCACTCGTAACCGGCCCGCGGAAGACCCGGACCACCATCATGGGCGGTAGCACCCGTGGTAAATGCTGCAACAATGGGGACCGTGAGTGTGCAGACTGAATTTGCGAATCCGAAGCTCGTGATCATCGGCGGCGGCCCCGGTGGTTACGAGGCCGCACTGGTCGCCGCGTCCCTCGGTGCGGAGGTCACCGTGATCGAGGAGCAGGGCATGGGCGGTTCCGCCGTGCTCACGGACGTGGTCCCTTCCAAGACCCTGATCGCGTCCGCGGACACCATGAACCGGTTCGCGGACGCCAAGGACCTGGGCGTGCACGTGGGGGACGGTCAGGACGCGAGCGAGGAGTTGAACAACCTCCGCGTGGACCTGGACACCGTCAACGTGCGCCTGCTGCGCCTCGCCGCTACGCAGTCCCGTGACATCAAGCGCGGCCTGGAGCGCGTGGGCGTGCGCGTGGTGCAGGGCCGCGGCCGCCTGGCCGATCAGCACACCGTGGTGGTCAGCCCCTCCGACGACGACGCCGAGTACGAACTCCACGCGAACGTCGTCCTGCTCGCAGTGGGCTCGCACCCCCGGGAGATGGACACCGCCAAGCCTGACGGCGAGCGGATCTTCAACTGGAAGCAGATCTACCAGCTCACCGAGATCCCCGAGAAGCTGATCGTGGTGGGTTCGGGTGTCACCGGCGCCGAGTTCGCCTCCGCGTACAACGGCCTGGGCTCGGAGGTCACCCTGATCTCGTCCCGCGACCAGGTGCTGCCCGGTTCGGACACCGATGCCGCCCAGGTGCTCGAGAACGTCTTCGAGCGCCGCGGTCTGCGCGTGCTGTCCCGCTCCCGCGCCGACTCCGTGGAGAACACCGGGGACGGCGTGCGCGTGACGCTCTCTGACGGGCGCAAGGTGCGCGGATCGCACTGCCTGCTGGCCGTAGGCTCAATCCCGAACACCGCGGACATGGGTCTCGAGGAGGCCGGGGTCGCCATGGACGAGCGCGGTCACATCAAGGTGGACTCGGTCTCCCGCACGTCCGTCCCCGGGATCTACGCCGCCGGTGACTGCACGGGCGTGCTGCCCCTGGCCTCCGTGGCCGCCATGCAGGGCCGGATCGCCGTGGCCCACATCCTGGGTGACACCGTGCACCCTCTGCACACTGGCGAGGTCGCGTCCAACATCTTCACGTCCCCGGAGATCGCTTCCGTGGGCATTTCCCAGTCGGACGTCGAGGCGGATCCCACGATGTTCACCGGCATGACCATGAAGCTGTCCACCAACCCGCGCGCCAAGATGATGGCCGTGGACGACGGTTTCGTGAAGATCTTCGCCCGCCGCGGCAGCGGGACGGTCATGGGCGGCGTGGTCGTGGGACCGCGCGCCTCCGAGCTGATCTTCCCGATCGCGCTCGCGGTGACCCACCGCCTGGGCGTGGACGACCTCTCCGACACGTTCGCGGTCTACCCGTCCCTGTCCGGCACGATCGCGGAGGCCGCGCGCCGCTTGCACGTCCACCGCTGACTGCCCCGCTCGGGCGAGCACCGCTCGTTCCGGCGGGCACGGTTCGCACTCCGGGTACGACGACGCCGCGGTGACCTTCGTACGGAAGGTCACCGCGGCGCCGTCGTCCGTGGAAGCGGAAGGCCTACTTGGCGGCCTTGGTGCCCACGGTGTACATGTTCACGTGCCGGGTCTCGGGGGAGAACCACAGCGCGATGAGCGTGATGACGGCGGCGAAGGACAGGTACAGGCCCACCGCGCCCACGCCGAAGCGCGCGTTGAGCAGCACCGCGATGTAGGGGGTGATCGCCGCACCCAGGATGGACGCGACGTTGTACGCGATGCCCGAACCGGTGTAGCGCACGTTCGTGGGGAACAGTTCGGGCAGGATCGCGGACATGGAACCGAACGTCAGGCCCATGAGGGTCATGCCGATCGTGAGGAAGACCAGCACGCGCAGTAGGGACGCATCCGTGCCCGTGCCCACGAGGTCGGGGTTCATGATCAGGGCGAAGCTCAGGCCGAACAGCAGGATGAGGCTCGTGATCACGAGCTGCGAGGAGCGGCGGCCGTAGCGGTCCGCGAGCCAGCCCGAGACGGGGACCATGGCGGCGAACAGCAGCACGGCGAGCAACTGCAGGATCAGGAACGTGCGGTACTCGATGCCCAGCCCACCGGTCTCCGGCTTGCCGATTCCGTAGGACAGCACCCATGCGGTCATCAGGTAGAACAGAACGTACGTGGCGAGCATGATGAACGTGCCCTGGATGATCTGCACCCACGACGTCTTGAAGACCTCCGCCACGGGGGCCTTGACCTTCTCACCCTGCTGTTCCGCGCGCTGGAACACCGGGGTCTCCTCGAGCTTGATCCGCACCCACAGGCCCAGCAGGACCATGACCACGGACGCGAGGAACGGGATCCGCCAGCCCCACACCAGGAACGGGTGGCCCGTGCCCAGGTGGTGACCCGCGGTGCCGAACTGCATGACCACGGTCAGCAGCAGGAAGAAGCCGTTGGCCAGGATGAACCCGAACGGCGCGCCGAGTTGCGGCCACATCGCGGCGCGGGCCCGTTTGCCCTCCTCCGCGTACTCGGTCGCGAGCAGGGAGGCACCGGACCATTCGCCGCCCAGTCCCAGGCCCTGACAGAAGCGCAGGATCGTGAGGATCAGGGGAGCCCAGATGCCGATCTGGTAGAACGTGGGCAGCAGGCCGATCAGGAACGTGGCGATACCCATGGTCAGCAGCGCGCCGATCAGGGTGGCCTTACGCCCGATCCGGTCCCCGTAATGACCGAAGATCACGGAGCCGATGGGCCGGCCGAAGAACGCGGCGGCGAACGTGGCCATGGAGGCCAGCAGCTTGGCGGTGTCGTTCTCGCCCGTGAAGAACAGGGCGGGGAACACGGCCACCGCAGCGGTCGCGTATACGTAGAAGTCGTAGAACTCGATCGTGGTTCCCGCGAGGGACGCCAGGATCACGCGGCTGCGGGGCACACGTGATTGCTCCGCGGGGGATCCCGGATCCACGGTGGACACGGTGGAAGACATGAAGAACCTCACAGGGACTCAGGGGCGAAATGCCTTCAAGATAAGACCGGCCATACCGCATGGTGAATTCTGGCGTCCACATTCTGAGATGGAACCTCGACGTCGCTCAGTTCTTGTGCTGGGCCAGTCTCGTCGTCGAGCGGATGCGTAGCGGCCCCGGTCCTGTTCCGAACCGGGGCCGCTACGACGGATTGGTGGGAGCTCCGGGGCGATGCCCCGGCCCCGTAAGGCGATGCGCCGGGGCGTCAGCCCGTGATGGAGGCCAGCACGGTGCCGGCGGAGACGGTGTCCCCCTCGGACACGTCCAGGTCTTTGATCACACCGGACTTGTGGGCGGTGAGCGGCTGCTCCATCTTCATGGCTTCGAGCACCACGATCAGGTCCCCCTCGGAGACCTCGTCCCCGTTGGCCACGGCGATCTTCACGATCGTGCCCTGCATGGGTGAGGAGAGGGAATCCCCCGAGGCTCCGCGGGCCGCCGTGCCGCGTCCGCTGCGCTGCTTGCGTGCCTTGGGCTGGGCCGCGTCCGGGCGGGCCGCACCTCCCAGCTGCGGCATGGTCACCTCGAGGCGCTTACCGCCCACCTCCACGACGACACTCTGCCGTTCGGGTTCGTCCGCCGAGGGTTCGGGTGCCACGGTGAAGGGCTCGATCCGGTTGTCGAACTCCGTCTCGATCCACCGGGTGTGCACGGTGAAGGGGGTGTCGTCCGGGGTTGCGAACGCGGGATCGCTCACCACGGCCCGGTGAAACGGGACGACAGTGGGCATGCCCTCGATCGTCAGTTCCTGCAGGGCCCGGCGGGACCGTTCGAGGGCCTGCGTGCGGGTCGCACCGGTCACCACGAGCTTGGCGAGCATCGAGTCGAAGTTCCCGCCCACGGTCTCGCCGGCCTCCACGCCGGAGTCCACGCGCACGCCCGGCCCGGAGGGCACGGTGAACGTGGTGAGCGTGCCGGGGGAGGGCATGAAGTTGCGGCCGGCGTCCTCGCCGTTGATCCGGAACTCGAAGCTGTGTCCGCGGATCTCGGGGTCGTCGTAGCCGAGAGCCTCACCGCGGGCGATGCGGAACTGCTCCCGTACCAGGTCCAGTCCCGAGACCTCCTCCGACACGGGGTGCTCCACTTGTAGGCGCGTATTGACCTCCAGGAAGGAGATCGTCCCGTCCTGGCCCACGAGGAACTCGCACGTCCCCGCGCCCTGGTACTGGGCTTCCTTGAGGATGGCCTTGGAGGACTCGTAGAGCCGCTCGATCTGCTTGTCCGACAGGAACGGCGCGGGTGCCTCCTCCACGAGCTTCTGATTGCGCCGCTGCAGCGAGCAGTCGCGCGTGGACACCACGACGACGCTGCCGAACTGGTCCGCGAGGCACTGGGTCTCCACGTGGCGGGGTGCGTCCAGGAACCGTTCCACGAAGCACTCACCGCGGCCGAACGCGGCGGTAGCCTCGCGCACGGCCGATTCGTAGAGCTCGGGGATCGCGGCGCGCTCACGCACCACCTTGATGCCACGGCCGCCACCACCGAAGGCGGCTTTGATCGCGATCGGCAGGCCGTGTTCGTCCGCGAAGTCCAGGACCTCCTGGGCCGAGGACACCGGGTCGGCGGTGCCGGGGACCTGCGGCGCCTCGACCTTCTCCGCGATGTGGCGGGCCGCGACTTTGTCACCGAGCTGGGCTATCGCCGCCGGGGGAGGGCCGATCCATGTGAGTCCCGCCGCGATCACCGCGGAGGCGAATTCCGCGTTCTCGGACAGGAACCCGTAACCGGGGTGGACGGAGTCAGCACCGGCGCGTCGAGCGGCGTCGAGGATCTTGTCGATCCGCAGGTAGGAGTCCGCGGCGGTCGTCCCGCCCAGTGAGTACGCCTCGTCCGCCATGCGCACGTGCAGCGCATCCCGGTCCGGGTCCGCGTAGACGGCCACGGAGGCAATGCCCTCGTCGCGCGCGGCGCGGATCACGCGCACCGCGATCTCCCCTCGGTTGGCCACGAGGACCTTGGTGACGGGGCGGGTTGCGGTGGCGGCCTCTTGCTGCCGCGAGGTGGTTGTCACGTGATAGCTCCTTGTCGACTCTCTGCCGAAAGGTTAGTGCCCCGCGCCGGGGAACGCCTAAGCGCGGGGGCACCGCGGTGCGGTAACTGTGGAAGATCTACAAATCATTGCGCCCCGCCCTGTGCTGCGGCACCCCACCACGAGGACGCCCGGATCCCTACCCCGGCGAGCAGGGTACGCAGGGTGGACAGGCTCAGCCCGATCACGGCGTTCGGATCCCCGTCCACCCGTTCGATGAACTGGGATCCCCGCCCGTCCAGGGTGAAGGAGCCTGCGACCTGGAGGGGCTCACCCGTGGCCACGTAGTCCTCGATCTCCGCGCGTGTCATGGTGGCGAAGTGCACGTCCGCAGAACAGACCAGGCCGTTGCCGGAAGCCTCGCCCGTGCGCGCATCCACGAGCCAGTGGCCCGTGTGCAGCGTGCCCGTGCGCCCGCTCATGGCGCTGATGCGCTCGATCGCGACGTCCGGCTCGTACGGCTTGCCGTAGGGGACGCCGTCGAGCTCGAACACGGAGTCGCAACCCAGCACGAGCCGTCCCTCTGCTTCCGGAAGCGCTGCGACGGCCTCCGCCTTGGCCCGGGCCAGTAGCAATGCGGTCTCTGCGGGGGTCTCGGGGGCTTCCGCGGCCACGAGGGCGTCCTCGTCCACGTGGGAGACGACGGCGCGGTACGGGATGTGCGCGC
The DNA here is from genome assembly GCF_017168375.1 of Kocuria sp. KRD140. Taxonomy (NCBI): domain Bacteria; kingdom Bacillati; phylum Actinomycetota; class Actinomycetes; order Micrococcales; family Micrococcaceae; genus Kocuria; species Kocuria sp. KRD140. The sequence goes on from NZ_JABFAW010000009.1 coordinate 604,910, forward strand.
GCTCCAACAGGGACGCGCGCGCCGGTGATTGCGAGGCCAGGACGAGAGCGGGGTGCACGCCCCTCACTCTACGGCGGATCGGGTGAGGGGACGTCGGTCCGGTGAGGAGGGGTGTGCTCGCGGGAGGGCCGCGATCATACAAATAGGGACACCCTCAAGTATCTGGATGTACCCTGTGACGTCGGCCGCGCGCGTGGAGAGGGAGGTGGCCCGGATGGTCGAGATCGTGCGTCGTGGTGCGCGCATCCCACGGGACCTCCCCGGCGTCACCGGGTCCCGACCAGCGACAGCATCCCACGCCTCGAACGGGCCCGCGCTGTCCCTCGGGACCGGGCTGGCGAACGGGCCGTCCATAGGAGCCGGGCTCCCGCACGGGCCGTGGCTCTCGGACGGCATCGGCCTTACGAACGCCACCGGGACACCACCGGCGCGGCCTTCGCGATGGCTGTCCCGCCCCCTGACGTCGATACTGCTGGACGCCCTGGCCGTGACCCTGGCCCTGATCCTTGCCAACCAGGTGGTGGCTCGAGGCGCGGTGATCGCCCTGCCGGGCGACGCCGGACTCACGTACCCCCAACTGTCCGTTCCACTGGGAACTGGGTGGCTCGCGGCGCTCGCCACATGCCGACGGGCCGTACGGCTGCCCCGTGGTTATTGGCGCACCGAGTGCCGCTGCATCGCTCGTGCCGCGTTCATCGTGCTCGGTGCGGTGTGCATGGCGGCCGTGGTTCTGCCGCTCGACATCGACCGCCCGTTCATGGCCGTGACGTTCGCCGCGGGGCTGCTCCTGCAGCTCGTGAGCCGGTGGCTCATCCGGCGCGCCGCCCTCCGCCGACGGGACGACCGCGCGCGAACGGCGGGTCCGCACCTGGGATCCGAGGCGCGGAGCGCCGCCGTTCACGAGTGACGCGGGCCCGATGAAGGTGCTTCCTCGCTGTTGTGGGGGATGGGGTTGTTGGCACGGGTGTGGTGGTGAGATGAGGAGCGGGCTGCTCGTCGCGGGATGGAAGTTCCTATGGGCTGACCCCGTTTGGTAGGTCCGGTGGTTGTGTGAGTCGTCCTGTTGCCCGGGGGTCCGGGCAGTGAGACTGGTCAGATCATGACGAACAGCAGGAAGCGTCACACCTCGGAGCAGGTCGTCCGTACAACCACGACCGCCGGCATTCATCGCTCGGCTACCTCGCACCCGTCGACTACGCTCGGCAATGCACCCATCAATCGGAAACCGACGACTCGCACAGCGACCGGACCGAATGAAGGGGGCGGCCCACCTACACCACCCACCCGTACGAGAGAGCCCGTTCATGACCCACGCTAATGCACCCCTGACCCCGACCGGCCTTCTGCGGATGGTGCACCGTCATCTTTACGATGGTGTGCCCCAGGCTCACGTGGCTGCAAAGTTCCGGGTTTCCCGGCCCACTGTGGCCACCTGGGTGTGAAGAAGCTCGGGAGAATCCCCGACGGTGGTGGTTGGTGGGCCCACGGGCGAGGCTCCCGCCAAGCCCTGGCTTCCGAACGCGCCCACAAGCAGCGTGGCGGGTACACCGCCCGCGCCAACCAGCCCCCCGCCTCACGCACCCCCGGATGCAGAATCACTAACTTTCATATCAGTACCTTACTGAGAAGTGCGTACCCTCTTTTCGGAAGTAATCGAAAGGTGGGGTGGTTATACCTTCCGTCAAGGACCCCATGGAAGGACATCATGAGCCTCGTTATCACCGGAGCCACCGGCCAGCTTGGCCGCCAGGTCGTGGAGGCACTGCTGGAGCGCAACGTTCCGCCGCAGGAAATTGTGGCCGCAGGGCGTGCAGTTGACAAGATCGCGGATCTGGCACAGCGCGGTGTCCACGTGAGGAAGCTGGACTACACCGACGCGGCCTCCGTAGGAAAGGCCTTGAAGGGGGCCAGCAAAGTCCTCCTGATCTCCGGTTCCGAGGTGGGCCAGCGGGTGGAGCAGCACCGTACCGTGATCGAGGCCGCTCAGCGCGAGGGTATCCAGCTGGTCGCCTACACGAGCATCGCCAACGCAGACGGCAGTGGGATGAAGCTGGCCGTCGAGCACCAAGCCACCGAGACCCTCCTGGAGCAGTCCGGCGTTCCTTTCGTCCTGTTGCGCAACAGCTGGTATCTGGAGAACTACACCGACCAATTGCCGGGCGTGCTCGCTCAGGGTGCCCTCGTCGGCAGTGCCGGCAATGGTCGGGTGAGCGCCGCCTCCCGCGCAGACTATGCCCAGGCGGCCGCCGCGATGCTGCTGGCCGACGACCAGGCCGGCAGGATCTATGAGCTCGGCGGTGACAAGCCGTTCACCATGGCCGAGCTTGCGGCAGAGGTCAGCGCCGCGGCCGGCAAGCACATCTCCTACCAGGACCTGCCGCCGCGCGAATACGCCGGAATGCTCGTCAGGGTCGGAGTGCCCGAGGGGGGCGCGGAAATCCTCGCAGATTCTGACCTGGGAATAGCCCGCGGAGACCTCCTGGTGAACTCTGAAGACCTGAGCAGGCTCATCGGACGCCCGGCCACGTCCATGGCTGAGGCTGTTCGTTCGGCTGTCGCCGCAATCTAACCTCTCGGTAGAACCTGCATGAGTGGGTAGTTCTGTTTGTCCAACCTTCCAACCGGACAACCAGAACTACCCGCCGACCTCGCCCCTGCCGGCAAACCCCACGCTGACGTCCGATGGTGACGTCTGCCGAGGGGTGTCCAGATACTTCTATGTCGGTCAAGAGCCATTCCCGCTCGGGGTCATAGCGTTGAGGGTTCGATAGACGTGACGGGCTAGGTAGTGCTTGATGCAGCGGCGGATCTCTCGGTCGTTCCTTCCTTCCGCTCGGCGCTTGGTGACGTATAGCCGAGTCAGGGCGTCGTAGGTCATCTTGGTGGTCGAGACCGGGCGTGGGGAACGAGTATGTGATAACTGATCATTAGCGTTGAGAGGCGCTGGCGGGGAGGATGTCATCATGCCCGGTCCTCATCCCAGAGAGTTCCAGCAGGACGTTATCGCGGTCGCTCGCCGTCGTGAGAGCGGAGTCACCATCACATAGATTGCTACCGACGTCGGTATCAGCGAAGCGACCCTGCAGAACTGGCTCCGTCAGGTCGACTGTGACGAAGGAAATCGGCCTGGTCAGACTGCGTCGGACGCGGCGGATGCTCGGGAGCTGAAGAAGCGGATCCGCCTCCTGGAGCAGGACAACGAGATGCTCAGTAGGGCTGCGGCGTATTTGTCGCAAGCGAATCTGCGCCTCGGCGGCTGCCCACACTGACATACCCGCTCGTTGCCGAGCTCGCCGGCGCGGGAAGGGGAACACAACGGGCCCGCCGGTGTTCGAGGACCACCTCCAGCGGGTCTTCCGCGCCGATGAGCCGAACCGGCTCTGGCTGAGGGGTATCACGGGGGATTGGACGAGGGAGGGCGCGCTCTACTGTTGCGCGATCAAAGACGTGTTCTCCAACCGCGTCGTCGGATACTCGATCTCGAACTGGATGACCGCGAAACTCGCCGTGGACGCGGTCCGCAACGCACTCGCCCGCCGAGGCGACGTCGCCGGGTGCATCCTGCACGCCGACACAGGGAGCCAGTTCCGTGGTCGCGCGATGGCCCGGCAGCTGCGCCTGGCCATCGTGGTCTGGATCGAGTGGAAGTATCACCGTCAACGAGCCCAGGACAGACTCGGCGGGTTGACGCCCCTCGAGTTCGAAGCCAAACTAACCAAGCCGCTCACACTCGCGGCCTAAACCGAAACCGTCACTGGTTCGTTCCCTACTCCCAACGTCACGCCCTCTTACAACTGGTACAAGAAGGCATCGAGTACCACCCGGCGCCACCCACGTGGCCAACGCCGCAAACCACTGACACATCCGCTCCCAGGTCAAGGAGCCATCACATGACCCAAACCCGTAACCCCATCCCACCGTTCACCGCCGAAACCGCCGCCCGCAAGGTACAGGCCGCCGAAGACGCCTGGAATACTCGCGATCCCGAGACGGTGGCCCAGGCCTACGGCGTCGATACCGTGTGGCGAAACCGTGACCAGACGATCACCGGCCGGGACCAGGTGATTGCCTTCCTCACCGCCAAGTGGGATCGGGAACTCGACTATCAACTCCGCAAGAACCTGTGGGCGTTCACCGAGGATCAGATCGCCGTGCGATTCCAGTACGAGTGGCACGACCATGACGGCCGGTGGTGGCGCTCCTACGGCAATGAGCTGTGGCGTTTCGACGCACAGGGCTACATGACCCATCGCGAGGCCAGCATCAACGACCGTCCCATTGGTCAGGATGAGCGACGCGTCACCCCAGGCCACGGCGAACTTCCCACCTGGTGAGCCTGTCGCCCAGCGATTGAATGCCCCGCCGAGATCCACGACGACGACATTACCCTCACTGCCACTGCCGTCCTCGTCCGGGCCGTCGAGTGGTTCAACCAGCGTGGTGTCACCGTCGAGAGGTGCTGTCCGACAACGGCGGCGCCTACCGCTCACACTTGTGGCGACACACCTGCATCGACCTCGGCATCCGGCACAAGCGCACGAGGCCGTATCGGCCGCAGACCAACGGGAAGATCGAGCGGTTCCACCTCACCCTGGCCGACGGCTGGGGCTACGCCCGCTGTTACACGAGCGAGGCCGAGCGCCGCGGGAAACTCAAGGGCTGGCTGCATGCACTACTACAACCACCACCGCCCCACACAGCCTGCGGGAACCAACCAACCTTCTCACGATTGACCAACGTCTCCGATCAGTACACCTCGATCCCACACAGTTCGCTGCGGGTGAGGAAGCGCCGGCCCGTAGGGGCCTCGAGGGAGAAGCCCCCACCGCGGCCGGGAACGGCGTCGATCACCAACCGCGTGTGCCGCCAGTACTCGAACTGCTCGGCGGAGATCCAGAACTCCAGGCCCCCGAGATCCTCGCCGGTCGGGGACGGCAACCGGGCGGTGCCCAGCAGGACATCGGCCGCGCCCGTGCGGAACTCACCGGCGGGGAAGCACATGGGCGAGGAACCGTCACAGCATCCCCCGGACTGGTGGAACATGAGGGGTCCATGTTGCTCCCACAGTTCCTGCAACAGGGCCACTGCGGGCCCGGTGAAACCGACCCGTGAGGTGGTCTCACCGGGTACCGCAGCGGTCGCCTCGAGCACCACGGGGTGTTCGGGATCCACGATGTCCGCCGGGGACGGGTCCGCCGGTGATGAAGGGGTGCTCATGACGGTTCCTCGCCTTCCGGTCAGGGTCTAGAAGAAGCCCTGCGCGTTCTCGGTGTAACTCACGAGCATGTTCTTGGTCTGCTGGTAGTGGTCGAGCATCATGAGGTGGTTCTCCCTGCCGATGCCCGAGGACTTGTAGCCGCCGAACGCGGAGTGCGCGGGGTAGCTGTGGTACTGGTTCACCCACACGCGGCCGGACTGGATGGCCCTGCCGGCGCGGTAGGCGGTGTTACCGCTACGAGCCCACACACCGGCGCCCAGACCGTAGAGGGTGTCGTTGGCGATCGAGATAGCGTCGTCGTACGAGCCGAACTTCGCCACCGAGAGCACCGGACCGAAGATCTCCTCCTGGAAGATGCGCATGTCGTTGGTGCCCTCGAACACGGTGGGCTGCACGTAGTAGCCGCCAGCGAGGTCGCCCTCGAGCTCGGCGCGCTCGCCGCCGATGAGAACCTTCGCTCCCTCCTTCTTGCCGATGTCCAGGTAGGACAGGATCTTCTCGAGCTGGTCCGTGGAGGCCTGCGCGCCGATCATGGTGTCGGTGTCGAGCGGGTTGCCGGCGGTGATACGAGAGACGCGGTCGACCCCGTCCGCGAGGAACTGGTCGTACATCGATTCCTGGATCAGCGCGCGCGACGGGCACGTGCAGATCTCACCCTGGTTCAGAGCGAAGAACGCGAAGCCTTCCAGGGCCTTGTCGTAGAAGCCGTCCTTCTGCTGGGCGACGTCCTCGAAGAAGATGTTGGGCGACTTGCCCCCGAGTTCCAGGGTCACCGGGATGATGTTCTCGGACGCGTACTGCATGATGAGTCGGCCCGTGGTGGTCTCACCGGTGAACGCGATCTTGCGAATGCGCTTGTTGGACGCGAGCGGCTTGCCGCACTCCACGCCGAAGCCGTTGACGATGTTGACCACGCCGTCCGGGATCAGGTCTTGGATCAGCTCCATGAGCACCAGGATGGACGCCGGGGTCTGCTCGGCGGGCTTGAGCACCACGCAGTTGCCCGCGGCGAGCGCCGGGGCGAGCTTCCACACGGCCATGAGGATGGGGAAGTTCCAGGGGATGATCTGGCCGACGACGCCGAGGGGCTCGTGGAAGTGGTACGCCACGGTGTCCTCGTCCAGCTGGGACAGCCGCCCTTCCTGCGCGCGGATCGCACCGGCGAAGTAGCGGAAGTGGTCGATGGCCAGGGGGATGTCCGCGTTGAGCGTCTCGCGCACGGGCTTGCCGTTGTCCCAGGTTTCTGCGACCGCGATCACCTCGAGGTTCTCCTCCATGCGGTCCGCGATCCTGTTGAGCATGAGCGCTCGCTGCGCGGGCGTAGAGGCGTTCCACGACGGCGCTGCGGCCCACGCGGCGTCGAGTGCGGCCTCGATGTCTTCGGCCGTTCCCCGGCCGACCTCGGTGAACGCCTTGCCCGTGACGGGGGTGACGTCCTCGAAGTACTGCCCCTTGACCGGGGGCACCCACGCGCCGCCGATGAAGTGTTCGTAACGGGATTTGAAGCTGACGACGGATCCGTCCGTGCCGGGCTGGGTGTACACGCTCATGGCGACCATCCTGTTGTCCGAAAGTGAGGTGCACCACACTATAGCCAGGCCCCCGACATCATGACAGGCACCCGCATGCCCCCTCATGCGTACACAATGTGCACACGCAACGGGGCGGCCCGGGAGAACCCGGACTGCCCCGTTCACAGAAAGTGCCGGTGGTCGGTGGCGCCTACTCGGTGCGTTGCCCGTCCGACGGCGCGGCGGGAGCGTACGCGTGCGAACCCTGCTCACCGGAGTGGGCGGGCTGCTCCATGAGGGCGGCGTCGTCCTTGAACGGCTCACCCGAACGCGGGGCGTCGTAGAGCCGGGTGTCCAGGATGCCTTCGCGCTTGGAGACGATCGTGGCCACGAGGGCCTGACCGGTGACGTTCAGGGCGGTGCGGCCCATGTCCAGGATCGGGTCCACGGCGAGCAGCAGGCCCACGCCGTCGAGCGGCAAGCCCAGCGTGGACAGCGTCAGGGTCAGCATGACCGTGGCACCGGTGGTGCCGGCGGTCGCGGCGGAACCCAGGACGGAGACCAGCGCGATCAGCACGAAGTGCATCGGGGTCAGGGGCACACCGTAGAACTGCGCGACGAAGATCGCGGCGATCGCCGGGTAGATCGCGGCGCAACCGTCCATCTTGGTGGTCGCACCCAGCGGGATCGCGAAGGACGCGTAGTGCCCGGGGACACCCAGGTTGCGCTCGCTCACGCGCTGCGTCATGGGCATGGTGCCCAGGGACGAACGGGAGACGAAGCCCAGCTGCATGGCGGGCCACACGCCCGAGAAGAACTGTTTGACGGACAGCCCGTTGAGCTTGATCAACAGGGGGTAGACCACGAAGGCCACGAGCAGCAGGCCCACGTAAACCGTGATCACGAACTTCACGAGCGAACCCATGGAGGTCCAGCCGTACTCGAACACGGCGCGGCCGATGAGCCCCAGGGTGCCCAGGGGAGCCAGGCGGATGATCCACCACACGACCTTCTGCATGATGGCCAGCGCGGACTGCATGAAGGTCAGGAACGGCTCGGCGGCCTTGTCGACCTTCAGCGCGGCGATGCCGATCACGAGCGAGACCACCAGGATCTGCAGGATGTTGAAGTTCACGGCGGTGGTCACGGTCTCCGGATCCACGACCTTGGAGCTGGTCTCCAGACCCAGGAAGTTCACGGGGATCAGGCCCTTGAGGAACCCGAGCCACGAGCCCTCGCTGCCGGAATACGTGCCGGGCTGTTCCTGGCCGGTGCCCACACCGGGCTGCGCGATGACACCGAGCAGCATGCCGATCACCACCGCGATCAACGCGGTGATGGCGAACCACAACAGGGTCTTCCACGCGAGGCGCGCGGCGTTGGAGACGTCACGCAGGTTGGCGATGGAGGAGATCACGGCCGTGACCACGAGCGGGACCACGGCGGCCTTGAGGATGGTGACGTAGCTCGTGCCGATCGTGTCCAACGTGGTCATGAGCCAGTTGGGGTTCTCCTCGGGGTCGCCACCCATGGCAGCGGCCAGCGATCCGAGGAGAAGACCCAAAATCAGAGCGATCAGGATCTGCCACCCGAACGACGTCATCCACCGCGGGAGACGGCGAGTACTTTCTGCGGAATTCATGCGCCCAGGATAGGCCCGGGTATCCTAAACGGCACGGGTCACATGACGAAATATGACAGCGTGACACGGGAATAAAATCCCGTACCCTGAAGAATCCCTGAGAATCCGCCGCCTACAGGGCCAAGGCGTACGAGAGTGTGTCCAATCCCACGGAGCCCAGGCGCAGTGCGCGGGCATGAAACTGCCTGAGGTCGAAGTCCGCTCCCTCGCGCGCCATGGCCTGCTGCCGGGCGTCGAGCCACATCTGCTGGCCGATCCGGTAGGACGGCGCCTGACCCGGCCATCCCATGTAGCGCAACCATTCGAAGCGCAGCACGGAATCGGCCATCACTACGTTGTGGCGCAGGAACGCCCAACCGTCGTCGGAGGTCCAGGTCTCACCCGCGCGCGCGCCGCCCAGCAGGTCCCCGAGCACCTCCGGGATCTCGAAGCCGCAGTGGAATCCCACGTCGAAGATCACGCGCACCGTCCGCAGGCGCTGCGAGTCGAGCATGCCCATCCGATCCCCGGGGTCGTCCAAGAAGCCCAGCTCGGCCATGAGTCGCTCGGCGTACAACGCCCAGCCCTCGCCGTGACCGGAGACCCAGATGCCCATCCGGCGCCATCTGTTGAGCTCACCCGCGTTCGCCAGGGCTGTGGCGATCTGCAGGTGATGACCGGGGACACCCTCGTGGTAGACCGTGGTGGTCTCCTCCCACGTGGCGTGCTGGGAGACGTTCTCGGGGACGGACCACCACATGCGCCCGGGCCGGGTGAAATCACCGCTCGGGGGCGTGTAGTAGATGACGCCGTCGTGCGTGGGGGCGATCCGGCACTCGAGTTCGCGCATGGGCTCGGTGATCTCGAAGTGGGTGTCCGCGAGGGTGTCCAGTGCGGCGTCTGATAGCCGCTGCATCCAGGCCTGCAGCTCCTCGGGGGAGTGCAGTTGCCGTGCGGGGTCCGCGGTGAGGGCGGCCATGGCCTCGGGGATGCTCGCTCCCGGCTGGATCTGCTCCGCGATCCGGCGCTGTTCGGCATCCAGCTCGAGCAGTTGCTGCACCGCCCAGTCGTAGACCTCGCGCGGGTCCAGCCGGGCGCCCAGGAACGAGGCGAGGTGCAATCGGTAGTCGTCAATCCCGCACGCGTCCGATTCCCGCGCCCCGGGGGCGAACTCCTCGCGCAGTGCCCGGGCGACGGCGCGGTACGCCTCGCGCGCAGCGTCCGCGGCGCGGCGCAGCTCCTCGCGCACGCCCTCCGGCGCGGCGGGGTCGTTCGTGAGAACCGCGAAGGAGCCCTCGTCCGACGCGTACTGCTCCGCCTGCTGGGAGGCCTCCACGATCTGCGGGGCGGACGGCGGGCGGTCCAGTTCCACGGCCTCGCGCAGGCCCTCGAGGTACTGCTCCAGGGCCGCGGGGATGTTGGCCATCCGGCCCGCGATGTGCTTCCACTCCTGCTCCGTGTCCCGCGGCATGGCGTCCAGGATCTGCCGGATCTCCTGCACCGGGGACGCGATGTTGCTGACCACGGACACGTCCAGGTTCGCCTCGTGGCGGTCCAGCTGCAGGCGCAGCTCGTCGCGCAGCGCGTGCAGCGTCACGCGGTCCACGTCGTCCTGGGGCTCCGCCCGTTCGACGAGCTCGAGCGTGGTGCGGGCCAGTTCCGCGGCGGCCGCGCGGCCCGCGGGCCCGTAGTCCGGGTAGTCGGTCTCGTGGCCGGGAATGCCGTTGAACGTGGCGGCGCTGGGATCCAGGGCCATGCAATGGTCGAAGTAGGTTTCTGCGAGGGTGTCCACGGCGGTCGCGGAGCGGTGCGTGGTGCCCAGGGGTGCCAGGGGTTCGCGGCTCTGCGGGGTGGAGTCGATGTGCGTCACAGAGTGTCACCCTAGTCACGCTCCGGCCGGCGGCAAGCACCCTGGCGAGTCCGACACGCCCGGGCGGTGTGCGCTCGCACGTCGGCGCTGTCGCAATTCGGCGCGGCGACGGCGCGGTTCCCGCGGCACCGGGGAGCGCGCCGGTGTACTCACCGGTGTGGCCGCCGCGAAGCACCGGGGCCGCGAGTTCAGCCCGCGAATCGTTCCTCGAGTTCCGCGAGCAGCTCGAGCACTGCGTCCGTACCCGCGACCGGGCCGCCGGCGAGCAGCCCATCGGCACCGAGCACCACGACCCACGGGGTACCGGGGTGCTCGAACATGGCGCTCACCTCGTGCTCGCGGTCCACCAAACACGCTGCACGCAGGCTCGGAGGGAGCAGATCTCGGTCCTCCTCGCGGGCCACCACGGCGTGCACCGCGACCGGCCCCAGGTGGTCGGGCATCCCCGCCGCACGGTCGATCGCGGGGGTGCATGCGCCGCACGAAGGACTCACGTGGACCAGGGCGCGCGCCGCGGTGGCGGCCAGGCCACGCAGGGTCACCGGGTTACCGGCGGCGTCTGTGAGCCCCGCGTAGGGAATGGGCAAACGCACGTAGACGTCGTGTTCTTCGGGGGCTTTGGAAATGCCGGCCGGTCGAGGGGCTGCGGAGCCTCCCGCGGGTCGAGGCGCGACGGCGCCGGGGACCGCACCCGCCGGTGGGCCCGCCTGCGCGGGGACCGGAGTACCCGCCGTGAGCGCGTAGGCGGGCACAGCGGCGTCGTCGTGCGAGGAACCCGGCAGCGGCGGGATCCCGGCGAGCGCATGCGGGTCACCGGCGCGGGACGGACCCGGGCGTTCGCTCCACAGGCTCACGAGCATGAGTCCCACGGGGATCGCGACCGCCACGACGACCCACCACGGGACGTCCAGGACCGGCCCGTCGTAACCGCCCACGGTGACGAGCAGCAGGGCCAGGACGGCCACGATCGTGAAGGCGAGGTTGCGCACCACGGTCCGCCTGGCCACCGGGGCGCGGGACAGGGAGCCGAAGCACCCGCACGAGGCGGGATCCGACTGCCGGGTGCCGCGGAACACCGCGGCCGTGAACACCGAAAACAGCACCGTGGCGGCGGAGGCCGCGGCCCACAGCACCACCCCGGAGGCCAGCAGGAGCGCGATCGCCAGGACCAGTTCGAGCCACGGCAGGACACCCTGTAGCCAACGCGCCATGAGGGGCGTGGGCAGGGACGTCAGCAGGGACGGGCCGGTGGAGGGGGAGACGAGCTTGGCCACCCCGCTGATCAGCAGCACGAGGGCGAGTGAACCCAGGGAGGACGAGGAGATGACAGCCACGGAAACATTATCCATTTCGATGCATCCTCCTCATGTGCGCTGACAAGCCGACAAGGGGGCGGCGGACTGGGCTCAGCGATCGGGCAGGGTGCGCCGCCACGCACCGCGACCCGGTCGCAACCGCAGGCCCAGGCGCAGTCGCCGGGTCTGGGACCGCGGAGGCTTGGGTGCGCGGGAGGGCTGGGCGTCCTGCGCCGCGGCCTGCGCGGAGAACACCACGGTGAGCGCGGCCAGCTCCTCCGGGGTCGGGTTGCCGTGGGTGACCGTGAACAGGGGGTCCTGGCGACTCATGGTCTCGGGCAGCGAAGCAACCGCCGCGGTCCCCGGATCATGGGCGGGACGGGACACGTCACCGGCCGCCCGCGAGGCCGGTGAGTTGTTCTCGGCCGTGCTCACAGCGGGATGTTCCCATGCTTCTTGGCGGGGGTGGACGCGCGCTTGTCCGCGAGCCCGCGCAGGGCCCGGATGATCTGCTCGCGGGTCTCGGACGGGCAGATCACCGCGTCCACATACCCAAGTTCGGCGGCCTGGTAGGGGTTGAGCAGGTCCTCCTCGAACTTTTGCGCGAGTTCGGCGCGCAGCTGCTGGTCCTCACCGGTTTCCTGGGCGGCCTTGAGGTCCCGGCGGTAGAGGATCTCCACAGCACCCTGGGAGCCCATGACACCGATCTGGGCGGTGGGCCACGCGAGGTTGATGTCCGCGCCCAGCTTCTTGGACCCCATCACGATGTACGCGCCGCCGTAGGCCTTGCGGGTGATGAGCGTGACCAGGGGGACCGTGGCCTCCGCGTACGCGTAGAGTAGCTTGGCCCCGCGGCGGATGATCCCGTTGAACTCCTGGTCCGTGCCGGGCAGGAACCCGGGGACGTCCACGAACGTGAGGATCGGGATGTTAAACGCGTCGCAGTGACGCACGAACCGCGCGGCCTTCTCGGAGGCCGCGATGTCCAGGGTCCCGGCGAACTGCATGGGTTGGTTTGCCACGATCCCCACGGTGTGACCCTCAACGCGGGCGTAGCCCACCATTACGTTGGGGGCGTAGAGTTCCTGGATCTGCATGAAGTGCCCGTCGTCCACGACCGTCTCGATCACGGTGCGCATGTCGTACGGCTGGTTCGCGGAGTCCGGGATCAAGGTGTCCAGGGCGAGGTCCTCGTCCGTGACCTCTTCGACCTGGTCGTGGTCGAGCACCGGGCTGTCCTGCAGGTTATTGCCGGGCAGGTACTCGAGCAGCTCGTGGACGAAGTCGAAGGCGTCCTGCTCGTCCGAGGCCAGGTAGGCGGCTGTGCCCGTGCGCTCGTTGTGGGAGCGGGCCCCACCCAGGGTCTCCATGTCCACGGTCTCACCCGTGACGGTCTTGATGACGTCTGGGCCCGTGATGAACATGTGGGAGGTCTTGTCCACCATGACCACGAAGTCGGTCAGTGCGGGGGAGTAGGCGGCGCCACCGGCGCACGGGCCCATGATGAGCGAGATCTGCGGGACCACCCCGGAGGAGCGCACGTTCATGCGGAAGATGTCCGCGAACATCGCCAGGGAGGCCACGCCCTCCTGGATGCGGGCGCCGCCGCCGTCGTTGATCCCGATCACCGGGCACCCGTTGCGCAGTGCGAACTTCTGGACCTTGACGATCTTCTCGCCGTTGACCTGGGACAGGGAGCCCCCGAACACGCCGAAATCCTGGGAGTAGACGGCCACGAGGCGCCCGTCCACGGTGCCGAAACCGCTCACCACGCCGTCACCCAGCGGCTTCTTCTTCTCCATGCCGAACATGGTGCTGTGGTGCACGGCCAGGGCGTCGAACTCCACGAACGAGTCGGGGTCCAGCAACATCTCAATGCGTTCCCGGGCGGTGTTCTTCCCGCGCGCGTGCTGCTTGTCCACGGCCGCCTGTCCGGACGGTACCGCGGCCTCCTCGCGGCGCTGCCGGAAGTCGGCGATCTTGCCTGCTGTGGTGGACAGGTCGTGGCTCATAACACCTCGCGTCATCGTGATCGGTACTGGTTGGGCGTACCGCGAGCCCTGGGAACGCCCCCCAGTGTAATTGCAGGGCCCACACGCGCCTTTGTAGAAGTCCCACAACGCAGGCCGGTGCTCTTTCGACGGGCGCGAGCGTCCCGGGTCCCTCAGGCGGAGGTGTCGGACCCCACCGAGCCGATCGTCACGGTCCATTCCCGGATCGTGTGCTCCGTGACCACACCGTGGACCACCAGGGGGTCCTCGGCGATGATCCGTTCGATCTCCTCGGCGCTGTCCGCACGCAGGACGATCAATGCGGCGTCACCTTCCAAGGGCCCCGAGACGATCACGACGCCGCGCTCGTGCAGTTCGCGCAGGAACGCGCGGTGGGCGGGGCGGTGCTCGGTCAGGATGTCCTGCGGGCCGCCGTAGACGTAGTTCAAGGCGTAGACGCTCATACCGGGTCCTCTCGTGGTGGCGCTGGCTGGTCCCAGCATATGCCCGGCTCACGACGCTAGACATAAACTTGCCGTACCGCCCCGTCGTCGACATGCGTCGTCGGCACAGTCATGTGAGGAGTACCCATGGAAGCCACCGAGGACCGGCCCGCCGCGGATTACCGCGCCGCGAAGCTGGACGGGGCGCTGCGCGGCCACGGGTGCCGCCTCACGATCCTGGACAGCGTCCCGTCCACCAACGAGTGGCTCGTCGAACAGCTCTCGCGGGACGCGGCGCACGATGCCGCCGGGGCACCGCTGCGAGCGGTCGTCGCGGGATTCCAGAGCCGCGGCAAGGGGCGCCTGGACCGCAGCTGGTTCACCCCCGCGGGCACCGCCGTGACGTTCTCGGTGGCCCTCACGCCGCGGGACCGCTCGGGCCGCGCGTGGCCGCAGGACCTCCTGCCGTGGCTCACGCTAATGCTCGCGCACAGTGTCACGGCCACCGTGCGCGAGCTGACCGGCGTCCCCGCGGCGGTGAAGTGGCCCAATGACGTCCTGATCCGCGAACGTAAGGTCTGCGGCATCCTCGCGTCCCTCGTACCCTCGCCCCCCGGTGCCGCACACCAAGGACCCACCGTGGTGCTCGGCGCGGGCATCAACGTCCAGCAGTGCCACCTCCCGGTCCCCGGCGCCACGTCCCTGCGCCTCGAGACCGGGAACGACGCCGCTGTCCCCACGCGCAGCGCGGTGCTCACCGGGGTGCTCGCCCACTTCTCCCGCGCCCTCGACCGCGCGAGCGTGGACCCCGCCGCGCAACTCGGGCCGGGTGGGGAACTGCGACGGGAGCTCGAATCCGCTCTCGACACCCTGGGACGCCGCGTGCTCGTGCACCTGCCCGGGCGCAACGCACCATTGCCCGCCACCGCCGTGGGGCTGGGAGCGTCCGGTCAGCTGCGCGTGCGCGACGACGACGGCCGCGAGCACGAGTACGGCGCGGGCGACGTCGTCCACGTGCGACCCGGTCCCCGCACCCCGGAGGACGCCGGACACGAGAACGAGAGGCCCCGATGACACGCTCGCGCCGCGCCCTGGACCTGGCACCGGGTGAGGACACGGTCGTGGCCACCCGCGCCCACCCCTTGAAACTCGTGGCCCCGGCGCTCGCCGCGTGGGCGATCGTGTTCGGTTA
This sequence comes from Kocuria sp. KRD140, assembly GCF_017168375.1. Taxonomy (NCBI): domain Bacteria; kingdom Bacillati; phylum Actinomycetota; class Actinomycetes; order Micrococcales; family Micrococcaceae; genus Kocuria; species Kocuria sp. KRD140. The sequence continues at coordinate 620,051 of NZ_JABFAW010000009.1, forward strand.
TTCGGCCCTGCGCCGCGTCCTGGACCTCACGTGGCGGCCCACAGCCACCCCATGGACCACGCTGCACGCGTTCGTGGGGTGGCTGCTGCTCATCGCGGCATTGCTGCTCGCGTGGCGGTTCGTGCTCTCGCCCGCGTGGCGCTGGCTGCGCACGCGCTTCGTGCTGACCACCGCGCGGCTTGCCCTCGTGGGGCCCCCGGCACGGAACGGCGCGGTGTTCCTGCCCCTGAACGAACTGCGCTCGGTGCGCGTCACGCGCGGGGCCACCCGGCCCGGCGAGGCCCGCGAGGGCCTGGACCGCGGCACCGTGCTCGCGGATTTCGGGGGCCTGGGCGGGCTCAAACTCGCCAGCTGCCCGCAACCGGCCCGCTTCGCCGCGTTGGTCCGCGAGTCCGCGGCGGACGCGGGCAACTACAGTGGTGGAGGCAACACGGCCGGACCGGGGTATCCCGGAACCCATATCGCCCAGCAAGGAGGACCGCGTGGCTGACGACCCCTCGGAGCACACGGACGGATACGTCACCGGGCCGCAGACCGAACAGCTCAACCTGAACGTGCACAATCCCGTGCAGTCCAACCTGTACGGGTCGGAGGAGTCCAAGGCGGCGGCGCGCCACCTCGACTCCCTGTTGTTGGGTTCGCAGCGTCACCTGCGGCGCCGGGAGGCCGCGCGCGAAGCGGGGCTGTCCACGGCGTCCGCCCGGAAGATCTGGCGTGCCCTGGGCTTCCCGAACCTCAGCGACGACGACGTCTACTTCACGGGCGAGGACGTCCGGGCCCTGCGGGTGGTCTCCAACCTCGTGCAGGAGGAGAAGCTCAGCGAGGAGGCCGCGCTGTCCCTGGCCCGCTCCGTGGCGCAACTGACCGACCGCATGGTCGTGTGGCAGATCGAGGCGCTCGTCGAGGACATGGTGGCCCACCGGGACATGACGGACGCCCAGGCACGGCGCGAACTGCTGCGCATGCTCCCGGAGATTCTCGAACCGCTCGAGAACCTGCTCGACTACGCGTGGCGCCGTCAGCTCTCCGCAGCCGTGCAACGACTGGCCATGCGCGGTGAACGCGCGGACGGGTCCACGGTGAGCCTCGGGCTGGAGGGCCCGGACGTGGGCTCCTCGTCCCTGCCGCTCGCGCGCGGCGTGGGGTTCGCGGACCTCGTCTCCTACACGTCCCTGTCCCGGCAGATGAACGAGCGCACCCTGGCCAACCTCGTGCAGCGCTTCGAGAAGCGGTGCGCGGAGGTGATCTCGATCGGCGGTGGCCGCGTGATCAAGACCATCGGCGACGAAGTAATGTTCCTGTCCGAGACCCCCGAGGGTGGGGCGCAGATCTCGCTCGCACTCGCCCGCGTGATCAAGAACGATCCCCTGTTGCCGCAGGCCCGCGTCGCGTTCGTGTGGGGGCGCGTGCTGCCGCGACTCGGTGATCTCTACGGGCCCACCGTGAACCTCGCGTCCCGGCTCGTGGCCCTTACGGAACCCGGGGGTGTCATGGTGGACGCCTCCACCGCCCGTGTGCTCGGCGGCGACGACCGGTTCGTGCTGACCCCGCAACCCACCCGCAACGTGCGCGGCTTCGGGGACGTGCGCCCCGTGTCGATCACCCAGGGCCACGGGCCCTTTCTGGAAGACGAGGTCGAATGACCGTTCCCCTGACCATCCGATCGGGCGGTGTCACCGATCGGGGACTGCGTCGTGAGACGAACGAGGACGCACTGATCGTCACGGACACCATGTGTGCCGTCGCAGACGGGATGGGCGGTCACGAGGCCGGTGAGGTGGCCAGTGCGCTGTGCGTGTCCACGCTGGGTGGCTCGGACCTGTTCTCGCTCGACGACTTCCGCGACTACGTGATCGTGGAGCCGGCACCCGGATCGGACGTCGCCCGGTTCCGCGCGACGATCGACCGCCAGCTCAAGCTCGACCCGGACGTGCCCAACGAGGCACTGGAGGCCGTGCATCGGGTGCGCTCGGTGCTGTGGGAAGCGGACCAGGCCATCCAGGCCCAGTGCGGCACGCGCGCCGGGACCACGGTCACGGGTGCGTGGCTCGTGGAGATCGCCGGTACCTGGTTGTGGCTCGTGTTCAACGTGGGGGATTCGCGCACCTACCAGCTCGTAGGCCCGCCCGTGGGGGAGCCGCCCACGACCGAGACCGGACCCGTGGGCGTGACCCAGCTGACCGTGGACCACTCCGAGGTGCAGTACCTCGTCTCGATCGGCCAGCTCACCCCGGCCCAGGCGCTCGTGCACCCGCGGCGCAACGTCATCACGCGCGCCCTTGGCACGGGCCAGATCTGGGAACCGGACGTGATCGTGGTGCCCGCGGTGCCGGGGCAGCGGTTGCTCATGTGCTCCGACGGTCTCACGGGGGAACTCTCGCCCGCGCACATCGCCCGCGTCCTGCACTCGGTCCCGCACCCCAAGGAGGCCGCAGACGTCCTGGTCCAGGCCGCGCTGCGCACTGGTGGCCGGGACAATGTCACGCTTGTGGTCGCGGACGTGCTGCGCGCGGACGACCCCCGCGCCAACACCACGTCCATCCCCAGGATCCGCTGAGTTCACGTCCCGGGCACCGCTCGGCCGGTGCCTGGGCACGCTTGCGTGCGCGCCTCAACCCGAGCGTTTCGTTCGCAATGAAACGGTCGGGGCGCGGCTCACGCGGACGCGGAACCCCCGCGCGAGCCGGCCGGGTCAGGCGTGGTGGCCGCGCGTCTGGGCGCCCGGGTCCTTGGCGGGCTTGGGCTCCTTGACGGGGGCCTTGCCGCTCGCGCGCAACCGGCGGTAGTAGCCCGCGGCCTCCTCCTGGCGCTCGGCCTCCACCGTGCCGCCGATCTCAGCGCGCAGCAGCTCGGGCGAGAGCCCGAACGCGTCCACCAGCTCCAGGGAGTAGGGGCGCAGGCGCGCAATGAGGCGGTTGATGTAGGACTCCAGAGCGCGGCCGCGGCGCATCGAGAGCCGACCGTAGGAGAGGTACCACGCGAGGTCCTGCTCGATCAGGTGCAGGCCGAAGAGGTCCCGCAGCCACGTGAGCACGCGCTTGGTGTCCGGGTCCTCGATCTTCTCGAGACCAGCGGTGAACGCCTCCCACTGCAGCAACTGGGCGTGGGAGCGGGCGGCCTCGAGCAGCCGGTTCTGGTTATCGTTGAACGCCTTTGCCTGCTCGGTGCGGGACTTGCGAGACACGGCCCGCAGCTCGTCCGCGATGTCGCCGATCATGGTCTGCACCCGGTCGGTGAGCAGCGCGCGCTGGGCCGCGGGATCGCGCAGGGCGTTGACGGACTTGCGGGAGTCCCCGGTGTCCGAGAACGCCTGGGTCAGCTTGCGCAACCCGGAGCGGTTGAAGCCGGCCTCGGTGGCGCGGTCCGCCACGTAGCGGGCCATCACGCCCACGTCCGCGTTCTTGAACTCCGCCGAGTAATCGTTGAGCAGGCGCTTGGCCACGAGCTGCAGCAACACGGTGTTGTCGCCCTCGAACGTGACGTAGACGTCCAGGTCCGCGCGCAGTTCCACGAGCCGGTTCTTGGCCAAGAAGCCCGCGCCACCGCACGCCTCGCGCGCTTCCTGGAGGGTGTCGAGCGCGCTCCAGGTGGACAGGGACTTGAACGCGGCCGCCAGGGTCTCGAGCTCCTGACGGTTGCCGTCCGAGTCGTCCTCGCCCGAGAAAACCTCGTGGAACTTGTCGAGCAACTGCTGGTGCGCAAACGTCATGGCGTACGTCTCGGCGATCCGGGGGATCAACCGGCGCTGGTGGCGCTGGTAATCCAGCAGCGTCTGCTCCTGGATGTCCGAGTCCGTGGTGAACTGCCGACGCTGCTCGGCGTAGCGCACCGCGATGCTCAGCGCGGCCTGGTTCGCGATGGTCGCGGCGCCGTCGAGGGACACGCGGCCCTGCACCAGCGTGCCGATCATGGTGAAGAAGCGCCGGCCCGGGGACGGGATGGGGGAGGAGTAGACGCCGTTCTCGTCCACGTCCCCGTATTTGTTGAGCAGGTTGGTGCGGGGCACGCGCACGTGGTCGAAGTGCAGTCGGCCGTTGTCGATGCCGTTGAGCCCACCCTTGCGGCCGTCGTCCTCGCCGCCCACGCCCGGCAGGAACTCGCCGTTCTCGTCCCGCAGGGGCACGTAGAGGCAGTGCACACCGTGGTTGGTACCGTTGACGATGAGCTGCGCGAACACGGTGGCCGCGCGGCCGTGCACCGCGGCGTTGCCGAGGTAGTCCTTCCACGCGGCCTTGAACGGCGTGTGGATCTCGAACTCGTCCGTCTCCGGGATGTACGTGGCGGTGGTGCCGATCGAGGCGACGTCAGAACCGTGGCCGATCTCCGTCATGGCGAACGCACCGGGCATGCTGAGGTCCAGGATGGAGGGCAGCCACTTCTTGTGGTGCTCCTCGGTGCCCAAATTCAGCACGGCGGAGCCGAACAGGCCCCACTGCACACCGGACTTGATCTGCAGGGACGGGTCCGCGAGCACGAGCTCCTCGAACGCGGAGAGGTTGGCGCCGGGGCTCATGGCCCCGCCCACGCTCTCGGGCATGCCCAGGTACTGGGGCCCGGCATCCGCGAGCAGCTTGAGCTGCTCGAACGTGACGTTGCGCTGGTCCGCAAAGGACTGGTCGTACTGGGACTGGAAGCGGGGATCCTTCGCCCGCTCGCGTGCCGCCTTGCGTGCTTCGGGCCAGCGCCCCAGCAGGATGGCGCCGAGCTCGGCGGTGTCGATCCCGGACGGGGTGGTGGCACCGTCCTCGGGCAGGTCTTCGATGCGGTCGGTATTGGGAACTGTTCCGCTGACCGAGGTAATGGACATCATGACTCCTGACGGTTCTCTGGGACGGGTGGTTTACCCGTCGTCCTGGTGGGGGAAGTTGGTGGTGCGGATTCACTGCTGGTCACGGGGCGCAGGCCCTCCACGGCCCACGTGGTGATGATCCGACTCATGGTGTGGCGATCCGGTTTCGCGGTATCGCCGCCGAGTTCGAGCCAGGCCTCACCCGCACCGCGGACCATGCCCACGGTGGAAGCGGCCCAGCACTTCAGGACCCCCTCGGGCGTGGCCCGGCTGCCGTGGTGGCGCATGTGCTGCTCCATGAGCAGGTCCCTTACGGAATCCACGAAGCGTTCGATCGTGGAACCCCGTTCCTTGGGTGCGGTCACCACGAAGCGGTAGACCTCACCGGAGGCCGCCACGGACTTGAGGTACTCGGAGACGAGGGCGTGGATCATAACGGCGAACGTGTCCGCTTCGCTGGCCGCGGCCACCATGCGTCGACGCATCCGGGTCACGAAGTACTCACCCACCGCGGCCTGCACGCCGGCCTTGTCCTTGAAGTAGCGGTAGAAGACGGACTTGGAGGTCCCGCACGCCGTGGCGATCTCCTCCATGGACAGCGCAGCACCGTTCGCGGCCACGGCGTCGCGCGCGGCCGTGATCAGTTCGATCCGCCGCACGGCGCGGTGCCGCTGCCAACGCGAGCTCCTGCCGTCCACGGGGTGGGTGACCTGTTTCACGATACCGAGAGTATCAGCTATTCTGGATCCCGAGTGATCCAGATCGCATAAATTCCCCGAAAGGAACTACGCATGAGCGAGAACACGCAGAACACGGCACCGTCCACCCCGGCCACCGGAACCGGTTCCGAAGCCGCCAAGCGAGTTGCGGCCCCGGCCGCCTCCTCCGCGCCGCAGGGCGGAGCGACGGGAGCCCGCGCCGTCGTCGTGGCGGGCAACCGCATCCCCTTCTCCCGCGCGGGCGGGCCGTACGCGAACGCGTCCAACCAGGACATGCTGACCGCCGCGATCGACGGGCTCGTGGCCCGGACCGGGATCGCGGGCGAACGCCTGGGCGCCGTGGCGGCCGGTGCCGTGATCAAGCACTCCCGGGACTTCAACCTCACGCGCGAGTCCGTGCTGGGCTCCGCGCTGGACCCCGCGACCCCGGCCTACGACGTCCAGATGGCGTGCGCCACGGGCATGGAGACCGTGAGCTCGATCGCCAACAAGATCCGGCTGGGCCAGATCCGGGCCGGGATCGCCGGTGGTGTGGACTCGTCCTCGGACGCTCCCATCGCCGTGAGCGAGGGGCTGCGCCGCGCGCTGCTCAAGCTGCAGCGCGCCAAGACCACCGCCCAGAAGCTCAAGGCGTTCAAGGACCTGCGCCCGGGCGACCTCTCGCCGTCGGTGCCCTCGTCCGGTGAGCCGCGCACGGGCCTGAGCATGGGTGAGCACCAGGCGCTGACCACCCAGAAGTGGGGCATCACACGCGAGGCCCAAGACGAGTTGGCCGCGGCCTCCCACCAGCACCTGGCCGCCGCGTACGAGCGGGGCTTCTTCGACGACCTCGTGACCCCGTTCAAGGGTCTGACCAAGGACAACAACATGCGCCCGGACTCCACCGTGGAGAAGCTGGGCGGGCTGAACCCGGTGTTCGGCAAGAAGCTCTCCGGTGAAGCCACCATGACGGCCGGCAACTCCACGCCGCTCACGGACGGTGCCTCCACGGTGCTCATCTCGTCCGAGGAATGGGCCGGTGAGCACCACCTGACACCACTCGCCGAGGTCGTGGACAGCGAGGCCGCCGCGGTGGACTTCGTGACCGGCAACGAGGGCCTGCTCATGGCCCCGGCCTACGCCGTGCCGCGTCTGCTGGCCCGCCACGGCCTCACGCTGCAGGAGCTGGACCTCGTGGAGATCCACGAGGCGTTCGCCTCCACCGTGCTGTCGATCCTCGCCGCATGGGAGTCCCCGGAGTTCTGCAAGGACCGCCTGGGCCTGGACGCGCCCCTGGGCTCGGTGGACCGCGCCAAGCTCAACGTCAACGGGTCCTCACTCGCCACTGGGCACCCCTTCGCCGCCACGGGTGGTCGCATCGTTGCCTCCACCGCCAAGGAACTGGCCGCACGTGCCAAGGAGACGGGCAAGCCGCAGACAGCGCTGATCTCGGTGTGCGCCGCCGGTGGTCAGGGTGTGGCCATGCTGCTGCGCTCGGTCTAAGCGAGTTCACGGCCACGGCGAGACACCACGATTTCTGGGAGAGGACACAAGTGACGGACACATATCTGGACATGGTCAATTCGGGGCTGGGCAAGCAGCTCGCGGGCAAATTGGGCCTCCCGCGCCCGGTTACGCTGCGCCGGTTCACCGCGGACGGGGACTTCCCGAGCGGCTCCGTGCTCGTGCTCGGCCGGGGTGCGGCGGGCGACGCCGCGTCGTCGGCCCTGCTCGGCTGGGACCTGGACGTGCGCCGGCACGCTCAGGACGTGGACCGGGTGGGTGCGGTGGTGATCGACTACACGGAGGTCGACAGCCCCGCCGATCTCGCGGACGCCGCCCTCGAGCTGGCCTCGGCCGTGCGCAAGCTGCGCCCGGGCGGGCGGGTCATCACGTTGTCGCGACCGGCGCCCGGGATCGGGACCGGAGCGGCGTCGGGCACGCTGCCCGGCGCGCGGCAGTTGACCCCGTCGCAGGCCGCGGCGCGCCAGGGTGTCGTGGGCATGCTGCGCTCGATCGCCCAGGAGATGCGCAGCGGCGTGACCGCCAACGGCATCCTGCTCGCGGACGACGTCGCTGCGGACGCTCCCGGTGTCACGGGCGCCCTGCGCTTCTTCCTCTCGGGCCGCAGCGCGTACGTGGACGGGCAGTTCCTGACCGTGGGTGACGACCGCGGGGACGCGGACGTGGACTGGGTGCACCCCGTCGCGGGCAAGGTCGCAGTGGTCACGGGTGCCGCACGCGGGATCGGCGCACAGGTCACGCGTACGCTCGCGGCCTCGGGCGCCACGGTCATCCCCGTGGACGTGCCCGCCGCCGGTGACGCGCTGAGCAAGCTCGCCAACGAACTGCGCGTGCCCGCGTTGCAGCTGGACGTCACGGACCCGCAGGCCGGACAGAAGATCCTGGACCTCGCGGTGGCCCGGTACGGCCGGCTGGACCTCGTGGTGCACAACGCGGGCATCACGCGGGACAAGATGCTTGCCAACATGGACCAGGCCAAGTGGGATTCCGTGATCGCGGTTAACATCGAATCGCAGTTGCGGATCACCGAGACCCTGCTCGCCTCCGATCAGCTGGGCCCGGCGCCGCGCATCGTGTGCCTCGCGTCCACGAGCGGCGTGGCGGGCAACCGCGGTCAGACCAACTACGCCGCCTCCAAGGCCGGGGTGATCGGGGCGGTGGCCGCCACGGCACCGCTGATCGCGGAGAAGGGCGGGACCATCAACGCCGTGGCTCCCGGGTTCATCGAGTCGGACATGACGGCCAAGATCCCGGCGGCCCGCCGCCAGATCTCCCGCCGGTTGAACTCCCTGCAGCAGGGCGGCACGCCGGAGGACGTGGCACAGGCCATCACGTTCCTGCTCTCGGACGCCGCCGGTGGGATCAACGGTCAGACGTTGCGCGTGTGCGGCCAGAGCCTCGTGGGAGCATGATCGCATGAGCACTCCTGACCCGGTCCTGCCCACCGTTCCCTCCGACTACGAACTCGTCCAGCCGGCGGGTTCGGTGAAGCTGCCCGCGCTGTACGCGTCCGCGGGGGCGCGCGCGGCGTCGTCGGCGGCTTCCGACGCCGCCGCTGCGGCCACGCACAAGGTGCTCCCGGCTCTGCGCGACTCGCCCGTGGGGCGCGTGCTGCCCGGCGCGCTGCGTAAGTCCCGCACGGAACGCGTGGGGGCTGCCCTGCAGGTGCCGCGCGTGGCCCACGTCGTGGAGGACGTTAGCGCGGAACCCGAGTGGCACGAGAAGTTCTGCCGCGTGGTGCACGCAAGCACGCATCCCGTGGCCCCGGGGTCGCAGCACACCACGGTGTTCTCGGGTGCGCTGCACGCGCTCGCGTTCCCCGTGGCCATGTCGGTGCTCACGCGCAAGGACTTCCCCCTGCCCGTGCTGGGCATGGTGCACCTGAGCAACACCATCCGCCACGTCACGGACGTGGCCGTGGGGGAGCGGCTCACCGCCACGGCGTGGACCGAGAATTTGGGCACCCACCGGTCCGGGACCACGGTGGACGCCGTGGTGACACTGTCCCGCGAGGGCGGGTCCGTGGTCTGGGCCGGGCGCTCCACGTACCTGGCCAAGGGCGTGCACACCGCGATCGCGGACGAGGGCGCGCGCGTTCCCGAGGAGTCCTCCCACGAGCGCGCACCATTCGATCCGCCGCAGCAGACCGCGCAGTGGGTCCTGGGCGCCGGGACCGGGCGGGACTACGCGGCGGTCAGCGGCGACTACAACCCCATCCACCTCTCCGACCCGTCCGCCAAGGCGCTCGGGATGAAGGGGGCGATCGCGCACGGGATGTACACGGCCTCGCGCGCGCTGGCGCTGACCGGCGTGCCCGCGGAAGTCCCCTTCGCGTGGTCCGTGGACTTCGCCGTCCCGGTGCAGCTGCCAACTACGGTGGCGGTCTCGGTGGACGACGACGGTCGGGGCGCCCACTGGCGCGGTTCCCGCGTGCTCGTGTGGGACCCCAGGCGGCAACGCCCACACGCGGAGGTTACGGTCACGGCCCTGTGACCGCTCGCTGATCCGCCTGACGAACGCCCCCGGGACCGAGGTTCCGGGGGTGTTCGTGTCTGTCGGTGGGGTGGGACACAATGGGGGGCGTGAGCACAGACAACGCGCGGCGGGCCACGGACGCCACGGGCCAGAGCCTCAATCCGGACGAGCCCAGCGAGGCACTGCGGGAGGAGTACGCCGATCTCGCGGACCGCGTCCGCGAAGCACGCACGGCGTACTACGTCCACGACCAACCCGTCATGTCGGACGCCGAGTACGACCGGTTGTACCGCTCCCTCGAGGAGTTCGAGGCCCTGCATCCCGAACTCAAGGCGAACGATTCCCCCACGCAGGAGGTGGGCGGTGACATTTCCGCGGCGTTCAGCGCCGTGAAGCACCTCGAGAAGATGTACTCGCTCGAGGACGTCTTCTCCACGGACGAGCTCGTGGCGTGGTTGACCCGCGCCCAGCAGCAGGTCGAGCAGTTGCCGGGTGCGCCCACCGTGGCGTGGTTGAGCGAGGTCAAGATCGACGGCCTGGCCGTGAACCTGCTGTACCGCAACGGTGTACTCGTGCGGGCCGCCACGCGCGGGGACGGCACCACGGGTGAGGACATCACCCACAACGTGGCCACCATCAAGACCATCCCGCAGCGGCTGACCGGTGAGGACTTCCCCGAAGAGGTCGAGATCCGCGGCGAGGTGTTCATCTCATCCAAGGATTTCCGCGCCCTCAACGAGGCCATCGTGGAAGAAGGCCGTGCGCCGTTCGCGAACCCCCGTAACGCCGCGGCGGGGTCCCTGCGCCAGAAGGACCCGCAGGTCACCGCGCGACGGCCGCTGTCCATGTTCGTGCACGGCATCGGGTTCTCCCGCGGTTTCGAGCTGGAGACGCAGTCGCAGGCGTACGACGTCCTGCGGGACTGGGGACTGCCCGTGAGCCCGTACTCCCGGGTCCTGGACTCGATGGAGAAGGTGCTCGAGTTCATCGCCGAGTACGGCGAGAAGCGTCACAGCCTGCTGCACGAGATCGACGGCATCGTGATCAAGGTGGACGACCGCCGCACGCAGTTCCGGCTCGGCTACACCTCCCGCGTCCCCCGGTGGGCCGTGGCGTACAAGTACCCGCCGGAGGAGGTCAATACGAAACTCGTGGACATCCTGGTCAACGTGGGTCGTACCGGTCGCGTCACGCCCTTCGGACTCATGGACCCGGTGCGCGTGGCGGGTTCCACCGTGGAGATGGCCACCCTGCACAACCAGGACGTGGTCAAGGCCAAGGGCGTGCTCATCGGGGACACCGTGGTGCTGCGCAAGGCCGGTGACGTCATCCCGGAGATCGTGGGGCCCGTCGTCGCACTGCGGGACGGCACGGAGCGGGAATTCGTGATGCCCACCGAGTGCCCGTCGTGCGGCACGCCCCTGCGTCCCGCCAAGGAGGGGGACGTGGACATCCGCTGCCCCAATGCGGAGACGTGCCCGTCCCAGCTCAAGGAGCGCGTCAACCACGCGGCGAGTCGCGGGGCCTTCGACATCGAGGCACTGGGCGAGGAAGCGGCCAAGGCCCTGACCCAACCCGTTCCCCAGGACGCACCGGACGGCACCGAGTTCTCCGTGCCCCCGCTGCGCAACGAGGCCGGGTTGTTCGATCTCACGCCGGAGGACCTCAAGGAGGTGAAGGTGTGGCGGGACTCCCGGCGCACCGTCACGGACAAGGAGACGGGGGAGAAGACCCAGCGGGTCACCCCCGAACTCGTCCCGTACTTCTGGACCAAGCCCACCAAGAACAAGCTGAGCGTGCCCTCCAAGACCACGGAGATCATGTTCCAGCAGATGGAACAGGCCAAGGACACCGACCTGTGGCGGATCCTCGTGGCGCTGTCCATCCGCCACGTGGGTCCCACGGCCGCGCGCTCGCTGGCCACGTCCCTGCGCAGCATGGACGCGATCCGCTCGGCGGGCCTGGACACGCTCGCGGGCACGGACGGGGTGGGCCCCATCATCGCGCAGGCCGTCATCGAGTTCTTCGAGGAGCCGTGGCGGTGTGAGGTCGTGGACCGCTGGGCCGCCGCGGGTGTGCGCATGGAGGAAGAGGTGGACGAGTCCACCCCCCGCACACTTGAGGGAGTCACCGTGGTGGTCACGGGATCGCTCGAGGCCTACAGCCGGGACTCCGCGAAGGAGGCCATCCTAAAACGCGGCGGCAAGGCGTCCGGGTCGGTGTCCAGGAAGACGGCGTTCCTGGTGGCTGGCGAGAACGCGGGTTCCAAGCTCGACAAGGCGGAGTCGCTCGGGGTTCCCGTGCTGGACGAGGCCGGTTTCGAGCGCTTGCTCGCGCAGGGCCCGTCGGCGTTCGACGACGCCGACGACGCCGCTGCCGCACCGGGAGCGTCCTCGGCCGAGGACGCCCAGGACGGTGACCCGGAGGCCTCGGCCCCGGACGTGGCCGAGTCGGATGGCCAGGGCACCGCGGCTGACGCCCCGGATGCCGCTGCATCCCACGACAACGCGGGGAAGTGAGACGCGAGATGGCGGATGCACTGGAAGGACTGGGTCCGGGGTCGGACGAGCTGCAGGAACTGTTGGAGGTCGCGCTACGCGCCGCGCAGGCCGGGGCCGACGTCCTGAGCGGTCGTGACAGCACCGAGTTCCACGCGCAGACCAAGTCCTCGGACGGCGACTGGGTGACGTCCTTCGACGTCGCCGCGGAGGAAGCTGTGAGTGCCGTCCTGCGCCGTGAACGGCCTCGGGACGCCATCACGGGGGAGGAGTCGGGAACGTACGTGCCCGAGCACCGCAGCCCCGTGCGGTGGTCGGTGGACCCGCTGGACGGGACCACCAACTTCATCCGGGACATCGTGTACTACGCCACCTCCGTGGCCGCGTGCGACGAGCACGGGAACTGGCTCGTAGGGGTCGTGAACGCCCCCGCTCTCGGGCGGATCTATTACGGCGTCGCAGGCCTGGGTGCGTGGGTCCGGCGGGGCGGACGGGACACGAGGCTCACGGGTCCGGATCCCGGCCGCCGGGGCGCGCTCTACGGCACGGGTTTCTCGTACGACCCCGCCGTGCGGCGTGAGCAATTCGGCTCGTTCCTGGACACCATGGAGAACTTCTCGGACATGCGGCGCCTGGGAGCGGCCTCCCTGGATCTCTGCATGGTGGCCGACGGCACCCTGGACGGTTACTCCGAACGTGGACTGCACGAGCACGACTGGGCGGCCGGCGCATTGATCGCCCACGAGGCCGGGGCGGTGGTGCAGCGCCCCGATCTGCCCGTTCCACCGGCGCTGAGTGAGCAAGAACACTCAGCGGGCACTGCGATCGCGAACGCATACGAAAAGGCCCGCGTGACCAGCGTGATCGCGGCCTGGGCCCCGTGCTGAGTAGTGGTAATCACACCGTTATCGGTTGGCAATCACACCGTTATGCGAGCCGGAAACCCGGGCCGGGTTGACCCGTTCGTCGCGGGTGGCCTAGCGTGGCCGGAGTTGATCGGCCGTGGTGGCCGTGATACGTGTCCGCGACTGGGGGTGTCCCCAAAAACGGGATAACGAAAAAGTAACTTTCTGTTTGGCAATGCCAGGAACGTTACGTTATCGTTATTATCAACTTCCTCAGCGGACTTTCGTGAGCGGAAGTTCGCTTCCGGGCCCACTCGATCCGTGGCTCGGCTTGTGCTGGATGTTGCCGCAACACCGTACGTCGTCTGTATGGCAGCATTCCGTAGTTTCTACCCCTAACACCAACTGTCAAGGGTGGACGACGGCGCGAAGACACCCAGGGATGGGAACGAGCGTAGGTGGCCTTACGGAGCATAATGAAGACTTCAACCGCTATTCGCCGTGGTGCCGCTGCTGTCCTGATGGGCGGCGTGGCCGTGGGCGCCTTCGCCGTTCCTGCCAACGCCGCTCCCGTCTCCACGTGGGACGCCCTGGCTCAGTGCGAGTCCGGTGGCAACTGGGGCACCAACACCGGTAACGGTTTCTCCGGCGGTCTGCAGTTCACCCCGAGCACCTGGGCTGCCTTCGGCGGCACCGGTTCCGCTCAGGGTGCTTCCAAGGGGGAGCAGATCCGCGTGGCCGAGAACGTCCTGCAGGGTCAGGGCTGGGGCGCATGGCCCGCTTGCTCCGCCAAGCTCGGCCTGTCCGGCAACGGTGGAGGCGTCGCCTCCGCCGCCTCGGTGAGCACCCAGGCGTCCTCCGTGAAGCAGGCTGCCCCGGTGCAGCAGGCTGCTCCCGCTCCAGTCCAGCAGGCCGCGCCCGTGAAGCAGGCGGCACCGGTGCAGCAGGCTGCCCCCGTGGCCCAGGCCGCTCCGGTGCAGCAGGCTGCCCCCGTGGCCCAGGCCCCGGCCGTGACCTACTCCGCTCCCGCGGCTCCCGTGCAGCAGGCCGCTCCCGCCGCCGGCACCTACACCGTGCAGGCCGGGGACACCCTGGGCACCATCGCCAACAAGCTGGGCGTCAACGGTGGCTGGCAGGCCCTGTTCGCCGCCAACTCCGGCACCGTGGCGGACGCCAACCTGATCTTCCCGGGCCAGGTTCTGAACATCCCCGCCTGATCCAGGCACTCATCGCTCGCGATGACCGGGTGATGCGGTGGACCGAGGTCCGCCGCTGACCCCTCGAAGCCCCGCCCCGCACCGATCCCGGTGTGGGGCGGGGCTTCGTCGTACCCGGAACCGGTCCGGATCCCATGGTGTGGGCTGTCACGCCACGGCATCCTGCGGGGCCCCGATTGCCGAGCCGGAGGATTCCTCTCCGGCTTCCGGGATGCGACCTGTGGGGTGCCACAATGAGGTCATGACGACTGAGATCGCGATCATCGGAGCAGGCATCGCCGGATTGTCCGCGGCCTCGGAGCTGGCGGAACACCGGGGGACTGGTGAGGGAATCCTCGTGTTGGAGGCGGAACGGGACGCGGCAATGCACACGTCCTCCCGGTCCGCGCAGCAACTGATCCCGAGCTACGGTCCGGAACCGGTGCTCGAGCTCACCCGCTGGAGCATTGCCCGGTTGCTCGAAGCTGGCAACTATCTGGCGGCTCCGCTCGCGTGGCCCAGCTCGTTCGTCGTCGCCGGCTCGCCCGAGGACGTGGCCGCCATGACCGTTCCCGGGCTGCGTACCCTTGAGGGCGCCGAACTGTTCGAGCTGTGCCCCGAACTGCGGGTAAACCCGCAGCGCTTCCGGACCGCAGCCGTGGACGAGTCCGCCGTGCGCACGGATGCCACCGCCCTCGTGGCATGGCATCGCGAGCGAGCGCTGGCGGCCGGCGTCGAGATCCGGACGAACAGCCGCGTGACCGATGCCAGGCGGGCCGGGGACCTGTGGGAGCTGACCCTCGACACCGCCCCGCCGAAGACCGTGCGTGCCGCCACGGTCGTCAATGCCGCGGGTGCGTGGGCGGACGAGGTGGGAGCGCTGTTCGGCGGGGCGCCCCAGGGATTACGGCCTCTGCGGCGCACGGCGGCCCTCGTGACCTTGGCGGAGCCCATGCCGCCGGAACACCCCATGGTCGACGATGCCGCCGAGGACTGGTACTACCGCCCCGACGCCGCGGGCGCCATGATCTCGCTCGGGGAGGCCGAGCCCAGCGAACCGTGCGACGCCCAACCGCACGAGGGCGCCGTCGCCGGGCTGATCGCCATGATCGAGCGGGAGACCAGCCTGCGGATCACGGGCGTGGTCAAGGCGTGGACCGGACTGCGCACGGAGCGTCCGAGCGACGTCCCCGTGTGCGGCTGGGACCCGGTGGCACCGGGTATGTTCTGGCT
>NZ_JABFAW010000009.1:635408-676595 GCF_017168375.1 Kocuria sp. KRD140
CCGCGGAACTGGTGCTGCGCGGTGAGGTG
Organism: Kocuria sp. KRD140; assembly: GCF_017168375.1. Classification (NCBI taxonomy): domain Bacteria; kingdom Bacillati; phylum Actinomycetota; class Actinomycetes; order Micrococcales; family Micrococcaceae; genus Kocuria; species Kocuria sp. KRD140. Next base: position 635,438 of record NZ_JABFAW010000009.1, read on the forward strand.
GGGGACTGGCTCAGCTCCGCCACCCGCGATGCCCTGGCCCCGGACGGCTCCCCCGATCAGGCCGCGACCCCCAGGTAGCGCGCGAGCCACGCGTACTCCCAGGCGGTGTCCTTCCACTGCGAGTAGCGTCCGGACGCGCCACCGTGGCCGCCCGCCATCTCACAGCGCAGCACCACGGTCTCCGGGTGCCGGGCATGAGTGCGCAGGGCGGCGACCCACTTGGCCGGTTCCACGTACAGCACGCGGGTGTCGTTGAGGCTCGTGACCGCCAGGACGGGCGGGTAGTCCGCGTCCCGGAGGTTCTCGTAGGGGGAGTACGAACGCATGTACTCGTAGACCTCGGCCGAGTCCACGGGGTTGCCCCACTCCTCCCACTCGAGGGCGGTGAGCGGCAGCTCGGGCATGAGCATGGACGTCAGCGGGTCCACGAACGGGACCGCCGCGAGCGCCGCACAGTACAGCTCGGGCGCGAGGTTGAGCACGGCTCCCACGAGCAGGCCGCCGGCCGAGCCACCCATCACGGCGATCCGCTGGGCGTCCACGTCCGGGCGGGCGGCGAGGTGGCGGGTGACGGCCACGTAGTCGGTGAACGTGTTGGTCTTGGTGTCCTTCTTACCGTTCTCGTACCACCCGCGGCCGAGTTCGCCACCGCCGCGCACGTGCGCGACCGCCCAGATCACGCCCCGGTCCAGCAGCGACAACCGGGACACGGAGAAGCCGGGGTCCGTGCTGATCTCGTAGGACCCGTAGGCGTACTGGAGCACGGGTGCGGGGGTCCAGGTCCGCGCGGCGCACGATGCTCACGGGGATCCGGGTCCCGTCCTCGGTCACGGCCCAGTCCCGTTCCACGGTGTAGTCCTGGCTGCGGTACCCGCCCAGCACGGTGGCCTCGCGCCGCAGGACGGGCTCGCCCACGCCGTACTCGTTCGTCCCGGACTCGCCGGGTTCGGCCGTGGGGATGTCGTAGACGCGCGGCGGCGTCACGAAGGACGTGTAGGACACCCGCACCACGGGGTTCTCGTACTCCGCGGAGAGCACGCCACTCGTGTAGAGCTCCTCGTCGAACGCGGCCTCGGCCCCGTCCAGCAGCGACGGCGACGCCGCACCGGCCGCCGCGCTCGACGCCGCGGCGTCGTCCGACTCCGCAAGGCGTCCTGAGCCCGTGTCCGATGTCGAGGGCACGGCCTCGCGTGGGCCCGCAACGATCTCGTCCACCGCGCGGCGCGGGATCAGGCGGACCCGGGGCGTGGTGTCCGCGCGCAGGGCCACGACCAGGTGGGTGGCGGTGGGAACACAGGACTCGATCCGCACGTCCTCCGACGCCGGGATGACGTCCGTGAGCTCGAGGTCCGCGAGGGCACGGCCCGCGTGCCCGAGCGGCATGAGGCTCACCCGGCCGTTGGGGGCGTGCGCGTCGTGGGTCAGGAGCACGTAGTCCTGGCCGGCCACCGTGAGGGGTTCCACCTCGTAGAGCACCCGGTCCTCGCGCGAGATCATGACGCGCCAGGGCAGGGAAGCCGGCCCAGCGGCGTCGTCGGACGCATCGGCGACCGGCTCATCCGTGGGGGAGCCGGTCAGCTCGGTCAACGGCAGGATCCGGTACTCGCTGTACTCGGAGCAGGACGAGGACAGCATGAGCCACCGCTTGTCCGCGGAGAGCTCGGCCCCGAGCCACAGGCCGGGGTCGTCCTCCTGGAACAGCAGCTCGTCGGAGGATGCGTCCCGGCCGATGACGTGCCGGTACACGCGCCACGGCCGCCACGACTCGTCCACGACGATGTAGATCAGCTGGGAGGCGTCCGGTGTGAGGAACGCGCCGTACGAGGTCTGCTCGATCCGGTCCGCGAGCAGTTGTCCCGTGGCGAGATCCTTGACCTGGATCGTGAACCGTTCGTCACCTGCGGTGTCCTCGGACCAGGCCAACCTGGAGCCGTCCTCCGACACGCTGAAGGCGCCCAGCGCGTAGAAGTCGTGCTCCTGGGATGCGGCGTTAGCGTCCAGGAGGGTTTGTTCGCCGTCCAGTGCGGTGCCCGGTTCCACGGTGGGCGGTGTCCACTGCGCGGGGTCGGTGACCGGGACGCGGCAGAAGATCTGGTGGGCGCCGCCCTCGACCGTGCGCGTGAAGTACCACCAGTCCCCGCGACGCGACGGCACGGACAGGTCCGTCTCGAGCGTGCGGTCCTTGATCTCCCCGTAGATCCGCTCGCGCAGGGGCGCCAGATCCTCGGTCGTGGCCTCCGCGTAGGCGTTCTCGGCGTCCAGGTGCGAGCGCACCTCGGGGGAGTCCTTGTCCCGGAGCCACTCGTAGGGATCGGCGAAGGTGTGCCTGTGGAACGTGCGTTCCACCGGGCGGCTCGGGGCCACGGGATAGGACAGCTGCTCGGAAGTCATGCCCACAGTCTAGGGACGGGTGGGGACGCGCAGACGTGGTCCCGCTCGCGAGCGGCCACAATGGTCCCGTGCAGACTCCCACCCCTTCGCAGCGCGGCATGTCGCGCGCCGACACGTGGCTTCAGATCGTCCTGGTGCTCGGCGTGTCCCTCGGGGCGTCCGCGGTCTACGCCGTGCTGGATCTGGCCGAGGTGCTCATGCGGTCCTCGCTGGCCGACACCACGACGACGCTCAACCGGCCCCTGAGCAGCGTCCCCCTGATCGACGCGTTGCGTCAGCTCACGGGCATCGGCTTCGCGCTCGTCCCCGTGCTGCTGGCCCTGTACCTCATGGCCGGGGTGGCGCGGGGGATCCCCGGCGTGCTGTGCAGGATCGGGGTGGATGGGCGCAGACCCGTGTGGGACACGCTGTGGGGAATGGGTTTGTTCGCGGTGATGGGCGGCGGCACCCTGGTGCTCTATCAGGTGGGCCGGTCCCTGGAGATCACCGCGCAGATCACCACATCCACCATGGAGCAGACCTGGTGGGCGGTTTCTTTGCTCGTGCTCTCCGCGCTGCGCCACTCGATCGTGGAAGAGATGATCGTGGTGGCGTTCCTGTGCGAGCGCTTGCGATCCCTCGGATGGTCGTGGTGGCTCGTGGCGGTGGCCTCCGCGGTGGCGCGGGCCAGCTATCACCTGTACCAGGGGTTCGGACCCACGCTCGGGAACCTGGTCATGGGACTCGTGTTCGTGTGGCTCTACCGCCGCGGCGGTCGACTCATGCCGCTGCTGATCGCCCACGCCCTCCTGGACACCGTGGGCTTCCTGGCCCCGCAACTGCTCGCGGGCTGATGCCGGAGACCGGGCGGAGCGGCGTCGTCGGCCGCACCGAAGGGAACCAGATCAAATGGTGACGGTGCCGTCCGGGGTGTCGAACGAGACGGCCATGACCCCGGGGGTGCCGTTGGGGGCGCACCAGGTGACGTCCAGCGAGCCCAGGACGTCCTCCACGGGACCGCCGAGCCACTCCGTGACGCGGTCGGGGGAGCCGGCGATCTCCATCCCGCTCAACCGGACGTCCGTGATCCGCGCCTGGGACGGGTGCATCTCGTCCTCGGAATCGAAGTGCACCATGAACGGCAACTGCGGGTCGGAGATCAAACCCTTCACGCCGATCTGATGCCATTCGAGCTGCCGACCGTCGGGGAACAACCGGCCACCGGGCACGGAGGGGCGGCCCAGCTTGGCCTCGAAGGGCGCGAGGTCGGGGACCTCTACGACCCAGCCGAGCCAGCCGCCGCCGGCGTCGGAACGGGCACGGACGGCCTGACCGAACGGCGCCTTCTCCGCGGCGGGGTGCTCGAGCACCGTGACGACCTCCACGTACTGGTGGTCGGTGAGCGGCAGGATCATGTTCCGGGTGCCGAAACGGGGGTGCACACCGCCCTTGACCGGTTCGATCCCCAACCGGTTCGCGATGCGTTCGGTGGTGGCCTCGAGGCCGTCGGGCTGAGCCGCGAAGGAAACGTGATCCAAGTTCATGACGCCATGGTGGCACCGGCCACACGGGCCACCAAATCGAGCGCGAGCCCGGCGAGTGTGTGACCTGCGCCGCCCGGTCCGGTGGGCAGGGCCGGCTCTCCGCACCTCCCGAGACCTGGCATCGGGACGGCTGATTCGGGCGGGGACTGTGTTGGTCCAGGTCAACGAGACGCGCGTCTCAGAGGCTGGAGTTCGCAGCATCAGCCGGGGAGTCTCCGACCGAACCCTCGCTATATGACCTGAGACCGATATCGATCCCGATCACTACGAGGTGGTTCCCGTGTCCGCAAATGCCGTCGGTTTCACACTCCTGATCCTCCGAGTCGCCCTGTTCCTGGGGAAGTTCGTGCGCGTCAAGGTGGGTTGGGTCCAGAGCCTGTTCCGCAGCGACGAGTACTACCCCGCCGGCACCATGACCAGCCGCCCGTCCTCCGTGGAACCGTTCTCCCGGCACATGTCCATCGCGGCCGTGGTTGGCGGCGTTCACCATCCTGGCGGTGGTCGGCATCGCGTTCAACGTGGCCATTTTCCTGTGGTTGGCACCCCGCATCATCGGTCGCTATTGGTTCGGGCGCGGTATCGGTGACTTCCACCCGTCCATGGGTGTGACCGCCACCGGGCTGATCCTCATGCGCGTGGTGGACCCGGAGGCCAAGACCCGGTGTTCGAGGCGTTCGGTGACAAGCAGCTGGTGTTCGAACCGTTCTTCGGGGGCGGGTTGGTCACGGCGCTGGCCATCCCCGTCATCTACCTGACCGGTGTGGGGCCGTTGTTCTTCGTGATGCTCGCGGTGTTCGTGATCGCGGTGCTCACGGGTCTGTTCTACTTCCATCCACGTGAGACGAAGGACCGGGAACTGCACACCCGGGAGATGGAACAGCAGGAACGAGCGGCCACTGACCCCGAGCCCGCTCGCAGCGTCCCCGGCTTGACTCCCGCCCCGCCGGGTTCGGACAATGAGGTAATAGGTCACGAGAGTCAGCGCGAAGCCCCAGCTAGCTGACCGGCAACCCTCCCTTCCGCGGTGGGGTGCCCTGGGTGAGGACCTGGCCGTGGCGTCGACCGACGTCGTGCGGCAAGCGCGGGTCATTGGTGCCCGGTCACAGCACGGGCACCGTGCGGATCGCCACCGGACCCCTGATCCTTCCGAGAAGGAGTACGGCCATGAGCACCGCTCCCACCCCCGACAATCCCCAGGGCTGGTCGTTCGAGACCCGACAGATCCACGCGGGCCAGAACCCCGACCCTGTGACCGGGTCGCGCGCCCTGCCGATCCACCAGACCACGTCCTTCGTGTTCCCGGACGCCCGCACGGCGGCGGCCCGGTTCGCGCTCGAGGAGATGGGTCCCATCTACTCGCGCCTGACCAACCCCACCACGGAGGTCGTGGAGCACCGGGTCGCGTCCCTCGAGGGCGGCGTGGGGGCCCTGATGGTCTCCTCCGGACAGGCCGCGGCCACGCTCGCGATCCTCAACCTGGGCGGCGCCGGAACCCACGTGGTGGCCAGCCCGTCCCTGTACGGCGGGTCGTACAACCTGCTCAAGCACACGCTGCCGCGCATGGGCGTGGAGACCACGTTCGTCTCGGACCCGGACAATCCCGCGCAGTGGCGGGACGCGGTGCGCGAGAACACCGTGGCGTTCTTCGGTGAATCCATCCCGAACCCCCGCAACGACGTGCTCGACATCGAGACGATCGCCGGGATCGCCCACGAGGCGGGTGTCCCGCTCATCGTGGACAACACGATCGCCACGCCCTACTTGGTGCGGCCCATCGAGTGGGGCGCGGACATCGTGCTGCACTCGGCCACCAAGTTCCTGGGCGGCCACGGCACGGCGATCGGCGGGTTCATCGTGGACACCGGAGCGTTCGACTACTCGCGGGACCCTGAGCGCTTCCCCGGTTTCAACCAACCGGACGAGACGTACAACGGACTCGTCTACGCCCGCGATCTCGGTGCCGACGGGGCCTTCGGCGTCAACCTCTCGTACATCCTCAAAGCGCGCGTGCAGTTGCTGCGCGATCTGGGGACCTCGATCTCTCCGTTCAACGCGTTCTTGATCGAGCAGGGCATCGAGACGCTGTCGTTGCGCATGGAACGTCACGTGGCCAACGCGCAGAAGGTCGCCGAGTGGCTCGAGGCCCGCCCCGAGGTGCGCTCGGTGTCCTACGCCGGTCTGGAGTCCTCGCGCTGGCACGACCGCGCCCTGAAGTACGCGCCCAAGGGTGCCGGGTCGGTGCTCGGTTTCGTGCTCGACGGCGGCCGGGACGCCGGTGTCGCGTTCGTGGACGCCCTGAGCCTGCACTCCAACGTGGCGAACATCGGTGACGTGCGCTCCCTCGTGATCCACCCCGCCTCCACGACGCACGCCCAGCTCAAGGACGAGGAGCAGCTCGCGGCCGGCGTGGAACCGGGATTCGTGCGGCTGTCCGTGGGTGTCGAGGGCATCGACGACATCCTCGCGGACCTCGAGTCCGGATTCGCCGCGGTGGGTGCGCGCGGCGACGCTGCCGGCGACGCGGCGTCGTCGGCGGAGGACACGGGGAACTGACCATGACGGTCGTGGGCAACGGGCCGCGCACGCGGCGCGACGGCGTCGTACGGCGGGCCGAACTCGGCGAGCTCGTGCTCGAGTCCCGGTTCCGGCTGCCGGACGTGCACCTCGCGTACGAGACGTGGGGCGAGCTCGCGGCGGACGGTTCCAACGCGGTGCTGATCGAGCACGCGCTCACGGGTGACACGCACGTGGCGCGCGGTGGTGCGGGGCATGAGGACGCCGCGAGCGCTCCCGAGGGCGCGGCCGCCGCGGCGGACGGTTGGTGGGACGGACTCGTGGGCCCGGGTGCCGCGATCGACACGGACCGCTACTTCGTGGTGTGCGCCAACATCCTGGGTGGGTGCTACGGCAGCACGGGACCCGCGAGCCCCGCACCGGACGGCGTCCCGTGGGGCTCGCGTTTCCCGCGCGTGACCGTGCGGGACTCGGTGACCGCGGAGGCCCTGCTCGCGCGGGCGCTCGGAGTCTCCCGGTGGCGGCTCGTGATCGGCGGGTCCATGGGCGGGGCGCGCGCCCTCGAGTGGGCCGTGTCCCACCCGGATCGGGTGGCCGCGTGCGCCGTGATCGCGGCCAACGCGCGCGTGGGTGCCGAGCAGCTCGCGTGGGGACAGGCACAGTCGCTCGCGATCCGCCAGGACCCGAACTTCCGGGGCGGCGACTACTACGCGGGCGAGTACCCGGAGGCGGGTCTGGGGCTCGCGCGGCGGATCGCGCACATCACCTATCGCAGCGCGCACGAGCTGGAGACGCGCTTCGGCCGCGAACCCCAACCCCGTGAGGACCCCGAGGCCACCCACGTCGCGGACCGCGGTCGGTACCAGGTGGAGAGCTACCTGGACCACCAGGCGTCCAAACTCGCGGGCCGCTTCGACGCGAACTCGTACCTGAGTGTCAACGAGACCTTGATGTCGCACGACGTCGCTCGGGGCCGCGGCGAGCTACGGGACGTCCTCGCCCGCACCCGGTGCGAGTGGCTCGTGGCCGCGGTGGACTCCGATCGGTTGTTCTTCCCCTCGGAATCCGCCGAACTCGTGGCTGCGCTGCCGGGGGAGCAGGAGCTGCACACGATCACGTCCCCGAGCGGGCACGACGGGTTCCTCATCGAGACCCCGCAGGTGGGCATGTTGCTGCGGGAGACCGTGCTGCGGGACTGAGCATGGAGCCCTGACGGGTCGGCTTCAGCGGTGAGACCCGGTGGGAACGGGCCGGCCTCAGTGAGCGCGGCCCTGACTGGCGGGACTGGGTGACCCGGCCCCGGGCCGGCTCAGGCCTCCCGGTCCTCGACAGGGATGCCCTCGCCCGCACCGGGGATCGTGGTGCGCCCGAACGAAGGGCGCTTGGCGGTGATGTTGTCCCCGGAGCTGCGACGCCGGATCCGGCGGCCGACCCACGGGACCAGGTACTTCCCGGCCCACACGAGGTCCTCGCGACGCGCCTCGCGCCACGTGCGCACGGGACGGTCCCCGAGCTCGCCGGGGACCAGGTCGTGCTCGACCCCCAGGGAGTCCAGGACCTCGCACGCGATGAGCTGGTGGCCCAGGGGCGAGAAGTGCAACCGGTCCGGTGCCCACATGGCAGGTTCCCCCAGTTGCTGCAGTCCCCAGAGGTTCACCATCACGGCGTCGTGCCGGGCGGCCACCACGCGCAGGTTCTCGTTGAAGATCGCCACGCGCCCGCGGATGCTGCGCAGCACGGGGGTGTTGCCGATGTCCGGGCCGTCGAACATCGTGACCGTGGCACCCGTGGCGGCGAGTTTCTCGATCACGGCGTCGAGCCGCACCGCGATGTCGTCCGGATCCGCACCGGGTCGCAGCATGTCGTTGCCGCCCGCGCTGATGGTCACGAGGTCCGGGCGCAGTTCGATGGCCGGTTCCAGCTGTTCGTCCACGATGCCCTGGAAGAGCCGACCGCGGATCGCGAGGTTGGCGTACGCGAAGTCGTCGGTGTGGCGCGCGAGCTCCTCGGCCACGCGATCGGCCCAACCGCGCACACCGCCGGGTACGGCGTCGTCGGGATCGCCGACGCCCTCCGTGAAAGAATCGCCGATCGAGACCATGCGGTGCCAAGGGTGCTTCGGGTCGGAGGGGGCTCGGGAGTGCGTGCTCTTATCCATACCCGGTTTCTAACACACCCGCCTGAACGACTCAGGCCCGCGGGCAGTGCCGGGTGGGCATGTCAGGATGGAACCATGCAGCAAGCTCCCCACGTGATCTGGAACAACGAACCGCAGGACCGCGCCGGAACACCCTTGGTGGTCATGTTCCACGGCTACGGTTCGTACGAGGAAGACCTCATGGCCCTGAGCTTCGCGCTACCGCAGGGCTACACGTACGCGTCCGTGCGCGCACCGCAGCGTGCGGGCATGGGGTTCCAGTGGTTCCCGCTGGCCGCAGATCTCGCGTTCACCACGGACGCCGTGGTCGCCGCGGCCGAGGCCGTGATCGAGTGGTTGCGCGAAGAGTCCCAGCAGCACACGCACGTCTTCCTACTGGGGTTCTCCCAGGGCATGGCCATGGCCACGACCGTGGCGCGTCACGTCCCCGAGCTCGTGGACGCCGTCGTGGGGATGTCCGGGTTCGTGATCCCCGTGGCGCCCGACGACGCCCAAGCTGATTTCTTCCGGGACGACCGGCTGCGCGCCGAGCCGCTGCGCATGTTCTGGGGCCGGGACCCGGAGGACCCCGTGATCACCTCGGTGCTCGTAGACGGCACCGCCGAGTGGGCCAACGATCACACCGAGCTGACCAAGATCCAGTACCGGGGCATCGGTCACGGGGTCTGCCCGGAGGAACTCGCGCACATTAAGGAGTATCTCCAGGCCGCCGTGGACGCGACCTCGTAGGGCGTCAGCCCGTCACGATGCGCACGGGCGGCAGCTCCGCCCCGACCACCGCGATCACGTCTCCGGCGTGCAGTTGCGCGCCGCGGCGCAGTTCCACCGCGCCGTTGACCGTGACCTGCCCCTCGGACACCAAGTGCTTGGCGTGTTGGCCGTCCTCCGCGAGGTTCGCGAGCTTGAGCGCTTGGCCCAATCGGATCATCTCGTCACGGATCGGGAGTTCTTCGTAGTCGTCGTGATGCATGGGTCCATCCTCGCAGGCTCGGGAGTAGCCTACATCGGTGACTTCTCCCACCCCTGTCTCTTATAACCATCTGACGCTGCCGACGATAAGGCGCGTGGCTCCACACGCGCACGCCCGGAGCCCGCTCGTCCTTCTCACGGGGGTCGTGCTGAGTATCCTGGCGGGCTCGTGCCTGGCCGTCCAGTCGCGGTTCAACGGCGCGCTGGGCCGCGCCATGGGGGACCCGTACCTCGCCGCGCTCGTGAGCTTCGGGATCGGGTGCGCAGTGTTGCTCGTGGGCTCCGTCCTACTGCCTGCGGGCCGGCGCGGCGCGGCGCGGTTGCCGGGCGTGCTGCGTACGCGGCGGATCCGCTGGTGGTACTTCCTGGCCGGGGTCTTCGGCGCGTACCTCGTGATCGCGCAGACGCTCACGACGGCGCTGCTGGGCGTGTCCGTGTTCATCCTGGGTCTCGTGGTGGGCCAGTCCCTGGGCGGGATGCTCGTGGACCGGTGGGGGATCGGCCCCGGCGGGATGCAACCGCTGAGCCGCTACAGGGTGCTCGGCACCGTCCTGATCCTGGCCGCCGTGGCCGTGGCCATGGTGCCGCGGTTCTCGGCGGGTCCCCTGCACATGTCCACCCCGGCGCTCGTGGGCGCGGTGGCGTTGCCGGTTCTGGCGGGTGTGCTCAACACGGTGCAGACGGCGTGGAACGCTCACATTGCCGCGGCCACCGGGACGCCCCTCACATCCACGCTCACGAACTTCGCGGCCGGGACCGTGGCACTCGTGGTCGTGGCCGGTGTGGCCCGCTGGCTCACGCGCCCCGGCCCCGTGCAGTGGCCCCACGAGTGGTGGCTCTATACGGGCGGGATCCTGGGCATCGTGTTCGTGGCCGCCGGGGCGGTGCTGGCCCGGCACGTGGGTGTGTTGCAGACCAGCCTGGGGCTCGTGACGGGCATGCTGCTGGGGGCGCTCGTGCTCGACGTCGCCGTGCCCACCGCGGCCACCGTGGTCACCCCCGTCACGGTCGCGGGCACGCTGGCCACCCTCGTGGGCCTCGTGGTCGTCACACTCCCGTGGGGTTCACACCGCAGTTCCTGAGGCGCGATTCTGCGTGGTGTGGTCGGGAATCCGTCGCCCCACGATTGATTGCACGTGTAATGGTTTGTCGTTAGATTTTTCGTGAGACGCACGTCACAATGGAGCGCCGCAAAGAGACGACCATGACCCAGATCCCACATTTCATCGCAGGCACACGCGTCCCGGGGGAGTCCGGGCGATTCGGGGACGTCTACAACCCCGTGCGGGGCACGGTCGCGGCGCAGGTGCCCCTGGCCACCGCGGACGAGGTCGAGCGCGCCGTCACCTCGGCCCAGGAGGCGTTCCCCGTATGGTCCGCGCTCAACCCCCAACGCCGGGGGCGGCTCTTGCTCAAATGGGTGGACCGGATTAACGAGAACGCGGACGAGTTGGCCGAGCTGCTGTCCAACGAACACGGCAAGACGCTGGAGGACGCGCGCGGGGACATTCAGCGCGGCGTCGAGGTCGTGGAATTCGCCGCCGGGGCACCCCACCTGCTCAAGGGGGAGTTCTCCGCGAACGCCGGCACGGGGATCGACGTCCACTCGGTCCGCCAGCCCCTTGGCGTGGTCGCGGGGATCACACCATTCAACTTCCCGGCCATGATCCCGCTGTGGAAGACCGGCATCGCGCTCGCAGCGGGCAACACGTTCGTGCTCAAGCCCTCGGAACGCGACCCGTCCGTGCCCGTGCGGCTCGCGGAACTCGCCGTCGAGGCCGGGATGCCCGAGGGCGTGCTGAACGTGGTCCACGGGGACAAGACCGCCGTGGACGCGCTGATCGAGGACCCGCGCGTCAAGGCCGTGGGATTCGTGGGTTCGAGTCCGATCGCCCAGTCCATCTACGTGGCTGCCGCGCAGCACAACAAGCGCGCCCAGTGCTTTGGGGGCGCCAAGAACCACATGGTCATCATGCCGGACGCGGACCTCGAGCAGGCCGCGGACGCCCTCATGGGCGCCGCCTACGGCTCCGCGGGGGAGCGCTGTATGGCGGTGTCCGTGGCGGTGCCCGTGGGGGAGGCCACCGCAGACCGGTTGGTCGACCTGCTGCGCGAGCGCATTGACCAACTCACCCTGGGCCCGTCCCTCGACCCGGCTTCGGACTTCGGCCCGGTCGTGGGCCCGGACGCCAAGGAACGCATCGAGCGCTACATCGGCATCGGTGAGCAGGAGGGCGCCACGCTGCTCGTAGACGGGCGCGGCGCGGAGGTCGCGGGTCACCCCGACGGCTTCTGGGTCGGGGCCACCCTGTTCGACCACGTCACACCGGACATGCAGATCTACAAAGACGAGATCTTCGGCCCCGTGCTGTGTGTTGTGCGTGCCGAGGACTACGAGGAGGCCCTGCGCCTACCCTCCGAGCACGAGTACGGCAACGGCGTGGCCATCTTCACGCGCGACGGGGACACCGCGCGCGACTTCACGTCCCGGGTGGACGTGGGGATGGTGGGCGTGAACGTCCCGATCCCCGTGCCCATCGCGTACTACACCTTCGGCGGGTGGAAGGCCTCCGGTTTCGGCGACCTCAACCAGCACGGCACGGACGGGTTGAAGTTCTACACGAAGACCAAGACCGTGACCACGCGCTGGCCCTCCGGGGCCAAGGAGGGCTCGAGCTTCGTGATGCCCGCCGGCAGCTGAGCGGGCCCGCGGACGCCCGCGGGTTCCCTTCCACGGGGCCCGGCCCGTGGTTCCCGCCCCATAGGTCCCGCGCCTCGCGACCCGCACTTCGCGACCCGAGCCGAACGCCCGAACCGAACGTCCCGAACCCCCGGGTTCCGAACCGTCAGGAAGCACCATGAACACCTCCGGCACAACAGATCTCCGGGTGGCCTTCCTGGGCCTGGGCCATATGGGCGGGCCCATGGCCGCCAACTTGGTGGCTGCGGGCGTCCCGGTCCTGGGGTTCGACGTGGTCCCCGCCGCGATGGACGCCGCCCGCGCGGCCGGGGTCACGGTGGTGGACTCGCCCGCGGCCGCGGTCCGTGAGGCGCAGGTCGTCATCACCATGTTCCCCTCGGGTCGGCACGTCCGGCAGGCCTACACGGGCGACGACGCCGCGCCCGGTCTGCTCGCGGCGTCACCCGCCGGGACCACGTTCCTCACATCTCCGACGCGCAGGACGTCGCCGAACTCGCCGTGGCGGCGGGCCACCGGGCGGCGGACGCACCGGTCTCGGGCGGCGTCGTCGGGGCGGAGGCGGGAACGCTCGCGTTCATGGTGGGCGCCCCGAAGGACGTATACCGGGAGGTGCTCCCGCTGCTCGAGATCATGGGCGGGCGGATCGTGCACTGCGGGGGCAACGGCATGGGGCAGGCCGCGAAGATCTGCAACAACATGATCCTGGGCGTGTCCATGATCGCGGTGAGCGAGGCGTTCGTGCTCGCCGAGAAACTGGGGCTCACGCACGACGCGATGTACGACGTCGTCTCGCAGGCCTCGGGACAGTGCTGGTCCCTGACCACGAACTGCCCGGTGCCCGGGCCCGTTCCCGCGAGTCCCGCCAACCGCGATTTCCGGCCGGGCTTCGCCGGAGCCCTGATGGCCAAGGACCTGAACCTGGCCGTCTCCGCACTGACCGATACCGGGGTCGCGGCCCACATGGGCCCGCTCGCCGCGCAGCTGTACCGCGAGTTCGCGGCCGGCGACGGCGCCCACCGGGACTTCTCGGGGATCATCGAGACCATCCGCGCCGAGAGCGAGCGCGGGGCCTGAGTGGCATGGCCTGACCAGCAAGGATTGAGCGGGGAGCGTGCGCGGCGGGGCTTAAATGGCGGGGCCTGGCGTCGCAGGGGCGTCAGCCCTCGATCGCGAAGTCCCCGGCGTGTGCGCGGAAGCGCCGCAGGATCGTGATGAGCGAGTCCACCTCGTCCGGCGCGAACCCCGTGTCGCGGAACAGGTCACGGTTGAGCGCCTCGGTGGCTTCGGCGGCTACGGCCGTCCCCCGATCCGTGAGCACGATGGTGATGGCCCGCCGGTCACTGGGCAGCGGTTCGCGGCGCACCAGGCCCGCGTCCTCGAGGCGGTCCACCGCGTTGGTCACGGAGGTCGGGTGGACCTGCAACAGGGCACTGGCCTTCTTCATGAGCATCTGGTGCTCGCGCGAGAAACTCAGCAGCGCGATCAGCTCGTAGCGCGCGAATGTGAGCCCGAACGGTTTGAGGACGGCCTCGGCCCGGGACAGCAGGATCTGTTGCACGCGCATGATGGCCGTGACCGCCGCCATGGGCGCGGCGGTGTCCTCCCACCCGTGCCGCATCCAGTTGCGTTGGGCCTCGGCAATGGGGTCCCTGGGGAGCCCGGGAGTGGTCGACATAGGGAACCCGCCTTCCTCATCGGATGCCGTCGGTGCCCTCCCGCGGCCCGGTCAGGGTACCAAGGGCCTGTCATCGAACGTCCGTCACCGGGCGACCGTCACGGGAGGGCCGTCACCGGGCGGCCATTACTGGTCCAGGGACAGATCCTCCTCGCGGTACTCCGTCCCGTACCCCTCCGGCGCTCGGCCGGATTCGGAGCGCCGCGTCTCCACCGAGCGCAGTTCCACGCGACGGATCTTGCCCGAGATGGTCTTAGGCAGTTCGAGGAACTCGATCCGGCGGATCCGCTTGTAGGGTGCCACCTTGGTGCGGCAGTAGGCCAGGATCTCCGTGGCGGTCGCGGCGTCGGCCATGCGGCCGGGCGCGGGCGTGACGCAGGCCTTGGGGACCGCGAGGCGCAGCTCGTCCGGGGTGGGGACGATGGCCGCTTCCAGCACCGCGGGGTGTTCCACGAGCACGGACTCGAGCTCGAACGGGGAGATCTTGTAGTCGTTGGACTTGAACACGTCGTCGGAGCGGCCCATGTAGCTGAACACCCCGTTCTCGTCCACCGAGACGATGTCACCGGGTTCCAGACCGATCCAGTACATCGTGGAGAGGTGGCCCACGGGGTAGGACGTGTGGGTGTGCTCCACGAGTTTCGGCGTGGACGTGGTCCCGGACGTGAAGTACAGCAGCAGGGTAGCGTCCCCGCCCGTGGGCGAGTCCGGTTCCAGTTCGTCCGAGCTCGCGTACGCGTCCCGGTAGTCCAGGCACGTGCGGTGGGGAAGCTCGGGGGCGGCGACCGGTTCGGAACCCGCCCGGACCCCCGGGACGTACACGACCGCGTAGTCCCCGGGCACGGAGGCGAACTTGGCGGCATCCTCCACGCCGCCCACCGCCCGCGAGGCGCCGGCGCGTTCCACCCGGCCGTGAGGTCGGTGGGTCCCATCTGGGTGGTCGAGGGGATCACCACCGCCCCCAGCTTGATGCACGCAAGCATGCACTCCCACAGCTCCACCTGGTTGTTGAGCATGAGGATCACGCGGTCCCCGCGGCGCACACCGTGCTCGCGCAATCAGTTGGCGACCCGCGCGGAGTCCTGGCTCAGTCGCGCGAACGTGCGGGTCAGGCGGGAGCCGTCCTCCTCCAGGATGATCAGCGCGTCCTGGTCCCGGCGCTCGGGGGATGCGGCGAGTTGGTCGAACCAGTCCAGGCCGAAGTTGAAGTGATCGACGCGCGGCCACACGAACTCCTCCCGGGCCCGTTCCCACTCCTGCTGGAGCGACACCAGGTGGTAGCGTGCGGCGCGAAACTCGTCCGTGACGGTCATGACCGGCCCCCCTCGAATTAATGTGATCTGTGACACAGATATGTACTTGGACGGTCTATAGTTGAAAAGATCACCATTGGATTACCGAGCACCCGAGGGCCAGGATGACCACCGCCATCACCTCCTCTCGTCCCCGTGCCGCGTCCGAGCTCCCCGGAGTGGACCTGCTGAAGATCCAGCAGCTGCTCTGCGATGACGAACGCACCCGTTTGGCGGGGATCGAGAAGCACCTGCAGGACAACGTCCGCCGTCAGTCGATCGACCCGTGGAACCGGGAGCACCTGCCCCTGGAGATGCTGCCCCGGCTCGCCGAGCTCGGCCTGGGCAATCTGTTCCGGGACGGCTCGTCCCGGTTGTTCCAGGGACTCGTGCATGCGCAGCTCGCCCGGGCGGACGTGTCCCTGTCCGCGCTGATCGGGATCCACAACGAGTTGATAGTGGGGACCCTCGTGGAACTGGGGTCGCAGCAGCAACAGGACACGTGGCTCCCCGGGCTCTCGGACCTCTCCACGATCGGGGCGTTCTGCCTCACTGAACCCGAGCACGGCTCGGACATCGCCGGCGGCCTGGCCACCACCGCCACCCGCGAGGGTGACGAGTGGGCCATCAACGGTCGAAAACGTTGGATCGGCGCCGGAACCGTGGCCCAACTGGCCCTCGTGTGGGCGCGGGACACGGCCGACGGTCAGGTCAAGTGTTTCGCCGTGCCCACCAGGACACCCGGGTACGCCGCGACCAAGATCGGCAACAAGATGGGTCTGCGCATCATGCAGAACGCGGACGTGACGTTCACGGACCTGCGTGTCCCCGCGGACGCCCTGCTCCCCGGGGCCGTGAGTTTCGACGCCGCCAACATGCTGCTCAAGGACTCGCGCGCATGGGTCGGGTGGCAAGCGGTGGGCGCCCAACAGGCCATCCTGGACGTCCTGCGCGAGTACACCCTGCGGCGGGAACAGTTCGGCAAGCCTCTCGCGAGCTTCCAGATGGTCCAGCAGGCCATGGCGGAGATCGCGGGCAACCTCGCGGCGAGCTCCGCGCTCATGGTGCAAGTCACCCGCCTGCAAACGTGCGACGAGATGGACATGATGCACGCGGCCCTCGCCAAGTCCACCGCGACCCGGCTCGGCCGGCGCTCGGCCTCACTGGCGCGTGACGCCCTGGGCGGCAACGGCCTGCTGAGCGACTACGAGATCGCCAAGGTCCTGGGGGACCTCGAGGCCATCTACACGTACGAGGGCAGCTACCACATCAACTCGCTCATCGTCTCCCGGGCGCTCACGGGGGTTTCCGCGTTCGTCTGAGTGGCCGGGAGCTGACGACCAGAAGGGGGAAGCCGTGCCCGCAGGACCGCGCCCGGGGTCGTGACCGACCGGGCGCGGTCCCTCATGAGCGAGGGCCGCGCGGTTAGGCGGGGATTCGGCATCCTCGTTACCCTGGTGACAGCGCCTTCGCGCGCCGTCGGGCGTTCTCGTCCCCACCGCACCCGCACCCTTCGGTGCCGGTCCCGCGTGGGCGGCCCCGCGGCGTCGTCGTCGGCGCCGTGAACGACCCACCCAGTACTCCACGCGCGGCCGCAGCCAGCGGTCGGGCGAGAAACGGACGTGAGACCGCATGACTGCCAAATCCACCCTGGACAATGTCATCTCCCTGGCCAAGCGCCGGGGCTTCGTGTTCCAGGCGGGTGAGATCTACGGCGGTTCGCGCTCCGCGTGGGACTACGGGCCCTTGGGTGCGGAACTGAAGGAGAACATCAAGCGCGAGTGGTGGCAGACCTTCGTGCGCGGCCGCGCGGACATGGTGGGCCTGGACTCCTCGATCATCCTGCCGTCTGCGGTGTGGCAAGCCTCCGGGCACGTGGAGACCTTCACAGACCCGCTCGTGGAGTCCCTGCACACCCACAAGCGCTACCGCGCGGACCACCTGCTCGAAGCGTACGAGGCCAAGCACGGGCACCCGCCGGTCAACGGGCTCGCGGACGTCAAGGACCCCGAGACGGGCCAGGACGGCAAGTGGACCGACCCCCAGCAGTTCTCGGGGCTCATGAAGACCTTCCTGGGTCCCGTGGACAACGAGGAGGGCAAGCACTACCTGCGCCCGGAGACCGCTCAGGGCATCTTCGTGAACTTCCTCAACGTGGTCACCGCGGCGCGCAAGAAGCCCCCGTTCGGGATCGGGCAGATCGGCAAGGCGTTCCGCAACGAGATCACCCCGGGCAACTTCATCTTCCGCACGCGGGAGTTCGAGCAGATGGAGATCGAGTATTTCATCCACCCGGACGAGGCCAAGCAGTACTTCGACGAGTGGGTCGAGGCGTGCTGGAACTGGTTCGTGGACCTGGGTGTGAACCCCGACAACATGCGCCGCTACGACGTCCCCGAGGACGACCGCGCGCACTACTCGGACGGCACGATCGACATCGAGTACCGTTTCGGTTTCCAGGGCTCCGAGTGGGGCGAGCTCATGGGCGTGGCCAACCGCACGGACTTCGACCTGAGCAACCACACCGAACACTCAGGCACCAAGATGCAGTACTTCGACCAGGCCTCGGGAGAGCGTTATACCCCGTACGTGATCGAGCCGTCATTCGGGCTGACCCGTTCCATGATGGCGTTCCTCGTGGACGCATACGTGGAGGATGAGGCCCCCAACACCAAGGGCGGCGTGGACAAGCGCACCGTGCTGCGCTTGGACCCGCGCCTCGCTCCGGTCAAGGCCGCCGTGCTGCCGTTGTCCAAGAAGGAGGACCTGCGCCCCGCCGCGCAGAACCTGGACGCCGAGCTGCGCAAGCGCTGGAACATCGACTACGACGACGCCGGGGCCATCGGCCGCCGCTACCGCCGCCAGGACGAGATCGGCACGCCGTTCTGCATCACCGTGGACTTCGACACCCTCGAGGACCAGGCCGTGACCGTGCGCTCACGCGACGAGATGACCCAGGAGCGCGTGGGTCTGGACCGCGTCCAGCAGTACCTCGCCGACCACCTCGAGAAGTAGGCACCGCATGAGCATCGAGTACCGTCCGTGGCGCGAGGACGACGACCTGCGTCTGCTCGAGGTCTGGCCGGACGCGCCGTCGGCACCCGCGCAGGCCTTCCGTGCGCGACTGGGTGCCGACGACGACGCCGCGTTCTCCCGCACGCTCGTGGCCGTCGACGCCGGCGTGCCCGTCGCGGCCGGGGTGGTCTACGAGTCCCCGTGGCACCCGCGCCGGTTGTGGGCGTACGTGGAGGTGGCTCCGGACCGGCAGCACGAAGGCATCGGCCGGGAGCTCCTGGCACGCTTGCGGAAAGTGGCCGCGGACGCGCCGTCGAGCGTCACGGCGCTGCGCTCCCGCGTGACCCCCGGCTCCGCGGGGGAGAGCTTCGCGAAGGCGGAGGGCCTGACCCCGGCCATGCGCTCGCGCGTGGTGCGCGTGGCCGCGGGTGCCCTGCCCGAACCCGCGCTCGGACAGACCGCGGACGGCTCGTGGGTGCGCTCCGTGGAAGATCTCGCGACCGGTTCCGTGGAACTAACACGCGCCGTGTGGGAGTTCTACCGCTCGGTCCACGACTGGGACCCGGTCGCGGAGATCGGGATCGGCGCGGTGAACCGGCAGTTGCTCTCGGACACCGCCGGAGCGTTCGGAGCCCTGGTGCTGCGCGCGGGCGCTCCGGGGAGTGACGGTCCCGCACCGATTACCGCGTTCGCCGTGAGCTACCGCCCGTTCGATCCGCAGGATCCCGAGGACCGGGCCACCCGGTTCGAAGCCGCGGACGTGTTGCTGGGCTACGTGCCGGGCGCCTCTTCCGGTGACGGTTCCGCGCGTGAGGCGGGTGCGGCCGTGGAGACGCTGCTGGCCCTGCTGGTCCGGGACTACCCCGTAGAGCTCGAGGTGGACGACTCCATGACCCCGCTCGTGGCCGTGGTGGACAACCTGCTGGAGGCCGGGGTCGCGCACGTGGTCACGGAAACGGTCACGCTGGTGGACGACCGCGTGTAAGGCCGCCGGTCCAAGCCGGTGCGGGGGGAGGACGGGTGCGGTGAGGACACTGGTTCTCCACGCGGGTGACCACACGGCGTGCCCGTACGGCATCGACCTGTTTCCGGGTCCGGGTTTCCCGGTCACCGGTGTCCGACCCCTGCGCGGCAGGCTACCCCGGAAACTGCGGGACGTCGTGGAGCATCGGACCCACACTATGGTGGACGTGCCCCTCAGGGCCGTGCCCGGGGTGCGGAACGCCGAACTCGTCCTGGGGGTGCTTCGAACCCGTCACGGCACTCGCCGCGCAGCTCAAGCGGCGGGACGTGCCGCCGTACGCAGGCACACCCCTGGTGATGATCTCGTGCTGGCTCGTGGAATGGATCCGACGAGCGGATCCCGATCGCAGACGCACGCTCGTCCGCCGGTTCTCGGCGGTGGATCTGATCCTCACGCTGAGCCGGAACCAGATCAACATCCTCGTGGATGCAGGGTTCCGGGCCGATCAGGTGGCCGCTATCCCGTTCGGCTGCGCACCGGAACTGTTCCCCGACGACGGGACGCAGCGGGCCGTCGACGTCTGCGCCACCCGGCCGAGCGGGAGGCGCTCGCGGAGGCGGGTAGGGCCGTGGTCACCGAGCGGTTCACGTATGACAGGATGTGGCGCGCGTTGCGGGACGAGCTCCACGATCACGGGATCCGTTCGGGCCCCGGTGCGAACTGACCGCCGCCGCCCGGTCTCGGCCTACGAGGCCTCCGCGTGCTGCTCGTCCCGGGACAGCACGGCCGTCACGAGCCACGCGGCCACGCTCGCGAGCGCCACGGCGGTGGAGCCCGCGGCCAGGATCGCGGGCACCGAGGACTGACCTGACGACAGGACGTCGAGCGGGTCGGCGCCGAGCAGCCCCGCGGGCCACGCAATGCGTCGTTCGTGGTAAGACGTTCACGGAGGAAAGGAGTCCCATGCCCGAGACCCAGGCGAGTCCGTCGCGCACGGAGCCACCGCGACGCCAGGAGATGAACGGCCGGTTGCGGCTGATCGCCACGGTGGCCACGTTCGGCGGATTGCTGTTCGGTTACGACACCGGGGTGATCAACGGAGCGCTGCCGTCCATCGTGGCGGATCTGCGGTTGACGCCGTTCCTTGAGGGTCTCGTGGCCTCGATCCTGCCGTTCGGCGGGGCGTGGGGCGCGGCGTTCGGCGGCAAGCTCGCCGACCGCTACGGCCGCCGCCGGGTGCTGATGATACTGGCTGTGGTCTTCGTGGTCGCCACGATCGGGTGTTCGATCGCACCCACCGTCGCGGTGCTCGTGATGTTCCGCTGCCTGCTGGGGATGGCCGTGGGCGCGTGTTCCGTGATCGTGCCCGTGTTCCTCGCCGAACTCGCCCCCTCGCACCTGCGCGGTCGCGTGGTCGCTCAGAACGAGCTGATGATCGTGGGCGGCCAGGCGCTCGCCTTCGTGTTCAACGCGGGGTTGGCGACGGCGTTCGGGCACCTCCCGCACGTGTGGCGCGTCATGCTCGTGCTCGCGACCGTCCCCGCGCTCGTGCTGTGGATCGGGATGATCGTGGTGCCGGAGTCCCCCCGCTGGCTGGCCCGCCACGGAGCGGTGGAGAAGATGTTCCAGGTGTTGCGCCGCATCCGCGAGGACTCCTACGACCGGCGCGAGGGCGAGACCGTCCTGGAACTCGCCCACGAGGACGAGCACCGCCCCGCGGCCCGGATCACGGATCTGGTCCGCGTCCCGTGGATCAGGCGAATCTTCGTGCTGGGCGCGTCCATGGCCGTGATCAACCAGATCTCGGGGATCAACGCGATCCAGTACTACGGCGTCACGGTGCTGCAGGACGTGGGCTTCGGCGGCAACGGGGCGTTCTACGCCAACATCATCCCCGGGATCATGGGGGTCGTGGCTGTGGCCCTGGCCATGTACCTGCTCAAGCACGTGGGCCGCCGGACACTGTTGCTGACCGGGTTGGTGGGGACGGCAACGTCGTTGACGGGCTTCGCGGTGTCCTACCTGACGATCCCCGAGGGCAGTCCGGCGCGCGCGTGGGTGATCCTCGCGTGCATCGTGGTGTTCGTGGGGTTCATGCAGTGCTGCATCGGCACCGTGACGTGGTTGTACATGTCCGAGATCTTCCCGCTCAACGTGCGCGGCGTGGGCATGGGTGTGTGCGCATGGATCCTGTGGATGATGACGTTCCTGGTGGGGCTCACGTTCCCCGTGCTCACGGACGCGCTGGGCGTGGGGTACACGATCATGATCTTCGTGGTGCTCCAGCTCATAGCGATCGTGTGGGTGTACTGCGTGGCCCCGGAGACCAAGGACAAGTCCCTCGAGGAGCTGGAGCGCTACTTCCGCGCCGGGTAGGGGACAATGGTTCGTCAGTCGTCCTACGACGCCCCGTCCACACCATGTGAGGAACCGTCCGTGTCCTGTGAGCTCAGCGAAACCACCATCCCGGAAGACTTCGCGCGCCCGCGCTGGGTCGCGCAACCGGACGTGCGTGAGCGGGCGCAGCGGTTGAGCACGAAGTTCGAGGAGGTCTACGCCCGCCCGCCCGCAGGGGTGTGGGCCGCGCCCGGCCGCGCGAATCTCATGGGCGAGTACATCGACTACTCGGGCGGGATGTGCCTGCCCTTCGCCCACCAGTACGTGACGTTGACCGCCGCAGCACCCCGCACGGACGGGATGCTGCACGCGCAGTCCCTCCAGGACACGGACGCCTCCGTCGCGGACCGTGAACTGCGCGCGGCCCGGGTGAGTGACGTCCAACCCGGAGCCATCCATGGCTGGTTCGGCTACGCCGCGGGCGTGGCGTGGGGGATGAACCGCGTGGCCGCGGGGCACTCCGAGCACGAGGCCGTGCCCGGACTCGCGCTCGGTGCGGACTTCGGCGCGGACCTGCTCGTGGACTCGACCGTGCCCATCGGCGCGGGACTCGCGTCCTCCGCGGCGCTCGAGTGCTCGGTCGCGCTCGCCCTGTTCTCGCTGCGCACGGGCGACGACCACCCGGACGACACCCTGCGCCGCGCCCTGGCCCGAGCCTGCATGGACGCGGAGAACTACATCGTGGGCGCCAACACCGGCGGCCTGGACCAGACGGCGTCCCTGCGCTCGCACGCCGGGCAGTTGCTCGCGCTGGACTGCCGCGATTTCGACGTCGCCCGTCTGCCCGCCGATCCCGCGCTCGCGGGTCTCACGTGGCTCGCCGTGGACACGTCCGCCCCGCACAAACTGGCCGACGGTCAGTACAGTTCCCGCCGCGCCGAGTGCGAGGCCGCTGCCGCGGTGCTCGGGGTCTCCCGCTTGCGCGACGCGCTGCCCGAGGATCCGGGGTTCGACGACGCCGCGGCGGTCCTCGAGCGCTTCGACCACCTGCTCGGGGCGGGCGCCCCGTTGGCCGAGGACCCCCGAGGGACCCGGTTGCGCCTGCGTCATTCCGTGACCGAGATGGTGCGCTCGGAGAAGATCGCCCGACTCCTGCGTGAGGCGGACCCGGACTGGGCGGCCGTGGGTCAGCTGCTCGTGGCGGGCCACGAGTCCATGCGGGACGACTGCCAGGTCACGGTCCCGGAACTGGATACGGCGGTCGAGGGCTGCCTGGCCGCCGGGGCCTTGGGTGCCAAGGTCGTGGGCGGCGGTTTCGGGGGCTCGGTGATCGCCTTGGCTCCCGAGACCCACGTGGAGCGACTCGCGAGCGCGGTGCAGCACCGGTTCGCGGAGAACGGGTTCCTCGATCCGCTGTTCCTCACGCTCACCCCGTCCGACGCCGCCCGCAGGGTCCTCTGACCCCGCGCCCCTGCGGCATCGGTTGCACGGGGCAACGATCGGGGCTGGAAGAATCACGCGGTAGGAGCACAGGAGGAGGGCGCATGTTCGCACGGGCCAGGGTGGCGCGCAGGCTGCAACGGGGCCGGGCGGCGTCGTCGTCCGGGGACACCGCCACGGCACGCGATCACTACGAGGCGGCCCTGCGTACGGCGCGACTCGGGGAGGCGTGGCTGGAAGCGGGCCAGGCGGCGTCGTGGTTGGGGAATCTCGCGCGGGACGCCGGCGACTGGGCGGACGCGGAACACCACTACCGTCTGGCCGCGACGCAGTACAAGCGCGCGCCACGGTCGGCGCGATCCCTGGGAGCGCGGGTGCAGTGCCTCGAGAACCTCGGGGACGTGTTGCTGCTGGCCGGGCGCCCGTGGGACGCATACCGCGAGTTCCAGGAGGGGGCCGCGGCGGCGGGGGTGGATCCGGCGCGACCCGCCGGGGACGGTGCGGGCTTCGTCACGCGGGAGGACCTGCGCTGGGTGTCCCACCTGGCCACCGCGGCGCAAGCGGCCGGGCGGCGCAAACTCGCGGCCGAGCACTACGAGACCGTGCTCGCGGGCTGCGAAGCGCGCGGGGACGTGGCCGGGCAGATCATGTGCTGGAAAGGGCTCGCGGCGCTCGCCGAGGGGATGATGGCCTGGAACGACGTTGCCCACGCCCTCCACACCGCAAGCAACCTCTACCCCGCGCTGCCCGAGCCGGAGGCCCACACCCGCGAGTGGGTGCAATGTCTGCGGGACCTGGGCGCGGTGTACAAGACCCTGGGTCGCAGGGACAAGCAGGTGCGCGCGTTCAAGCTCGCGATGCGACTCGAGCAGGTGGACGCGTCCGCGCGCACCGACCGCGACGCCGGGCAGCGGACGAATGAGACAATGGCCCACGATGAGCACCGAGACGACTGAGACCGCGGACCGTGAACCGGCCGTGTTGAACTTGAAACCCCTACAGCTGGGCCGGCTGACCGTGGACGTACCCGTGGTCCTGGCGCCGATGGCCGGGGTCACGAACAAGTCCTTCCGCACCCTGTGTCGGGAGTACGGCGGGGGACTGTACGTGACCGAGATGGTCACGGCGCGGGCACTCGTGGAACGCCGCCCCGAGTCCCTGCGGATCATCGACCACG
Organism: Kocuria sp. KRD140; assembly: GCF_017168375.1. NCBI lineage: Bacteria > Bacillati > Actinomycetota > Actinomycetes > Micrococcales > Micrococcaceae > Kocuria > Kocuria sp. KRD140. The sequence continues at coordinate 659,594 of NZ_JABFAW010000009.1, forward strand.
ACCCCCACGAGACCCCGAGATCCATCCAGATCTACGGTGTGGACGCCGTGAACGTGGGCAAGGCCGTGCGGATGGTCGCGCAGGAGGATCGCGCGGACCACATCGACCTCAACTTCGGGTGCCCCGTGCCCAAGGTCACCAAGCGCGGGGGTGGTTCCGCCCTGCCGTGGAAGACCGACCTGTTCCGCGCGATCATCCGCACGGCGGTGCGCGAGGCCGGGGAGATCCCCGTGACCGTCAAGATGCGCATCGGCATCGACGGCGAACACCAGACCTTCCTGGATGCCGGGCGCATGGCCCGCGATGAGGGGATCGCCGCGGTGGCCCTGCACGGGCGCACCCTCGAACAACACTATTCGGGCCACGCCGACTGGGATGCGATCGCGCGGCTGCGCGAGGCCCTCCCGGACATCCCCGTGCTGGGCAACGGGGACATCTTCTCCGCGGAGGACGCGGTGCGCATGGTCGAGCACACGGGCGTGGACGGCGTCGTCGTGGGTCGGGGCTGCCAGGGCCGGCCGTGGCTGTTCGGGGACCTGCAGGCAGCCTTCGAGGGCAGCCCGCGCCGCTACCGGCCGGGTGTGCGCAAGGTCGCGGAGACCGTGTACCGCCACGCCGAGCTGCTCACCCAGGAGTTCGGGGACGAACTCAAGGGCTGCCGCGAGATCCGCAAGCACGTGTCCTGGTACTTCAAGGGGTACCCGGTGGGCGGGCAGTTACGCGCCCGCATGGCGCAGGTGCCCACACTCGCCGCGCTGCGCGAACTGCTCGACGAACTCGACCTGGATGCCCCCTACCCGGGCGCGGACGTCGAAGGGCCTCGGGGCCGAGCGGGCTCGCCTAAGAAGCCCCACCTGCCGGACGGCTGGCTTGACTCCCGCATCCTGGGCGACGCCGAACGGCTGGGTCTCGCGGCCGCCGAGCTCGACGTCTCGGGAGGCTGATCCCACTGCACACCCCCGACCGTCTGGCGATCCTGCCCCCGGGCTACGAGCCCACTGACACCGAGCGGTTCGTCGCCGAGAACCACCACAACCGCCATCGCAGTCACTTCGAGCGGGACCGCGCGCGCGTGCTGCACAGTTCCGCGCTGCGAAGGCTCGCGGCCAAGACCCAGGTGGTCTCGCCGCAGTCGGACGACTTCGTGCGCAACCGGCTCACCCATTCGCTCGAGGTCGCCCAGATCGGGCGCGAGCTGGGCAAGGCGCTCGGGTGCGATCCGGACGTCGTGGACGCCGCGTGCCTGTCCCACGACCTCGGTCACCCGCCGTTCGGGCACAACGGTGAGACGGCGCTCGCGCAGCTGACCCGCGGGATCGGGGGCTTCGAGGGTAATGCCCAGACCCTGCGCCTGCTCGTGCGGCTCGAGCCCAAGATCATCGCGCCGTCGGGGGAGCCCGCGGGGCTCAACCTTACCCGCGCGACACTCGACGCCACGTGCAAGTACCCGTGGAGCGCGGCGGACGCCCCGCCCCGGCCGGACGGGCGCCCCAACCGCAAGTTCGGAGTCTACGAGGACGACCTGCCTGTGTTCGAGTGGTTCCGCGCGGGCGCGGTGCCCGGACGCAAGTGCATCGAGGCCCAGGTCATGGATCTCGCGGATGACATTTCCTACAGCGTCCACGACGTCGAGGACGCGGTCGCGGCCCACGCCCTGCAGCTCGAGAACCTCACGCAACCCGCGCACCGCCACCGGGTCATCGAGTGCACCCGCAGCTGGTACCTGCCCGCGGCCACGGAGGACGAGCTCGACGCCGCGCTGTCCCGGCTCGAGTCCTCATCCGTGTGGATTCCCCGTCTGCACGGGACACGCGCGGATCTGGCACGACTGAAGAACATGACGAGCCAGTTGATCGGCCGGTTCGCGATGTCCGCGGTCGCGGCCACCCGGGACGTGGCCGGGGACGACCGGCTCACCCGGTACCGGGCGTCCCTCGTGGTCCCGCGCGAGACGGAGCTGGAGATCGGGGTGCTCAAGGGCATCGCGACCGCGTTCGTGATGACCGTGCGGGACGCCCTGCCCCTCTACGACAACCAGCACGAGATCCTCACGATCCTCGTGGACGCCCTGATGCAGACGGACGGGCGGTTCCTGGCCCCCGAGTTCGCCGCGGACTGGCGTGCCCTGGGGGACGGCCCCGGCAGTGAAGCCGCCCGGTTGCGGCTTGTGGTCGATCAGATCGCGTGCCTCACGGACCGCTCCGCGGTCGCGCTGCACGACCGGATCCGGGGCACCAACTGGCGCACGGGGGACAAGCCGCTCTGGTGAGGTCCGGCGGCATCGATTCTGCGCCCCACATCTCGTCCCTGGACGGTTTCGACGCCGTGGTGCTCGGCGCCGTGATGCCCGCCCTGCTCGCGGACCAGGCGTGGGGGATGACCACCGGTGAGGCCACCGCGGTCGCGACCGCCGGTCTGTTCGGCATGATGGTCGGCGCCCTGGGCATGGGCTACCTCACGGACCGCTGGGGCCGGCGCAAGATGCTCATCGGCGCCGTGATCGTATTCTCGGTGCTCACGTTCGCCGCCGCGTTCGCCCCGACCGTCCTGTGGTTCGGCATCCTGCGCTTCCTCGCGGGCCTGGGCCTGGGCGGTTGCCTGCCCACCGGCATCTCCATGGTCACCGAGTTCTCCCGCCCCGGCCGCGGCTCCAACGCCACCACGGTCATGATGACCGGCTACCACGTGGGTGCCGTGCTCACCGCAGCGCTTGCGATCTGGGTGCTGTCCCACTTCACGTGGCACACCATGTTCATCGTGGGCGCGCTGCCCGCCCTGATCCTCGTACCGCTCATGCTCGTGTTCCTGCCCGAGTCCCCGTCCTACCTCGCGTCCAAGGGCCGCCTCGAGGATGCCCGCCGGGTGGCCGCGCACTACAACGTGCCTCTGGAGATCGGCGACGCCGCCCCCGCGGCCTCGGGCGCGCGCGGTGCCGCAGCGCCGTCGGCCCAGGTGGTGGCCGAGAAGAAGGGTGCGGCCCTACTGTTGAGCGGCACGTACGCGCGCAACTCCGTGGTGATCTGGATCGCGTCCTTCATGGGTCTGCTGCTCGTGTACGGGCTCAACACGTGGTTGCCGCAGATCATGCGCGCCGCGGACTACGACCTCGGCAACGCGCTGGGCTTCCTGCTCATCCTCAACGTGGGCGCCGTGGTGGGGCTGTGGATCGGTGGCCGCGTGGCGGACCGGATTACCCCCCGCATCGCGAGCATCATGTGGTTCGCGGCCTCGGCCGTGCTGCTCGCGGCCCTCGCGATCCGGCTGCCCGTGGCCGGGATCTACGTCATGGTGTTCCTGACCGGGTGCTTCGTGTTCTCTTCCCAGGTGCTCGTGTACGCGTTCACCGCGACCAACCACCCGCCGCGCGTGCGCGCGACCGCCCTGGGCATGTCCGCCGGGGTGGGGCGTCTCGGCGCGATCAGCGGTCCCATCGTGGGCGGCACGCTGCTGGGTGCCGGGCTCGCGTACCCGTGGGGCTTCTTCGCGTTCGCCGCGGTCGGTGCCCTGGGCAGCCTGGCCATGGTCGGCTCCAAGACCGTGGGTGCCCCGGACCGCCGCATGGTGGTCGGCGGGAACGACGACGCCCCGGCGGCTCGCTGACCCCGCGCCCTGTTCGTCGCAGGACCGTTCGGTGACGCCGTGGCCGGAGTCATCGCGTGTCCTCGCGGGCCCGTTAACCAGTCGTTCCGGTCCGCTGCAGCGGCTCCCGCACGCTGCGCCACGAGCGCACCGTGCGGGGGCCGCTGCACATCCGTGACGAGTGCGCGATCCGGTTTGACGGGGTGCCTAAACTGGCCGAGTGGCCGGACTGATCAAGCGTGAAGACATCGACGAGGTCCGTGCGCGCACGGACCTCCGCGAGGTCGTGGAACAGTACGTGACCCTCAAGCCCGCGGGCATCGGTTCGTACAAGGGACTCTGCCCCTTCCACGACGAACGCACGCCGTCCTTCCACGTGCGCCCCCAACTGGGCACGTACCACTGCTTCGGGTGCGACGAGTCCGGGGACGTCATCTCCTTCCTCATGGAAATGGACCACACGCCGTTCTCGGAGACCGTGGAACGGTTGGCCGCCCGAATCGGGTACGAGCTGCACTACGAGCAGGGTTCCGCATCCAACCGGGAGGAAGTAGGGCGTCGACAGCGGTTGCTCGACGCACACAAGGTGGCCGCGGAGTTCTTCCAACGCAACCTCTACACCCGGCAGGCCGCCGCGGCCCAGCGGTTCCTGGGGGAGCGAGGTTTCGATCACGACGCCGCTCGCACCTACGGGATCGGCTACGCACCGCAGGGGTGGTCCCACCTGTTGCAGCACCTGCGCAATCACGGGTTCACGGACCAGGAACTCAAGCTCACCGGCATGGTCTCGGAGGGCAACCGCGGACTCTACGACCGGTTCCGGGGGCGGCTGATCTGGCCCATCCGCGCGGTCGCGGGGGAGGTCATCGGGTTCGGGGCACGCAAGCTCTACGACGACGATCCCGGCCCCAAGTACCTCAACACCCCCGAGACCCAGCTCTACAAGAAGTCCCAGGTGCTCTACGGCATTGACCTGGCCAAACGGCCGATCGCCAAGACCAAACAGGTCGTGGTCGTGGAGGGGTACACGGACGTCATGGCGTGCCACCTGGCCGGGATCACCACGGCGGTGGCCACGTGCGGCACCGCGTTCGGCGCGGACCACATCAAGATCGTGCGCCGGTTCCTCTCGGACGACTCCGCCGGGGGAGAGGTCGTGTTCACGTTCGACGGCGATGCCGCCGGACAGAAGGCCGCGCTGCGCGCCTTCCACGAGGACCAGCGGTTCGTGGCCCAGACCTACGTGGCGGTCGAGCCCCACGGGATGGATCCGTGTGACCTGCGCCTGACCCGCGGGGACGTGGCCGTGCGTGATCTCGTGGAGTCCCGCACCCCGCTGTTCGAGTTCGCCTTGAAAGCCACGATCCGCGAGTACGACGTCAACAGCCTCGAGGGTCGGCTCCGCGCCATGCGGGCGTGCGCCCCGATCGTGGCCGGGATCCGTGACCCCGCCCTGCGCCCCGCGTACGCGCGGGAGCTGTCCGGGTGGCTGGGGATCGAGACGGACGAGGTGCTGCGCGCCGTCGACGCCGCCTCCCGCAGTGAGAACGGCCGGGGAGAACCGGGGCGGGGGCGCGGTCAGGGGTCGACCCCGGACCGTCCGGATGCTCGTGGCCACCGCGGTGACTCGGCCGGATCGAGGCATGGCTCGGGGCCTGTCTCCGGGCCTGGCTCAGCCCCCGGTGAGAACCACCGGCCCGAGGCGCCCGAGCTGCCGGATCCGCGCGAACCCGTGTCCCGGATGGAACGGGAGGCGCTCGAAGTGGTGCTCCAGCTCCCGGACCTCGTGCCGGACGGCTACTGGGAGCATTTCGATTCCGCCGGCATGACGTACCGGGTGCACCAGGTCTTGCACGATGCCGTGGTGGCCGCCCGCGCGGACGAGGACTATCACGGTGAGGGCGGTCGCACGTGGCTCGAACACGTGCGCGCCCACCTGCCCGAACCGCTGCACGGCTACCTCGCACAACTGTCCGTCACGCCGCTACCCGCGGCCACCGAGCAACAAATGCGCAACTACGCGGTGGGCGTGCTCACCTCGCTCGTGGAGATGCACATCAACCGGGCGAAGTCGGACAAACTGGCCCACCTCAACCGGTTGAACGCGCAACGGGAACCCGAGCTGTACCAACAGCTCAACCGCGAACTGCTGGACCTCGAACTGCAGCGGCGCAGCCTCACCGGGGTGTGACCCCGACTCAGAGGGGTGTGGCGCTTGCGGGTGGTGGCGGGGATTCGATTTGAGGAAGCCGCGACGGGGCGGTAAAGTATCGTCTCGTTGCGCAGCAGTGCGTACATTCCCCCGTAGCTCAATTGGCAGAGCATTCGACTGTTAATCGAAGGGTTACTGGTTCGAGTCCAGTCGGGGGAGCCACCACGGAGGCCCTCTTCCAGTACGGAAGGGGGCCTTCGTCGTATCCAGGGCGGCGCCCGCCTCCGGGAGCCGCCGCGGCCTAGTAGACTCGGCGGCTGTTCCGTATGTGCGGCCCACGACTCAGCCGGGTGACCCGGTTCCGTGACTCTGGCTTCTCGCCGATTGTGCGCCGTAGCGGCGCTGTTGTACTCGGTGTGGGTCCTCTATCCGCTCGTGAACCGGGAACTGCACCCGTGGACGTCCTTCGTGTCCGAGTACGTCGTCGCGGACCCCCCCGGGGCCACCGTACTGCGAACCGTGGACGCAGAGGTCGGGGTGGTGCTCACCGGGGTGACGGCGTTCTCCTCTGCGCGGCTGCGGACCCTGTGGCGCGCTCTCCCGAACGGTACGCGAGGGACGAACGGGCCCGCGAAGTGATGTCCTCTCGCAATCGCGGTGTGGCTCATCGCCGCGGCCGGTGTGCCCGTCGCCCAGCGGTTGCGCTCACGGGAACTCGCAACGAAAAGGACAACGGTTCCGCGCCGTCGGGCATCGGGGATCATGTCAGCACCCACGAAGTTATGGGCGGCCCCGTACGGATCCTCGATGCGGGCTCCGGGCCGGTCATCGTGTGCTGCTCCGGCGTGGCGTGTGGTGGGCCCCGTCGTGGCCGGGCGACTCGTGCCCGGACGCGGACGCCTCATGCGTTCGTGGCCGCAGCTGCGCGTAGATCTGACATCCCCGAACTTCCTCATGGGGTCCCTGCGGGAACTCGCGGGCTACGTGGCGTGCATGAACCGGTTGCAGGAACTGGCCGCCCATACGCCCCTGGACCCGGAGCTGGACGTCCTGGTGGTGGCCGCGAACGGACGGCTGCCGCGGATCGGGACCACCCGGTGGGTGCGCCATGTGCTCGCCCGGGCCACCTACCTGTCCCGGGAAGCGCCCGTGCACACGATCGTGTTGCGACGACGCAGCGGTCACTTCGTCATGGTGGATCACCCCGAGCGGATCGCCGCGGTGATCGCATCCGTCAGATCAGGTGTTCTTCCCGCGCACGGTTGACCGCCGCCGTCCGGTTGTCCACCCCGAGCTTGTCGTAGATGTGTACAAGGTGCGTCTTCACGGTAGCTTCCGAGATGAACAATTCCTTGGCCAGGGCCCTGTTGGACGCGCCCGTGGCGAGCCCGCGCAGGATCTCGATCTCCCGCGCGCTCAGCGACGTGCCGGGGGAACGCACCCGCTGCATGAGCCGCGCCGTGACGGAGGGGGACAACACGGGGCGGCCCGCGGCGGCGTCGTGCACGGCGGCACCGATGGTCTCGGGCTGCGAGTCCTTGAGGAGGTAACCGGTCGCGCCGGCCTCGAGCGCGGCGACAATGTCCGCCTGGGTGTCGTAGGTCGTGAGGATCAGCACCGGGGGCCCGCCCGCCGCGACAATGCGCCGGGTCGCGTCCAGCCCGCCCATCCCGGAACCCATCTGCAGGTCCATGACCACCACGTCCACGGAGCCGCCCGCGTGGGACAGCATCTCGAGCGCCACGCGTCCGTCCGGCGCCTCGGCGCCGACCACGATGTCACCCACCGATTCGAGCACCGCGCGCAGCCCGGCGCGCACCACGGGATGATCGTCCACGAGCAATACGCGGGTGGTCATGATCTCCATTCGGCAGGGGGCGGGTGGCTTCGGGCGCGGGCAGGGGCAACCGCAGGTTCACAGCCGTTCCGGCGCCGGGTTCGGACTCCACGGTCAGGACGGCCCCGAGCTCGTGCGCGCGGCGTCGCAGGTGGGCCAGTCCGAAGCTGTCGTTGCGTGCGTCGTCGGCGGCGGAACGCGGTCTGAAGCCCGCGCCGTCGTCCACGACGTCCAGCGTCACGGCGTCGTCCCAGCCCGCGAGGGTCACGACGGCGCGTGACGCCCGCGCGTGCGAGGTCACGTTCGCGAGGGTGGACTGCGCTGCCCTCACGAACAGGGTGCGCTGCGGGGCGGGCAGTTCGGGGACGGCACCTTCCACCGTGAACTCGCACGTGAGCGGCGCGCCCACGGCGCGGGCCGCCTCCCGGGTGCGGTGACACACCTCCGCGAGGACGGCGGGCAGGGAGTCACCCGGTGCCGGTGCGGCGAGGTCCCGTACGAACCGACGCGCCTCCGCGAGGTCGGCCGCGGCCGTGTCCTCGATCGTGGCCAGTTGCGCGCGGGCCGCGTCGAGCTCCGCGCGCTCCAGCGAGCGCTGTGCGGCCCGTGAGACTAGCACGATCGAGGTCAGGCCCTGGGCCAGGGTGTCGTGGATTTCGCGGGACAACCGGTCGCGCTCGGCCATGGTCCCCGCGTCCCGTTCCTGGCGCGCCAGCTCAGCTCGCGTGGATTCGAGATCGCGGATCGCGCGCACGTGGCGGCGGGTGTCCTCGTACAGTGCGCGGTACCCGAAGCTCACGAGCAGCGCGACAATCGCACCGATCGCGGGTCCGAGCGCCATTCCCGCCGCGAACGCCCCCGGGGCGGCATGTAGGTACTGGGAGAGCACCACGACGCCGGTGAGCACCACGATCGCGACCAGCGCCGCCGCGGTGGGCAGTACCACGGGGCACAGGAAGAACAGGGGGAACGCGACCCACGAGAAGTCCGGGCTCAGCAGGGCCAGCGCGGCCCACAGCGCCGCGATGAGACCGAGCCACCCGGGACCCCACCGCAGGGATTCCCGGCTCGCACGACCCCGCGCCACACGGTTCTCCACCAGGGTCCCCGCGAGGTAGACCGCCGCGAGCAGCACGCTCAGTCCCAGGACGACGGCGATCATCGCCCCGCCGCCAGGGGCCCGGCTCAGGTGCAGCACCGCGCGCACGGCGGCGAGCACCAACAGCGCCGCGAAGCTCACGTGCAACGTGACCCGCAGGGCGCTCAGCACTGCGGGGGTGGAGAGGTCCTCGCGCACTCGGGGGCTCCTTCCGGGTCGTGCGGTGGTCGTGTCATCGGGTGCTGCGCCGGGGACGGCGTCGTCGTGGCCGGGTGACGAGCGCGTCATCGAAGCGTGGTGCCGATGGGGGCGCGGCATCCCGATCTCAGCACGGTGTACTGCTCCGGGCAATGCCGCCGCAGCTCACGAGACAGCCCGACCTCCCGCCATGCTACGCACGGGACGAGCGCGCCGGGTCAACCGATTGGTTGAGCGCGGCATCCCCCGAGGGGCTGGACGGTCTCCACCCGCGGGGCGATCCACCGGCGGCCGCGTCCCGCGAAGCTTGAGGGGAACAGTTTCTCGACCCATCGGAGATCACCATGTACCTGTCCCTACGGGACATCACGTTCGCCAAGGGGCGGTTCGCGTTGCTCGCGACCGTCGTGGCCCTGATCACGCTGTTGCTCGTACTGCTCACCGGGTTGACCAACGGGCTAGGCCACCAGAACACCTCGGCCCTGGAACGGTTGCAGGCGCAGCGGTTCGTGCTCAGTGCCCCGGCGGGGGACGCGTCCGACCCGTCCTTCACGACGTCCCGGATCACCGCGGACGAAACGCGCGCGTGGCGTGACACCGTGGGCGCGCACCACGTGGAGCGGCTCGGCCTCGTGCAGACCACCGCGCGGGCCGGGGACGGGGCGAACTCCTCCGCCGACGCCACATCGGCCACCTCCGTGGCCGGTGTCGCGCTCGAACCGGGCTCGCGGCTCGCGCCCGGGCTGAGCGCCGTCAACGGGGTCACCCACCCACAGGACGGCGCCGCCGTGCTCAGTGAGACGCTGGCTCGCGAGATGAACGTGGGCGTGGGGGACGCGGTGACCCTGGCCGGCACGTCCCTGAAGGTCACCGGGGTCGTGGCGGACGAGTACTACAGCCACGTGCCGGTCGTGTGGCTCAGCATGGGGGACTTTCCCGCCGTGGCCCACACCGACGACCCCGAGCAGGCCACCGCCCTGGCCCTCACCACGGACACCGTGCCCGAGGGGGTCACGGAGCGCACCGCAACCGTGGCCATGGACACCGGGGACGCCTTCGCGGCGCTGCCCGCCTACGAGTCGGAGCAGGGCTCGCTGCGCATGATGCAGGGCTTCCTCTACGGCATCAGCGCCCTGGTGGTGATCTCCTTCCTGACCGTGTGGACCATCCAGCGCACCCGGGACATTGCTGTGCTGCGCGCTCTCGGCGCGAGCCGTGGTTACGTGGTGCGGGATTCCCTGGTCCAGGCCGTCGTGGTGCTCACGATCGGCGTGCTCGTGGGCGGCGGCCTGGGGATCGCCGGCGGTGCGCTCGCCGGGTCCGTGGTCCCGTTCGTGCTGAGCGCTGCGACCATGGCGCTGCCCGTGGCCGGTGTCCTGGCGCTGGGACTGATCGGGTCCGTGCTCGTCGTGCGCCGCGTGTCCACCGTGGATCCGATGATCGCCCTGGGAGGCAACTGAGCATGCATTCCGATCGTCACCCCCGTCACCGCGCAGGAGACCCCATGGACAACCACACCGCAGCGGCACGCCCGGACGGGCCGCATGAGTACTCGACCGATGATCCCGCCCTCCGGGTGACCGACCTCTGCCTGGAGTACCCGGACGGCACGGACGAGCAGGGCGAACCCCGCACGGTGCGAGCTCTGGACCGTGTGTCCCTCGAGCTGGCCGCGGGCACCATGACGGCGCTCGTGGGCCCGTCCGGGTCCGGCAAGTCCTCGCTGCTCGCCGTGGCCGCCGGGTTGGTCCGCCCGAGTTCCGGCTCGGTGTCCGTGGCGGGCCGTCGGCTCGAGGAGCTCCCCGAACGCGAACTCGCCGGGGTCCGCCGGGAGCACACGGGCATGGTGTTCCAGCAACCCAATCTCCTGGCCTCGCTGACCGCCCGCGAACAACTCGTACTCGCCGCGCACGTGGCCGGGGCCAGGGGCAAGGAGCTTGCGCGGGCCCGCGCTCGGGCGGGCGAACTGCTCGCACAGGTGGGGCTCGAGAACTGCGCGGACCGCCGCCCCCATCAGCTCTCGGGTGGGCAGCGTCAGCGCGTCAACATCGCCCGGGCGCTCATGAACAGGCCGCACCTGCTGCTCGTGGACGAGCCCACCGCGGCGCTGGACCACGCGCGGTCCCACAGCGTCATGGAACTGCTCGCGGATCTGACCCACACCTTCGGCCTGGCGTCCCTCGTGGTCACGCACGACACCGAGTTCGTCCCCCTCGCGGACGCATGCGTGAGCATGCAGGACGGTCACCTGGACACGGAACAGGCCACGACGGCGAGCGGTCGCGTCGCTGCCACCGTGGCCTGACGGGCCCTCTCCCGGCGGGGCTCACCGCCGGGAGTCGGGTCGGCCCGTGGTGCCCGCGGCCGCGTCCACGCCCGCGTGGGGTTCGCCCGGGGGTGTCGTGGCGTCCGCATCGGGCCCCGCCGCGCGCGGACCCTGCGGATCGAGCGGGGTGCGGGGTTCCCGGAGCAGGAACGGAGCGAGACCACCGAGCACGAGCAGTGCACCCAGTACCACGAACGCGGTCGTGCCCCCCCGGCGTCTACGACGGCGCCGATCACGAACATGATCAGCATGAACACCTTCTCGTTGTTCTCGAACCACTTCTTGACGACGCCGGGCCCGGTGGAGGTGGCGATCCACAACGAGAGCCCGTAACCGAGCATCACGACCATGTACTGCCACCCGGTAGGGGTGATCTAGAACTGTTGCGAGTACATCGTGGCGAGCCAGGTCAGCAGCCCCACGCCCACCAGGTTGTTGAGCAGCAGGCACAGCCCCAGCACCAGGGAGTTGCGATTCTTCCAGGCGTCGAGGATCGAGACGTCCTTCTTCGCACTCGAGTTGGCACCCTCCTCCGTGCCTGCCGCGGCAGAGGACGACGCCGCGCCGTCGCCCGGCAGCTCCGGCGCCGCCGGCACGAGCGTGACGAAGATGCCTTTCTGGGTGCTCGTGAGATTCATGGTCGGGTGTCCGTCGTACGCGGGAGTGGAACGTGGATCATTCAGGGCCATCTGCACCTCCGTGCGCACGCCGGCCTCGAGGGCCTCTTCCCTGATGCCGAACTTGGGGTGGTGGTTCATGGAGGGCAGCCGGTCCTCGGCCATGCCACCGCCCAGGAACACGAAGCACGCGGGGACCTCCCGCGCGAAGTACGCGAAGTCGTCGGAGGCGGACGTGCCCGGGCCCCAGGAGACTTTGTCCTCGCCCAGGGCCTACACCGCGGCGTCGTAGCCGATCTGCGCGGCGACCAGCACCGGGTCCGCACAGTTCTGCGGCATGGAAGCGCGGGAACCCTGGCCCTTGATGGTCGCGAAGAAGCCGCCCGCCACTGTGGAGGTGACACCCTTGCGCACGGAGATCGTGCCGGTGGCCTGGTTCGCCATGTGCACCCCGAAGATCGCGTCCCCGCCCTCGAGCACGCCCTGACCCACGAGCTCCTTGGCGCCGCCCGGGGGAGTCTCCTCTGCGTGCTGGAAAATCAGCGTGACGGCGCCGTCGAAACTGTCCGTGAGGCCGCTCAGCACCCGGGCCGTGCCCAGCACCCGGGCCGTGCCCAGCAGCATGGCCGTGTGGCCGTCATGACCGCACGCGTGCATGACACCGTTCACCGTGGAGGCGAAGGAGTCCCCGGTCTCCTCTGCAAAGGCAGGGCGTCCAGGTCCGCGCGCAACGCCACTGTGCTACCCGGCCCCCGGCCCTGGATCAGTACCGTCACCGAGGTCTCGGTGGGGCGCTCGGGGGAGAGGCCAAAGCTCGGGAGTGTCTCCACCACGAAGTCGGATGTCGCGTGCTCCTTGTAGGACAGCTCCGGGTGGGCGTGGATGTGGCGGCGCCAGTCGATGACGTCGGACGCGGGGACCTCGATCTGCGGGGCCGTGAACCCTCTCGAAGAAATCACCCAAAAATAAGATCTTTGGTGAATCATGCGTGATTTTGAATAGCTCACAATGTTGACTTATGTGGAGGAATCTGCTTTCAATGAACGATTTCAGTTTTCCACAGCCCCCCGTGGTTGACCTGCTCCGAGCCCCGTCACGCCCGAGGTGTCGCGCCCGTCCCTGCCCGCTGGGCGCGCGGCCGAATGGTATTTTGAAATCAGATCAACCGTTCAGCACCACCACGTACTCATCGGAGGCGGCATGAGCCATGCAGTGGACCCCAACAGCGGTCACTCGTCCGGCAGCACCGGGCATTCATCCGGCCACACAGGACACACGTCCGGGGCAAGAACTCGCACCACCACGAAGCCGGGTGCCGCGTCCATCATGGACGTCGTCAAGGTCTTCACCCGATTGCTCCCCAAGCAGCTCAAAGATGAGGCCCAGCTCGCGTTCCTGGAGCTCAAGGAGAAGGGCATCAAGGTGGGCGTGGGCGCCGCGCTCGCGGTGGTCGGTCTCGTGTTCCTGGGGCTCGCCGTCATCGCCCTGATCGGTGCCGCCATCGCGGGCCTGTCCCACGTGATGCCCGCGTGGCTGGCCGCGCTGTTGCTCGCGCTGCTGTTCCTCATCATCCTGGCCGTGCTCGCGCTGATCGGGGTCGCCAAGATCAAGAGCGCGTTGCCGCTCATGCCCGAGAAGGCCCTCTTCGGGCTGCGCTACGACGTCGGTGTGGTCAAGGAGGGCTCCGCGTACAATGAGGGCCGTGTCCAGCGTGAGATGAACGAGACCGAGCAGAAGAAGCAGCGGGAGAAGGAGGAGGCGGCCAACGACCTCAACCAGGTCAAGCCCGTCAAGCCCACCGAGGAGCAGTTGCGCCACCGCCTCAAGCTGCGCCGCGAGCACCTCAAGAGCCTGCGCGACGACGCCCAGAACCGCGCCGATTCCGTCCAGGCCGCCACGCAGGGCTTCGTGGACCGCACCCAGCGCACGTTCACCCAGACCCAGGAGTCGGTCAAGCAGACCTTTGCGTCCAAGGGGGGCTCCCAGGGGGTCCGTCCCGCCGGTTCCACGTCCGCCCAGGACGTCCTGAGCGAGCGCTGGCAGCCCCTCGCGGTCGCTGTGGCCGCCGGGTCCGCGTTCCTGGTGTTCCTGCGCAAGCTGCTCAAGAAGTAATCGGGTGCGCGGCTCGCGTGAGTCGCCAGCCGTGCCGGAGGCCGGGTCGCCATCGTCGCGACCCGGCCTCCACCGTGTCCGGGGGCGTACTCGGGTGCGCGACTCCTCCGGCTCCGGTGCGTCTCATCCGGCGGTATGGGATCCCTCGTGCCCCGGTGCGAACATGCGGTGAACTCCCAGGCCCGCCGCGCCCCCGAGCTCTACGATGAGACCGTGACGGAGGACGTGATGAATCGGTGATGCAGTGGATCGCGGTGGCTCTGGCACTGAGCTCGGCGGTGTGCCTCGCGCTCGGTACGCAGACGCAATCCGTGGCGGTCACCGGGCACACCGAGGGACCGTTGACGCCGCGGGGGCTGTGGCCCCTCGTGCGCAATCTACGCTGGCTCAGCGGACTCGCGCTGCTGGGCCTCGGAACGGTGCTGAACGTCGCGGCGCTCTCGCTTGCGACCGTGACCGTGGTGCAGCCCATCGGGGTGATCGCACTCGTCATCACCACGCTGTTGCACGCCCGGCACCGCCACCTGATCATCAACCGTGGCACGTGGCTCGCCGTAGCCCTGTGCAGCGTGGGTGGAGCCACGTTCGTGGTGTGCGCCGTGATCGGGACGGATCCCACCCACGTACCCGGAACGCGTGCCGAGAACACGGTGGTCGCCCTGCTCTTGGGCCTCGTGGTGCTCATCGGTGTGTGCGAGCTATTCGTGCGCCGGCACCGGATCAGCATGTTCTACGTCTTGGGAGCGGGGCTCCTCTACGGCTTCGTGGCCGTGCTCGTCCGGTTGACCGCCACCACCATCACGTCCAGCGGGCTCGCGGACATCCGGTGGACCAGCGTGCTCATGATCGTGGTCGCCGCCGCGCTGGGCGGGTGGATGGTGCAGTGCGCGTACTCGTGCGGACCACCGGATCTCGTGATCGCCGGGCTCACCGTGGTGGACCCCATGGTGGGTGTGGCCCTGGGTCTCGTGGTCCTGGGAGAGGCCGGTGACTCCTTCACCGGGGCACTCGGCACGGCCATGGGGCTCGCGGGTCTCGTTGCTATAGTCGGCGTGGTCGTGCTCTCGCGACACCACCCCGAGGTCCTGCAACGCCGGGCGGCCGCACGCGCCCAGCAGGACGCGGTGACCAGCGGGGCGGTTGCGGACACGGCGACACCCCGACGAACCGAACGCGCCACCGATCGCTGATCCCCTACGGAACACAAGGCCTTGAGAATACTGATCACCGCTGAGACCTATCCGCCCGACATCAACGGTTCCGCGCAGTTCGCCCGCCGCCTCGCGCGCGGCATGCTGGAACGGGGTCACGAGGTCCACGTCGCAGCACCCATGCCCACGAGCGGCCCGTCCCGGATCATGGACGACGCCGGGGTGACCGAGCACCGGTTCCGCTCCCACCACGCGTTCACCCACCCCTACTTCCGGTTGTGCTTCCCGTGGGAGATCGTGCGGGAGGTCGCGCGGTTGTTCGACGACGTCCGCCCGGACGTGGTCCACGTCCAGTGCCACTACATCCTGGGCCGACTCGTGGTCCGTGAGGCCGTGCGCCGTGGTGTCCGGGTCGTGGGGACCAATCACTTCATCCCCGAGAACATCGAGCCGTTCCTGCCGTTCCCGCAGTGGTTCGTGCGCGGCTACCGCAAGGTCTCGTGGTGGGACATCGCCCGCGTGTACGGCCGCTGCGACGTCATCACCGCACCCACGCCGCTCGCGGTGCGCACCATGGTCGACAACGGTGTCCCCGATCGGGCGATCGCGGTGTCCAACGGGATCCAGGCCGGTGACTACGAAGCCGCCGCGGGGGAGCAGATCGAGCACCCGGACCACCCGATCGTACTGTTCTGCGGACGCCTGGCCGTGGAGAAGAACGTGGACGAACTCATCGAGGCCATGGCCCTGATCCCGCGGGAGAAGAACGTCCACGCCGAGATCGTGGGGGAGGGGGAACAGCTGGACCGGCTCGTGAAACTCGCACACGAACACGGTGTCGCGGACCGGGTCCACTTCCTGGGGTTCCTCACGGACGAGCAGCTACGCACGGCCTACCTCCGCGCGGACGTGTTCTGCCAGCCCGGGACAGCGGAACTGCAGTCCCTCGTGACGCTCGAGGCCATGAGCGCCTCGACCCCCGTGGTGCTCGCCAACGCCCGCGCGCTGCCCCACCTCGCGGACGAGGGGCGCAACGGGTACCTCTTCTCCCCGGGCAATTCCGGGGACCTCGCGACCAAGCTGCAACTGGTCCTCGATGCCCCGCCCGAACAGCGGCGGGCCATGGGCGAGCGCAGCCGGGACATGGTGTCCCGCCACTCCTTCGCCAAGACACTGGATACGTTCGAGCGGCTCTACACCGGCGGGGAGGCGTGACGGGCCCTGCGACGCCGCGCATGCGGTAGCGTAGGGCGGCGACCTCGACATCCGTTCGCGGTCGCACAGGGGGCGGTAGCTCAGCTGGTCAGAGCAGAGGACTCATAATCCTTTGGTCGTGGGTTCAAGCCCCACCCGCCCTACAGGACATGCCACGCCGGCTCACTGTGGTCTCACTCACCGGGGACCGGCAACAACACCGACGGCCGCAGGTCCGCCACGAATAGCAACGGGTTCACGTACTCCCCGTTCTCCCGCACACCCCAGTGCACCGCATCCCCGCCCGGGCCGTGGCCGGGAGTGGCCACGCTGGCGATCACCTGCCCCCGGCTCACCCGGTCACCCACTCGCACGGACGAGGACACCGGCTCGAATGAGG
Organism: Kocuria sp. KRD140; assembly: GCF_017168375.1. Classification (NCBI taxonomy): domain Bacteria; kingdom Bacillati; phylum Actinomycetota; class Actinomycetes; order Micrococcales; family Micrococcaceae; genus Kocuria; species Kocuria sp. KRD140. Next base: position 676,259 of record NZ_JABFAW010000009.1, read on the forward strand.
ACTTGTGCCCCTCGCCATGCTCCACCGTGAGGACCTCCCGGTCCACGACGACACCCACGAAACTCACGACCCCGTCCTGCGGTGCACGTATCGGCGTGCCCGGGGGAGCGTGTAGATCCACACCCCGGTGGCCGGGCAGCCACTTCTGTGCGGGAGCCTCGAAATGCCGGCTCACCGACGGGCGCGGGGACACGGGCCAGGCCCAGTCGGGAGAGGCCCACGCCGCGGGGTGGGTCAGCAGCGAGCCAAGCGCGAGGACCGCGGCCATCACAGCGCAGTACACGGCGTGGTGCGGGGACCGTCCGGGCGGGCGTGCGGGAAACGGCGGGTGCACGGG
>NZ_JABFAW010000009.1:676695-745215 GCF_017168375.1 Kocuria sp. KRD140
CGTTGGAACGGGTGGGTGACGAGGAATGGGCGGGGCGGCGTCGTCGTGACCGGAGGAACACATGACGACAGCGTGCGGCAGCCCGGTCCGAAGGGGCGGGGTGGCGCTCCGATGTGGAGCGAGGACGCCGCGCGATGCTGTATCCTACAGGGTGCAGTCACTCTGCCATTGGTTCGCCGTGCCCGCTCGCGGGTGCGCGCCAATGCGGGATGGCTGACTTCGCGCGCGAGGGAACCCACGGCGGACACGGTCCGCCCGGGTGCGTGGTCCTCGGTCCGAGGCCCCGGTTACCGGGTGGTCGCGGTATGGAACCACGGGAGCCTGCTCCACGAGTAGGACTCACGAATCGCGCCAGGGACCGGCACGGCCGGTCGACAACCGTAAACACCGAGACGGCCCGCGGGCCGTCCATTATTCATGAGGAGACGACATGCCTGTCGTTACCATGCGCCAGATGCTCGACAACGGCGTCCACTTCGGCCACCAGACCCGTCGCTGGAACCCGAAGATGAAGCGCTTCATCTTCACCGAGCGCAACGGCATCTACATCATCGACCTTCAGCAGTCGCTGGGCTTCATCGACAAGGCCTACGAGGCCGTCAAGTCGACCGTGGCCCACGGCGGCACCATTCTCTTCGTCGGCACCAAGAAGCAGGCGCAGGAAGCGATCGCCGAGCAGGCGACCCGCGTGGGCATGCCCTACGTGAACCACCGTTGGCTCGGTGGCATGCTCACCAACTTCCAGACGGTCTCCAAGCGGATCGACCGCATGAAGGAACTGGAAGAGGTCGACTTCGACGACGTCGCCGGCTCGCAGTACACCAAGAAGGAATTGCTGCTGCTGCGCCGCGAGAAGGAGAAGCTGGAGCGCACGCTCGGCGGCATCCGCAACCTCACCAAGACCCCGTCCCTGGTCTGGATCGTGGACACCAAGAAGGAACACCTCGCGGTGGACGAGGCGCAGAAGCTCGGCGTGCCGATCGTCGCGATCCTCGACACCAACTGCGATCCGGACGAGGTCGCGTTCCCGATCCCGGGTAACGACGATTCCATCCGCTCCGTCTCACTGCTCACCCGCGTGATCGCCGACGCCGTGGCCGAGGGCCTCATGGAGCGCAACAACGGCAAGTCCAACGCCGTCGAGGAGCCCATGGCCGAGTGGGAGCGCGAGCTGCTGGAACAGCACAAGGAGCAGACCGCCGAGCAGGCGGCCCCGGCCGAGCAGGCCGCGCCCGCCGCCGAGCAGCCCGCCGAGACCGAGCAGAAGGACGCCCCCGCCGCCGAATAAGGCCGGTGAGCGAGTTCACCTTCCATTCTTCCCGGTGACCCATCGTGGTGACCGGAACCGTGCCGGGCGTCCTGAGGCGTCCGGCACGGACGAACCGACAACAGAGGAGTTCACATGGCGAACTACACCGCTGCCGACATCAAGGCCCTGCGCGAGCGCACGGGTGCCGGGATGCTGGACGTCAAGAAGGCCCTGGATGAGGCCGACGGTGACGCCCAGAAGGCCCAGGAGATCATCCGCGTCAAGGGCCTCAAGGGTGTGACCAAGCGCGAGGGTCGCTCGACCGCCGAGGGCATCATTGTGGCCCGCACCGAGAACAACGTGGGCTACATGGTCGAGGTCAACTCCGAGACCGACTTCGTGGCCAAGTCCGCCCCGTTCGTGGAGTTCGGCAACAAGGTGCTCGACGCCGCCGTGGCCTCCGACGCCGCGGACCTCGAGTCCCTGCTGGCCGCCCAGGTGGACGGCAAGACCATCTCCGATCTCGTGACCGAGACCGGTGCGCTGCTGGGCGAGAAGGTCGTCGTGCGTCGTGTGGCCCGTGTGGCCGGTGACCACGTGGCCGTGTACCTGCACAAGACCTCCAAGGACCTGCCCGCCCAGGTGGGTGTCCTGCTGGCCGTGTCCGGTGCTGACGCCGAGACCGCCGCGCACGACGTTGCCGTGCACATCGCCGCGATGTCCCCGTCCTTCCTCTCCGAGGAGGACGTCCCCGCGGAGACCGTGGAGAACGAGAAGCGCGTCGCGGAGGAAACCGCTCGCAACGAGGGCAAGCCCGAGAAGATCATCCCGAACATCGTCCAGGGTCGCCTGAAGGGCTACTACAAGGACGTCGTGCTCGTGGACCAGGACTTCGCCAAGGACGCCAAGAAGTCCGTGGGCCAGGTGCTGTCCGAGGCCGGCGCCACCGCCACCGCGTTCGCGCGGTTCCGCGTGGGGGCCTGAGCACCCGTTCGCGGGGTCCCGCGTGCGCCGAGCACGTGAGGCCCACAGCGACGTCTCGACGGGAGACCGTCGCGCGTCCCGCACTGAAGCGGCGGGGCACCACTGGGGGACCGGGGGTGCCCCGCCGCTTCTGTATGCTGGAGGGCGGTCTGCCACGGGCGGGCCGCCTCATGACCACGAATCGGCCCCCGGGAGGATCCATGCCCAGCATCATCGAATCGGAACCCCAGGACGAGGCCCTCGGCGGGGACCGGCAGCTGCGGCGCACCGAACCGGCACGTCGCAGGGTCCTGCTCAAGCTCTCGGGCGAGGTCTTCGGTGGCGGCAGCGTGGGCGTGGACACCTCGGTGGTGCGTGAGATCGCCGAACAGATCGCCGCGACCGTGGGCCGCGTGGAGACCTCCGTGGTGGTCGGTGGCGGCAACTTCTTCCGCGGCGCGGAGCTCTCCCAGGCCGGGATGGACCGTTCGCGCGCCGACTACATGGGCATGCTGGGCACCGTGATGAACTGCCTGGCGCTGCAGGACTTCCTGGAGCAGTGCGGCGTGGACACGCGCGTGCAGTCCGCCATCAAGATGGAGCAGGTCGCGGAGACCTACATCCCCCGCCGTGCGATCCGCCACATGGAGAAGGACCGCGTGGTGATCTTCGGTGCGGGTGCGGGCCTGCCCTACTTCTCCACGGACACCGTGGCCGCGCAGCGCGCCCTGGAGGTGCACGCGAGCGAGGTCCTCATGGCCAAGAACGGTGTGGACGGCGTCTACACCGCGGACCCGCGTAAGGACCCGGACGCGCAGCGTCTCGCGAGCCTCACATACGACCAGGCAATCGCGCGGGACATCCGCGTGATGGACCAGACCGCGTTCGCGCTGTGCCGCGACAACAACGTGACCATGCGCGTGTTCGGCATGGAGGGCGCGGGCAACGTGACCCGCGCGGTGCTGGGCGAGGAGATCGGGACCCTGGTCACCCCGTAAGGTCTCGCGGGCCGTCGCATCGCGCGACCAGCCACCCCCTGCCCGTTAGAGTGGGGAGAACGAACCGTCGCCACCGGCGTCAGTACCGCCGGCCGGCCAGCTCATAAGGAGAAACACCCGTGATTTCAGATGTCCTCTCGGATGCCACGACCAAGATGGGTAAGGCGGTGGACGCCGCCAAGACGGACTTCTCCACGGTTCGTACCGGCCGGGCCAACCCGGCGCTGTTCTCGAGCCTGCTCGTGGAGTACTACGGCACGCCCACCCCGCTGCAGCAGCTCGCGTCGTTCCAGACCCCCGAGGCCCGCACCCTGCTGATCACCCCCTACGACCGCAGCGCTCTCAACGACATCGAGAAGGCCCTGCGGGACTCGGATATCGGCGCGAACCCCGCCAACGACGGCAACGTGATTCGCGTGGTCATGCCCGAGCTCACCGAGGAGCGCCGCAAGGAGTACGTGAAGATTGTCTCGAACAAGGCGGAAGAGGGCCGGGTGTCCGTGCGCAACGTGCGCCGCCACGCTAAGGAGGCCATCGAGAAGCTCGTCAAGGACGGTGAGGTCGGCGAGGACGACGGCAAGCGCGGCGAGAAGGACCTGGACGCTGCGACCAAGAAACACATCGACCAGATCGACGATCTGCTTAAGAACAAGGAAGCCGAACTGCTCGGCGCCTGATGGCATCGGCTGATTCCCCCGGCTCCCCGCACCGCGACACCCGCCAGCCGTCTCCCGCCCCGGCGGGGGAGCAGGGGCGGGCGCACGACCCCCTGGTCACCACGGGCTCGCTGCGGCAGGCCCTCACCCGCCCCTTACAGCGCAGCACCGAGCACAAGGCCCCCTCGCGGGCGGGCCGTAACCTCCCGGCCGCCGTGGCCGTGGCCGTCGTGCTCATCGGCGCGCTCGTCACGGGGCTGTTCTTCGTCCCGCTCGTACTGGCCCTGCTGGCCGGGACCGCGGCGGGTATCGGGGTGTGGGAGATCGCGCGGTCACTGACCTACAAGGGCGTGCAGATCCCGCAGGTCCCCGCGGTGATCGCGGCGGTGCTCATGCCGCTCGCGGCGTTCTTCGGCGGGGCGGAGGCGCTGTCCATGGCGCTCGTGCTCGCCGTGACGCTCGTGGTGGTGTGGCGGGCCTTCGGGCCCAAGCAGGGGATGATGCTGTCCATCATGGGCTCGGTGTTCGCGCTCGTGTGGGCCTCGTTCCTGCTGAGTACGGCGGTGCTGCTCTACCACTCCCCGGACGGCCCCCACAAGGTCCTCACGATCATCCTGCTGGCCGTCAGCTCCGATACCTTCGGCTACGCGGTGGGGGTCGTATGGGGCAAACACCCCATGGCCCGCAAGATCTCTCCCAAGAAGTCGTGGGAGGGTTTCGCCGGATCCGTGGGCGGTGCCGTGGTCGTGGGCGTACTGTGCGCGCTTTTCCTCGTGGAGATGCCGTGGTGGCAGGGCGCGGTCCTGGCGGTCGCGATCGTCGTCGTGGCCACCGTGGGCGACTTCTCCGAGTCCATGATCAAGCGGGAGATCGGGATCAAGGACATGGGGACCCTGCTGCCTGGTCACGGCGGAGTGATGGATCGCATCGACTCCATCGTCTTCGCCGTGATCACCGGCTACGTGATCTTCGAACTGTTCACCGTCCTGGGGTGACGCGGTCGCGGGCCGACCGCCCGCGCGCCCGGGACGCACGGACGCCGCCCCTCGCGGGTCGCGTCCCGGCCGCGGAAGGGCGGGTATGAGTACTCAGCAACGTTTCGATCGCCTCGGCGAGCGGGCCTGGGGTTACGACCCCGCCCAGGTGGACGACTTCCTGGACCGCCTCGCCGCGGTCATGCATACGACGACGCTGCCCGCCCCCGGTGGCCACGCGGACCCGGTCGCGGGCCCCGGGACGGTCGCTGAGCCGGTCGTTGACCCGGCCGATGTCACGGACCCCGTCACCGCCGAGGACTCTGCTGCGTCCGCGGACACCGCCGGGGCGACCGACGCGGACCGTGAACCCGAGAGCGCGGAGGCGGCGCAGCGGCGTCGTCGGCTGGGCAGCCGGCAGGTGCGCGAGCGCGTGTTCGACCGCGTCAAGGGCGGTTACGACCCCGGAGCGGTGGACGCCCACCTGGACGCCGTGGAGGACGAGCTGTTCGCGCGGGAGAAGGCCGCGTTCGTGGCCGAGCACGGCGCCCGGCGCTGGGAGGAGCACCTGGAGCTGTTGGCCGGGCTGTTGCTGGGGCGGCTCAACCGCCCGCACGGTGAACGCTTCCGCCGGCCGAGTTCGCACCGCACGCTGGGTTACGCGGCGGCGGACGTGGACGTGCTGTGCGACCGGCTCATGGACGCGTTGCGCGGTGAACCCGAGGTGGACCCGCGGCTCGTGAGGACGGCGGTCTTTCGATCCGCCCAGGGTCAGCGCAGCTACGAGGAACAACAGGTGGACGCGTTCCTGGACCGGGCCGTGGAGTTCGTCCTGGCCATGCGGCCGTAGCGGCGCGCCATGACGCTGAATGTATACACAGATCGATCAAAATTGTAAGGTGGGCTAACCAAACCGCGAATTTCAGGGGTTTTTCGACGTTGTGACGGGCATGTCTTGTGTCATTGGATACACAGTGCGTACTGTGGTGGCCATCACACAAGGAGGCACACATGGCGTCCACGCCCCCTGTCGACCCCAACGGTTCCACGGCAACCCGGGGCATCGACTTCCCCGCGGTCCAGCGTTCGCACGAGTTCCAACGGCTGCGCTCGACCCACCGATCCTTCGTCTTCCCCCTGGCCATCGCGTTCCTGGTCTGGTACCTGCTCTACGTGGTCCTCGCCATCTACGCGCCGGGCTTCATGTCCACGCGGGTCGTGGGCAACGTCAACCTGGGTCTGATCCTGGGTCTGCTGCAGTTCGTCACCACATTCGGGATCACCGCCGCGTACGTGAGCTTCGCCAACCGCAAGCTCGATCCGCAGGCCACCGCGTTGCGTGAGGACCTCGAATCCACTTCCGGCCACCGGGCCGACGACCACCAGGAGGCCCGGCCATGATCGCCGTCCCCGCCCTCTCGACACCCGCGGTGCACCTGGCGGAGACCGCCACGTCCACCGTGGGCAACCCCGCGATCAATATCTCGATCTTCCTGGCGTTCGTGCTCGTGACGCTCGTGGTCGTGATCCGGGCGTCCAAGTCCACCGCCACGGCCGCGGACTACTACGCGGGTGGGCGCTCGTTCTCCGGGACCCAGAACGGTCTGGCCATCGCGGGTGACTACCTCTCCGCGGCGTCGTTCCTGGGCATCGTGGGCGCGATCGCCCTGCAGGGCTACGACGGGTTCCTGTACTCGATCGGCTTCTTCGTCGCGTGGCTCGTAGCCCTGCTACTGATCGCCGAGCCGCTGCGCAACACCGGCAAGTTCACCATGGCGGACGTGCTCTCGTTCCGATTGCGGCAGAGGCCCGTGCGGGTCGCGGCGTCCATCTCCACCCTGGCCGTGACGTTCTTCTACCTCCTGGCGCAAATGGCCGGGGCGGGGGCCCTGGTGTCCCTGCTGCTGGGGATCGGCTCCCGGGCCGGGCAGTCCCTGGTGATCGTGATCGTGGGCGTCATCATGATCGTCTACGTGCTCGTGGGCGGCATGAAGGGCACCACATGGGTGCAAATCATCAAGGCGTGCCTGCTCGTATCCGGCGTCGCCGTGATGACCGTGTGGATCCTGGTCTTGTTCGGGTTCAATTTCTCGACCATGCTCGGCGCGGCCGTGGAGACGAACAACAACCCCGCGATGCTCGATCCCGGACTGAAGTACGGCGTGAGCGAGATCTCCAAGCTGGACTTCATCTCGCTGGGTCTGGCCCTCGTCCTGGGCGCCGCCGGCCTGCCGCACGTGCTCATGCGCTTCTATACGGTGCCCACCGCCAAGGAGGCCCGCAAGTCCGTGGTTTGGGCGATCACTCTGATCGGCTTATTCTACCTCTTCACCCTGGTGCTCGGGTTCGGTGCGGCCGCGCTGATCGGTGCGGACCGGATCAAGGGCGCGCCTGGTGGTGTGAACTCGGCGGCTCCGTTGCTCGCGTACGAACTCGGCGGGTCCATCCTCATGGGTCTGATTGCGGCGGTCGCGTTCGCCACGATCCTCGCCGTGGTCGCCGGTCTGGCTATCACGGCCTCCGCGTCCTTCGCACACGACATCTACACGTCCGTGATCAAGAAGGGCACCTCGGACCCGCGTCAGGAACTGCGGGTGGCCAAGACCACCGTGGTGGTCATCGGCCTGATCTCGGTCGCCGGCGGCATTGGCGCGCAGGGTCAAAACGTGGCGTTCCTCGTGGCCCTCGCCTTCGCGGTGGCGGCCTCCGCCAATCTGCCCACCATCCTCTACTCGCTCTACTGGAAGCGCTTCACCACGCGCGGCGCGGTATTGTCCATGTACGGCGGGCTGATCATCTCCGTGGTGCTCATTATCTTCTCCCCGGTGATGTCCGGATCGGAGACCTCCATGATCCCCGGCGCGGACTTCGCGTTCTACCCGCTGTCCAACCCCGGCATCATCTCGATCCCGGCGTCCTTCCTGCTCGGTTTCCTGGGCTCGCTCAGCGAGCGCCGGCCGGAGGACCCGCGCAAGCAGTCCGAGATGGAAGTGCGTTCCCTCACGGGAGTGGGAGCGGAGAAGGCCGTCTCGCACTGACCTGGTTCACCGCCCCTTGACACGGCCGCCGTGTCCGGTTTCATCCGGACGCGGCGGCCCGTGTAGCGTTGGTGTCTGGTACTACACTGTGAACCAGTTCGCTGACCACATGCGGTTGCGGAACACCGCAAACGCGCACAACGAGAACCAGAGGTGGAGAAATGGGCATCATTAGCTGGATCATCCTCGGTCTGATCGCCGGCGCGCTCGCCAAGCTGATCCTTCCGGGCAAGCAGGGTGGCGGGATCATCGTCACCATCATCCTCGGCATCGTGGGGGCCTTCCTGGGCGGCTGGCTGGGTAGCTTCATCCCCGGCCTGAGCGACGGGATCAACAGCTTCAGCATCGGCACGATCATCACGTCCGTGATCGGCGCGATCATCGTGCTGCTCATCTACGGCGCCGTCGTCGGCCGCCGTCGCTGAATCATCCGCGGGTCCTGAACGGGCCATCCACACAAGGGCGTCACCTCCGGGTGGCGCCCTTGTCGTATCTCCCGTGTCGTGCGTCCGGAGTCGTGTGCTCGGTGCCGTGCGTGCGGGGTGCGGCGCTCACGCGATACTGGGGTCATGACTTCCTCCACCGGCATGACCCCCGATCTCGACTCCGCCACCCGGCAGGCCCCCCGGCGCCTCGTGATCCTGGGGTCCACGGGATCCATCGGGACGCAGGCGCTCGACGTCGTGTCCGAGGCCGCGGGGCTGCGCCGGCCCGTCTCGGATGCCACCCACGAGCCCTTCGAGGTCGTGGCGCTCGCCGCGGGCGCGGGTCACCTCGAGCTGCTCGCTCAGCAGGCCGTGACGTTCGGTGTCCGTGCGGTGGGCACGAGCGGTACGGCGGACGACGCCACCCGGTTGCGTGAGCTGATCGCGGACCGGTCACGCGCGGCGTCGTCGGCGGCACCCGAGGTCCTGTATGGGCCGGACGCTGCAACCCGGATCGCGCAGTGGGAGGGTTCGGACCTCGTGCTGAACGGGATCACCGGGAGCATCGGGCTCGCACCCACCCTGGCGGCGCTGGGAGCGGGTCGGCGGGTGGCGCTCGCGAACAAGGAGTCCCTGATCGCGGGCGGTCCGCTCGTGTTGCGCGCAGCGGCGGACACGGGCCTCGAGGACGCGCTGATCCCCGTGGACTCCGAACACTCGGCGATCGCCCAGGCCCTGCGCTCCGGGACGGCCTCCGAGGTGCGTCGGCTCGTGCTCACGGCGTCCGGCGGACCGTTCCGCGGCATGACGCGCGAGCAGCTCACGCGTGTGACACCCGAACAGGCCCTGCAGCACCCCACGTGGGACATGGGGGTCATGGTCACCACGAACTCCGCGACCATGGTCAACAAGGCACTGGAGGTGCTCGAGGCGAGCCTACTGTTCGACGTCCCCCTGGACCGGATCGACGTCACGGTGCATCCGCAATCGGTCGTGCACTCCATGGTGGAGTTCGTGGACGGATCCACCCTGGCGCAGGCGTCCCCGCCGGACATGCGCCTGCCCATCGCGCTCGGAATCGGCTGGCCCCACCGCGTGACCGGCGCCGCCGCGGGGTGCGACTGGACCCGGGCCGCACAGTGGACGTTCGAACCGCTCGATTCGCAGGCGTTCCCCGCCGTGGAGCTCATGAAGCACGCGGGTTCGCGCGGCGGGACGTGGCCCGCGGTGTTCAACGCCGCCAACGAGCAGGCCGTGCACGCGTTCCACCGCGGGGCGCTCGGCTTCACGCAGATCGTGGACATGGTCGAGCGTGTGCTGGAGGATCACGACGGCGTCACGCGGCCCACCCTCGAGGACGTCCTGGGGGCGGAGGAGTGGGCCCGGGCCCGCGCGGACGAACGTATCGCCGGGATGGCATAGGGCCCTTCCGGCGGTCGCCGGCCCATGGCAGGGCCGTGCTAAAATTCCGAGTGGATGACGAGATCCGGCGCGTAGCTCTGGCTGGCCGGACGGCAACCCTCTCCCGTAGCGGGGTGCCCCAGATGACCATCCGGTCGCGGTTGCAACAGATCACGGCAAGTGCGGTTCCCCGGAAATCAGCACGTGCCCGTCCCGTGTGCCCTCATCCAGGGGGGACTGTTCGCCCCGCGAGTCCCCGTCACAGACCCCTGGAAAGGCATGATCATGCGAACCAAGCGTTTGATTCCCGTCGTGTTGGCCACCACCCTGGGCCTCACCCTCACCGCGTGCGGCGGCGGCTCCGACAACTCGGACCCGGCCGCGGACGGCAAGATCACCGTCGGGATCGTGGGCTCGACCCCCGTGCAGGACGCGTTGAAGCAGGTCGCCGCGGACAACGACATCACGGTCGAGTACGTGGACTTCAGTGACTACAGCCAGCCGAACCCCGCTCTGAAGAGCGGTGACATCGACATGAACTGGTTCCAGCACATCGCGTACCTCGCCGATTACAACAACAACTCCGGGGACACCATCACTCCCGTGGGCTCCACGTCCATCTTCCCGCTGGGGCTGTACTCCAAGAGCGTGAAATCCGTGGGTGACTTCAAGCAGGGTGACGAGATCGCCGTGCCGAACGACTCGATCAACCTGTCCCGCGCCCTGAACCTCTTGCACCAGCAGGGTCTCGTGGAGTTCACCAAGGACACGATCGCCCCCACCGAGCAGGACATCGACACTGCCAAGTCCAAGGTCACGGTCCGCCCGGTCTCCGCCGAGCAGACCGTGCTGTCCATGGACTCAGTGGCCGCCTCCGTGGTCAACAACGACTTCCTGGACCGCGCGAACATCGATCCCAAGTCCGCGCTGGCTCAGGACGATCCCACCGCGGACAGCGCCAAGGTGTACGACAACCTCTTCGCCGCGACCGAGGCGAACGCGGACAACGAGACCCTGAAGAAGGTCGCGAGCTTCTACTACGACGACAAGGTCCAGGAGGCGGAGAAGACCGAGACCAAGGGCACCGCGGTGCCCACCAAGGTGGATCAGCAGGAGCTCAAGGACTTGCTGGCCCGCTACTCGCAGGACCTCAAGGAGCAGACCAAGTGAGCCCGTCCGCCACGGCGGACACCCTGGTCAGTTTCCGGGACGTGAGCAAGGTCTTCGTCACGGGGTCCAAACGCCGCCCGCGCACCGTGACCGCGGTGGACTCCGTGGACCTGGACATCCGCCGCGGTGAGATCTTCGCGGTGATCGGCTACTCGGGGGCGGGCAAGTCCACCCTCGTGCGGCTGATCAACGGCCTGGAACCGATCTCGTCCGGGACGCTCGAGGTCGCCGGTAACCGTGTGGACGGGCGCAGCGAGTCCCAGCTGGCGCCCATCCGCCGCAAGATCGGGATGATCTTCCAGCAGTTCAACCTGTTCACGTCACGCACCGTGGCGGGCAACATCGAGTACCCGCTCAAGCGTGCCGGGTGGAAGCCCGAGGAACGCAAGGCGCGGGTCGCGGAACTGTTGGAGTTCGTGGGCTTGACCGAGCGCGCCGGGAACTACCCCGAGCAGCTCTCGGGTGGTCAGAAGCAGCGCGTGGGGATCGCCCGCGCGCTCGCGAGCAATCCCGAACTGCTGCTCGCGGACGAGTCCACCTCGGCGTTGGACCCGGAGACCACCCAGGAGGTCCTGGGTCTGCTCAAGCGCGTCAACCGTGAGCTGGGGATCACCATCGTGTTGATCACCCACGAGATGGACGTGGTGCGGGCCACCGCGGACCGCGTGGCCGTGATGGACAGCGGTCGGGTGGTGGAGACCGGGACCACCGCGGAGGTCTTCGCCCACCCGCGGGCGCAGACCACGCGCAAGTTCGTCTCCTCGGTCACGCGCACCGTGCCGCGCGCGGACGAGATCGAGAAGCTGCGCCGGGAACACCCCGGGCGGCTCGTGCTGGTGGACGTCACCGACCAGAACCGGATCGGGGACGTGCTCTCGGACGCCGCCCGTGACGGTGTCAGCTTCAACATTGCCTTCGGGGGGATCTCCATCCTGCAGTCACAGTCCTTCGGAACGCTCACGCTGTCCCTGACCGGTTCGGACGAGTCCGTGGACCGCGCCGTCGAGAGTCTGCGCGCCGTCACCACGGTGCGGGAGGTGAGTGAGTGATGGAGTGGTCTGCTCTGGGCCCGCAGTTGTTGGACGCAACCGGGCAGACGCTGTATATGGTCTCCGTGACCCTCGTGCTGGCCGGGCTCATCGGCCTGGCCGTGGGCATGGGGCTCTACGTGACCCGGCGGGGCAGCATCCTGGAGAACGGTCCACTGTTCACCGCGCTGAACCTCCTGGTGAACTTCGTGCGTCCCATCCCGTTCATCATCCTGCTGGCCGCCCTGGGTCAGGTCACGGAATCGGTCGTGGGCACGCGCCTGGGCCCCAACGCCGCGATCTTCACCATGACCATCGGCGCTACGTTCGCGGTGGCCCGCATCGTGGAGCAGAACCTCATGACGGTGGATCCCGGGGTGATCGAGGCCGCGCGGTCCATGGGGGTCTCGCGCTGGAAGATCATCACCACGGTGATCCTGCCGGAGGCGCTCGGCCCGCTCGTGTTGGGGTACACGTTCCTGGTCATCGGCATCACGGACATGTCCGCGATGGCCGGTGCGATCGGTGCCGGTGGTCTGGGTGACTTCGCGTTGCGCCTGGGCTATCAGCGCTTCAACGACCAGGTCACGTGGGCCGCGGTGATCGTGATCATCATCCTGGTCCAGCTCGTGCAGTTCTTCGGCAACTGGCTCGCGCGCAGGATCATGCGCCGCTGACGCTCACGCGCCCCGTACCATGGCGACGCCGCCCCTGGAACATTCCGGGGGCGGCGTCGTGTTCGGCGCATCACGTGCGGCTGTAGCACGTGGGAGGAGTGGGGCACAATGGACAGTGCAACATCGCGGGGCGCGCGTCACGGGCCCCGGACGCCACTTCCTTGGGAGGCAATTCGTGACCTCGGTCAATCTCGGTATGCCCGCCGCGCCCCAACCGGTGCTCTCGCCCCGGCGCAAGACCCGCCAGATCCAGGTGGGTGCGGTGGGTGTGGGGTCGGAGCACCCGATCAGCGTCCAGTCGATGACCACGACCCCCACCACGGACATCAACGCCACGCTGCAGCAGATCGCCGAGCTCAACGCCGCCGGTTGCGACATCGTGCGCGTGGCGTGCCCGTCCCAGGACGACGCCGACGCCCTGCCCATCATCGCCATGAAGTCCCCGATCCCGGTGATCGCGGACATCCACTTCCAGCCCAAGTACGTCTACGCCGCGATCGACGCCGGGTGCGCCGGTGTGCGCGTGAACCCGGGCAACATCCGCAAGTTCGACGACCAGATCGAGGGCATCTCCCGTGCGGCGGAGGCCGCGGGCGTGTCCATCCGGATCGGCGTGAACGCGGGCTCCCTGGACAAGCGCCTGCTGCAGAAGTACGGCAAGGCCACCCCGGAGGCGCTCGTGGAGTCCGCCGTGTGGGAGGCCTCGCTGTTCGAGGAGCACGACTTCCACGACTTCAAGATCTCCGTCAAGCACAACGACCCCGTGACCATGGTGCGCGCCTACCAGTTGCTTGCCGAGCGCGGGGACTGGCCGCTGCACCTGGGTGTCACGGAGGCCGGCCCGGCCCTGCAGGGCACCGTCAAGTCCGCGACCGCCTTCGGCATCCTGCTCGGTCAGGGCATCGGGGACACCATCCGCGTGTCCCTGTCCGCGCCTCCGGTCGAAGAGGTCAAGGTGGGCAATCAGATCCTGCAGTCGCTTGGGCTGCGCCCGCGCAAGCTCGAGATCGTCTCGTGCCCCTCGTGCGGGCGCGCGCAGGTGGACGTCTACAAGCTCGCCGAGGAGGTCAACGAGGGCCTGGCACACCTGACCGTGCCGCTGCGCGTGGCCGTGATGGGCTGCGTCGTCAACGGCCCGGGAGAAGCCCGCGAAGCGGACCTGGGCGTGGCCTCGGGCAACGGTAAGGGCCAGATCTTCGTGCGCGGTGAGGTCATCAAGACCGTTCCCGAGGACCAGATCGTGGAGACCCTGCTCGCCCAGGCCAATGAGATGGCCGAGAGCATGGAATTGGACGAGAACGGCCAGCCGGTCGAGGGCGCGCCGGTTGTGACCGCCGGGTGATCCTGCGCCGCGCCCCGCGGGTGCTCTCACCCGCCGCCGTGAACCAGTCGGCACTGGACCGCCTGCTGGCGCGGCACGCGGTGTCCGGGGTGTTCGTCGCGGCGCACGTGGCCCGGATCCGGGCCGCCCGCGGTCGGCGGCAGCCGCCCGTGATCGGTGTGGTGGACTCCTCCGGCGAGCTCGTGGGCGCGTGCTGGGCGGGAACCAACGTGGTCCCCGTGGTGCTCGACCGGACCGGGACGGACCTCGTCGCGGACGTCCTGGCCCGCGGCGGCCCCCGCTTCGCCTCGTTCTTCGGTCCCGCTGATCCCGTGCTCGGACTGTGGGAACGATTGCGGGACACGTGGCCCGAACCCTTCGACGTCCGTCCCGTGCAACCGCTACTCGTGATGGACCGTGATCCCGCACCCGAGTTGTTCACGGGGCCCGCCCGCGATGTGCGATGGGCGCAGGACGAGGACTTCCCTCGCGTGCTGCCCGCGGCCGCGGCCATGTTCACCGAGGAAGTGGGGTACTCCCCCTTCACCACCGGGGCGGAGGGTTACCGCCAGCGAGTACGCTCCCTCGTGCGCGATCGCAGGACCGCGGTGCTCACCGACGAGCACGGCACCGTGATCTTCAAGGCGGACATCGGGTCGCTGCACGGGTCCGTGTGCCAGATCCAGGGCGTGTGGGTGGACCCCGAGTACCGGGGGAGGGGACTGGCCGTGCCGTGTATGGCCGCGACCGTGGCGCTCGCCCGGCAGTACGTCCCGACCGTGAGCCTCTACGTGAACTCGTTCAACGCACCCGCCCTGGCCACATACCGCCGAGTGGGTTTCCGGCGGCACGGGGATTTCGCCACGGTCCTCCTGTGAGCCCCCGGGCCCGGCGTGCGCCGGTGCCGCTCAGCGATAGACTCGCGGGGATACCCGCCGCTTCGATCGATCCCTTCACGGGTGGATAGGATCCCTTCATGCCCCTTCGCCTGAGTTCCTTGTTCCTGCGCACGCTGCGCGAAGACCCCGTGGACGCAGACGTGGACAGCCACAAGCTCCTGGTGCGCGCCGGGTACATCCGCCGCGCGGCGCCCGGGATCTACACGTGGTTGCCCCTGGGGCTGAACGTCCTGGGGAAGGTCGAGCGGATCGTGCGCGAGGAGATGAACGCGATCGGCGCCCAGGAGGTGCACTTCCCGGCGCTGTTGCCGCGCGAACCCTACGAGGCCACCAACCGCTGGACCGAGTACGGTGAGAACCTCTTCCGGCTGCAGGACCGCAAGGGCGCGGACTACCTGCTCGCGCCCACGCACGAGGAGATGTTCACGCTGCTCGTGAAGGATCTTTACTCGTCCTACAAGGACCTCCCGGTCTCGCTGTACCAGATCCAGACCAAGTACCGGGACGAAGCCCGCCCCCGCGCGGGTCTGCTGCGCGGGCGGGAGTTCATCATGAAGGACTCCTACTCGTTCGACATCGACGACGCGGGGTTGGACGAGTCCTACGCTAAGCACCGCGCGGCGTACGTGCGGATCTTCGAACGCCTCGGCCTGCCGGTCGTGGCCGTGTCCGCGACCTCGGGGGCCATGGGCGGATCCCGGTCCGAGGAGTTCATGCACCCCTCGTCCGTGGGTGAGGACACCTTCGTGCGCTCGGCTGGAGGCTACGCCGCGAACGTGGAAGCCGTGACGACGGTGGTCCCGGAACCGATCGACTACGCGGACGCTCCTGCGGCCCAAGTGCACCGCACCCCCGCGAGCCCCACGATCGAGACGCTTGTGGAGCGCTCCAACGAGTTGCACCCCCGCGAAGGCGAGCCGTGGACCGCCGCGGACACGCTCAAGAACGTCGTGCTGTCCGTCTCGCTGCCCGGTGGTAAGCGTCAGCTCGTGGCCGTGGGCGTTCCCGGGGACCGCGACGTGGACCTCAAGCGCGTGGAAGCCGGGATCGGTGAGGCCCTCGGACAGGGCGGTGAACTCGAGGTCGCCGCCGCGACCGAGGACGAGCTGCGTGCCGTGCCCGAACTCGTCAAGGGCTACATCGGTCCGGGTCTGAGCCGCGACGACGCCCTGCTCGGTTCCGCGTCCCGCACGGGCATCCCGTACTTCGTGGACCCCCGCGTGGTGCCGGGCACCTCGTGGATCACCGGCGCGAACGTGGCCGAGACCCACGTCTACCACCTGGTCGCCGAGCGCGACTTCACGTGGGACGGCACCCTCGAGGCTTGCACCGTGCGTGACGGGGACCCCGCACCGGACGGTTCCGGGCCCCTCGAGATCGCGCGTGGCATGGAGATGGGCCACGTCTTCCAGCTCGGGCGCAAGTACGCCGATGCCTTCGGGCTCAGGGTGCTGGACAGCAACGGCAAACTCGTGACCGTGACCATGGGCTCCTACGGTGTGGGCGTGACCCGCGCGCTCGCGGCCGTGGCGGAGTTCTACCACGACGACAAGGGCCTGTTGTGGCCGCGCGACCTCAGCCCCGCGGACGTCCACGTGGTGGCCACGGGCAAGGGCACGGAGGTGCTCGAGGCCGCGGAGGAGATCGTCGCGCACCTCGAGGACGCCGGGATCAGCGTCCTGTTCGACGACCGTCCCAAGGTCTCCCCGGGTGTGAAGTTCGGCGACGCCGAGCTGCTGGGCGTACCCACCGTGCTCGTGGTGGGCCGCGGGCTCAAGGACGGGATGCTCGAGCTCAAGGACCGCCGCAGCAGGCAGTCCCGGGACATCGCGCGCGAGGACGTGGTTGCCGAACTCACCGCCGAGCGGCGCGGATCGGACACCCCCGCGGACGACACCCTGTAGTCCCGGCCCGGGTGTTCCGTCATGGACCTGTCCTCCCTCGCGGGCTCCGGTCTGGACTCCGCCGCCTCCGGCTTCGTCGTGCTGCTGGTGCTCACGGGTTTCGCCGCGGGGTTCATCGACGCCGTGGTGGGCGGTGGAGGGTTGCTCCAACTGCCCGTGATGCTGCTGATCCCGGGCATCACACCGGTCCAGGCGCTCGCGACGAACAAGATGGGCTCGGTCTTCGGCACGACCACGTCCGCGGTGACGTTCTACCGTCGTATCCACCCGGACCTGCGCACCGCGCTGCCCATGGCCGTCGTGGCCCTCGTCGCGTCGGGGGCGGGTGCGGCCGTGGCCGCCACACTCCCGGCCGCGGTGTTCAAGCCGATCATCGTGCTCGCGCTGATCGCCGTGCTCGTGTTCACGGTGGCCAAGCCGTCCATGGGTCAGCTCACCGCGCTGCGACACACCGGCGCGCGGCACTACGGACTGGCTGTCGCGCTGGGCGCCCTGATCGGTTTCTACGACGGCGTCATGGGCCCGGGAACGGGGTCGTTCCTGATCATCGGGCTCGTATCGTTACTGGGCTACAGCTTCCTCGCGGCGAGCGCGAAGGCCAAGATCGTCAACCTGGCCACGAACGTCGGCGCCATCGCGGTCTTCGCGGCGCACGGTTCCGTCCTGTGGGGGCTGGGTCTCGTGCTCGGGCTCAGCAACATGGCCGGGGGTTACCTCGGCGCACGCACCGCGGTGGCCCGGGGCAGCGCGTTCATCCGCGTGGTCTTCTTCACGGTGGTCACGGTGTTGATCGCCAAGCTCGGGTGGGACGTCCTCACGGGTCGCTGACCGGCGCGTGCGCCGCGCGTCAGTCCCTCCCCGGCAGGGCGGGCACCGGGTGTTCGGGGTCCAGGCGCTGCGCTGCGACGGCCGTCTCCAGCAGCGCCGTGAGCAGCCAGTCCCGGTCCTCGGGCGACGACGCCCCCACGGCGGACACGAGGGCGGCGCTCGCCTCGCGCAGTGTCCCGCCCACCGCTCGGGCGGGGTCCTCCGCGAAGCCGGCGGGCAGGACGTGACCGCCCGCGACGGGTGCGGGATCGCACGACAACATCGGAGTCACCGCCGGCTCACGCAGCGTGGCATCGAGCGTGTCCATGACCGCGTCCATGGTGCCCCTCTGTGCGGCGTCGGCCGGGATCCGCGCAGCGGCCGCCTCGGTGGTGAACCGCGCACGGTCCAGGGCCGTGACCGCGGCGAGCTGCGCAGGTTCGCACGACGACGCCGCGTCGTCGTCGGTGTCCCCGCCGTCCCTTTCCTCGGTGGGTACTTTCGATGCCGCGGGGGAACCGGCCCCCGAACCCGCCTCGCTCTCTTCTGTTCGGCGTGCGGTGGGGTCCGCGCCAGCCGGCGGTGGCTCCGCCGCCCACCACGACGCCGCGACGCTCGCGGCGGTGGCCGCCAGCTCCCCGTTCGGCGAGGTCCTGGCGACGTCCTCGAGCCGGGCTGCGGCGTCGGCCAGTGAACTCGGCGGGGCCCCGGTACCGCGTGCCTCGAGGTGGCGGGCCTGGGAGGGAGTTGCCGCCGGACCGAACGCGGCCTCCTGATCTGTCAGGACGGCGTCGGGAAGGACCGAGGGATCGGGGTCCAGGTCTGCACGCACGGAGGCGACGGTCGCGCGCGCGCCGAGGCGTGCGGCGTCGTCGTCGGACAACGAACGCCAATGAGCCCACAAACCCGCGGCGAGCACGAGCACCAGGACCAGGGTGAGCGCCACGGCCAGGACGCGCCAGGCGCTGGCGGGGGGTGCGGGCGGGCGAGAACTCACGAATTCCTCCGGGGGACGGGTCTGTTCCATGATAGGGAGCAGCACGCAGGACGAACGCGGCGCGGTGACCCCGCGAGCCGCACGAGGAGGACGGATATGACGACAGTGGACGAGACGCGCATCCGCGCGAGCGTGGAACCGGTGGTCGAGGCCGCCGGGCTCTTCCTGGAGCAGTGCGAGTTCACGGGCCAGGGCGGGAACCGGATGCTGCGCGTGCTGGTGGACCTGCCGGACGGTACGGACTCTCTGAGCCTGGATCGCGTGGCGGAGGTGGCGCGGCAGGTCTCCGACGCCCTGGACCGCGACGACCCCGTGCCCGGCCCGCCGTACGAACTCGAGGTGTCCTCGCCGGGGGCCACGCGCGACCTGGAGACGCCGCGGCACTGGCGGCGCAGCGTGGGTCACCTCGTGCGGATCCGGCCCGCGGAGGGGGAGCGCTACTCGGCGCGGCTGCTCGAGGCGCACGAGGACCACGCCGTGGTCCAGCGCTGGCACCAACCCAAGAAGGGAATGCCGGTGAAGTACCTGGACCCCGAGCGCGTGGCCTACGTGGACGTGCGCGGAGCCAAGGTGGAGGTGGAGATCTGACGTCCCCGCGGGATGTACGATAGCCGGAAGAACACGAGACAGACCCATGCAGCAGCGCTCCGCACCCCGCGTGCGGCGCGCTGTTTGGTTCCCGGCCCCGAATACGGTGCGGAACCCCCGCGTGGTGCGAAGGAAGGCCGGACACATGGACATCGACATGAGCACCCTGCGCTTGCTGGAACGCGAGCGCGACATCCCCGTGGACGTGCTGATCCCCACGATCGAACAGGCCCTGCTGCTCGCGTACATGCGCTCGCCGGGGGCCATCAACGGCGCCCGTGCCGAGGTCGATCGTCGCAGTGGACACGTGACCATCTGGGCTCCCGAGCTGGACGAGAACGACGAGCGGGTGGGCGAGTTCGACGACACCCCGTCCGGTTTCGGTCGTATCGCCGCCGCGACCGCGCGCCAGGTCATCCTGCAGAAACTGCGCGACGTCGAGGACGACAACGTCCTGGGTCACTTCAAGGGCCGCGAGGGGGAACTCGTCTCCGGTCAGATCCAGCAGGGCAACAACCCCAAGATGGTCCAGGTGAACCTGGGCACCGTGGAGGGACTGCTGCCGCCGCACGAGCAGGTCCCCGGGGAGCGCTATGAGCACGGTCAGCGGATCCGCGCGTTCGTCGTGGAGGCCAAGCGCGGGTTCAAGGGTCCGTCCATCACGCTGTCCCGCTCCCACCCGGATCTGGTGCGCCGACTGTTCGAGATGGAGGTCCCCGAGATCGCGGACGGTTCCGTGGAGATCGTGACCCTGGCGCGCGAGGCCGGGCACCGCACGAAGATGGCCGTGGCCGCCAAGCGCCCCGGGGCCAACGCCAAGGGCGCGTGCATCGGTGACATGGGTTCGCGCGTGCGCGCGGTGATGAACGAGCTCGGAGACGAGAAGATCGACATCATCGACTACTCGGACGATCCCGCCCGGTTCATCGGCAACGCCCTGTCCCCGGCACGGGTGTCCCGGGTGAACGTGCTGGACGAGGGTGCCCGTTCCGCGCGCGCCGTCGTCCCGGACGCCCAGCTGTCCCTCGCGATCGGCAAGGAGGGGCAGAACGCCCGCCTGGCCGCGCGGCTCACGGGGTGGCGCATCGACATCGTCCCCGAATCCCGCGCGACGGATCGCTGAACATCCCCAGGATTCGGGGGAATCCCGCGCGGCGCGCTAGACTTTGCTCTGATCAGGTCGACCATCGTCCTTCCGCGCGGTTCCGTGCCGCCTGAAAACCGGACGACGGGTCATGAGGAGCGGGGATGAGCGTCAACAGTCTTCGTACCTGTGTGGGGTGCCGAGAGGTGAGCCCCCCTGATCAACTCGTCCGCGTGACGATGGAGGACACACCGCAGGGCCCCCGGGTCGTGGCGGATCTTCACCGCCGAGCGGGAGGCCGAGGAGCCTGGGTGCACGCCACCCGGCAGTGCGTTGCCACCGCGGTGCGCAAACGGGCGTTCCATCGCTCGTTCCGTACCGCCGTGACCACGGACGACCTCGAGCAACAGCTGCGCGTCCTCCTGCCGGTGCAGGAGGACGAACACCAGGAAAGCGAGTCAGAAGCCCATGGAAAACCGATGAGTGCCGGCCGATGAGTGCCTTCGAGTACTCAACCCGCGGCCACGCGGGACGCACGTGTGCGTCCGGTGGCCACGTCAACGGAAAATAAGCGGTTCGTACCTGTTTCGGTGCGGACCGAGACAGGAGAACAGTGGCCAAGCCCCGTGTCCACGAGCTCGCGAAAGAGCTCGGAATCACGTCCAAGGAAGCTATTTCCAAACTTCAGGAACTCGGCGAATTCGTTCGCGGAGCGTCCTCCACGGTGGAACCGCCCGTGGCCAAGAAGCTGCGTTCGGCGTACCCCGCCGGTGGCGATTCCGCCGCGCAGTCCAAGAACTCCGCCGGGGGCAACTCCGGCAAGCCCGCGCAGCAGGGCGCCAGGAAGCCCGCGGAGAAGTCCTCCGCGCCCAAGCCCGGGGGCAGGGTCCAGTCCAAGCCCGCCGGTTCCGACGCCCCTGCCAAGCCCGCTGCCGGATCCGCCGCGCCGACCCCGGGTGCCCCCAAGGCCCCCGCGAAGTCGGCGTCCGAGCCCCAGGCCTCCGAGACCCCGGTCGCGAAGCCCGCTGCCTCCGACTCGGCCACGCCGCGCAGTGCGGCGACCCCGGGCCCCCGTGCCAACGCACCCAAGCCTGGTAGTGCCAAGCCGGGTCAGTCCGCACCGCGTCCGGGGAACAACCCGTTCGCGTCCCAGCAGGGCATGGGCCGCGGTTCCGACGGTGGTCAGCGTGCGCCGCGCCCCGGCCAGCAGCGCTCGGCCAAGCCCGGAGCACCGCGTCCCGGTAACAACCCGTTCGCGTCCCAGCAGGGGATGCGTTCGAGCAATGCCGGTCAGGGCGGACCCCGTCCCGGCGGTCCCCGTCCGGGTGGCCCCCGTCCCGCTCAGGCGGGCCAGGGTGGCCCGCGTCCCGGTGCGCCCCGTACGGGTGCACCGCGAACGGGTCAAGGCGGCCCCCGTCCCGGTGGACCCCGCCCCTCGCCGAACATGATGCCCGGTCACACCACGGGTGTGGCCCCGATCGGTAGCCGCCCGGCACCCGGTGGGGGACCCCGCCGCGGTGGTGGCGCCGGCGGCGGTGGTACCGGTGGCGGCGGTGGTTTCCGCGGCCGCGGTGGCCGCGGTGGCACGCAGGGTGCCTTCGGTCGCGGTGGTGCCCGCGGCAAGCACCGCAAGTCGAAGCGGGCGAAGCGCCAGGAGCTCGAGCAGATGAGCGCACCCGCCGTCGGCGGCGTGTCGGTTCCCCACGGCGACGGCAGCACTGTGGT
Organism: Kocuria sp. KRD140; assembly: GCF_017168375.1. NCBI lineage: Bacteria > Bacillati > Actinomycetota > Actinomycetes > Micrococcales > Micrococcaceae > Kocuria > Kocuria sp. KRD140. The sequence goes on from NZ_JABFAW010000009.1 coordinate 698,600, forward strand.
GCGGCTGCGCCGCGGTGCCTCGCTCATGGACTTCGCGGAGAAGATCAACGCGAACCCGGCGTCGCTCGTGACCGTGCTCATCCACCTGGGTGAGATGGCCACGCAGACCCAGTCCCTGGACGAGGACACCTTCCAGCTGCTGGGTGCCGAGCTCGGCTACCAGATCCAGGTGGTCTCCCCGGAGGACGAGGAGCGCGAGCTGCTCGAGTCCTTCGACATCGACCTCGAGGCGGAACTGGAGGCTGAGGGCGAGGACGTCCTGGCACCGCGCCCGCCGGTGGTCACCGTCATGGGTCACGTGGACCACGGTAAGACCCGCCTGCTGGACGCGATCCGTAACACCAAGGTGATCGAGGGTGAGGCCGGCGGCATCACCCAGCACATCGGTGCGTACCAGATCTCCACCGAGGTGGACGGTCAGGAACGGCTCATCACGTTCATCGACACCCCGGGTCACGAGGCGTTCACCGCGATGCGTGCCCGTGGTGCGCAGGTCACGGACATCGCCGTGCTCGTGGTCGCCGCGGACGACGGCGTGATGCCGCAGACCGTCGAGGCGCTCAACCACGCCCAGGCGGCGAACGTGCCGATCGTGGTCGCCGTGAACAAGGTCGACAAGCCGGACGCCAACCCGGAGAAGATCCGCGGTCAGCTCACCGAGTACGGCCTGGTGCCCGAGGAGTACGGCGGCGACACCATGTTCGTGGACGTCTCTGCCCGCGAGAACCTGCACATCGACGACCTGCTGGACGCCATCGTGCTCACGGCGGACGGCGCTCTGGAACTGCAGGCGAACCCGGACAAGAACGCCCGCGGCGTCGCCATCGAAGCCAACCTGGACAAGGGCCGCGGCGCGGTGTGCACCGTGCTGGTCCAGTCCGGCACGCTCACCGTGGGCGATTCGATCGTGGCCGGTGCCGCGTACGGTCGCGTGCGTGCCATGTTCGACGAGATGGGCCGCACCGTGGAGGCGGCGCTGCCGTCCCGCCCGGTGCAGGTGCTGGGTCTGTCCTCCGTGCCGCGCGCGGGTGACACGTTCCTGGCCACCCAGGAGGAGCGCACCGCGCGTCAGATCGCCGAGAAGCGTGAGGCCGCGGACCGCAATGCCCAACTCGCCAAGCGCCGCAAGCGGATCACGCTCGAGTCCTTCGACGAGGCCGTGGCCGAGGGCAAGATCGACACCCTCAACCTCATCATCAAGGGTGACGTGTCCGGTGCCGTGGAGGCGCTCGAGGACTCGCTGCTCAAGATCGACGTGGGCGAAGAGGTCCAGCTGCGGGTCATCCACCGCGGCGTGGGCGCGATCACCCAGAACGACGTCAACCTGGCCACGGTGGACAACGCCGTGATCATCGGCTTCAACGTCCGTCCCGCCGAGCGCGTGACGGACCTGGCCGAGCGCGAGGGCGTGGAGATGAAGTTCTACTCCGTGATCTACAACGCGATCGACGAGGTCGAGAGCGCGCTCAAGGGCATGCTCAAGCCGGAGTACGAGGAGGTGGAGCTCGGTACCGCCGAGATCCGCGAGGTCTTCCGCTCGTCCAAGTGGGGCAACATCGCCGGTGCGTACATCACCAAGGGTGTGGTGCGCCGCAACGGCAAGGCCCGCCTGGTGCGCGACGGCAACGTGGTGCAGGACAACCTCACCATCGATTCGCTGCGCCGGTTCAAGGACGACGCCACCGAGGTGCGCGAGGGTTACGAGTGCGGTATCGGACTCGGTTCCTTCAACGACATCCGCGAGGGCGACCTCATCGAGACCTGGGAGATGCGCGAGAAGCCGCGCGACTGACGGGTTCCCGCGGCCGGTGCACTCACGCGAGCGCACCGGCCGCGACCACGTGACAGCGGGTCCGGGTGCCCGTGTGATTCCCACGGGATCACGCGGGCCCCCCGCCCGCACCGCGATCCGTTCCGTGATGGGCGGATCGCACCGGGTGGCGCGTCACGGCGCACCACCCCCGCACAGTGCAACGCCCCGGCGTTGCCCGGACACGAGGAGTACCACCATGGCCGACGCCGCCCGCGCCGCTCGACTGGCCGATCGCATCAAGGTGATCGTGGCCCAGGCGCTCGAACGCAGGATCAAGGACCCCCGGGTGGGTTTCGTGACCGTCACGGACGCGCGGGTCACCAACGACCTGCAGCATGCGACCGTGTACTACACCGTCTACGGGGATGAGACGCAGCGGCAGGAGACCGCGCGGGCCCTGGAGTCCGCCAAGGGCATCCTGCGCTCCGAGGTCGGGAAGAACATCACCGCTCGCCTGACCCCCACGCTCACCTTCGTCGCGGACGAGATCCCCGCGGACGCCGCACGTCTCGAGTCGCTGCTGCGCACCGCGCGTGAGAAGGACGCCCAGGTGGCTGAACAGGCCCAGGGCGCTCAGTACGCCGCGGGGGAGGACGCCTACCGCACGTCCGACGCGGATGACGAAGCCCCCGAGAGCCGGTCGCGGGACTGACCCGGTGACCGATCGCCAGGAAATCCCGAGCCCGGCACCCTCGCTCCCGAGGGTGGCCGGGCTCGTCGTCGTGGACAAACCGCTCGGCTGGACCTCGCACGACGTCGTCTCGCGCATGCGCCGCCTCGCGGGGACCCGCAAGGTGGGTCACGCGGGCACGCTGGACCCCGCGGCGTCGGGCGTGCTGGTCGTGGGGGTCGAGAAGGCCACCAAGCTGCTGACCTACGTCACGGGCACGGACAAGACGTACCGGGCGAGCATCCGCCTGGGTGCCGCGACCGTGACCGACGACGCCGAGGGGGACGTCACGAGCACGGCCGCGCCCGAGCGGCTCGCCGCGCTCACCGATGACGCCGTCCTGGCCGCGGTCGCCGAGCTGACCGGTGAGATCCAGCAGGTCCCGTCCGCGGTCAGCGCGATCAAGGTGGGCGGGCAGCGCTCGTACGCCCGCGTGCGCAAGGGCGAGGACGTGGAGCTGCCCGCGCGACCGGTCACCGTCTACGAGTTCACGGTGCACGGGATCTCCCGCGAGCCGACCGACGCTGAGCCCACCGCGGTGGATGTCGATGCGACCGTGACGTGCTCCTCCGGGACGTACATCCGCGCCCTCGCGCGCGACCTCGGGGAGGCCCTGGGCGTGGGCGGGCACCTCACGGCGCTGCGGCGCACGCGCGTGGGGTCGTTCACGCTCGAGCAGTCGCACACGCTCGACGAGCTCACGGAGCAGGTGCGCGCCGGCGGCACGGTCTCGACGCTGCCGATCGACGACGCCGCGCGCGGACTGTTCCCCGTGCGCGAGCTCACCGCCCGGGAGGCCACGGACCTGTCGCACGGGCGCAGGATCGCCGCGACGCAGGTTCATCCTGGCGGCGCTTCGCAGGTCGACGGCGCCGCGTCTCGTTGCGGGGCAGGAGCCGGTGACACCGCATCCGCCGGCGACGCCGCGGCGTCGGGCTCCGAGGGGCGCGAGGGATCCCGGGCGGAGCTGCCCGTCGCATGCTTCGCACCGGACGGGACACTCGTGGCCCTCGCCGACGACCGTGGCCCCGCCGACCGCCGGTACACGACGTCGGTGCTCGGGATCGCGGCGGGGGTGACGTTCACGGCTGCCGCGGCGCCAGATGATACAGGCGTGAAAAAACCCGGGGCGGGTGACCCCGGAGCGGGACAGGACGGAACCAAGCGAACGGAACGGACGCACGACTGATGCTGTGGGGTTATGACGGGTGGTTCTGGGCATCGGTGGTCCTGGGTGCGCTCTCGTGCGTGATCTGCCTCGTGCAGGCCGCGCGCGGCCGTGCGCCGGACGACTTCTCCCAGGGTTCCGTGCTCGTGCTCGAGGCGTTCCTGCTGGTCTACGCGGTGGGCTCAGTGTTCCTGCCCGTGCTGGGTCCGGATCCCTCCGGGAGCCTGCTCGAGTACTGGGGCTACTTGCTCACGGCGCTGCTGATCCCCGCGGGGACGTTCGTGTGGTCCCTCGTGGAACGCTCGCGGTGGTCCACCCTCATCCTGGCCGCCGCCGGTCCCGTGGTGGCCGTGATGGTCTACCGCATGAACTTCATCTACTACTACCAGTGACGCCGCAGCGGCCGGGACGGGCCGCCGGGGGAAGGACGAGCATGGCTGAGCCCTCACGCACCACGCTGCAGAACCGTTTCGGGCGGTCGGGGCCCCGCGCGGGATCCGACCGGAAGAACTCGGGGTTCGGGCGGCTGCTGATCGTGGTGTACGCCGTCTTCTCGCTCTCCGCGGGGGTGCGCTCGCTCTACCAGCTCGCCACCGAGTTCTCCGCGGCCCCGCTCGCGATCATCCTGTCCACGATCTCCGCCGCGATCTACGTCCTGGCGACGATCGCCTTGGCCAAGTCCGGTCCGGGCTGGCACAGGGTCGCCACGGTGGCCGTGGTCGTGGAGCTCGTGGGTGTGCTGGGCGTGGGCCTGCTCAGTGTCCTGGAACCGCAGTTGTTCCCCAAGGCGAGCGTGTGGTCCCACTTCGGTGCCGGTTACGGCTACGTGCCGCTCGTGCTCCCGATCGTAGGGCTCGTGTGGTTGTGGCTGACACGGCCCTCCCGGCGGAGCGGTAGGCTCTAGACGTCGCCCGCACACACCCTGACCACGCAGAAGATATCAAGGAGAACAGTGATTCGCTGGAGAAGCCTGGACGAGGTCACCCCGGGATTCGGTCCCTCCGTGGTGAGCATCGGCAACTTCGACGGTGTCCACCGCGGTCATCAACACGTGTTCGCGCGGCTGCTCGAGACCTCCCGGCGTCTCGAGGCCCGCTCCGTGGTCGTGACCTTCGATCCGCACCCGGCTCTCGTGCACCGGCCCGAATCTCACCCTGGACTCATCATGGGTCTCGAGGACAAGCTCGACGCCCTCGAGGCCACAGGCGTGGATGCCGTCCTCGTGCTGCCGTACAGCCTCGAGTTCTCCGAGCTGAGCCCCGAGGAGTTCGTGGTCGACTACCTCGTGAAACCGCTGGGCGCGGTGTGTCTCGTGATCGGGTCGGACGTCCGGCTCGGGCGTGACAACACGGGGGACCTGCCGGTGATCAGGGAGCTCGGCCGTGAACACGGCTTCGAGGTCGAGGTCGTGGACGACGTCGCGGGTCTGGTCCCCGAGGACTCGGATGCACTCAACGGTCTGGTGGGCTGGAGCGACGACCGTCGCTGCTCGTCCACGTGGGTGCGCTCGTGCCTCGAGGCGGGGGACATCCGCGGTGCTGCCAAACTGCTCGGCCGGCACCACCGCATGCGCGGGGAAGTGGTGCATGGGGCCGCACGCGGGCGTGAACTGGGCTTCCCCACGGCCAACCTGGCACCCGAGGCCACGGGGTTCATCCCGGCGGACGGGGTCTACGCGGGCTGGCTCGTGGACCAGGACGGCACCCGCTGGCCCACGGCGATCTCCGTGGGGTCGAATCCCACGTTCGACGGTGTGAACCGCCAGGTCGAGGCCCACGTGATCGACCGCCCGGACGAGGCCGTGGAGGACTTCGACCTCTACGGGCAGACCGTGGTGGTCGAATTCGTGGAACGCCTGCGCGGGATGGTGGCCTACCGGGGGATCGACGCGCTCGTGTCCCAGATGCGCGACGACGTGAATCGGTCCCGCGACATCCTGCGGGAACAGGCGCGCGGGACCGACTGAGCTCACCCGGTGGGGCTGATCACATCTCCTCGTGCATGGAGGGGTCGAACCCCGAACCGCTGATGCCGGTGTGCAGCATGCGCACCCGTTCCATCTGCTCGTCCGTGAGTTCCCACTCGAACACGTCGATGTTCTCCGCCATGCGCTCGGTGTTCGAGGACTTGGGGATCGCCACGATGCTCGACTGCACGTGCCAGCGCAGCGCCACCTGGGCCGGGGTGCGTCCCACCTTGCGTGCGATCTCCACGAGCCACGGGTCCTGCAGGAGGTCCGTCTTGCGCCCCAGCGGGGACCACGCCTCGGTGAGGATCTTGTGCTCCTCGTGGAACGCCCGCAGGGTCTCTTGCTGGTACTGCGGGTGCAGCTCCACTTGGTTGACCACGGGCATTTCCCCGGTCTCCCGCTCCAGGCGCAGGAGGTGCTCGGGCAGGAAGTTGGACACACCGATCGAGCGGATGAGGCCCTCGTCGCGCGCGGCCATCATGGCGCGCCACGTGTCCAGGTAGCGGTCCACGCTGGGGTTGGGCCAATGGATCAGGTAGAGGTCCAGGTAGTCCGTGCCGAGCCGTTCGAGCGTGCCCTCGAGTGACCGCCGCACGCTGTCCGTACCGTGGTCCCGGCCCGGGAGCTTGGACGTGAGGAACAGGTCCGAGCGGGGGATGTCGCAATAGCGCACACCGAGGCCCACGCCGCGTTCGTTGCCGTAGTTCACCGCGGTGTCGATGAGCCGGTAGCCGCGCCACACGGCCTCGGGGATCAGGGCCTCGGCCTCGGCGTCGTCCATGGGGTACGTGCCGAACCCCAGCTGGGGGATCTCGTGACCGTCGCGCAGCACGTGCTTGGCGACGTCCGGGGCGGCGTCCTTCAGGTCCTTGGTCTTGTCGTCACTCATGCGTTCCTCGTTCTCCTCGACGTGTGGGTGGCTGGACGGGCGGGAGCCCGCCGAGCAGTTCGGTCACGGCCTGGGCGCTGATCCGGGCCACGATGTCCAGTTCCATGTGGAACTGCTGGTCCGCGGCGGGACCGCACAGGTCCGAAATCGCGCGCACGGCCAGGAAGGGCACGCCACGGTCGTGGCACACGTGCGCGAGCGCCGTGGTCTCCATGTCCGTGCTCAGGGCCTCGGGGAACACCTCGCGGGTCGCTCCCACGTTGCGCGTCGTGACGAACGCGCCGCCCGAGAGCATCGTCCCGCGCCACGCGGCGTAGCCCTCTGCGGCCGCGAGGCTGCTCGCGGCCGTCACGAGCTCCGACGACGCCGCGAAGGCCGGGGGCATCCCGGGCACCTGTCCCGGTTCGTACCCGAAGGCGGTCGCGTCCGCGTCCGCGTAGCGGAACTCGGTGCCGATCACCAGGTCACCCACGTTGACGTCCGCGCGCAGGCCCCCGGCGGAACCGGCGGAGATCACGGCGCTCGGTTCGAACCGTTCCAGCATCGCGCTCAGGGTCGACGCGGCATTGACCAATCCGATCCCGGTGCGCACCACGAGCACGGGGCGCCCCGCGGCCTCGACGGCGTACAGCTCGGCACCGCCGATCACATGGGGGTTCTCGCAGCGGGAGTCGGCGTCCGCGAGGAACGGTTCGGCCTCCTCCGCCATGGCGACCACGACGGCCGGTGCGCCCACGCACGCGGCGAACCGTGCGGCGTCGTCCGTCACCGCGTGACCTCGTCCCAGTGCTCGCGTTCGGCCAGGAATCCGCGCACCGCGTCCTGGGCGGCCTCGAGGCTGTGGTTGGCGCCCCAGCCGCACTGCACCTCGTTCGCGGCCGGGACTTCGTCCGCCTCGAGGATGTCTCGGAAGGTGCGCTCGAGCAGGCGCTCGAACTCCTCGGTCTCCACTCCCAGCATGAGCGCGTAGAAACCGGTCTGGCAGCCCATGGGGGAGAAGTCGATCAGGGCGTCCGTGTGATTGCGCATGTGCTCCGCGGTGAGGTGCTCGATCGAGTGCACCGCCGGCATCTCCAGGTGCGCCTGGTTGGGCTGGGTGAAGCGGACGTCGTACTTCACGAGGGTGTCACCACCCGGCAGTTCCTTCCGATCCGCGATCCGCACATAGGGGGCGGCCACGCTGCGGTGGTCCAGGTTGAATGATTCGACGTTCATCTTCTGCATGCCCCCATTGTTCCAGGTCGGTCCCGCTTCGCACGTCCGGGGCGCTCCCGCGGGGCGGCGACGTCGCTCCCGTTGGACGGCGCTGGCCCTCCCGCGGGATTGCGACGGCGCTGCCGCACCGTGGGGGTGCGGGGCCCTGCAGCGGTGCGCCGCGCCGTCGTCCGCCGAGTGGTGACGGCCCTTACGGTGCCCCGGCGGAGGATCGGTTAGGATGGACGCTGGTCTGACTGCGGTCCGTGGCGGTCCGACCCCGGGAGCTCGCTCCCGGACCCCGGGCGAGAATCTCACGCACCGGGCGGTCACGGTACTGACTCGAGGAGTTACACATGGCCCTGGATGCCACGATCAAGAACCAGATCATCACCGAGTACGCGACGCACGAGGGTGACACCGGTTCGCCCGAGGTGCAGATCGCGGTGCTGTCCCGTCGGATCTCCGATCTGACCGAGCACCTGAAGATGCACAAGCACGACCACCACACCCGCCGTGGCCTCATGGCCCTGGTGGGACGGCGTCGTCGCATGCTGGACTACCTGCGTCGCACCGACATCGCCCGCTACCGTGCGCTCATCGAGCGCCTCGGCCTGCGCAAGTGATGTGACCGGTTCCCCGTGCCCTGTCGGAGCGCGGGGAACCGCCGCAACCGGCGCTGTTCGTGACGAACACCGCCACCCGGACCGCGTGTCCGGACAATCCAACGAGAAATCACGTCATGGCGTGACCGCGCTGCATGTCGCGGTCCTCGACAGTGGCCTTCGCAACGCTCACGCGCTGCGAGCGCCTCGATCGAAGACCGGTGTGTCGCGCGGATCGCGCACCACGAAGAAACGGAGGTGACCCTTGGAGGGTCCCGAAATCCAGAGTGCAGAAGCCGTTATCGACAACGGCTCGTACGGCAAGCGCGTCGTGCGCTTCGAAACCGGCCGACTCGCCCGCCAGGCCGCGGGTTCGGCCATGGTCTACATCGACGAAGAGACCTCCATGCTCTCGGCCACGGCCGTGGGCAAGCACCCGCGGGAGGGCTTCGACTTCTTCCCGCTCACGGTGGACGTCGAGGAGCGGATGTACGCCGCGGGTCGCATCCCCGGTTCGTTCTTCCGCCGTGAGGGTCGCCCGTCCACGGACGCGATCCTCACGTGCCGTCTGATCGACCGCCCGCTGCGCCCCGCGTTCGGCAAGGGCCTGCGCAACGAGGTGCAGGTGGTCGTGACCGTCATGTCCATCGCCCCGGACGAGATCTACAACACCGTGGCGATCAACGCCGCGTCCATGTCCACGACCCTGTCCGGGCTGCCCTTCCAGGGCCCCGTGGGCGGCGTGCGCATGGCGCTCATGGCCCAGGAGAACGGTTCCCATCAGTGGATCGCGTTCCCTAAGCACTCGCAGCTGGAGAACGCCGTGTTCGACATGGCCGTGGCCGGCCGCGTGGTGAGCACCAAGGACGGCGGCTCGGACGTCGCGATCATGATGGTCGAGGCCGAGGCCACCGACAACGCCTGGGAGCTCATCAAGGGCCAGGGCGCGGTTGCACCGACCGAGGAGCTCGTGGCCGAGGGCCTCGAGGCCTCCAAGCCGTTCATCAAGGCCCTGTGCGACGCCCAGGCGGATCTCGCCTCCCGCACCGCCAAGCCCGAGCTGGACCTGCCTCGCTTCGGCGGGTACGGGGACGACGCCGCCGAGGCCGTCAAGGACTTCGTGGGCGAGCGCATGGCGGAGGTCTACTCGATCGCTGGCAAGCAGGAGCGCGAGGCCGCGACCGACGAACTGCACCAGTCCACGCTGGCCGAGCTCACGGGCGAGGGCAAGGCCTTCGAGGGCCGCGCGGACGAGGTCAACGGTGCCTACCAGGCCCTGACCAAGCAGACCGTGCGCCAGCGCATCCTCAAGGACAAGGTGCGCATCGACGGCCGCGGTCTCACGGACATCCGTCAGCTCAGCGCCGAGGTGGACGTGCTCCCGCGCGTGCACGGTTCCGCGCTGTTCGAGCGCGGAGAGACCCAGATCATGGGTGTCACCACGCTGAACATGCTCAAGCTGGAGCAGCAGATCGACTCGCTGGCCCCGGTCAAGCACAAGCGTTACATCCACCACTACAACTTCCCTCCGTACTCCACGGGTGAGACCGGCCGCGTGGGTTCGCCCAAGCGCCGCGAGATCGGTCACGGCGCGCTCGCCGAGCGTGCGATCACGCCCGTGCTGCCCTCTCGGGAGGAGTTCCCGTACGCGATCCGTCAGGTCTCCGAAGCGCTGGGGTCCAACGGCTCCACGTCCATGGGTTCCGTGTGCGCGTCCACGCTGTCGCTGTACAACGCCGGTGTGCCGCTGCGCGCTCCCGTGGCCGGTATCGCCATGGGCCTGGTCTCCGACACCGTCAACGGCGAGGTCCAGTACGCGGCCCTGACCGACATCCTCGGTGCGGAGGACGCGCTGGGTGATATGGACTTCAAGGTCGCCGGTACGTCCGAGTTCGTGACCGCGATCCAGCTGGACACCAAGCTGGACGGTATCCCCGCCTCGGTCCTGGCCTCGGCCCTGACCCAGGCCCGCGAGGCCCGGCTCTACATCCTGGACGTGCTGACCTCCGCGATCGACGCCCCGGACGAGATGAGCGAGTTCGCGCCGCGCGTGATCTCGGTGAACGTGCCCGTGTCCAAGATCGGTGAGGTGATCGGCCCCAAGGGCAAGATGATCAACCAGATCCAGGAGGACACCGGCACCGACATCTCCATCGAGGACGACGGCACCGTGTACATCGGCGCCACGGACGGCCCCTCCGCGGAGGCCGCGCGCTCGGCGATCAACGCGATCGCGAACCCGCAGGTCCCCGAGGTGGGCGAGCGCTACCTGGGCACCGTGGTCAAGACCACCACGTTCGGTGCGTTCGTGTCCCTGACCCCGGGCAAGGATGGTCTGCTCCACATCTCCGAGATGCGCAAGCTCAACGACAGCAAGCGCGTCAACGAGGTCGACGACGTCGTGTCCGTGGGCCAGAAGGTCCAGGTGGAGATCACCAAGGTGGACGACCGCGGCAAGCTGTCCCTCGCGCCCGTCGTGGCCGAGTCCGAGGCCCCGGCCGAGTCCTCCGACGACGAGAACTGAGCAGAGGGTGTTCGTTACTAGATGACAGTTGTTCACCTTCCCCTGAGGGCGGGCGATCCCGCGGAGCACGTCTCCGGCGGGGCCGCCCGCCTTCGGGCGTATTCGGCCGCGGCGCAGGCGCCGGGCTTCACCCACGTGGTGCACGACGACGCCGAGGGCGCCGTGATCATGCGCACCGTCCTGCCGTGCGGGACCAGGGTGCTCACCGAGAAGATGCCCGGGCAGCGTTCGGTGTCCGTGGGGTTCTGGGTGAGCCTGGGCTCGCGTGACGAGGCCCCGGGCATGCTCGGTTCCACGCACTTCCTGGAGCACCTGCTGTTCAAGGGCACCTCCCGGCGCAGTTCGCTCGAGATCGCGGAGGCCTTCGACCGCGTGGGCGGGGAGTCCAACGCGTTCACGGCCCACGAACACACGTGCTACCACGCACGGGTGCTCTCCGAGCAGTTGCCCATGGCCGTGGACGTGCTCGCGGACATGTTCACCGGTGCCGTCCTGGACCCCGAGGAGTTCGACCGCGAACGCGGCGTGATCCTCGAGGAGATCGCCATGGACCGGGACGATCCCACGGACTTCGCGTTCGAACAGTTCAACGCCGAGGTGCTCCACGGATCCGCGCTCGCGCGGCCCATCGCGGGCACCCCCGAGGAGATCCGCTCCGTGACCCGTGACGCGGTGTGGCAGCACTACCGCGGCTCCTACCGCCCCGAGAACCTCGTGGTCACGGTGGCCGGGGGTCTCGACCACGACCGCGTCGTCGAACTCGTGCGCGAGTCCTTGGCCCGCGCGGGCTGGGACCCGGACGCGACCGGTCACGCCGGTGCCCGGCGGGACTCTTCGCCGGCGCAGCTGACGCCCCTGGTGGGGACCCACACGTTCGAGCGCCCGGTCGAGCAGGCCCACGTGGTGCTGGGCGGCGCCGGACTGCAGTCGGGGGACGAGCGTCGCTTCGCGATGACCGTGCTCAACGCCGCCCTGGGTGGCGGGATGTCCTCGCGGTTGTTCCACACCATCCGGGAGCAGAAGGGGCTCGCGTACTCCACGTTCTCCTTCTCGGGCTCCTACTCGGACGCCGGGTTCTTCGGGATGTACGCGGGGTGCACGGGCGAGCGCGTGGACCAGGTCAGCGAGCTCATGCGCGCCGAGCTGGACCGGCTCGCCCAGGACGGGATGGATGCGGCAGAACTCGCGAAGGTCGAGGGCCAACTCAGCGGTGCCACGGTCCTCGCCCTCGAGGACACAGGGTCACGGATGTCCCGGCTGGGGTCCGCGGAACTGAAGACGGGCATCTTCATGGACGTGGACGAGTCCCTGCGGCGCATCCGCGCCGTGACGTCCGAGGACGTGCAGGCACTGGCAGCGCAATTGTCCGCGGACGCCACGGTGCGCACCGTGGTGGGGCCGCACGTCGAGCAGAACCAGGAATGAGGCGGGATCACATGAACGAGCAGATCAAGGTGGCCGTACTGGGCCGCAACGGACGCATGGGCTCCGAGGCAGTGAAGGCCATCACGGACGCCTCGGACATGGAACTCGTCGCGGCCCTCGGTCGCGGTGACGACCTGCAGGAGATCGTGAGCTCCGGCGCCCAGGTGGTCGTGGACCTAACGGTCCCGAGCGCCACGCGGGAGAACGTGCGCTTCGCCGTGGAACACGGTATCCACGCGGTCGTGGGGACCACGGGCTGGGACGACGCCACTCTGGCCGAGCTCGAGTCGTGGCTCGCCGATTCCCCGGACACGGGTGTGCTGATCGCCCCCAATTTCGCGGTGGGTGCGGTGCTCGCCATGAAGTTCTCCGAGATGGCCGCGGCGTTCTTCGAGTCCGTGGAGATCGTGGAGCTGCACCACCCCCAGAAGCTCGACGCCCCGTCCGGTACCGCGGCGCGAACCGCCGCGCTCGTGGCCGCCGCGCGCGAACGGGCCGGTGTGGCGCCGTCGCCGGATGCCACGGAATCCGATCCGCACGGCGCACGCGGTGCGGACCTGGACGGTGTGCACGTGCACTCGGTGCGGTTACGCGGGCTCGTGGCCCACCAGGAGACCCTGCTGGGCAACACGGGGGAGCAGCTGACCGTGCGCCACGATTCCTTCGACCGCGTGTCCTTCATGACGGGTGTGCTGTTGGGCGTGCGCTCGGTCGCGAAGCACCCGGGGCTGACCCACGGCTTGGACGGCTACATGGACCTGGGGCTGTGAGCCGCGCCCGTTCCTTCTCCGGTCTGCGCTGGTGGGCCACGGCCGTGATCGTGCTGCTCGTGATCACGGTGCTTATCCTGCCGATCTCCGTGGGCTCCAAGATCTGGCTCGTCGCCATGCTCGCGTTCGCCGCGGTGTTCACCGTGCTCGAGGTGGGTGCGAAGGGTCGTATCCTGGCCGCGCTCATGATCGGGCTGCTGGCCCTGTACCTCGCCTTGGCCCTCCACCGGGCGGTCCTGTTGCTCGGCACGGGGGGCTGGCTGCCCACCCTGCTGGGCGTGGCCATGCTCGTGATCCCCGCGGTGGGCACGTGGGCCATGGTGCGCGAGATCGTCTTCGGCGCCCGCACAGAACGCCTCGGCCGGGAACTCGCCGCGCGCGGTGAGCTTCCCGCGGACGATCTGCCGAGGACCCCGTCCGGACGGTACGTGCGGGCCGCCGCGGACGAGCACTTCGACGTCGTGCGCCGCGAGGTCGAGGCGTTCCCCGCAGACTGGGGCGGGTGGTACCGACTGAGCCTCGCGTACTCCGCGAGCGGCGACGGCCGGCGGGCCCGCAGGTCCATGCGCACCGCCATAGCCCTACATCGGGGGACGGATCCGGAAACGGTGCTCGCCCGCTCTGGGCGGTAACCTGTGGATATGACACACGACAGCGCACCTGCGCGGACGCAGCGGTCCGCGCCCATGTTCGGGTCCCTGCTCACTGCCATGGTCACGGTCTTCCACGACGACGGCTCGGTGGATCTCGAGGCCACGGGTCGCCTCGCCGAGCAACTCGTGGACGACGGTTGTGACGGTCTGGTGGTGTGCGGCACCACCGGTGAGTACTCCACTATGACCGACCAGGAGAACCTTTCGGTCTTCCGTGCCGTCAAGGATGCCGTGGGCGGGCGCGTGCCGCTGCTCGCGGGGACCGGTTCGAACGACACCGAGCACTCTCGCTTCCTGTGCCTCGAGGCGCAGAAGATCGGGATGGACGGCCTGCTGATCGTCACCCCGTACTACAACAAGCCCAGCCAGGCGGGGGTCGAGGCGCACTTCCGTTCGCTCGCGGACTCCGTGGACACGCCCGTCATGGTGTACGACATCCCCGGGCGCTCGGGGATCCCGATCGAGCCCGAGACCATGATCTCTCTGGCCTCCCACCCGAACATCGTGGCCGTCAAGGACGCCAAGGCGGACTTCATGGCCGCCGCCCGGGTCATGGCCGAGACGGACCTGCTCTTCTACTCCGGCGACGACGGTCTCACCCTCCCGTGGATCGCGCTCGGCGCGTCCGGGCTCGTGGGTGTGACCACCCACATCGACACCCCGCGCTACCGCCAACTCGTGGACGCCTCCCTGGCGGGGGACCTCGAGACCGCGCAGCGGCTCAATGAGGAGTTGTTGCCGCTCGTGCGTGCCACCATGACCCGGATCCCCGGGGCCGTGGCCGCGAAGACCATTCTTCATTGGCAGGGCCGCCTGCCGAACAACACGGTGCGCTTGCCGCACGTGACACCCACACAGGCCGAGCTGGAGCAGATCCGCTCGGACCTGAGCACGTCGGTCATCGCCGACACGCTGACCACCTGAGATGAAAGGGGTCTCATGACCCATTGGAACACCACCGACCTCTCCGAACCGTCGGCACTCGCGAAGGACACCCTGCGAGTCATCCCCCTGGGCGGTCTGGGCGAGGTCGGTCGGAACATGACCGTGTTCGAGATCAACGGGCAGCTGCTCGTGGTCGACTGCGGTGTCCTGTTCCCCGAGGAAACCCAGCCCGGCGTGGACCTGATCCTGCCGGACATCAACCACATCCGTGAGCGCCTCGACGACATCGTCGCGATCGTGCTCACCCACGGGCACGAGGACCACATCGGCGCGGTCCCGTACCTGCTCAAGCGCCGCCCGGACATCCCCATCCTGGGCTCGCAGCTCACGCTCGCGTTGATCGAGGCCAAGCTGCAGGAGCACCGGATCAAGCCCTTCACCATGGCCGTGCGCGAGGGCCAGGTGGAGCGCCTCGGTGAGTTCGAGTGCGAATTCGTGGCCGTGAACCACTCCATCCCGGACGCCCTGGCAGTGTTCCTGCGCACCAAGGCCGGGACCGTGCTGCACACCGGTGACTTCAAGATGGACCAGCTGCCCCTGGACGGGCGGATCACGGACCTGCGTCACTTCGCCCGCCTGGGCGAGGAGGGTGTAGACCTGTTCCTCACGGACTCCACCAACGCCGAGGTTCCCGGGTTCATCGCGTCCGAGAAGGCCATCGGTCCCGTGCTCGCAGACGTGGTCGCCCGCGCCAAGCAGCGTGTGATCGTGGCGTCGTTCTCCTCCCACGTCCACCGCGTGCAGCAGGTGCTCGACGCCGCCGTGGCCAGTGGTCGCAAGGTCGTCCTGATGGGCCGATCCATGATCCGCAACATGGCGATCGCCGAGAAGCTCGGCTACCTGGACGTGCCGCCCAACGTGCTCGTGGACCAGAAGAAGGTGGGCGACTACCGGGACGACCAGATCGTCATCATGTGCACCGGTTCCCAGGGTGAGCCCATGGCCGCGCTGTCCCGCATGGCCAACGGGGACCACAAGGTCCAGGTCAACGCCGGGGACACCGTGATCCTGGCGTCCTCACTGATCCCGGGCAACGAGAACTCCGTGTTCCGCGTGATCAACGGGCTCATGCGCCTGGGCGCGGACGTGGTGCACAAGGGAAACGCCAAGGTCCATGTCTCGGGTCACGCCGGGGCGGGCGAGTTGCTGTACTGCTACAACATCGTGGAACCCGAGTACGTCATGCCGGTCCACGGCGAGATCCGGCACCTGATCGCCAACGGCAACCTGGCCCAGGAAACCGGCGTCCCCGCGGACCACGTGCTGCTCGCGGAGAACGGCACCGTGGTGGACATGCATTCCGGCGCGGCCAAAATCACCGGGCAGGTGGAATGCGGGTTCATCTACGTGGACGGCTCCTCCGTGGGTGAGATCACGGACGCGGACCTCAAGGACCGCATGACCCTCGGTGAGGAGGGCTTCATCTCCGTGATCACCGTGGTCAACCGGGACACCGGCAAGATCGTCTCCGGCCCGGACATCCACGCGCGCGGCGTGGCCGAGGAGGACACCGTGTTCAACGAGATCCGCCCCCGGATCTCCGCGGCCCTCGAGGACGCGCTCGGCGAGAGCGGCAAAAACCACACGACCCACCAGTTGCAGCAGATCGTGCGGCGCACCGTGGGCTCGTGGGTCTCCCGCAAGCTGCGGCGCAAGCCCATGATCGTGCCCGTGGTCGTCGAGGCCTGACGCCCCGAACCACCGCACTGAGCAGCGGCCCGCCTGGATCCGACTCCGGGCGGGCCGCTGCGCGTCCGGGTACCCTGGGGGCATGGCGTCTCGAACTTCCCCCGCGCGCTCCTCGAAGGCCTCCGGCAGGTCCTCGAGTTCCGCGCGTTCCCCTAAGAACGGCAAGAAGGCCCCCGCACGGTCCACGTCTGCACGCTCCGGATCCACGGGGCCCTCGGCCGGTTCCACCGCCCTGCACGGGGTGGTCAACGCGTGGTCCGGCGCCGGACACGTGGTGGGGGCCGCGGTGCGCCGCGTGGGGACCGTGCGCACGGACATGGCTCCCGAACAGCGCCGCGACGGCGGTGCGCTCGTGTGGCTCGTGCTCGCCGTCGTGATCGCCGCGGTCGAGTGGTGGAACCTGCGCGGCGTGGACCTCGCGCTCGTGGCGATCCCCGCGTCCTGGGTGCACGCGATCGTGGGCGGGACCTTCGGGTTCATGGCCCTCGTGCTGCCCATCTTCTGCTTCTTCTTCGCGATCCGCGTCTTCCGTCACCCCGAGGCCACGCAGGCCAACAACCGCATCGCGATCGGTCTGCTCGCGCTGTCCGTCGCCGGCGCGGGCACCGCGCACCTGCTGGGCGGCGCGCCCGGTCTGGGTGACGGGTTCGACGCCGTGTGGCGCGCGGGTGGTTTCGTGGGTTTCCTGGCCGCGGACCCGTTGGCGTCCCTGATCACCCGGTGGGGCGCGCTCGCGGTGTTCGTGCTGCTCGCGGCGTTGGCCGTGCTCGTCATGACCGCCACGCCCGTGGGGGAGATCGGGCCGCGCTTGCGCGAGCTCTACCGCCGTCTCACGGGCCAGTACGAGTCCCGCGCGACCGACGTCACCGATCCCGCGCACGACCGCTCCTACCTCGATCCCACCCGGCCCACACGCGAGAAGCGCTCCCGGCGCTCCGAGCGACGCAAGCAGCGCCACGAGCTGGAACGCTACGACGGTGACGAGGCGTTCGAGCGCGCTGTCGTGGGCGAGGCCAACCGCCGCGAGGCACGGGACGCGGGATCGACGAGCGTGTTCGACGTCGGCTCGCACGCGGAACGCTCCGCGCGCCGGGGTTCTGCCGGTGGGTCCTCCTCCGTGCGCGACGCCGCGCAGGCGGAGGGCTCTACCGCGGCGTCCGAGGTCCAGGACACCGACGCGATCCCGAACCCGGAGGTCGCCTTGCGCCCCGGCGAGAAGCGCCCCACCAAGTCCCAGCGCGCCGCCCAGAAATTACGCGAGGAGCAGGGGATCGCGCCCGCGGCGGACACCGCGGCGGCGTCGGACGCGCCCGCCCTCAAGGTGGACGATGACGCCCAGCCGCGCACCCACACGCCCGCGACACCCATCCCGGCCCGCTCCGAGCAGCTCAAGCTGCAGGGCGACGTCGCCTACAGCCTCCCGCCCGTGGCGGACCTCGTGCAGGGCCCGCCCGCCAAGGAACGCTCCGAGGCGAACGACCAGGTGGTCCGGGCGCTCACGAGCGTGCTCGAACAGTTCAAGGTGGACGCCGAGGTCACCGGCTTCTCGCGCGGGCCCACGGTCACGCGCTACGAGATCGAACTGGGCTCCGGGACCAAGGTGGAGCGCGTCACGGCGCTGTCCAAGAACATCGCGTACGCGGTGGCGTCCGCGGACGTGCGGATCCTCTCGCCCATCCCGGGCAAGTCCGCGATCGGCATCGAGATCCCCAACACGGATCGTGAGACCGTGGCGCTGGGGGACGTGCTGCGCTCGCAGAAGGCCCGGGCGTCCGAACACCCCATGATCATGGGCGTGGGCAAGGACGTGGAGGGCGGCTTCGTGCTCGCGAACCTCGCCAAGATGCCGCACATGCTCGTGGCCGGTGCTACCGGTGCGGGTAAGTCCTCGTTCGTGAACTCCATGATCGTCTCGATCCTCATGCGCTCCACCCCGGACGAGGTGCGCCTGGTCATGGTGGACCCCAAGCGTGTGGAACTCACCGCGTACGAGGGCGTGCCGCACCTGATCACCCCGATCATCACCAACCCCAAGAAGGCCGCCGAGGCCCTGCAGTGGGTCGTGCGGGAGATGGACGCGCGCTACGACGACCTCTCCCACTTCGGGTACAAGCACATCGACGACTTCAACAAGGCCGTGCGCAACGGGAAGGTGCAACCCGAACCCGGGTCCAAGCGCACCATCCGCCCCTACCCGTACCTGCTCGTGATCGTGGACGAGCTCGCGGACCTCATGATGGTGGCCCCGCGGGACGTCGAGGACGCGATCGTGCGGATCACCCAGCTCGCGCGTGCCGCAGGCATCCACCTCGTGCTCGCCACGCAGCGGCCCTCGGTGGACGTCGTGACCGGTCTGATCAAGGCCAACGTCCCGTCCCGGATGGCGTTCGCGACGTCCTCGGTCACCGACTCCCGCGTGGTGCTGGACCAGCCCGGTGCGGAGAAGCTGATCGGTCAGGGTGACGCCCTGTTCCTGCCCATGGGTGCGTCCAAGCCCATGCGTGTGCAGGGCGCGTGGGTCTCCGAGTCGGAGATCCACAAGGTCGTGGAGCACGTGAAGTCGCAGATGAGCACGCACTACCGCGACGACGTCGTGCAGGAAGCGCCCAAGAAGACGATCGACGAGGACATCGGGGACGACCTCGACGTCCTGCTGCAGGCCGCCGAGCTGATCATCACCACGCAGTTCGGGTCCACGTCCATGCTCCAGCGCAAGCTGCGCGTGGGTTTCGCGAAGGCCGGGCGGCTCATGGACCTGCTCGAGTCACGCGGCGTGGTCGGGGCGTCCGAGGGGTCCAAGGCACGTGACGTCCTCGTCAAGCCGGATGACCTCGCCGCGACCCTCGCCCTGATCCGCGGCGAGGAACCACCCGCGCAGAGTGCACCGGGCGCCGCAGACGGTGCGCTCGCGGCGTCGGCGTCCGGCGAGGACCTCGTGGCGGCGTCGCTGTCGAACGTGGCCCACAACTACCACGACGGGTCCGACCAATCCGAGGATGCATGGGAGTTGACGGGACGATGACGGTTAACGACGGCGCGGCGGCGCCCGGGGCGCCCGCCCCCAACGCCTCCAACTGGAACCTGCCGAATGCCCTGACGGCACTGCGGATCGTGATGGTCCCGTTCTTCGTGTGGTTCCTGGTGGCCGGGGGGACCCACGGCCAGGACTCCATGGGCATGCGCTGGGCCGCCGTGGTCACGTTCGGGCTCGCGATGCTCACGGACAAGCTCGACGGGGACATCGCCCGGGCGCGCAACCTCATCACGAGTTTCGGCAAGATCGCCGATCCCATCGCGGACAAACTGCTCACGGGTGCCGCGTTCGTGGTGCTATCCATGCTCGGGGAGCTGTGGTGGTGGGTCACGATCGTGATCCTGGTGCGCGAGTGGGGCATCACGCTCATGCGATTCGTGGTGATCCGCTACGGCGTGATGGCCGCGTCCAAGGGCGGCAAGACCAAGACCGTCCTGCAGACCGCGGCGCTGATCGCCCTGCTGTTGCCGCTCACCCCCTTCGTGGGGCAGTGGTGGCTGTGGTTCGCGTGGGTGCTCACCGCGCTCGCGTTGCTCGCCACCGTGATCACGGGCATCGACTACGTGATCAAGGCCGTGCAGTTGCGCAACCGGGCCGTGCGCGGGGATGCGGCGTGACAGAGGACCGGCCGGGGTACGACGCCGCGGAGCTCGTGCGCCGCGCCGTCGCCCGCGGGGTCACGGTGGGCACGGCCGAATCCCTCACCGGGGGCGCGCTCGCATCCGCGATCGTGACCGTGGCGGGTGCCTCGGCGTGTTTCGAGGGAGCGGTCGTGAGCTACTCGCACGCCGTCAAGGAACGCGTGCTGGGTGTGTCCCACGAGCTGCTCGAGGAACGCGGCGCGGTGGACCCGCAGGTCGCGGTGGCCATGGCCCGCGGGGCGCGCGAGCGCCTGGGCGTGGACTGGGCCGTGTCCACCACCGGGGTCGCCGGGCCGGAACCGCACGACGGACACCCCGTGGGAACCGTCTTCGTGGGGATCGCGGGTCCGGGTGTGGAGCGGGTGGAGCGTTTGGATCTCAGCGGTGACCGGGCCGAGATCCGGCAAGCCACCGTGGGCCGCGCGCTTGACGCATTGACGACTCAAATCTCATTCCCAGCCAACGCCTAGTGTTTTTAGGCCGCCGAGCGGGAACAATCGAACACGTAAGCCCGTTATGGATATCAGAGGTTGAGCCCGATGGGCTCAAGAGGCCTCGACCACTGCGTCGTCAGCGATGCAGAAGGCCCCGTCAATTCGTACGAGGAGAAGCAATTCACATGACGAAGCAACCCGTGTCTGTCAATGGTGTTGTCCGTTGGAAGGACGTGGGTGTGTCCGATGAAGCTCACGGGAAAACCAATGATGTCAAGGTCGGTGTCCTGCGTCAGGAGATAGGCGAGGTGCTGCGCAACGTCCGCCAGCGTCAGGGCCGGACCCTGCGCGAGGTCTCGCACAGTGCCCGCGTCTCGCTGGGGTACCTGAGCGAGGTGGAGCGAGGACAGAAGGAAGCCTCCTCCGAATTGCTCGCGTCCATCTGTGCGGCACTGGACATCCCCATGTCCCAGATGCTGCGCGAGGTCGCGGATCGTCTCGCCTACGCCGAGGGCACGTTCATCCCTGACACCGTGCCGTCCGAGCTCACGGAGGAGTTCACGCGGGAGATGCGTCAGTTGCGCGGTGGCACCGCCGCCGGCGCGCACTGAGTCAGACCCCGCTCGCTACGGCCGAACCGGCCGCGGTGCACCAGACCAACGAACGGACCCGCCCGGTGGGCGGGTCCGTTGCTCATTGCAGCACCGTGGGGTCCGCACAGCGTGGAGAGTTAGCGGATCTATGCAGCGTCGATACCGAGGAGAAGTTGTTCATGCGAGTCAGTGCGTTCTGGGACCTGATGTCCCACGAATTCGGGGCGGCGTACAGCCGGGTTCTCGCTCGGGATCTGGTTTTAACCGAGTTGGGTGAGCGCACGGCCGCGGAGGCCCTCGAGTCCGGGACGGACCCCAAGACGGTGTGGTTCGCGGTGTGCCGCGCCCAGGAGATCCCCGAGTCCCGGTGGTGGGGTCCGGATCAACCGCCCCGGCGCTGAGTTCGCCGTGGGCGGCGTGCGCCACGCCGTCTTCGAAGGTATATTCGAATCAGCTCACGCGCGCTCCACAACCCGTCCGGTCGCTTATGGCTGTCGGACCCCCTTTGTACCGTGGAACGTGAAGACATCGACAGGGCCGCCCCGGCCCCCGAGAACCGAGGTGAAACATGGCAGCCAAGTCCAAGGGCGCACCGGCACCCTCTCAGGTGGCCGGATCCGATCGTCAGAAGGCACTGGACACCGTCCTGTCCCAGATCGACAAGAACTACGGCAAGGGATCGGTCATGCGGCTGGGGGATCGCCCCGCCAACAAGATCGAGACCATCCCCACCGGTTCCATCGCGCTGGACGTCGCACTGGGTATCGGCGGGTTCCCCCGCGGCCGTGTCGTGGAGATCTACGGCCCGGAATCCTCGGGTAAGACCACCGTGGCCCTGCACGCCGTGGCCAGCGTCCAGAAGGCCGGCGGGATCGCCGCCTTCATCGACGCCGAGCACGCGCTGGACCCGGTCTACGCCGAGAAGCTCGGTGTGGACACGGACAACCTGCTGGTGTCCCAGCCGGACACCGGTGAGCAGGCGCTCGAGATCATGGACATGCTCGTGGGTTCGGGCTCCATCGACATCATCGTGATCGACTCCGTGGCGGCCCTCGTGCCCAAGGCGGAGATCGAGGGCGAAATGGGCGACAGCCACGTGGGTCTGCAAGCCCGGTTGATGTCCCAGGCTCTGCGCAAGATCACGGGTCGGTTGTCCCACACCAACACCACCGCGATCTTCATCAACCAGCTGCGCGAGAAGATCGGCGTGTTCTTCGGCTCCCCGGAGACCACCACGGGTGGTAAGGCGCTGAAGTTCTACGCCTCCGTGCGCGTGGACGTCCGCCGGATCGAGACCCTCAAGGACGGTGCGAACCCCGTGGGTAACCGCACCCGCGCCAAGATCGTCAAGAACAAGATGGCCCCGCCCTTCAAGCAGGCCGAGTTCGACATCCTCTACGGTCAGGGCATCTCCATCGAGGGCGGCCTGATCGACATGGGCGTGGAACACGGCATCGTGAAGAAGTCCGGTGCGTGGTTCACCTACGAGGGGGACCAGCTCGGCCAGGGCAAGGAGAACTCGCGCCGCTTCCTCAAGGACAACCCGGAACTCGCCCAGGAGATCGAACGCAAGATCCTGGTCAAGCTCGGGATCAGCGAGGACCCGGACCAGGCCTCCCAGGACATGGAGGGGTTCGGCGACGATCCCCAGGACCTGGATCCGGATGCCCCGTTCGCACCGGCCAAGGACGAGACCGAACTTCCGGCATTCTGAGCTGACGCCGTCCCTTCATGACTGAGTCCGAACGCTATGGTTCCCGGCGCCGCCGGGCCTCCGATTCCCATTGGGGCCCGGCGGCGCCGCCCGCGTCCACGGAGTCACCGGGTGAGGCGGAGGCCGATCCCCGCGAGGTCGCCCGCGCGATCGTCCTGCGCCAGTTGAGCGCATCGGCCAAGTCGCGGCGCCAGCTCGAGGACAAACTCGCGGACCGCAACGTCCCCGAGGACGTCGCCCGGGAGGTGCTCGACCGGTTCGAGGAAGTGAACCTCGTGGACGATCGGGCCTACGCGGGGATGTTCGTCAGGTCCCGCGCCGAGACCCGCCGGTTGTCCCGCTCGGCTCTGCGCCGGGAACTCGCGCAGCGCGGGATCACGGGTGAGATCGCGGACGAGGCCCTCGAACAGCGCTCCGACCACGACGAACTGCGGGACGCCCACGTCCTCGTGCGCAAGAAGTTGCCCGCCTCCTTGGACCCGTCGGACCGCAAGGAACGCGACCGGCTGATCCGCAGGCTCGTGAGCATGCTCGGACGCAAGGGGTATCCGCCGGGACTCGCGTTCGCCGTGGTCAAGGAGGAGCTGGGCGCGCTGAAGTCCTCGGCGGAGGAGTTCGAATCGGAGGAGTCCGCGGGTGACGAGTTCGCCGGCGACGAGTTCTCCGCAGACGGGTTCCCAGGAGACGGCTTCTCGGGAGATGACTACGCCGCGGGCGGGTCCACAGTGGGCGGGCGCGATCGGCCGGACCCGGACGACGCCCACGTGTGGGACACGCCCTGATCGGTGCCCCTTTGGCCGTGGACGGCCGAGTTCCAGCAATTTGACCCCGTCCCTAAAATGGTGAGGTGACTCAGATGCCCCATGCCGTGCAGGAACCCGTGATCGCCACCGATGCACCCGCCTACGAGGTGCGCACTCTCGGATGTCAGATGAACGCCCACGACTCCGAGCGCATCACGGGACTGCTCGAGAGCGCCGGATACGTTCCCGCGGTGAACCGTGATCCGGACCTGGTCGTGTTCAACACGTGTGCCGTCCGGGAGAACGCGGACAACAAGCTGTACGGCCAGCTGGGTCAGCTGGCCCCCGTCAAGCGGCGCAACGAACGGTTGCAGATCGCGGTGGGCGGCTGCCTCGCCCAGAAGGACCGCGCCACTATCGTCGATAAGGCCCCGTGGGTGGACGTGGTCTTCGGGACCCACAACATCGGGTCCCTGCCGGTCCTGCTGGAACGCGCCCGGCACAACGAGCAGGCCCAGGTGGAAATCCTGGAAGCCCTCGAGACGTTCCCGTCGGCACTGCCGACCAAGCGGGAACAGGCCTACGTGGGGTGGGTGTCCATCTCGGTGGGGTGCAACAACACGTGTACGTTCTGCATCGTCCCCCAGCTGCGCGGCAAGGAGAAGGACCGCCGTCCCGGGGACATCCTCGCCGAGGTCCAGGCGCTCGTGGACTCCGGTGCGGTGGAAGTGACCCTGCTGGGGCAGAACGTGAACTCGTACGGCGTGGAGTTCGGTGACCGCGGTGCGTTCGCCAAACTGCTGCGCGCCTGCGGGGACATCCAGGGGTTGGAGCGGGTGCGCTTCACGAGTCCGCACCCCGCGGCCTTCACGGACGACGTGATCGATGCCATGGCGGAGACCCCCAACGTGATGCCTCAGTTGCACATGCCGCTGCAGTCCGGTTCGGACCGGATCCTCAAAGACATGCGGCGCTCGTACCGTTCCAAGAAGTTCCTGGGCATCCTGGACCGGGTGCGTGAGCGGATCCCGCACGCCGCGATCACCACCGACATCATCGTGGGCTTCCCAGGGGAGACCGAGCAGGACTTCCAGGACACCCTGGACGTCGTGGAGGCCTCCCGGTTCTCCTCCGCGTTCACCTTCCAGTATTCGGTGCGCCCGGGCACTCCCGCCGGGGAGATGGCGAACCAGGTCCCCGCCCCCGTGGTGCAGGAACGCTTCGAACGGTTGACCGCCCTGCAGGACCGAATCAGCGCGGAGTTGAACCGCGAGCTCGTGGGCGCGCGCACGGAGGTGCTCGTGAGCGCCCAATCGGGCCGTAGATCGGAAGCCACGCACCGACTGAGCGGGCGGGGCCCGGATCAGCGGCTCGTGCACTTCAGTGTCCCGGACGGAGCCGCACAACCGCGCCCGGGTGATTTCGTCACGGTTCCGGTGACCGGGGCCGCCACGTACCACCTGCTCTCGGACCCGCGGGACGCGAACGAGTACAGCGTACGGCGCTCCCGCGGCGGGGACGCGTGGGAGGCCGCCCAGGCGGAATCGTGTGGTGTGCCGTCGTCGTCGGGCAAACCCGCCGCCGTGGGGCTGGGCATGCCGTCGCTGCGGAAGCCCTGAGCGCGGTATGACCCGGGGGACGCAACGCCCGGTCGTGGCGGTCGTGGGGCCCACGGGGACCGGGAAGTCGGACCTCGGGATCGCGATCGCCCAGCGCGTGGGCGGGGAGATCGTCAACGCGGACGCCCTGCAGTTCTACCGGGGCATGGACATCGGGACCGCCAAGCTGCCCCCGGAGGAACGCGGGGGAGTGCCGCACCACCTGCTCGACATCTTGAACCTGCACGAGGAAGCGTCGGTCGCCGCGTTCCAGACTCGCGCTCGCACCGTCATCGCCGAGATCGAGGAACGCGGCAACGTGCCCGTCCTCGTGGGCGGCTCGGGACTGTACGTGCGCGCGGTGCTCGACCACATCGAATTCCCCGGAACCGATCCGCAGCTGCGAGCGCGGGTCGAAGCCGAGCTGCACGAGCACGGGCATGCCCGCATGCTGCAGCGGCTCGCGGACGTGGATCCCGAATCGGCGGCCACGGTCAAGGACGACCGCAGACTGGTGCGGGCGATCGAGGTGCATCGGCTGACCGGACGGCCCTTCACGTCGTTCATGCCCGAGCGCCGGTACGTGCGGCCCACGGTGCAGATCGGTCTCGCCATGGAGCGGGACGTGCTCAACGAGCGGGTGGCCCGCCGCGTGGACACCATGCTCGAGCGGGGGTGGCTGGACGAGGTACGAGCGCTCGCGGCCCGGGGGCTGCGCGAGAGCCCCACCGCCGGGAAGGCCCTGGGGTACCCCCAGTTGCTCGCGGTGCTCGACGGCACGAGTACGCTCGAGCGCGCCCGGGACGAGACCGTGACCGCCACCCGCAGGTTCGTGAAGCGCCAGCGCACGTGGTTCCGGGCGGATCCTCGCGTGCACTGGTTGCGCGCGGACGATCCCGCGGGACCGTCCGCGCTGCCGGAACGGGCAATGGACGTCGTCCGGGCTCAGTATGATGGCGGCGATGACTGACACGACCGAGGGGACGGTAGGCAGCGTGAACTGGCAGGAACTGGCGGGCGTGCGCGTGACCAAGGCGCACGGCACGGGAAACGACTTCGTGGTCTTCACGGACCGGGACGGCACCCTGGACGTCTCACCGGACACGGTCGCGGCGGTGTGCGATCGACACCTCGGGCTGGGCGGTGACGGCCTGATCCGCGCCGTGCGCACCGAGCACGTGGCCGATGCCGGCGAGCTCGCCGAAGCGCACCCGGACGTCGAGTGGTTCATGGACTACCGCAACGGGGACGGTTCCGTGGCGCAGATGTGCGGTAACGGGGTGCGGGTGTTCGTGGACCACCTCGTGCGCGAGGGGCTCGTGAGCCTCCCGCGCGGTTCCCAACTGCGCATCGGCACGCGCGCGGGGATGCGCACCGTGGTTCGTACGTCCGACGGCTACGCCGTGGACATGGGTCCGTGGAGCTTCGAGGACGGGGACGCCGCGCGCGAGCGCGGTTCGGATTGCCTCGTGAATGCGGAGGGCCTCACGGTCCCGCGCCCGGGGGTGTCCATCAGCATGGGCAATCCCCACACGGTCGTGGCCCTGTCCGAGGGCGAGAAGTTGGACGGGCTGGACCTACACACCGTGCCCGTCGTGGAACCCACACCTCCCGAGGGGACCAACGTGGAGTTCGTGGTGCCCTCGGACGACGGCGATTCCGAGTTCGGTCGCCTCGAGATGCGCGTCCACGAACGGGGTGTCGGCGAGACGTACTCGTGCGGCACGGGAGCGTGCGCGGCCGCGGCGGCCACCCGGTTCTGGGGCGGTCCCGACTCCCCGGACCGCTGGTTCGTGCGCGTCCCCGGGGGCGTGCTGTCCGTGACGTTCGTGCCCGCCCCGGACGGCACCGAGCATGTCGTCCTCGCGGGTCCGGTGCGCGTGGTGGCCACCGCCCAGCTCGTCTGAGTCAGTCGCGTTCGTGCCGTGGTGGGCTGAGTCGGGAGGGCCTCGCCGCGCGGCCCTGTTGCATGCATCGTCCGACGACGACGCTGCGCGCCGGCTCCCGGAGCGGCACCCTTGGCTCCTGTTTTCGGCCCAACGCCCGGGGGTATAGGTTCCAACGCCGTACACGCGACCCCGGTTCCCGGCCCGGCATGCGTGCCTCCGCGCGCCTCAGGCGCGCTGGACGGTGATGACGCGGAAGCCCTTGTCGGTTGCGGCCCGGTCCACGCAATACCCCTCACCCAGGGTGGCCGCGAGCCAGCGCTGCAGTGAGTCCCCACCCAGGTTCTTCTGTACCACGAGCCACGCCGTACCACCGGGCGCGAGGCGGGGGAGCCACATCATGAGGATGTCGTGCAGTTCCTGCTTCCCCACGCGGATCGGCGGGTTGGACCAGATGGTGTCGAACGTACGATCCGCGGGTACGTCCTCGGGTAGATGGGTCTCCACGCCCGCGAGACCCAGCTCCCGCGCGTTCGCCGCAGTCAGCCGCAGGCTGCGTTCGTTGACGTCCACCGCGGTGACCGTGGCACTCGGTGCAGCGAGCGCGAGGGCCAGGGTGATCGGCCCCCACCCGCACCCGATGTCGAGCAGGTTCCGCCCGTGCGGATCGGGCACGTTGCGCAGCAGCGCGGCGGTTCCCTTGTCCAGGTCCGAGGGGGAGAAGACCCCCGCGGCCGTCCCCACGTCCACGGTGCGGCCCCGCAGCTCCACGGTGATCCGCCGCGGTTTCTCCGCGACGGACGGGTCGGACACGAAGTAATGCTGCGCGGGATTCTCGGGGGCCATGGCTCCACATGCTAGTGCCCCCGCCCGTCGTGTCAGTGCCCGGCGCTAGACTTGGTCAACCGTCTCCAGCCATAGATCAAGGAAATATGACGCAATCTCACCAGCACCAGAATCCCGCTCCGAAGCAGCCCGGACACTCCGCGGAACTGACCGGACCGGAACTGGAGGACGTCGTCTCGCGTGTCCTGGCCCGTGCGCGCACACGCTCCGAACCCACCCACGTCCACGACGCCGGTCAGGACGTCTTCGACGATGAACGGGGCGTCCACGGCGCCCGCGACCACGACGCGTCGTATGCCGCGGGTGGCGGACACGATCACCTGGGCCGCGCCCGTGAGCTCGCGGACGAGGACCACGTCCACGTCGAATCCGACGGCGATCAGCAGGACCTCGCCGAACGTCACGCGCTGCGCCGTGTCGCCGGGCTGTCCACCGAGCTCGAGGACGTCACCGAGGTCGAGTACCGGCAGCTGCGGCTCGAGCGCGTCGTCCTGGCGGGTCTGTTCTCGAGCGGGACCCTGGCCGATGCGGAGAACTCGCTGCGTGAGCTCGCGGCGCTCGCGGAGACCGCCGGTTCCGAGGTCATGGACGGTCTGCTGCAGCGGCGCGTGACCCCGGACCCCGGCACGTACCTCGGCTCGGGCAAGGCCCTGGAACTCAAGGACGTGGTGGCCGCGACCGGTGCGGACACCGTCATCGTGGATGCCGAGCTCGCGCCCTCGCAGCGTCGTGCCCTCGAGGACGTCGTGAAGGTCAAGGTCATTGACCGCACGGGTCTCATCCTGGACATCTTCGCCCAGCACGCCAAGTCCAAGGAGGGCAAGGCGCAGGTGGAGCTGGCGCAGCTCGAATACATGCTCCCGCGTCTGCGTGGTTGGGGTGAGTCGCTGTCCCGGCAGGCCGGTGGCCGTGCGGCCTCGGGTGAGGGCATCGGTAGCCGTGGTCCCGGTGAGACCAAGATCGAACTGGACCGGCGCCGGATCCGCCAGCGCATGGCCAAGTTGCGTCGGGAGATCGCGGCCATGAAGCCGGCGCGTGAGACCAAGCGACTCAACCGCAAGCGTCATTCCGTGCCCTCGGTCGCGATCGCGGGGTACACCAACGCGGGTAAGTCGTCCCTGCTCAACCGGTTGACGGATGCCGGGGTCCTCGTGGAGAACGCGCTGTTCGCCACGCTGGATCCCACGGTGCGCAAGGCCGAGACCCCGGACGGGATCGGCTACACGCTCGCGGACACCGTGGGCTTCGTGCGCTCGCTGCCCACCCAGTTGGTCGAGGCGTTCCGCTCCACCCTGGAAGAGGTCGGGGACGCAGACGTCATCGTGCACGTGGTGGATGCCTCCCACCCGGATCCGGAGGGTCAGCTCAAGGCCGTGCGGGACGTCCTCACGGACGTGGGGGCCAATGACATCCCGGAGATCGTGGCCCTGAACAAGGCCGACATCGCGGATCCCGTGGTGCTGGGTCGTTTACGCAATCACGAGCACCCGTCGGTGGCCGTGTCGGCGCGCACGGGAGAGGGCATCGAGGAATTGCAGCGGTTGATCTCCTCCGCCATTCCGCGCCCAAACCACGACATGGAACTGCTCGTGCCCTACGTTCACGGCGAGGTGGTCTCCCGGCTGCACGCCCAGGACGCCGAGATCCTGCGCACGGAACACACTCCCGAGGGCACGCGGTTGCGTGTGCGCGTTCGCGAGGAACTCGTGGGCGAACTCGAGCCCTACCGCGTGGCGGAGCCCGGGAGCCCGGCCGCCGCGCCCACCGCGGAGGATCCCGCCGGGGCATGAGCGCATCGTTCGTCGACGAAGCGGGGCACGACCTCTCAGACGTCCGCCCCGAAACGCTGCCCGGCGCGGTGGACACGCTCGAGCTCCTCGACTCCGCCGTGACCGCGCTGGGCGGGCAGCGCCGGGAGGGACAGCGGTTCATGGCGGCCAAGGTCGCCGAGGCCCTCGAGACCGGCCGGCATCTGTTGGTCCAGGCAGGGACCGGTACGGGTAAGTCGCTCGCATACCTCGTCCCGGCCCTGCGTCACGCCCGCACCGCGGACAAGCCCGTGGTCGTGGCCACGGCCACGCTGGCCCTGCAGTCCCAGATCACGGGCCGGGACGTCCCCCGCTTGCTCGACGCGCTCGAGGACGAACTGGACGACCGCCCCGTCGTCGCGCTGCTCAAGGGCCGCTCCAACTACGCGTGCCTGCACAAGGTCGAGGGCGGCTACCCGGACGACGACGGCGCCCTGTTCGACGTCCCCGGTTCGGGACCCGCCGCAGGGGGCGCGGATCGCCCCCTCGGTGGCTTGGCCCAGCAGGTGCTGCGGTTGCGGGAATGGGTCGAGACCACCGAGACCGGGGACCGGGACGACGTCCAGCCGGGTGTCACGGACGCCGCGTGGCGGCAGGTCTCCGTGACCGCTAAGGAGTGCCTGGGGCGCAAGTGCCCCCTCGTGGAGGAGTGCTTCGCCGAGCGCGCCCGGGCCGAGGCCGGCGAGGCGGACGTGGTGATCACCAACCACGCGCTGCTCGCGATCAACGCGTTCGAGGGGCTCGCGGTCCTGCCCGAGCACGACGTCGTGATCGTTGACGAGGCCCATGAGCTGCGGGACCGGGTCACGGGTGCCGTGACCGCGTCGCTGTCCGCCGCCGCGATACGAGCGGCGGCCACGGCCGTGCGCAAGCACACCGCGGCGTCGAGCGATGCACTCGAGAAGGCCGCGCAGGCCTTCGATCTCGCCTTCGACCCCGACCCGTCCGGACTGTTGCCACGAGGCTTCACTGAGGAGCAGGTCTACGCGGTCGGTGGCGTTCAGGATGCCGCGCGCACGGGGCTCAGTGACACCAAGGGCGATTCCAAGGGCGAGGACGCGGCACGTCACGCGGCCCGCTCACGATTGTCCGAGCTGCTGGACACCGCCGAGCGCATGCTGTCGGCGGACACCGCCCATGACGTCCTGTGGATCTCCCGCGTGGGTCGCTGGTCGCCCACCGAGGGATACGTGGGAGCGTCCGAAGGCGAACCGGCGACCCTGAACATCGCGCCGCTCAGCGTCGCGGGGCCCCTGCGGGAGGGGTTGTTCGACGGGCGCACGGTCGTGCTGACCTCGGCGACCCTGGCCGTGGGGTCATCGTTCTCGTCCACGGCCGGGGCTCTCGGCCTGCAGGGCCCGGGGTCCCCCGCGTGGCGGGGCGTGGACGTGGGCAGCCCCTTCGACTACCGCCGCCAGGGCATCCTCTACGTGGCCAAGCACCTCGCGAAACCCGGCCGTGGCGTCTCGGAGGAGCAACTCGAGGAACTGTTCGGGCTGCTCGAGGCCTCGGGCGGCGGCGCGCTCGGTCTGTTCTCGTCCCGCCGGGCCGCGGAGGACGCGGCGGAGGCGCTGCGCGATCGTACAGAGCTGCCCATCCTGTGCCAGGGGGACGCCTCCCTGCCGTCCCTGGTCAAGGAGTTCACCGACGATCCCTCAGCGAGCCTGTTCGGAACCATGAGCCTGTGGCAGGGAGTGGACGTGCCGGGACAGTCATGCCGACTGGTCGTGATCGACCGGATCCCGTTCCCGCGCCCGGACGATCCCCTGGGCACCGCCCGTACACGCGCGGCCGAACGGGCAGGCGGCAACGGGTTCATGTCGGTCTCGGCCACCCACGCCGCGGTGCGCCTGGCGCAGGGCGCCGGCCGACTGATCCGTGCGAGCGGGGACAAGGGCGTCGTCGCCGTGCTGGACTCGCGGCTCGCCACGGCGCGCTACGGGTCCTTCCTGGCCCAGTCCCTCCCGCCGCTGTGGCCCACCACGGACCGCTCGACCGTTCTCGGGGCGTTAGAGCGATTGGCGCGCTCCTGAGCGTTCGACGTCGCTGTGCTCACGTCCGTGGTGCCGTCCCGCGTGACGCGACGCGCGGTTCCCGGAACCGTTCGGAGGGCGAGCTACAGGGAGCGGAAGACCGAGACGACCTTTCCCATCACGGTCGCGTGATCACCCAGGATGGGTTCGTAGCGGGTGTTCTGGGGCAGCAGCCACGTGTGGCCGTCGCGCTGGCGGAAGGTCTTGATGGTCGCTTCGTCGTCCAGCAGGGCAGCCACGACGTCCCCGTTCTGCGCGGAGTTCTGTTGGCGCACCACGACCCAGTCGCCGTCGCAGATGGCTGCGTCGATCATGGAGTCCCCGGAGACCTTGAGCATGAACAACTGGCCGTGACCCACGAACTGCCGTGGCAGGGAGTAGACCTCCTCGACCGATTGTTCGGCGGTGATGGGGCCACCGGCGGCGATGCGCCCCACGAGCGGTACGGGGACCATGGCGTCGTCGTCATCCGCGGCGGGCAGGTCGCCCATGGTGTGCACCGCGGGGGACGCGGCGCCCGATGCGCGGGTCGCCAAGGATTCCACGGAACCCGCGGGCTCGTCGGCCGGCCCCAGGTGGCGGTCGAGTTCCTCCGCGCTCAACGGGCGCAGGACCTCCATGGCGCGGGGTCGGCGCGGATCCCGGCGCAGGTAGCCCCACTTCTCGAGCTGGCCGAGCTGATGGGTCACGCTGGACAGGGACGCCAGACCCACGGTGTCACCGATCTCACGCATGGACGGCGGGTAGCCGCGCGTGGTGATGCAGCGCTGCACGGCACCGAGGATTCGTGCTTGTCGAGGGGTGAGCGTGCGCGGGCGTCGGTCGGACGCCTGCTGATTCGGGGAAGAAGTGCTCACGTGCGGGGTCCTTTCACCGTCCACGCTGTGCACACCCTGCGGTGGGCTGCGGAGGCCGCTTATGCGTGTCGGAGACGTGGGGTCAACTAACTCCTGTGTGACCTCGAGCTTAACCCGCGCGCGTCCCCGGGTTCAAATATGTGTTCGAAAAGGTCCTCGACAGCATTCGTACACCCGTGCTAGAACTGTGGGTAGAGATTCGAAAATGTGTTCTAAATACGCTCCGCGTTCGAACACCGCCACCTTCGGGTGGATCCGGTCAGATCACCAGGAGGTAGCCATGACCGCTCTCACCTTGTCGCGATCCGTTCGTTCCGCCACGGCTGCGTCCTCCGCCGCCGTGCGCGCTCGTACGTCGGCCCGCGCCGCGTCCGTCCAGGCCGCCCCGCGCGCCGCTCGCTCGCCGCTGCAGCTCACCCGCCGCGGCCGGTTCTTCCTGATCGGGCTGCCCTTCGTCACGGGAGCGGCGGCCCTGTTGGTGGTCGCCGCTGTCTTCCTGCTGCCGCCCACGGTCAAGGCATCCACGGAACCGGCGGGGGCGCCCGTGACCCACGGTGTCACGGTGCAGGCGAACCAGACCCTGTGGGAGATCGCCGCCGTCGCGGACCCGCAGCGGGACACCCGCGAGGTCATGAACGACATCGCCGAGCTCAACGGTCTGACGTCCTCCACCCTGCACACGGGTCAGGTCCTGGAGGTCCCGTCCCGCTGACGGTGACCCGTCGGTGACGTGATCCGTCGGTGCCAAGTGAGCGACTCCTGGTGCGCCGACAAGCTCCGGGCGGTGTCACGACTGGTCCGGGAATCGACACACCGTGAGACGTCGTGTGACCGGATATGCGCCGAGTCCATAGACTGGTCTGGTGAATTCTCGTGATGATTCCCTCGAAGCCCTTCCGCTGCGCGACGACCTGCGGGGCCTGTCTCCCTACGGTGCTCCCCAGCTGGAAGTCCGTGTCGCACTGAACACCAACGAGAACACCCATCCGGTTCCCGAGCCCGTGGTTCGGGCCATCACGCGGCGCGTCACCGATGCCGCGGCGTCCCTGAACCGCTACCCGGACCGGGACTTCACCAATCTGCGGACCACCCTAGCGTCCTATCTGGGTCACGAGCTGACCGAGGACAATCTGTGGGCCGCCAACGGGTCCAACGAGATCCTGCAGCAGATCCTGCAGGCCTTCGGTGGGCCGGAGCGCTCCGTGTTGAGCTTCGTCCCCACGTACTCGATGTACCCGTTGCTCGCCCTCGGGACCGGAACGCGGTTCATCGCGGGGGAGCGCGCCGCGGACTTCTCCCTGTCCGCGGAGTCGGCGGCTCGCCAGGTGGGGGAGCACGCCCCGAACATCGTGTTCCTGTGCTCGCCTAACAACCCCACCGGGACCGCGCTCGGACTGGATGTCGTCGAGGCCGTGTACGAGGCGGGGGAGGACCGCAACACCATCGTCGTCGTGGACGAGGCCTACGCCGAGTTCGCGCGCTTCGGAACCCCCTCGGCGCTAACCCTGCTTCCCGGCCGTCCCCGGCTCATCGTCACGCGCACCATGAGCAAGGCGTTCGCGTTAGCGGGTGCACGGCTCGGGTACTTCGCCGCGGACCGCTCCGTCGCGGACGCTATCCGCCTCGTGCGCTTGCCGTACCACCTGTCCTCGGTGACCCAGGCGACCGCACTGGCCGCACTCGAACACCACGAGACACTGCTCGGCACGGTCGAGGACATCAAACTGCAGCGCGACCGGATCGTGGACGAGCTCAAGAGACTGGGCCTGACCCCCGCCGAATCCGATTCCAACTTCGTGTTCTTCGAGTGCGGCGGGGACGCCCACGCCATGTGGCAGGGTCTGCTTGACCAGGGCGTCCTCGTGCGGGACGTGGGGATCCCCGGCCACCTACGGGTCACCGCCGGGACGGAAGCGGAGACCACCGCGTTTCTCGAGGCCGTGGAGTCCTACCTCGCCCGGTCCTGAGCCGGACCGTCCGGGCCAAGATTCTGAGCCGGCCCGGCTCGTCTCGAACCGTGGGACCGGTCGGGCCGCGGCCCCATGGTCCCACCCCAGCCATCTAGACTGGACCCGCCCGCCGAGCCGTCGCCGGGCGCCGTCCCCGAGGAGATGTCGTCTTTCATGAGCGCAGTCGAGAACCACCGCACCGCCACGGTGGAACGCGTGACCAGTGAATCCAGCGTGCGCGTGAGCCTGGACCTGGACGGGACGGGTACGTCCTCGATCGAGACCACGGTGCCGTTCTACAACCACATGCTCACGGCACTGTCCAAGCACTCCCTGATCGACCTGGACATCCAGGCCCACGGGGACACGGACATCGACGTCCACCACACGGTCGAGGACACAGCGATCGTCCTGGGTGATGCGCTGCGCCAGGGACTCGGGGACAAGCGGGGGATCCGCCGTTTCGGGCAGGCCACCGTGCCGCTCGACGAGGCACTCGCGTCCGCCGTGGTGGACGTGTCCGGGCGGCCCTACGTGGTGCACACGGGTGAACCGGAGGGCCAGCAATACCACTTGATCGGTGGTCACTTCACCGGGTCGATGACCCGCCACGTCTTCGAGTCCCTGGCCTACCACGCCCAGTTGTGCCTGCACGTGGAAGTGATCCGCGGCCGTGATCCGCACCACATTGCCGAGGCCCAGTTCAAGGCGCTTGCGCGGGCGTTACGCGAAGCCGTGGAGCCCGACGCCCGCATGGCCGGCGTGGTCCCGTCCACCAAGGGCGCCCTGTGAGCGGGGCGGAGCAGAACATGACGGAGGCGCCGAGTGTTGTCGTCCTGGACTACGGCGCGGGCAATGTGCGCTCTGCCGTGCGCGCCCTCGAGGAGGCCGGCGCGCGGGTGGTGCTGAGCTTCGATCCGCGCGACGTCATGGACGCGGACGGTCTCGTGGTCCCGGGCGTGGGAGCCTTCGCGGCCGTCATGGAGGGATTGCGCGCGGTGGACGCCCCGCGGCTCATCGATCGCCGGTTGAGCGGTGGCCGTCCGGTGCTGGGGATCTGCGTGGGCCTACAGGTCATGTTCGACCGCGGCGTGGAACACGGTCACGAGTCCGAGGGACTGGCACAGTGGCCGGGGACCGTGGAACGCCTCGACGCTCCGGTGGTCCCGCACATGGGCTGGAATGAGGTGCGCCCGCCGGAGGGCTCGGTACTGTTCCGCGGCATTGAGGACGAGCGGTTCTACTTTGTGCACTCCTACGGGGTGCGGGAGTGGGAATTCGACCAGAGCATCGAGCACATGGTGCCCCCGGGCGTCACCTGGTCCGAGCACGGGGCGCCCTTCGTGGCCGCCGTGGAGAACGGTCCGTTGAGCGCCACCCAGTTCCACCCCGAGAAGTCCTCCGCGGCGGGGATCGCCCTGCTGCGCAACTGGCTGTCCACGTTGCCGCGCACCGGACGCATGGCCGGGCGCATCCCCGCACCGAGTTCGGGGGCCCCGGCATGACCGCATCGGTGCTGCTGCTCGTGGCGGGGGCGTTCTTCGTGGGCGGGGCGATCTCCTTCCATCAACAGCGCAAGCCGCTGTGGAGCGTGGTGTTGCTCGCGTTTGTGGCCCTCGTGTTGATCGGCTACGGGGGCTACTCGTGGTTCACGAGCGTGTGAACCGGGCGTAGTGCCGTCGTCAACGGGTACGGGGCGTGCGCCGCACCGCGACAATCCAATCAACCACCGGACCACCACGGCGCCCGCGGGCGCCACGTGAGGAGAGACATGACCGAGACCACCGAACGCCGTTTGGAACTGCTGCCCGCGGTGGACGTGCAAGGCGGACAGGCCGTGCGCCTGGTCCAGGGGGAGGCCGGCTCCGAGACCGGCTACGGCGATCCGCTCGAGGCCGCCCTCGCGTGGCGGGACGCGGGCGCCGAATGGTTGCACCTCGTGGACCTCGACGCCGCGTTCGGTCGCGGTGACAACATCGAGGTCCTGCGCCGCGTGGCCGCGAACCTCGACCTCAAGATCGAGATGTCCGGCGGGATCCGGGACGACGAGTCCCTCGAGCGCGTCCTGACCCTGGACCCCGCGCGCATTAACCT
The DNA here is from genome assembly GCF_017168375.1 of Kocuria sp. KRD140. NCBI lineage: Bacteria > Bacillati > Actinomycetota > Actinomycetes > Micrococcales > Micrococcaceae > Kocuria > Kocuria sp. KRD140. Next base: position 735,144 of record NZ_JABFAW010000009.1, read on the forward strand.
GGGCACGGCGGCGCTCGAGAACCCCGAGTGGACGCATCGCGTGATCGCCGAGCACGGGGACAGGATCGCCGTGGGTCTGGACGTGCGCGGCACCACGCTCGCCGCGCGCGGCTGGACCAAGGACGGCGGCGACCTGTGGGAGGTGCTGGAGCGCCTCGAGGCCGACGGCTGCGCGCGGTACGTGGTCACCGACGTGACCAAGGACGGCACGCTGCGCGGGCCCAACACCGAGCTGCTGGCCGAGGTTGCCCGCCGCACGGACAAGCCCGTGGTGGCCTCGGGCGGAATTTCGTCCCTCGAGGACCTCGCTGCGCTGCGCGAGCTCGTCCCCGCCGGCATCGAGGGCGCGATCGTGGGCAAGGCGCTCTACGCCGGCAAGTTCACGCTCGCGCAGGCCCTGGACGTCGCCGGTCGCCCGAGTGCCTGAGCACCGCGCGGATCGCGGGCCCGGACGCGAAGCGCACCCGCCCTCCGGGCGCGGTGACCACGCCGTTTCCGGCCCCAGCGCACGCGTCCTTCCCGCGCACATCGCCGCCCAGCTGCGCTCGGCCGGTGGCCCCACAGACACCGGCGGTCAGTCGTGGGAGGGTCGCAATTTGGGGGAGGGTACGAGCCACACCCACCAGTTTCCCGACGACCCCGGCACCGCGGATCCGAATGTCGCCTGCGCACTTGACGCATGGCGCGCGGGGACAGTGGGCGAGGAGGAGGTCGTGGCCGCGCTCGCCGGGATCCGGGTGTTCGTGCCCATCGTGGCGCAGGTGTCCCAGTCCCACATCACCGAGGACGGTCTGGTCTCCGACAAGGAAGCGGACATGGCCCTCGTGAGCTTGCAGGCCGCCGACGGCCGCAAGGCCCTGCCGGTGTTCACGTCCACCAATGCACTGACCGCATGGAACTCCCGGGCCCGACCGGTCGCCGCGGACATCCGCCGCGCCGCGCTGTCCGCGGTGCAAGACGGCTCCGCCCTGCTTGTCGTGGATCCGGGGACGGATCCGGCCTTCGTGGTCCGGCGCCCCGCCCTGTGGGCCGTGGCACAGGGACACGAGTGGACGCCGTCGTACCGGGATGTCGCGGTGGACGACGCCGTCACGCGCGCGGCACTCGGGCGCTCGGAGATCGTGGCGGCGCTCGCCGGCCCGGGTCGCGGTGTGAATGCCGCGCGGTCCGACGGCGCCACGTTACGCGGTGGGGGCGAGGGCCCGGAGCTCACGGTCACCCTGCAGCTGCGGGTGGGGCTGTCCGTCGACGAGGTGCAGGCAGCAGTGGGGCATTACCAGCAGCAGCTCGCGGCCCAGCCCGTCATGGCGGAGGCGGTGGATTCGATCGAGGTCCGGCTCACCGCGTGAGGTCACTGCATGAGATCACAGCGTGACGTCGCCGTCTGACGTCACCAAGAGGAACGCGGCGCACGACCACCGGTCGCGCGCCGCGTTCCTTAAAAGGACTTCAACGGGATTGACGCTCAGCCGTAGACCGGGCCCGTGAACTTCTCGCCGGGTCCCGCGCCGGGGGCGTCGGGGAACGGGGAAGCCTCGCGGAACGCGAGCTGGAGGGACTTGAGGCCGTCGCGTAACGGGCCCGCGTGCTGGGAGCCGATCTCGGGAGCGGCCGCGGTGATCAGACCTGCCAGGGCGATGATGAGCTTGCGCGCCTCGTCCAGGTCCTTGAGTTCCTCGGCGTTCTCCTCGGCGGCCAGACCGCACTTCACGGCGGCGGCGCTCATCAGGTGAACGGCGGCGGTCGTGATGACCTCGACCGCGGGGACCTCGGCGATGTCACGCATCTGGTTGTTCACCTCGGCGAGGGTCTCGTCTGGCAGTGCATCGGGATCGGAGGCGCCGTGGTCGTGGGCGGCGTCGTGATCGTGGGCGGGACCCTGGGACGATGCGGTGTCGGTGAATTCGAAGCGCTCGGAGCGCGGCTGCTCGGACATGGGACCACTGTAGAACAGCGGTATCGCCCGGCGCGGGGCCGTCGCCCGACTGGCCCCGGCGCCCCCGGATGGGTTATATTGATGGACAGTGTGCAAGCGGAGATGACTCCCACCCGCCGCCGCCCGCCGAGTGACGCGATCACACGGCACCAGGTGCCCGGGTTCGTGACCGAACGACCACGCCGTTTTCATGACGGTCGTGTCATCTCGGTCTCTGTGTGGTTCTCACCTCCGCTCGCGCGTGCCGCAGCGGAGGTTTTTCGTTGTGGTCCAGGACCCAACCACGGGGAAACCCACGAACTCAGGAGCTTGGCATTAGCGATCCACGTATCAATGACAGAATCCGTGTCCCGGAAGTCCGCTTGGTCGGACCTGGCGGCGAGCAGGTCGGCATCGTTCGCGTTCAGGACGCGCTGCGGCTGGCCCGAGAATCGGATCTCGATCTGGTCGAGGTCGCACCCAACGCCAAGCCCCCCGTGGCCAAGCTCATGGACTTCGGCAAGTACAAGTACGAAGCTGCGGTCAAGGCTCGTGAGGCGCGCAAGAACCAGGCCAACACTGTGCTCAAGGAAGTGCGTTTCCGGTTGAAGATCGACACGCACGACTACGAGACCAAGGTGGGTCACGCCAAGCGCTTCCTCTCCGCGGGGGACAAGGTCAAGGCCATGATCCAGTTCCGCGGTCGTGAGCAGCAGCGCCCCGCGATGGGCGTGCGCCTGCTCGAGCGGCTCGCGGAAGACGTCGCCGAGGTCGGTGTCGTGGAGACCGCGCCCCGCGTGGACGGTCGCAACATGGTCATGGTCATCGGTCCGCTCAAGAACAAGGCGGAGGCTCGCGCTGAGGCCCGCAAGCAGAAGCAGCGGGAGACGTCGCAGTCCGAGAACCAGCGCAAGCAGCGGGTGGACACCTCTAATGCCGAGTCCGTGACCCAGTCCATCGGGGATGCGTTCCCGGCGGAACTGCGTCAGGCGGCCACCGTGCAGGCGGAGAGCTCGCAGAGCGCTCCCATCGCGGCGGAGGACAAGGTCCAGGAGACCGTGGCGCCGGCGTCCGGTACCGAAGCCACCCAGGCTCCGGCGCAGCCCGAGGCTTCTGCACAGCAGGCCACCGCGGACGCCAAGGTCGCAGCGGCCAAGCCGGCGGCGGCGCAGGCGGGTACCGCATCGGCGTCGTCACCCAAGCCCGCAGCGAGCCCCAAGCCCGCTGCAAGCGCGAAGCCGAGTGCGAAGCCCGCACCCGCGAAGCCGAGCGCGGCGGCCAAGCCCGCGGCACCGAAGCCCGGGGCGTTCAAGCCCGGGCCCGCCAAGAAGTAATCGCGGCACAGGAATTGACAGCGTTGGGCGTGTGATCGCCCGACACCAGCATGGTCGCGGCCGTGTGCCGCGACCCACCGGTGTGCCCCACCGGTCGATGTAAAAGGAGACGGTCACCATGCCGAAGATGAAGACCCACAGCGGTGCCAAGAAGCGTTTCAAGCTCACCGGTTCGGGCAAGGTCAAGCGCCAGCAGGCCAACCGCCGCCACTACCTGGAACACAAGTCCTCGCGTCTGACCCGCCGTCTCGCGGGCGACCAGATCGTCTCCACCCCGGGTGAGGCCAAGGCCATCAAGCGGATGCTGGCCAAGTAGGCCCTTCCTCTTCCATTTCGTCAGCGCCGCGTTTGCGCGGCGGGTAGTCATGTTCCGGCAGGGGTCGGAACCGAATCGTTAGGAGTACGCACGTGGCACGTGTGAAGCGGGCGGTCAATGCCCACAAGAAGCGTCGTGAAGTTCTGGAGAAGGCCTCGGGCTACCGCGGTCAGCGGTCCCGGTTGTACCGCAAGGCCAAGGAGCAGATGCTCCACTCGTACACCTACTCCTACAACGACCGTCGCAAGAAGAAGGGCGACTTCCGTCGGCTGTGGATCCAGCGCATCAACGCCGCCGCCCGCGCGAACGGTCTGACCTACAACCGCTTCATCCAGGGCCTGAAGGCCGCTGAGGTCGAGGTGGACCGTCGCATGCTGGCCGAGCTGGCCGTGAGCGACGAGAACGCGTTCGCGACTCTGGTCCGCGTGGCCAAGGACGCCCTGCCGGAGGACACCTCCGCGCCCCGCACCGCCGCCTGAGTGCCGCTGTGACGTTCGTCGAGCGCCTGGAAGACCGGTTGCTGTCCAACCCCCGAGCCGATCGGGTCAAGGACGTGACCGCGTTGACCAGGCGCTCGATGCGTTCCAAGCGCGGATTGTTCCGCGCCGAGGGTCCGCAGAACGTGCGCGAGGCGGTCCGTCTCGCGCTCGCGGATTCTCCCGCTCCCGGGTTGCCGCGGCTCGATGCCGTGTATGTGACCCTGCAGGAGCTCGACCGGCATCCGGGGATCGCTGCGGATTTTGCCGCGGTCGCCGACCGCGGTGACGCGTTCGTCCGGGCGGTCACCCCGGAGGTACTCGCGGCCATGACCGATGCGGTCACGCCGCAGGGGATGCTGGCGGTGTGCCGCTTCCCTTCCTCTGCTTTGGACGCGTCTGAGGCATCGGGCTCCTCTGACGACGCCGCTCGCGCCCTCGGTGCCGCACGCCTGGTGGGCATGCTGGTCCGGGTGCAGGACCCGGGTAACGCCGGCACCGTGATCCGTACCGCGGACGCCGCCGGCGCAGATGCCGTGCTGTGCACTCCCGGCACCGTGGACCCGTTCAACCCGAAATCCGTGCGCTCCTCTGCGGGGTCGCTGTTCCACGTCCCGGTGTTCACGGGCATGGAACTCGCCGCGGTCGTCGCGGCGGCTCGTGAGCACGGCATGGGTGTGCTCGCCGCGGACGGTTATGCCTCCATGACGGTCTCCGAGCTGGCCGACGCCGCGATGCTGCGCGCCGCGGGCATTTCTTCGGGGGACGTGGCGTATCCCCTCGAGCAGCCCACCGCGTGGCTGTTCGGTAATGAGGCGCAGGGACTGTCGGAAGCGGAGGTCGCGGCCGCGGATCTGTCTGTGGCGGTGCCGCTGTACGGGGCCGCCGAATCGCTCAACGTGGCCACCGCCGCGACCGTGTGTCTGTATGCATCGGCGCAAGCCCAGCGCCGGATTTTCGATCGCTGACGCTTCTCTCTCCGCGCTGTCCGAATTGTCGGTGACACACTGAACACCATGACTTCCGATCTCCCCGCGCGCTTCCGGACCCAGGTGGTCGGGGTGGCCCTGCTCGACGACGCACATCACCCCACCGCGTTCCTCGCCGCCCAGCGCGCCTACCCCGAGACATTGCGCGGGCTGTGGGAATTCCCGGGCGGCAAGCAGGAACCGGAGGAGAGCGCCGAGGACGCACTCGTGCGCGAATGCGCGGAGGAGCTGTCGGTGCGGGTGGAGCTTCTGGCTGAAATCTCAGGCCCCCATGCTCAGGGATGGCCACTGTCCGAGAAGGCCGCGATGCGAGTGTGGACCGGAACCACTGCGGATACACCCGTGGTGGGCACCGATCACCTAGCCGTGCGGTGGGTTCCGTCGAGCGACCCCGACGCCCTACTGGCCTTGCCGTGGATCCCGGCGGACCTTCCGATCGTGCGGGCATTGCTGGGACAGCTCGCCCCATGACCCCGCCGGGTCAGCGGACGCCATGGGTCCTCCACTAGACTGACCCTGCCCGCACCGGCCACGCTGCGGGCATTTGCACGAAAAGCGGCTCACCCACCGGGGGAGCGAGCTCGTGAGAACACCGTCCGCCAGTAGGAACGCGAGAAACCATGTCCGAGACCACACCGTCCGCCGCGGTGGACCCCACCGACGAGGCCGGGGTGACGGCCGCCCTCGAGCACGCACTGCGTGAGATCGAGGCCGCCGCCGACCTCTCCGAGCTGAAGACCGTTCGCCTGGCCCACACGGGGGAGAAATCCCCGCTGGCGCTGGCCAACCGTGCGATCGGTGGGCTGGACAAGGCCGCCAAGGCCACCGCGGGCAAGCTGGTGGGGCAGGCCCGCGGACGCGTGAACAAGGCGCTCGCGGCACGCGCCACCGTGCTCGAGGAGGAGAGGGATGCCCGCATCCTCGTGGAGGAAGCGGTGGACGTCACGGCGGCCACGCGGCGTCGTCGGCTGGGCGGACGGCACCCCCTGACCAACCTGATGGACCACATCGGGGACATCTTCGTGGGCATGGGCTGGGAGGTCGCGGAGGGACCGGAGCTCGAACACGAGTGGTTCAACTTCGACTCGCTGAACTTCAAGCCGGACCACCCGGCGCGGCAGATGCAGGACACGTTCTTCGTGGACCCGCCGTCGTCACACCTGGTGCTGCGCACCCACACCTCGCCGGTGCAGATGCGCTCGCTGCTGGAGCGCGAGCTGCCGGTGTATGTGGTGTGCCCGGGCAAGACCTACCGCACGGATGAACTGGACGCGACCCACACCCCGGTGTTCCACCAGGTGGAGGGCATCGCCGTGGACGAAGGGCTGTCCATGGCGGACCTCAAGGGCACCCTCACCCACTTCGCGCGCACCATGTTCGGCCCGGAGGCCGCGATCCGGTTGCGGCCCAACTACTTCCCCTTTACCGAACCTTCCGCGGAGCTGGACGTGTGGCACCCCACCGCCAAGGGCGGACCGCGGTGGATTGAGTGGGGTGGCTGCGGCATGATGCACCCCAACGTGCTGCGGGCCGCGGGGATCGACCCCGAGCGCTACTCGGGGTTCGCGTTCGGCATGGGCATCGAGCGGACCCTGATGTTCCGCAACAACGTCCCGGACATGCACGACATGGTCGAGGGCGACGTCCGTTTCAGCGAACACTTCGGGATGGAGATCTAGAGCAATGCGAGTTCCTTTGTCATGGCTGCGCGAGTACGCGCCCGTTCCCGAGGACGCCGCCGCGGAGGACGTCCTGGCCACCCTCGTGAAGGTGGGTCTTGAGGAGGAGGACGTCCACCGCCCCTCCGACTCCCTCTCCGGTCCGATCGTGGTGGGCCAGGTGCTCTCCATGGAGCCCGAGACCCACTCCAACGGCAAGACCGTGAACTGGTGCTCCGTGCGCGTGGTGCCGGAGGGCCATGAGCAGACGCTGACGGGCAAGGGCATCGACCCCTCGGGCGTCCAGGGAATCATTTGCGGTGCCCACAACTTCTCGGTGGGTGACAAGGTGGTCGTCGCCCTTCCGGGTGCGGTGCTGCCGGGTGACTTCCGGATCTCCGCGCGCAAGACCTACGGCCACATCTCGGCAGGCATGATCGCCTCCGTGCGCGAGCTCGGCATTGGCGACGACCACGACGGCATCCTGGTGCTGTCTCGGATCGGGCTGAACCCCGAGATCGGCTCCGACGCCCTGGAGCTGCTGGGTCTCTACGACTCGGCGGCGGAGGTCAACGTGACCCCGGACCGCGGGTACGCGTTCTCGATCCGCGGGATCGCCCGCGAGTACTGCCACGCGGTGCGCGCACCGTTCACGGATCCCGTGGCGGAGCTCGCGCCGCGGGTGCCCGCGTCCACCGAGGACGGGTTCCCCGTGACCGTGTCCGACGACGCCCCGATCCACGGCCGCGCCGGGTGCAACCGCTTCGCGGTGCGCATCGTGGAGAACGTGGATCCATCCATCCCGTCCCCGCAGTGGCTCGTGTCGCGGTTGCGCCTGGCCGGGATCCGCTCCCTGAGCCTGCCCGTGGACATCTCCAACTACGTGATGCTCGAGTACGGCCAGCCGATCCATAACTACGACGCGGACACCCTGCAGGGCGGGATTACCGTGCGCCGTGCGCGGGCCGGCGAGAAGCTGACCACGCTGGACGACAAGTCCCGTGAGCTGAACACCGAGGACCTCGTGATCGCGGACGAGTCCGGTCCCGTGGGCCTCGCCGGCGTCATGGGCGGTGCCGCGACCGAGGTCGGGGAGAACACCACGCGCGTGCTCGTGGAGGCCGCGCGCTTCGACGAGGTCTCGATCGCCCGCACCGCCCGCCGACACAAGCTTCCCTCGGAGGCGTCCAAGCGATACGAGCGCGGCGTGGACCCGCAGCTCGCGCCGGTTGCTGCGCAGCGCGTCGTCGACCTCCTCGTGGAGCTGGCCGGCGGCACGGACTCCGGGCGGGTCACGGACGTGGACCACACGGACCGCCCCGCCGCGATCGAGCTGCCCGCGGGCTACCCTGCGGCGCGCGTTGGAGTGGACTACTCTCCAGAGGTCGTCGAGCGCAGCCTCGTGGCCATCGGTGCCGAGGTCACGGAGACCGCGGACGGCTGGACCGTGGTCCCGCCGTCGTGGCGCCCGGATCTGCTCGAGAAGGAGGACCTCGTCGAGGAGGTCGCGCGTCTGGACGGCTACGACAAGATCCCCGATCGCCTTCCCGTGGCGCCTCCCGGGCGCGGCTTCACGCGCTCGCAGGCCGCACGACGCCGCGTGGCCAATACGCTCGCGGCCGCCGGGCTCACCGAGGTGCTCAGCTACCCGTTCGTGTCCCAGGCGGACAACGACCTGTGGGGCAGCGCGGACGGTGAGCACGTGGCGTCGATCAAGCTCGCGAACCCCATCAGCGAGGCCCAGTCCCTGCTGCGGGTGAGCATCCTGCCCGGGCTGCTCGAGGTGCTCAAGCGCAACCACTCGCGCGGACTGCGGGACCTGGCCCTCTACGAGATGGGCCACGTGTTCCTCGCGGACGGCTACACCCCGGACACCCAGCCCATCCCGCCGCTCGGCGTGCGCCCGGCCGCTCCGGAGCTCGAACGGCTCGACGCCGCCGTCCCCGACCAGCCGCGCAGGCTCGCCGCGGTGCTCACGGGGCACGACGCCGCTGCAGGCCCGTGGGTTGCGCCGCGCACCCTGGACTGGCAGGACGCGCTCGACGTCGCCGTGCTCGCCGCACGCAGCGTGGGCGTGGAGCTGAGGGTCACCCAGGGCTCGCATCACGCGTTCCACCCCGGGCGCACTGCGCAGCTGAGCACTCAGGACGGCGCCGTGATCGGTATGGCGGGAGAGCTGCACCCCAAGCTCGTCGCGGCCCAGGGTCTGCCCGAGCGCACGTGCGCCGTGGAACTCGACCTCTCGGCGCTGCTCGATCGTGAGGCCTCGGCGGTCACCGCGCAGGCGATCTCGGGTTACCCCGCGGCCACCCAGGACGTCGCACTCGTGGTGGACGCGGACGTCCCCGCCGCGGACCTGCTGGCCACAGTGCGCCGCGGTGCGGGCGAGCTGCTCGAGTCCGCCGAGGTCTTCGACGTGTATGCGGGCAAGGGCATCCCCGAGGGCAAGAAGTCCGTGGCGATCGCCCTGCGGTTCCGGGCTGCGGACCGCACCCTCACCGCGGACGAGGCCTCCGAAGCCCGCCAGGACGCCGTGAGTGCCGCCCACCGCGAGCACGGCGCCGAGATCCGAAGCTGATCACCCCCCCACCAGCCAGGAGAAGTCATACCGTGGGCCACGACACCCAGGAACTCATCGATTTCGACGAGCACGACCAGGAGACACGACCCGGTGGTGCCCGAGGATGGTGGATCGTCCTCATCGTGCTGCTGGGGGCAGTCATGACCCTGGCGCTGGGGTTGGCCTCGGCGTTGTCCTTCGACAAGGCCTCCCGGCTGGAGGAGTGGGCGGGGGAGTCGATGGTCGTCTCCGGGACGTACCAGACGCTCACCAAGGACCTCGTGACCCAGGACTACAACGGGATCTACGCGGGCATCATGCCCAAGAACGAGCTGACCGGACGCTACCCGTTCGACAACCGGCTCGACGATCCCGTCAAGAAGACCGAGGGGAACCAGATCACGTTCCGCGGCACCCAGACGGGTGTCCAGGACTCCGACTTCCCGCGGGAGGTGGACGCCCTGCTCGCGGAGCAGAACGGTCACCTGACGGTCGTGGAGACGGGCGAACCCGGCTCCTACGGGGACAGCGGGGTGACGGACTCGATGGTCACCGGCCAGCGGGTCCGCGCCGCGGCACTCGGGGTGGGTGCGCTGTTCTGCATCGGCCTCACGGCCTGGGGTGCGCGCCGCGTGCACCGCGGGGTGCGGGCAGGCACCTAGAGCAGGGTCGGCTCACCAGCGCTACCGAGGGCGTCATCCACCGACCTGGAGAAGCTGCGCATCCTCGCCAGCTGGAGCTCCGAGCACAGCGATCCGTCAGTGACCAACGCTGCAGCCAATCAGCCGCCCACCGCGACCCCGTAGCACGGACCACCCTCACCC